>CABUPH010000001.1 GCA_902493375.1 uncultured Collinsella sp.
CCGCCCGCCGACCTCAAGGCCGTAAACGCAGGGAATCCGGGGGCGGGACGGGGGTTTCTCTCCGGAACATTCCGCAGGACGCAAAGAGGCTCCGCAGCGCGAAGCGCGATGCGGAGCCTCTTTGCATGTCCGAGGACGTTCCGGAGAGAAACCCCGTCCCGCCCCCGGATTCCCGGTGGGAGTTCTAGACCTTGTCGGCCTTAGTACATACCGCCGCCCTGCTGACCAGCGGTAGCAGCAGCGATAGCGTCCTCAAGCTGAGTGTTCTTGGGCACATCGGAGACGGTGGCCTCGGTGATGAGAATCAGGCTGGCAACAGAAGCAGCGTTCTGCAGGGTGACGCGGCTGACCTTGACGGGGTCGAGGACGCCCATCTCGATCATGTCGCCCCACTCGCCGTTGGCAGAGTTGAGACCCTGGCCGGCGGGCAGCTCGGCAACCTTGTCGACCACGACAGCGCCCTCAAAGCCAGCGTTCTTGGCGATGGTAGCAACCGGAGCAGTCAGAGCCTTCTTGACGATGTCGACACCGATCTTCTCCTCGGGGTCGTCAATCTCGACAGCATCGAGCGCAGGAGCAGCGTCCATGAAGGCGACGCCGCCGCCAGCGACAATGCCCTCCTCGACAGCAGCGCGGGTTGCCTGCAGGGCGTCCTCGACGCGGTGCTTGATCTCCTTGAGCTCGGACTCGGTAGCAGCGCCGACCTTGATGACGGCAACGCCACCGGAGAGCTTGGCCAGGCGCTCCTGGAGCTTCTCGCGGTCGAAGTCAGAGGTGGTGTTCTCCATCTCGCCCTTGATCTGAGCGATGCGAGCGTCGATGGCCTCCTTGGAGCCAGCGCCGCCGACGACGACGGTGTTGTCCTTGGAGATGGTGACGGACTTAGCGGTACCGAGCATATCGGCGGTGATGTCAGCGACCTTCACGCCCAGCTCGTCCAGGGCAGCCTGGCCACCGGTGAGGACGGCGATGTCCTCGAGGATGCGCTTGCGGCGATCGCCGTAGCCCGGGGCCTTAACGGCGCAGACGTTGAGGGCGCCACGGATCTTGTTGAGGACCAGGGTAGGCAGAGCCTCGCCGTCGATGTCCTCAGCGATGATGAGCAGGCCACGGCCAGCGCGCTGGACAGCCTCGAGAACGGGCATGATGTCCTGAACGCTGGAGATCTTCTGGTCGGTGATGAGGATGTACGGATCCTTCATCACGGCCTCCATGCGGTCGTTGTCCGTGACGAAGTAAGCGGAGACATAGCCCTTGTCGAACTGCATGCCCTCGACAGTGTCGATGGTGATGTCGAACGTCTGGGAATCCTCGACGGTGATGACGCCGTCCTTGCCCACGACCTCCATGGCCTCGGCAATCTTCTCGCCGACCTCGGGGTCACCGGCGGAGATGGTACCGACGGAAGCGATCTGCTCCTTGGTCTCGACCGGCTTGGCCTGCTTCTTCATCTCGGCGACGGCGGCGTTAACGGCCTTGTCGATGCCGCGACGGATGGCCAGCGGGTTGGCGCCAGCGGCGACGTTGCGCAGACCGTCGTTGACGATGGCCTGGGCGAGCAAGGTTGCGGTGGTGGTGCCGTCACCCACGGTGTCGTTGGTCTTGGTGGCGACCTCCTTCACCAGCTGAGCGCCCATGTTCTCGATGTTGTCCTCGAGCTCGATCTCCTTGGCGACGGAAACGCCGTCGTTGGTGATGGTCGGAGCACCGAACGTGCGCTGCAGCGCAACGTAGCGACCCTTGGGGCCCATGGTGACGGTAACGGCGTCGGCCAGAGTGTTGACGCCCTTGGCAAGCTTAGCGCGGGCATCGGTGTTGAACGTAATGTTCTTTGCCATGGTAGGTAATCCTCCAAAAGAAATGTGACTCGCGTCGCCGCTTCCGAGTCCTATGCGACGGGCGCGTTCAAAGACGAATCAGAGATTCTGACGAGACTAGGCCTCGACGACAGCGTAGATGTCGTCGGCGCGCATCAGCAGATACTTCTCGCCGTCGACCTTGACCTCGTTGCCACCGAACTTACCGTAGATGACAACGTCACCGACCTTGACGTCCATGGGGATGCGCTCACCCTTGTCGTTGACCTTGCCGGCGCCAACGGCAACGATGGTGCCGCGCTGCGGCTTCTCCTGAGCGTTGCTGGCGATATACAGACCGGAAGCGGTCTTCTGCTCGGCCTCGTCGGGCTTGACCAGAACACGATCTGCAAGCGGCTTCAAAGACGACATGCTTGTCTCCTCCTTTTTGGGCCGCGCGGTTATACCGCGCGAATTAACCCTTTTTGTTTGCGTACGCGTTGAATGGTACCCACGAATGGCGGGTTATACAACACGGAGTCAAAAAATCTTATTTTTTGGCACTTAGATTTTCTGAATGCCGGGGGATAACTTGTGCGCGGCGCCAAGGCGGACCGGAAAGCATGAAGTTTTAGCGCGGCAACTTTGTGAATCAGCTTCTCAAGACTACAATCCTCCAGATGAAATATGCCCAGATGAGAGGAAGGGAGGGCAGATGACTGATGAGCTGAGCACCTCGGCATGGCGAGATATAGCACCGAATCGCGATGCACGCGACTCCATGCCGCCCGTTCGCACTCGCCTGCTCGCCCTGGCTCTCGTCTTCGCCCTTCTCACGGTAACCATCCTCTCCCCCATCGCAGCCGCCCATGAGTTGCATCATGACTGCACCGGCGCGGGCTGCACCATCTGCGCCGAGCTCACCGGTAATCTGTCGATCGCCCGTGGCGGTGACACCGTCCCCGTGGGCGCGACATCGTTCATCACCCTCTTGCTGATCTCCGCCCTCGCCGTCATCGGCACCGAGCGATCTTCATATACCCCGGTCACCCTATTATCCCTCAGGGTCCGTCTGGACGATTAACGGCTCCCAATTGAATCAAATAGCTACCGCGTGCCACAGCGGCATCGCCTTCGGCCGTCGGCACCCCGGCACAACCGTTTTCAATTCAGAAGCAATCTATGAACAACCGAATCTACCGTCGCCATCCCAAGCGGCGCCCTATTCGTCACCGTGGCCCCATGGCGGCGGCATATATGTCCCTTGTAAGTGCGGTCTTTGCTCTCGCCGCTTCTGACGACAATGCGTCCAGCTCGACCCCGTCGAGGGACTCACTGACAAACAGCTTAAAGCCGGCGAGGATTACCCGCCCATCATGAACGACAACCTGGAGAAGCTCGTGAAGACGCTGAACTAGGAGTAAGGAACAGAGACGATGAAGATGAGCATGAAGGATCTGAAAAGCTGGATGACCGACCATCCCTACCCCCGTACGCTGGCAACGATCGGCGGCGCATCGATATGCTCGATGCTCGCCCTCGAGCTGCCCTCCAACCATGAGCTATGGAAGATGCAGCCCGGACCGGCGCTTTTGGAGCTTTTGCTCATCTTCTGCTTCTTGTGCCTGTTGTTCTATCTGCCGCACCGCCGTAAGACCCCCGCAATCGTGGGCATCGCTGCGCTCGCCAGCATCGGTATCGCCGAGTACTTCGTAATCACGTTCAAATCGATGCCCATCCAACCCGGAGACCTGTTCGCCCTCTCGACCGCTGCGACTGTCGCCGGCAGCTACACCTATGAGCTCAGCACTTTCTGCTTCATGGGGCTTGCCGCCGCGGCCTTGGGAATCGCGCTTATCGTCCTCATTCCGCGTGATGCATGTGGGCGACCGCCGCGCCGCGCATCGGAAACGTCCCCCGAGCCCATCGACCATGCGATGTCTGCGTCCTTGAAATCGAAGGACCCAAAGGCGTCTCCGGCAACCGAGGGGACATCGACAGCGCCGAGGGAGCATCCAGTCGCAAGCAAATCCAGGCTCCCCCTCTCCGTTGACCGTCGTACCGCACTTGTTGCCGGAGCCGTGCTGGGGGCGCAGGCCTTCATCAGCTATTACGACACCTTGGGCATCAAGCTTCATACCTGGAAGCCCCTCGAAAGCTATTACAGTCAGGGGTTTCTCCCCACCTTCATTTCGAGCGCGCAAAAAATGGTGCCGCCTAAACCCAAGCACTACAAGAGCGGTGAGGCCTCGGCGATCATCAAGCGCCTTGCCGCGCGCTGGAACGCGGGCACGAACGGCATCGCCGACCCCTCCCGTGCCGCTGCCGTCGAACAGTTTGACCAGCTCAAGCCCTCAGTCATCTGCATCATGAACGAGTCCTTCGCCGACCTTTCAATCTTTAACGAACTGGGCTGTGGCTATAAGGGGCCCGAGCGCTTCAAAGCCATCGACAACGCGCTTCTGCAGGGAGTGAGCTACATGAGCGCCTTCGGTGCCGGCACCTGTAACAGCGAGTTCGAGTTCTTAACCGGACACTCCATGGCATTCCTGGGCGCTGGCGTCTACCCGTTCATGACCTACAACCTGGCCCCGAGCGAGAACCTCGCCCGTCAGTTCAAGAGACTCGGCTATCGCACCGTGGCCATGCACCCCAACCACGCCACCAACTGGAATCGCGAGAACGTCTTCGCGGACATGGGATTCGACGAGTTCCTCTCGATCGAGGACTTCGCCGGCGCACCCGAGCTCTGCCGCAAGGTCACCGACGCCGCCACCTACGACAAGTGCCTCGAGGTACTAAAGCAGAGCGACCAGCCGATCTTCATCCACGACGTGACGATGCAAAACCACTCCGCCTATGACACGGGCTTGGTGCCCACCGACCAGCAACTGTACCTTGCCGTCGAAGGTGTGTCCGACAAAGTTATCACCTGGACCAATGAATACTGCTCGCTCATGGAAGCGTCCGATGCCGCCTTCGCCGCCTTCCTGGAAAAGCTGCGTGATCTCGACCGCCCCGTCGTCGTGGTGATGTACGGCGACCACCAGCCGTTCTTCACCGACCGCTACAACGACCTCTACTTTACCGATGAGGACGATGCCACCCATACCGAGCGCATCTGGCAGACACGCTATGTGGTCTGGGCGAACTACGATGTCGCCGGCAACGCACAAACGAGTGGGGAACTCAACACAAGCATCAATAACGTCGGTGCACTCGCACTCAATGCCATCGGCGCCCCGCTCACCGCCTACCAACGCGCACGCTTGCAAAACCGAGCGCACATGCCGGCGATAAACGTGGTGGGGGCGCAGGATGTGCGCGGCGTTTGGTATACAGCCGAGGCCAAGAACGTTCCCGCCAAGACCGCTAATGCGCGCGATCGGCTGGACCGCATGCAATATCGTAAGCTCTTCGACCACGAAGGCTCGGTCTTTGCCACCCATAAGCAGACGGCCGCCAACGAAACCGACCCCAACGCAGCTCCGGGAGCCTAGGGTTGACCAATCTCGGGCCCGGCATTCAGAAAAGTCAGTGCAGCAAAATGGCGATGCGGATAGCGACATGGGCATGGTTTTCGTTGCGCGCACGGGTCCCCTGGGGAGCACCGTGCATTTTTGGGAGTTTTCAGCAGGCCGGAACAAATGCATACGCACCGGGCGCATCTAATTAGTCCCATGGTAGCCTTCAGCCGGCGATTTGGGTCGGCAGACAGGCCTCGTCGAGACAAACAAGCATGCTTCGCGCCGCGCCGGACCCCAAAATGACGTCAATCTCCGCAACGTTACTCAGCCGCAGCGGCACCGGCAGAGCTCGCGGTGCTGAATACTCCGTTTTTTGCACGGCACGGGCGGGGGTACATCAGGATCAGGAAGGACATCCCAGCCTTTTTATGCAATCTGTAATGGGAAGTATGCAAAACACCAAGAGATAGCATTGCTGGTGTCCAAATTGAGCGCGGGGCAGCAGCACCTCCACCCTGCGCCCAAATCCATCAGAGCGGGGACGCTCCTAACACATCCTCACCGGCAAACAAACGCGGCTCGAGCGCCATCCCAAAATTGGCTGCCCGAGCCGCGCTTAACGGTACGGCATGAATACTTAGCGCTCGTGAATCAAGTTGCCTGCCAGGTAGGTGGCCTGAACCTTGGTGACCTGGAGCTCTTGGGGGTCGATGGTGAGCGGGTTTTGGTCCAGGACTACCAGATCGGCGTATTTGCCGGGCTCCAGGCTGCCGAGGTTTTGCTCGTCGCCCGCTGCGTACGCGCTGCCAAGCGTGTAGTTGCGCAGGGCCGTTGCCGCGTCGATACGCTCGCTCGGCAACCAGCCGCCCTCGGGCCAGTGGCTGCGGGGGTCCTGGCGCGTGATAGCCGTGTAGAGCACATTCATGCTGGTAACGGGCGTAATAGGGCTGTCGGTACCGAAGGCTTGGCGAATGCCGCGCTGCTTATAGGTCGCAAACGGCCACATGATGCGGCTGCGCTCCAAGCCCAGGTCGCGCTCCGGACCACCCGGGTCGAGCGTGATATGGCAGGGTTGACTCGAGGCAATGACGTTGAGCTTGCGCAGACGATCGATATCCTCGGGCAGCAGATTCTCCAAATGCTCAAGCGTATTATGGCCATGCTGGGGCAAGCCGTAGAGCTTTGCCGCCTCCTCGAAGATATCGAGTGCGGCATGGATGGCGCCGTCGCCGATAACGTGGATGCGCACGGTGTGGCCGCGCTCGGCTGCCGCCAGAACCAGCTTGCGCATGCGCTCGGCGGGAACTGTCAGACGACCCTGGTCGCCCGGGAAGCGCGGGTTGGTATAGGACTCAGTGAGGTATGCGGTATGCTCGCTCGACACGCCGTCGAAGAACTGCTTAAAGCCCGGCGCCGAGAGCAACGCATTGTTTGCGTAGCGGGTCTGGAGTTCTTCCAAGCGCGATTGGTCATCCAACAGCGTGGGGAACAGGTGGGCGCGAATGCCCAACTTGCCGCTCGCCTGAAGCTTGTCGTAGACGTCGTCGCGGATAAAGTCGCAGCCCGGCATGGGCATGAGCGACATGTCGCAAATCGAGGTAATGCCTTGCTCGGCCATGCGTTTCATTTGGTCGGCATACGCGCTCGCGATGCGATCTTCGCCCAGCCACTCAAGGCAGCGCGGCAGCAGCTGCATGGCAGCCGCCTCGTGAGCGATACCCGTGAGCTCGCCGTTTGCGTCCTTGTCGTAGCTGCCGCCCGCTGGCGGCTCGCTGTCGCGTGTGACGCCGAGCGCCTCGAGTGCGCGACTGTTGAGCCACAGCGTGTGCCCGTCGCCCGAATACATAACGCAGGGACGATCGGGGAATGCCGCATCGAGCGACGCCTTGGTAGGATGCTCGGGCGGGTCCCAACGATAGTCGCGCCAGCCCTGCGACACAACCCAAGCGTCGTCGGGCAGGTCCTGGGAAAACTCGAGCGCGTGCTGTACCAGCGCCGCCTCGGACGTGCCCATATCCATGAGCATGTACGGCGAGGAACCGACCGAGGTATGGAAGAAGTGCAGATGAGCGTCATGGAAACCGGGGCAGACAAACTGCTCACCGTAGTCGATAACCGACGTGGCGGCAGGCGCGGCGGCAATCACGTCATCGGGCGCACCGACTGCGACGATACGGTCGCCTGCGATGGCAATCGCCAGCTCGCGGGCGGTATCGATGCCGTCTTGCGCGGTAAAGACGTTCTTGGAGCGGATAATCCGATCGATATGTTGCATGGGCATCCCCATCTCTGGCAGGAAATTCAACACCCCCGAGTGTACTCCCCCGCCCTTGTAACAAAACCCCAAGCGGCAAACGGCAACTTTACCAGCCCTAGCGGCAGGTGGCATACTGGAGAGAGCCTGTACGATTTTGCGATCAACCCAGCAAGGAGCAAATCGACCATGACGAAGACCAAGGCACAGCAGATTATGGCGGCGACCGAGGCTCGCGCGGCTGACGACGTCACCGCAGCCATCAAAGATATCGCTACCGAGTTTGAACCCTATATCATCAAGCAGCGCCGGCACTTCCATAAGCACCCGGAGCTGAGCCTTGCCGAGGAGCGCACGACCTCCGACATCGCCAACCAGCTCGACGCCATGAATATCCCCTATGAGCGTCCCCTTAAGACAGGCCTTGTGGCGACCCTTCGCGGCACCGCGCCCGACGCCTATCGCGAGGACGGCACGCCACGCCGCCGCATCCTGCTGCGCGCCGACATCGACGCCCTACCTGTCACCGAGCAGACCGGCGAAGAGTTCGCCAGCGTCAACGAGGGCTGCATGCACGCCTGCGGCCACGACTGCCACATCGCCATGATGCTCGGCACGCTGCAGATCCTGCGCCATATGACCGACGACATCCACGGCGAAGTCCGCATCGTCTTCCAGCCCAGCGAGGAAAACGGCCAGGGCGCCAAGCTCATGATCGGCACGGGCGTGCTCGACGGCGTCGATGGCGCCTACGCCGCGCACATCTGGAGTGAGGTCGACGCCGGCACCGTGAGCTGCGAGCCCGGACCGCGCATGGCCAATACCGACTGGTTCCGCATCGACGTCCGCGGCACCTCGTGCCATGGCGCCATGCCCCAACGCGGCCACGACGCCGTTATGGTTGCCGCCGAGATCGTCAATGCCCTGCAGACCATCGTTTCGCGCGAGATCAGCCCCTATGAGCCGGCTGTCATCACCGTCGGCGAGCTGCACGGCGGCACCGCGCGCAACGTTATCGCCGGCACGGCCTACCTCGCCGGCACGGTGCGCACCTACGGAGATTCGACCCACGAGGAAATGCCGGAGCTTATGCGCCGCATCGTGGAGCATACTGCGGCCGCCTTGGGCGCCGAGGCAGAGCTCACCGACTACACCATCGCCAACTACAAGGTCGAAAACGACGCCGCCTCGAGCGAGCGCTGCCGTCAGGCCGTAATCAAGTGCTTGGGCCCCACCGGTCAAGGCCATTACCGTGGCACGCTTTCGGGCGAGGATTTTTCGGAGTACCTGCGCCGCGTACCGGGCGTGCTCGCCTTTGTAGGTACGCGCAACCCCAAGATTGGCGCCACGTACGCCCAGCATTCCTGCTTTTACAAGATTGACGAGACCGTGCTGGCAAAGGGCTCCATGGTGGCTGCCCAGTATGCTATCGACTTTTTGGCCGAGCCCACGCAAGAGGAGCTCGACGGCCCCGCGATTACCGCGGTCGCCGAAACCAACCCCGATCTGGCCGCCAAGTTGCGCTCTGCCAAGGCGACGACCGCCGAGGCTCGCGACGCCATCCATGATGCCCGAACGGCTCGCCATGCCGCGATCAAGGGCATCCACGACGCACGCGCTGCTGCACGCCGCGAGGAGAAGCACGACGAGTAGTCGTCACACCCATCCATAACAGCCTGGCTAAAGCAGAGCGGGGGCGGACGTATCGAAACGTCCGCCCCCGCTCATTCTTCAAGCGCTATTTCTACCATTTCTACCCCGTCCCCAAATGGCAGACGGCATGGCTACTCGTCCTGAGGCTCCTCGTCAGAGCTTGGCTCGGACGCCGGCTCAGGTGCAGGTGCCGGCTCAGGCTCAGGCGCAGGCTCGGGCTCAGGCTCGGACTCAGATGCCGTCTCAGACTCGGGCGCCGGCTCAGGCTCGGTCGCGGGAGCGGGTGCAGGTGCCGGCGAAGCATCCGGAGCACCGCAACCCGAAGCAGCGGACTTCTTCTCGAAGGGCAATACAAAAGTCAGGACGTCGTCCTTATCCTCATCGGCCCATTCGCTTGCATAGCGTGCAACCCAATAGCCAACGGCACGGTGCTTGAGCATCTTGCCAAAAACCGTAAGAAATACGGTGACGAAAGCGACCAGCACCAAGAACAGCGCGAGCGTGACGCCACCGCCGGTAACAATTGCCTCAATACCCGTAGGACGATAGTAGTAGCTATACATACCGACAGAGGCAATGGCGCCAAAGACGACCGTCAAGATCCATGTGACAACGTTGGCGACCAGGCCCGTCAAAAACTCGGGAAGGAACGAAGCGCAGAACAGCTTGGTCTTGTTGTGCTTAAAGGCCGCCCAGACTTTATCGAGCGAAAACGCGCTCTCGACGCGCCCGGTCACCGCAAAGTGCATCACGGCGATGTCGGCGAACATCTTAAAGAAGACACCCAGAATCGCCGAAGCAATTAGCGCCAGGACAAGCAGGCCAAGCGAGCCAAACAGCGCAGCCTCGAGCGCATAAGAGCCGTAATACGAATACGAGCCCGCAGCGCCAATTACCACGCCCTCCACCAGCGAAAGCACTACACCGATAACGGGAATGGCAGCGATAACCTCGAGCACGACCGAAATAACGCTCGAAAAGACTCCGAGACCAAACGACGTGGAACGCATGAGTGGACGGTCCATGCCGTCATCGACCTTGAGCGAAAGATCACGTCCCCACTCAATACCAAAGCCGGAACCGCACACGCTCGCAATGCAAGCTGCCAAAAAGCCGATGGCAGCCGCAATGCCGCCAATAACGGGGATGAACAGAACGAGTACCGACACGACACAGATAAGCGCCGGCAAAAAAGCGATCTGGCACACGCGCTGCAGCACGCCCGGAGTCTTGGTCATATCCTCAAACGCCTGAGCCACACAGCCCTTGGACGCGTTCATGGGAGGCTGAGGGACAAATTGCTGAGGCTGACCCTGAGGGGTGGAAGCTGCAGCACCAGCATTAGGAGCACCGCACACACCGCAGAACTTGTCGTTATCGCCCATAGGAGCGCCACACTGCGAACAGAACATCGAAATCATCCCTTCGTATCTAGAGCGAATCACCTGGATCGCAAACGATGTCTTTGGCATCATTATCACCCAATGTGAGGACAAATACTCTTAGATGACGTATTTGCAACGCGCGAGGCGCTTTTCGATTGTTTGATGAGTGTGTCCGCGCTAGTTCGTTCCGCGGAAGCCCTTGCCGACGATCTCGGAGCTGTCGACGATCGTGATAAAGGCACCTGGATCGACTTCGCGCGCATAGCGGCGCAGTTGCACGGCCTCGCGACGGCTCAGCACGCTCATGATCACCGTCACACACTTGCCCGAGAAGGCACCGTAGCCGCGGCTGATGGTCGCCGTGCGGTTGAGATGCTTGACGATAAACTCCTCGACCTTAAGGGGCTCGGAACAAATGACCGTGCAGACTTTGCGCAGGTGAATGCTCTCAATGGCTTTGTCGACCACAAGCGTCTTGGCAAACAGGCCGAGCACGCAGTACAGACCAACGCGCGGGCCGTACAAGAAGGCCGCGATTGTCACGATGCCGATATCGACCAGCAGCAGGGCGCGGCCAATCTCGAGCGTCGTGCGGCGCTTGAGGATCATGGCAAGAATGTCCGTGCCACCCGTCGAGGCGCCAATATCAAAGACAATAGCGCTGCCGAGCGCCGGCAAGATGACGGCAAAGCATAGGTCAAGCCACATATCGCCCGTCATCGAGACATCGGTCGGAATAAAGAGCTCAAACAGCGAAACATAGGCGGACAGCGCAAACGAGGCGAAGACGCTCCACAGAATCGCCTTGCGCTCCAAAAAGATAAAGCCCAAAACGACGAGAACCGCGTTAATAATCCACATAAAGACGCCGACGGGCAGGGTCGGGAACAGCGTGGACAGAATGACCGACACGCCCGAGGTGCCGCCAAAAGCAAAGTGATTAGGGGTTTTAAACGCAACGATGGCGAAGGCCGTAAGAATCAGACCCAGATTGAGCTCGGCAAAAAAGCGCGGGAAGCCCGGCTCCTGGCTGCGCTTTTGACCGGCACGCTCGCCGCGCTCGATATCGGTGCGATCAACCACACGCTCCATCGGCACCACGGGAGGACGATGCATCTCCTCGGCAGCACGCGATGCCGCCTCTGCCGCGGCGGCCTCAATCGCCCATGCCTTGCTTTCTGTTTCGTGCTCGTCAGCCATTACGGCAACCCCTCGTTAACAATTTGGAAACAATGCGCTCATTAGCGTAACGCGGAACGTGGGGATTGCAACCCTTAGTTAGACGAGCGGTATGACTATATCGGGAGCGTACAAAAACAGCCGGCCACGCTTTTGCTTGCGCGGTCGGCCGTTTAACGTTTTCGCAGATAAAACCTGCTAAAACAAACCTGTCCCTTTTTGGAAGGTTATTCGTGCTGGCTGGTGCGGTGCTCGTACTCCTCGGGGGTGATGACATCCTCGATACGCAGGTTGACGCCCGCCACCTCAAGGCCGGTCATCGCGGCAAGGCGCTCGGTGACACGTGCCTTGACATCGTCAAAGATCGCGGGCGCATAGGCGCCGTACTCGATGATGACGGAGATGTTGACGACCACGCGATTGTCATCGGTGACCTCGACCGTCACGCCCTTGGTCAGATTCTCGGCACCAAACTGCTCCTGCACAAAGTGCATGAGGTTACCTTTCATGCCCAGAACGTGCGGAACCTCGCGAGTGGCCATGGCGACGATCTTCTCGATCACACCGTTGGAATAGGTCAGCGAGTCCTCGGACTCGTCCGCTTCCTCGTCATCCTCATCCACATCGGACTCGGCCTCGACAAGAGCCTCGTCCTCGAGCGTCACATCCTCGGCTTCGGCGACGACCGCTTCGTTCTCCTCGAGCTCGGTATCGGCTACATCGACCTTCGTATTAAAAGCCATGGTTCCTCCTTATGCCTGCCGCGGATGCGACAGTCGAATACATATTAGCGACCGCTAAACAGACGGCCGAAGAAGTTGACGATCCCGTTCTCGCCGTCGCGAATTTGGCCGATCACAGCGCCGATCAGCACGAAGAATGCAATGACGAGCGTGTCCCACAGGCCCAACGTGAGCACCAACACGGCGAGGATAAAGCCAGCGACGGCGCCGAGCGTGGTGTTGGGATGACGCACAGCATAGCTCCAGATGGCAGCGCCCGTACCCTTGATGAGACCCATAGCCTCGTCAAAATCCGCGGCTGCCACGTCTTGTAACTCGGTTGCCTCTGCTTTGGACTCAACAGGTTCGTTCACCGGCGTGGCGCTCTGGTCAATCGTCAGGCGCGGCGTACGAGCAGTCTTATCTTGATTGGTATCACTCACCGGAAACCTCCACGGTCTGGACGGTAGTCTTGGACGGCAAAAAACGGACGCGCGTAGTCGTACCCGGCGTGCCGAGCATGGTGTCGCAAGCTTCCTCGATGCGCTGCTGCATCGCGGTAGCCAGAGATGCCACGTCCTTATCGTCAAGCGCGATAGCCTCGACCTTAAATCGGACGTGCGAATCGTCGGAGCCTTGGACGCGGGCCTCGACATGCTCGACCATCACGCGGTCGTCGCGCTCGGCAGCAGCCCTGGCACACGAAGAAAGCGCCGCAAGGGTAACCTCGATATTGCGTTCCCCCGCCGGATGCACGCAGGACGGCTCGCGACGAGCAAACATCAGGCGGAAGAAGCTTACCAGCACGCCGATCGCCACAACTCCGCCGCATGCCGTCACGACAATGCGCGGCATGGGGTCGCGCATCAGCAACATAAAGCGATACGTATACGGCCCCCAAAACTGGCAGACAAGCGTACCCAGCGCCACGATGGCGGCGGCAAGATACACAATCGCTAGGGCTCGTTTGAGTACGCGCACGTGGCGCTCCCTTCAAATCTCGGCTCTCGAAATGCAAAACGGTTCGCATCATTATAAAAGAGCCGGGTCCGGTGCTCTACGCACGCGGATCCGGCTCATCTATTCCACGAGGCTTGCATGCTCGCTTCATTATGCCCAGATATGCACGGCTTAACCCGTGCGGGCGCTACTCCTCCTCGAGGGCAGCGATGACCTCGTCGGTCATGTCCATGGTGCTGTAAACATCCTGGACGTCGTCGAGCTCCTCAAGACGGTCGATGAGGCGCTGAACCTTCTTGGCATCGGCGCCGGAGACCTCGGTCGGGGTGGTCGGGACCATGGTGGTCTCGGAGCCCTTGACCTGGACGCCCTGCTCCTCGAGCGCCTTGGAGACAGCCATGACCTCGTTGGCAGTAGTCCAGACGATCCACTCCTCGCCGGCGTCCTCGTAGTCCTCGCCACCGGCCTCGGCGATGGCCATCATGAACTCATCCTCGTCACCGGCAGCACCGTTGGCGATCATGGTCTCCTTCTTGGCGTTCTCGTCCAGGATCTCCTTGGCGACGACAATCTGGCCCTTACGCTCAAACTGGAAGGCGACGGAGCCGGAGGTGCCCAGGTTGCCACCAGCGTGGGAGAAGGCGGAACGGACATCGGCGGCGGTACGGTTGCGATTGTCGGTCAGGCAGTCGACGTAGACGGCGACACCGGCGGGACCGTAGCCCTCGTACACGATGTTCTCGTAGACGGCGGCGTCAGCACCCGAACCAAAAGCCTTGTCGATAGCGGACTTGATCTTGTCCTTAGGCATGGACTGAGCCTTGGCCTTGGCAACGGCAGCGGCGAGGCTGGCGTTGTTCTCGGGCAGCGGGTCACCGCCGAGACGGGCAGCAACGGTGATGTTGCGGCTGAGCTTGGAGAAGAGGGCGGAACGCTTGGCGTCCTGCGCGCCCTTACGATGCTTGGTTGTGGCCCACTTAGAGTGTCCGGACATACGTGTCTCCTATCGGTTTCGACCTAAAGCCCAGCGCAGATGCTCGGGCAATATAAACAAACGTCGTTATGATATACCTACTGGCCTGCGAGATAAACCCCAAAATGAAGGCGCCGTGATGATGGCCCCTTTGGTGCAAAGAAACCTGACCTCAATGCACCAAGTTAGAACCAGAGGAAGTCGCTGCGGGTGACGGTGGCGCCGATGGCGAAGGGCATGCAGGCGATGACCGGATACAGGTAGCGCATGTAAGTCGAGCCGTTGCACGGGCCAATCAGGCACACGGCGAGCACGCCCAACAGCGGCACCCAGATCGCCAGCGCACGCCATGAATGACGACGCAGTAGGTAGACCACCACGGCGATCATGATCCACACATAGGTGGCCGAGCTCATGGTGAGCGAGATAAACGGGATGCGCTGCACCGCCACACGGTACAGATTGATCAGGTGGTCGCACCAGCGCACCACGTTGCTGTCAACCGGATGGAAGTCGAAGTACTTGAGGTTGTCGGGACGCACCATGATCTCGGCGCTACGCGCCGTGCTGTAGACCCATGCATCGCGCGCGCTCGGATAAAAATAACCATAGTAGTTATTGATAAGCGCCGAGATATAGCACTCGGGATCCTTCTTAAACATCTGAGCCCACACCTCAAAATAGGCATCGATGTCCTCCTGCGAGGCGTACTCGTTAAAGCAGTTCTTGACGGCATCGGACTTGTCGGGGTTGTAGCGGCGGCCCAGGTTCTCGTACTTGAGTACGCGATCGATCACGGCACGCTCTTCGTCGGTCACCAAGCCGTCGCAAGGAGCCTCCACGATGGTGCCGTCCTCCTTAACCGTGGGGTTGACGCCCGAGTTGAGGCCGTCGTGCTTTTGGACGAAACGAGCCGTCTGCTGGAACGGAATCGAGAGGATTTCGCGCTTGGAGCCGGGCGTAATGTCGTGCGCCGGCATAAACACCTTGGTGAAGTACATGTTAGAGGCAAGGCAGAGCGCGAGCACCGCGAGAACGCCAACCCAGCGGAAACGCGGGATGGCGCCCGAAGGCGCAGCACCAGTCTGCTTGGCTGCACGACGAGCCACATGCACGTCCCATACGCAAAACGCCGCCGCGATTACGCATGCCGCCAGGGGAAACACCAGGCCGCCGTTGCGCAGAAACGTGGAACCCATGGCACCCAGAGCAAGCAGCAGCCAGTCGTGGCGCGCAAAGAGCACGGGGGCTTTCTCGCCCGCTCGCTCGACATTGGCATCACGACGGGGCAAGCCACATGCCACGAGCTTGACGGTCTGTACCAGCAGCACCAAGAACGCGTCGGCAAAGAGCACGTCTTTGGTGAGCAACGCCGCGTAGTTAGAGAACATCGGCATAAACGCAAAGAACAGCAGGATCGCACCGCGAACCGGCAGGCTCACGCCCAGTTTGCGCAGCGACGAAATGGAATAGGCCATGCAGGCGACCGTGATGACAAATTGAGCGCAGGTGTAGATGGCAAGACCCGCGTTAGCGCTGTTGAACAGCGAAAGCCCCAGCTGAACGCACGAGCCGATAATGGCCGTGTGCACTACGGGATGATGTCCGTTGAGCAACACATTAGGATTGAGCAGACGCAAGTAGTCGCTCGTGCCGTTGGGATAGTTGAACCACTGGCGAATCTGCGCGCCGGTGTCCCCCATAAAAAGACCGGGCAACGAAGCGATGAGCGTGGGCGCCCAGACGATCATAAGCACCAGGAAGGGCCCGGCAAAGGGATGGACCGAGAGCACGGCGTGAGTCACACGCCATACGCGGCCAAAGTGCGCCTCGGAAAACGGAATGCGCCGAGAGCTCAGCCAATCCAGGCACTCAAAAGCCAGATAGAAGGCCACGATCGCCAGAAGCATCCAGCCCGCGCCGCCAATCCAGGCGCAGATGATGCGGGCTTTGTCGCCAAGGACAATCTCGGCCGAGTCGGTGAGATCGTAGCTGCGGCCGAACACCATGCAGATGGCGAAGAACAGCGACGGCAGAATGATCGATGGGCGCCAGGTGTCGCCACGGCCAAAGAACACGTAGCGAAACGGCAAGGTGAGCAGGCAGGCAAGTGCAAGCAGCATGACCGCGTCGGTATGGCCGGCAAACGAGAGGAGTACCTCGTAGCACACGTACAGCATGCCCGAGGCTTTGGGGTCAATCGCCAAGACTGCGTTGCTCGACACCGGGGCGGGATCGATGGAAAACGCCGTGGTCGCCAACAGCGCGAGCAAAAAGGCGATGAGCGTCTGCTTGGCGGGGTAGCGCTTAAACCAGACGATGCGGGCAGCGTCGCGCGCAGCCGTTGTGGAGAGATCGGAATCCTTCACAGTCCAAAGAGCCTTTCTAGAAACCTGCCAAAAAGGGACAGGTTTATTTTGGCAGGTTTTATCTGGGGAAACGTTACTGTTCTGTCATCGTTGCCCAGCAAACCACCACAAAGGTGCCTGTCCCCTTTGTGGTGGTTTTGGTGGTTAGGCGTCGAGGTAGATGCGCTGGGGACGGTTGCGGCGACGAGCAAAGATGATGAGCGCCAGGCCCGCGATTACGAGCGGCAGGCTCAGCAGCTGACCCATCGTGATGACGCCACCAAGCAGATAGCCCAGCTGGGCATCGGGCACGCGCACAAACTCAATGAGGAAGCGGACGATGCCGTAACCCATCACAAACACGCCCATAAACGTGCCTTGGGGCAGTAGCGGCTTTTTGCGGCTAAGCACCTGCAGAATGCAAAAGAGCACGATGCCCTCAAGAAATGCCTCGTAGAGCTGGGAGGGGTGACGCGGCATATCGCCCGCAGTCCCGCCAAAGACCACGCCCCAGGGCAGATCGGTCGGCTTGCCCCACAGCTCACCATTGACAAAGTTGGCACAACGGCCCAGGCACAAGGCCAGCGGCGCGCCTATGACGGCAAGGTCTGCCAAAGTCCAGGCATCGAGCTTATACATGCGGCACACGATGATGCCGCCCAAGATGCCGCCCACCAGGCCGCCGTGGAAGCTCATGCCTCCCTCGTTGGTGGCAAAAATCTCGAGCGGGTGTGCCCAGTAGTAGCCATCACCGTAAAAGACGACGTAGAACAGGCGCGCACCGATAATGAGACCAAAGACCACGCCGACCACAACACTCGTCAGGTCGTCAATCGTGATGTTAAAGCCCCAGCGACGCTGTGTGCGGTACATGACGACCGCCGTGAGCAGAGCGCCGACCACGTAGGCCAGGCCGTACCAGTAGATGGTGATGGGGCCCGCCGAGATCGCGACAGGATCAAGCATATGGTAGAAGTCGTTGAGCATGTCGACCCTCCTACTCCCTACATACAAATGCGGCCGCGGGCCTTGCGCTCGCAGCCGCATATTTGGGCGTAACGTCTATGCGGAGTATGCCGTCCGCAGCTTTCGCATCTTAGAACGGCGCGTACTCGTCGTACAGGTCGTCGGTCTCGCCGGAGGCATTGACCTGCTCGACACGGGTAACGCCGGGCACATGCTCCTTGAGGATGCGCTCAATACCCATGGACAGGGTCAGCGAGCTCATGGGGCAGCCGGCGCAAGCGCCCTGCAGCTCCAGTTTGACGACGCCCTCGTCGTCAACGCCCACATACTCCATATCGCCGCCGTCGGCCTGCAGGTTGGGGCGAATCTCTTCAAGAACCTTCTTAAGCAGCTCTTCGTTAACAGCCACAGGGGCTCCTTTCTCACAATTACGCGGGCGCGCCCGCGGACAGAAGCTATGTTACTACAGCCATGTACCCGCTCACGAGCCGTCCATGCGCGCAGACGCGACTTTCACGAGTAGTCAATTTGGGACGGGGCTCTTTGAACTGCATTCGTCGTCAGATAGCGACAACGCATATCACTGCTGAGCCTGTCCCCCGGTACCAATCTGAACATCGA
Organism: uncultured Collinsella sp.; assembly: GCA_902493375.1. Lineage (GTDB taxonomy): Bacteria > Actinomycetota > Coriobacteriia > Coriobacteriales > Coriobacteriaceae > Collinsella. Next base: position 18,325 of record CABUPH010000001.1, read on the forward strand.
CGATGACCTGGCGGTAGCTGATGCCGCAGGAGTCGAGAATGCGGCGGCTGATACGGCCGTCATCGGTGTCGGCATACTTATTGTCCAGGTAGACGACCTCGCCCACACCCACCTGCGCCAGGATCTTGGCGCAGTCGTGGCACGGAAACAGCGTGACGTAGACCGTGGAACCCTCAAGGTCCTTGAGCGAGCCACGGTAGTTGAGCACGGCGTTGGCCTCGGCATGGACCACGTAGTTGTGCTTGTCCTGCAGCGGGTCGTCGCTCGTACCCCACGGGAAAAAGTCATCGTTGAGCGCCGAGGGCGTACCGTTGTAGCCCACCGAAAGGATGCGGTGGTTGGTGCTGGCGATGCACGCACCCACCTGCGTGTTGGGGTCCTTGCTGCGGCGCTGCGCGGCGATGGCCACGCTCATAAAGAACTCGTCCCAGCTAATGACGTCCAGGCGCTTGCCTGACGAAGTTTGATGAAGATCGTCCGACATGGCAGACACCTCCGAAATCGCAATAGTTTGACCCATTGTAGCAGGTGAAAGGTGGGGGCGTTTGTCCCACCGGCGCCCTCACTTTTACACGCGGCGGGGCTTTTGGTTGATGTGGTAGAGCTCGGCGAGACCTCGCAACGTCAGCGCGTCGTCGACCGTCAGACTGTGACCGACCAGCGACGCGAGTGCCTCGGCATCGTCGCCGGTAATGACGATGGGCACGTCGCCCTCCCCCGTGGCCTTGGTCGCGCGCATCTCGGCAAGCACCATGTCGAGCATGCCGTCGATGCGGGCCACCTCGCCCAGAACCACGCCCGAGCGCATGGCCTCGCGCGTGTTGCGGCCGATCACATGTGTCGGTGCCGAGGGCTCGACCTGAGGCAAACGCGCCGCAGCAGCCGAAAGCGACCGGGCGCCAAGTGCCAGACCCGGCGCGATGACGCCGCCGACAAAGGTGCCGCGCGCATCGATGACCTCGATATTGGTCGTCGTGCCCAGGTCGATCACGATGCACGGTGAGCCGTAGACGGCGCGGGCTGCCACGGCGTCGGCGATGCGGTCAGGACCGATCTCGGCCGGGTCGTCGTAGTGGACGGGCATGCCGGTCTTGAGGCCCGGCCCCACGGTGAGCACGCGCCCCGTACAGGTGCGGGAAAGTGCCGCCTTCCACGGACGCTCGAGCGCCGGCACCACGCAGCTCAGCACTGCAGCTGCGGGAACGAGCGCGCCGGGCATGCCCGCATCGGCCGCCAGTGCGGCCATGACCTGCACGAGACGCATGCGCGCCTCGTCTGCTGTGATGCTCGACGGCGTGGTGATCTCGCACGTCGCAAGCGGACATTCCTGCGCCGCAGCCGAATCCTCTGCAAACAGGCCAAAGCGAATGAACGTGTTGCCCACGTCGACCGTCAATATATATGCGCACCCATTAAGCATCGTCGGCGCTCCTTTCGTCTGCCCAGCAGTATATCGCCTACCTAAACCAGTCATCCCAAAATGACTACCTTGCCGCTATACTGGTGCGCGGTCGTTTGCGAGCTCACGCGGCGGCCCTTGGTAACCCGACTTCCCGCGCCGTATCCGTAGCGGCGCTCCCGGGGGAGCGGATATACGCAAAGGAGTTTTATATGAGCAATCCCTCGAACCGCGCCTCGATGCGCGGGCAACTCACGCTGCGCGGCGTCGTCATCGGCGTCCTTGGCTGCGTGATCATCACGGCAAGCTCGGCCTACACCGCCCTCAAGATGGGCGCACTCCCCTGGCCGATCGTCTTCGCTGCCGTCATCTCGCTGTTCTTCCTTAAGCTCATGGGCAACGCCAGCCTCAACGAGGCAAACGTCACCCACACCATCATGTCCGCAGGCGCCATGGTCGCCGGCGGTCTGGCGTTTACCATCCCGGGCGCCTGGATGCTGGGCTATGCCGACCAGATCAGCTGGCTCGACATGTTTATCGTGGCACTCGCCGGCACCATCCTGGGCCTGCTGGCCACCGCGCTCATCCACCGTCACTTTATCGTGGACGCCGCGCTTGAGTTCCCCACCGGCAACGCCGCAGCTCAGACCCTGCGCGCCACCGAGGCCGGCGGCAAGACCGGCAAGCAGCTCTTTGGCTCTATGGCCATCGCAGGCATCTACAGCGTGCTGCGCGACGCCCTGGGCGTGGTGCCCAGCATGCTGTGCACGCTCAACATCCCCGGCGTGACCTTTGGCATCTACAACTCGCCCATGCTGCTCTCCGTCGGCTTCCTCGTGGGCTTCGCCCCGGTCGCCTTCTGGTTTGCCGGCGCCCTGATGGGCAACTTTGGCATCATCGTGGGCGGCACCGCTGCCGGTCTGTTCGACATTGTGACTGCGCAGGGCATCGTCAAGTCCCTAGGCATGGGCCTCATGATGGGCTTTGGCGTCGCCGTCGTCCTCAAGGACATCCTGCCGCAGGTCGCCGGTATCGTCCGCGGTCTTGCCGCCGACAGCTCCACCGACACCGACGAGCAGTCGCTCATCTCGGGCTCCCTTAAGCTCGACGCCGGCATCATCGGCCTAGGCGCTGCCGCCATCGCCGTGGTCATCGCCATCGTGCTTGACCTTGGCCCCGTTCCGGCCGTCATCGTCACGCTGTTCACCTTTGTCACCACCATCATGAGCGCACAGAGCTGCGGCCAGACGGGCATCGACCCCATGGAAATCTTTGGCCTCATCGTTATGCTCATCGTGGCTGCCTTCGCACAGATCGCTCAGGTCAAGCTGTTCTTTATCGCCGGCATCGTAGCCGTGGCGTGCGGCCTTGCGGGCGACGTCATGAACGACTTTAAGGCCGGTGCCGTGCTGGGCACCAACCCGCGCGCACAGTGGATCGGCCAGGCCATCGGCGGCATCGTGGGCGCCCTGGTCGCCGCAGCCGTCATGGTCGCGCTCGTCACCGCCTATGGCCCGGACGCCTTTGGCCCCGACAAGAGCTTTGTTGCCGCGCAGGCAAGCGTCGTCGCCACCATGGTCTCGGGCATCCCGAGCGTGCCGTGGTTCGTTGGCGGCTTTATCGCCGGCATCGTCATGTACTGGCTCGGCATTCCGGCCATGATGATCGGCCTGGGCGTGTACCTGCCGCTCTACATGTCACTCACGGCATTCCTGGGCTCCTGCGTCAAGCTCGCCTACGACAAGTGGTCCGCCCACCGCGACGCCACCGCTGGTCTTTCTGACGAGGGGAAGGCTGCCAAGGACGCCGCCTTCCAGGAACAGGGCTTGGTTGTCGCCAGCGGCCTGCTCGGCGGCGAGTCCATCGTCGGCGTTATCCTGGCGTTTGTCTCTGTTGGCTTGAGCCTGCTGGGCTAAGCTGAGCAGCTGCTCGACAGCAACCATATTGCCTACGATTTGCCCGGTCGGTAGCTTTCGCGGCTACCGACCGGGCTTTTTGATACCAACGCAAAGAAAGGCCGGCGCGCTGCGTATGACAGCCCGCCGGCCTTATCGTTTGGCTATCGAGACGGTCCCGCTATGAATTGAAGTTCGTTGCAGAGCCGACGCTCGAATCACTACATGTGCTTGCGACGACGATCGCCCAGCGTCACACCCGCGGCAACGAGCGTAATGCCGCCGATGACGAACACCTCGCCCGCAAGCGCGGAGTCATCACCGGTCTGGGCGAGCGCGGCAGGCGCGGCCTGTTTCTTGGCAACGGGGACCTTTGCGGCAGCCTGCGCAACCTGAGGCTTGGCCTGCGGCTCAGCCTTGGGATGATACTTGTCGTACTCGGCCTGCGCGGCAGCCAGGGCATCCTTGGCATCGCCAAGCTCGGCAAGCGCGGCGGCATAGGCGTCGTTGGCATCGGACAGCTTGGCATCGGCATCGCTCAGAGCAGCCTTGAGACCAGCGGCGGCATCGACGGCAGCCTTATAGCGAGCGTAGGCAGCGTTCAGCTTAACCAGCTTCTCGTTGCCCGTCGTGCCCGCGGCAAGGGATGCCTTATGGTCGACAGCCTCAAGATCGGCCTTAAGTGCCTCGTCGTTGGCAAGCTCAGCCTTGGCCTTGACGATCTCGAGGTTCGCATCGACGACGGCTTCGTTGGCGGCCTCGAGCTGCTTCTGGGCATCGGCGACGCCGGCGACGGCGGCTTCATAGGCGACCTTGGCGTCGTCGACCGCCTTCTGAGCGCCGGCGAAGCGCTCGAAGGCCTTGTTTGCGCCGGTCAGCTCGCCCTCGGCAGCCTTGGCCTTGGCCTGTGCGTCGGACACAGCCTGCGCCTTGGCGGCAACCGCCTGCTTGGCGTCCGAAAGAGCAGTCGCGGCCTGGACATCTGCGGCCTGGGCCTTGTCTACACCAGCCTGGGCGGCATCGTCGGCCTTCTTTGCCTCGTCAAGCGAGCCCTGCTTATTCGCAAGGTCCGCCTGGGCGGCATCGCGCTTGGCGGTAAGGTCCTTGACCGAAGCCGTGGCGTTGTCATACGCCTCGTTGGCCTGATCGGACTTTGCCTTGGCGGCATCGCGGGCGCTGCGAGCCTTCGCCTTGTGAGCAGCGGCATCGGCTGCCTTCGTCTTGCTGTCAGCAAGCGTGGCGTTTGCCTTATCGAGAGCTGCCTGGGCAGTAGCGGCCTTGCTCTTGGCGGCTTCGAGCTTGGTCTGGGGCGTCTTGACGTCGATACCCTTGAGTTTGGCTTCGGCGGCGTCATATGCCGTCTTCGCGGCGGCGGTGCCGGACTTAGCCTTCTCGTACTCGCCCTTGGCAGTGTTCACGTTCGTGTCGGCCGCGGTATAGGCGTCACGCGTGCTTTCTTGCTTATCCAATGCGTTAGAATAAGCCGTTCCAGCAGTCCCGAAGTTCTTCTGCGCCTCTGCCAGCTTATTCTGAAGCTGCTTCAGCTGCTCCTTCTGCTCCTGCGTGCCGCCTGCATTGTAGGCGGAAGCGATGTAGTCGTTCAGGAGCTTCTTGAACTCGGAGACAGTGAAATCAGCCTGACTGTCAAAAGAGCTGTAATCGAAGATGGTTACCTCGGAATCGGTGTTCTTACCGCTACCGGTCGCGATGCCGATAGCCTTTGTGCCGGCATCGATGATGTTGAGATAGTGCCCGCACTCATGGTAGATGCTGCTGTAGTGCTGGTAGATATAGTAGGAATCATATCGATGGTTTCCAAGGTCACTATTCTTCTCGACGTACTTATCGAATGCCTCCTTCTCCTGGGTGTAGAGACCGGTGTAGGGCCAGCCGAGTGTATCCTCGGTCTCGCCGCCGGTATATGCCCCGCCGCCGCCGGCAAGATTTTCACCGTTATCCCAGTAGCAGCCCGAGTGTCCCCAGATGTTCGATGAATATGATGTATTAAGAGCTGCTGCCACAGTCATGCGGAGGCTGACGCTGAGCGCCGACTGACCGTTCGCCTTGCGGAGGTTGTTCTGGGTGTCGAGATATGTCAAGGCGTTGCGCATCTGCTCCAAGGAAAGCGGGTTGGTGTTGCGAGACATGTCCTGATCGACGTACTGGTCATACCATTCGGCCTTGTCCTCAGCACCGGTCAGCATCGACACGGCATCTTGGGCATTCTTTTTCTGCGTTGCCGTGAACTGGCTGCCGCCGATGATGTAGTTCATGAAGCCGAACATGCCCTGGCTGATGACATTCTGGTCTACGGTCATGTTCGACTTGAGGTCGGCAATCTGCTGGTTAAGCTTCTCGACCTCGGCGTTTGCGGCGTCGTATGCATTATGCGCGTCGGTTACTTCAGCACGAGCCTGATCGAACTCGTTGCTCTTCTGCTGGCGGACCTCGACAAGTCGGTCGTACTCCGCCTTCTTGTCGGCTTCGGTCTGCTGGGCCTGCTCGTATGCCGACTTCGCGGTGTCACGCTTACTGGCCGCGTCCTTGTACTCCTTGTTTGCCGCATCGTATGCAGACTGGGCAGATGCCACGGCAGCGTTGGCGGCGTTGGCCTTCTCCTGCGCGGCGGTGACGGTAGTCTGCGCAGCCTGCAGGTTCGCCTGTGCGGTGGCGTCTGCAGTCGCCGCGGCATCGAGCGCGTCCTGCGCGGTCGCGAGCTCGCTGGCGGCAGTGGTCTTGGCAGCCTCGAGCGCGTTCAAATCGATACCCGTGCCCGAGGTCGCGGCATCGAGTGCAGCCTGCGCCTGGTTGAGCTTCTGCTGGGCGTTATCGCGCGCGGTGGTTGCGGCTGCGAGAGCAGCAGCAGTCTCCTGCTTCTTGGCCTGGGCGGAAGTCAGAGCGGCCTCAGTGTCCTTCTTTTCCTGCTGGGCGCTGGCCTCGGCAGCCTTAGCCTGGTCCAGATTGTCCTGTGCGGTAGCAACAGCTTTATTGGCGGCATCGAGCTTGGCCTGAGCGTCCTCGACGGCCTTCTTGGCGGCCTCGTACTCGTCCATACCCATGGCCTCGAGCTTGGCCTGGGCATCGTCGAGGGCCTTCTTGGCCTCATCCTGCTTTGCCTTGGCGTCCTTGAGCGCCTGGGTCTTATCCTCGACACTCTTGTTGGCTTGATCGAGCTGATCGTTCAGGTCGCCCAGCTTCTTCTGCTGCTGCTCGGTCTTTTCGACGGCGGCTTTGAGCTCGTCAATCTTCTCCTGGAGCGCGGCGACTTCTGCTGCGTTCTGCTCGATTTCGTTGTCGCTCACAGCTTGCGAGGCCTGATTCTTTTGCTGCTGCGCCTGCTTTTGAGACTGGCCCGCCGCATCGGCGTTCTTCTGGGCGGCATCGTAGGCGGCCTGAGCGTCCTTGAGCTGCTTTGCCGACTCCTCGGCCAGCTGGGCAGCCGTCTTTACGACCGCTTGGTTACCGGCGACAACGGTGTTCTCTACAGAACTACCCCCCCCCTGAACAGAATCGCCGTTATCGGTTGACGGTGCGGCGATTGCCGCCAGCGGCGACATGAGCGGCTGAACGATGAGGCCCGCCGTCAAAACGGTTGCGACGGCGCGGTTAGCAACGCCCTTGACGTTGACGGCCTTAGCCCGAGGCTCAAAGTGTTGTGGACTGTAGTTTGCCATGGCTTTCTCCCTTTGACACGGATGTATCCATACGCTTCAAAATGTAGGAGCTGTTTTTTGAATTCTGTTGCGCAACATTGGTCACCAGCGGATTTTTTAAATTCGCGCTCTCGTGCTTCACAATTTCGTCACATATGTAGGAGCTGGTGCATCATATTCTTGCGGGATGGAATTGAGTCTGTGATTTGCATTTGCTCCCGCGTCATCCGCCCTATCGGATTTCGCATCCAACTAGCACCCTGCCCGCCACGGTGTAGAGTAAGGGCGACGGGCGCGTTGCGCGGCCCGTGCCAGAACGAGGTGGACATGGAACTCGACAAACAACAGATCAAGCGACTACGCGAACGCCATCACCGGCGCCACGGCATCCGCCCCGCCCATAGTGAGGCTGCCGAGCAGGCTGGTCGCTTTTTAAAGCGCGCATTCAACATTCGCGAGGGTCGCGCGCCCTACCACGTAATCCGTAAGCGCTTTGTAAACGGGGCGCGCCTGACCGGCTCTCACCTGTGCATCCTCATCATCGCCATGCTCATCGCAAGCATCGGCCTCGATATCGACTCGGACATCGCTATCGTGGGCGCCATGCTCATCTGCCCGCTCATGGGCTCGGTTCTTGCCATGGCATACGGCATCGCCACGCTCGACCGCGAGATTACCGTCGAAGCCGTCGCCAGCCTTGCGCTGCAAATGGCCTTTTGCCTGGTCACCTCCACGTTGTACTTTAAGCTCTCGCCCCTTGGCGCCACCACAGCCGCCATTATCGACAACTCGACGCCCACCGTGTGGGACCTCGCTGTCGCGCTCGCCGGCGGCTTTGCGGGTGGCCTGGGCAACTCGCGCGACCAGGAGCCCGCAACGCTCATCGCCGGTGTGGCCGTGGCAACCGCGCTGATGCCGCCCCTGTGCGCAGCAGGCTACGGCATCGCCATCGCAAGCGGATCGCTGTTTCTCTCGGCGCTCTACGAGTTTGGCATCAACGTCGTCTTTATCGCGCTGGCGGCCGAAGCCGTGCTGCTTCTTTTGCGCGTGCCGCTCAAGCGCGACCTCAACGGCGACGGCATTGTGACTGCCGAGGAAAATGCCGAGGTCGACGAGCTGTCACGCAAAGTTCGCCGCCGCATCATTGTGGGCACGGTAGTCTTTGCCATCCCCTGCATCGTTATGACCGCGGGTTCCATTGGCTCGGCGCAGGCCGGCGTGCAGGACGGCTACGGCGTCACCGAAACCACGCGCGAGCTTGCGGCGGTGCTGCCAGGCTTTAAGGATTACACCGTCGCCGTCGAGACCTCGGCTGCCGAAGGAGACGAGGAAGGCATCGTCGAGCGCGAGGTTGTCGCTCACGTGACAACGAGCGAGGCGCTCGGGGCGCACGATCGCCACGTCGCCCACAAGCTCATCGATCTCAACGTGCCCGAACTCGATCGCGTGGAGTTTAATGTGGAGTAATGCGGAGCATGGGATGGCTCCCGCGCTCGGGCGCAAGTCGCGGCGAGGCTCAGACGCGACGCAGGCACAAGCAAAAAGCGGGGCGTAGTTCACGTCCGCGCCCCGCTCGCTGTTTTATTGCCGTGAATCAGACGTCCGCATCGACATCGCCAGACTCCACCGTAAACGCCGGATCGGTGCTCACAAGATAAAATCGGGTCACCTTAGTATTTCTAATTAGGTAAATCTGCCCCTGCTCGCGTCGGCGTGACATATACGCCACGTGGACCGTACCGAATTCTTCGCCGTTTTCCTTCTTTAATATCAGGATGTTGGGGTCATCCGTACGCTTAAACTGCCCGTCAACGCAGCTGCCGTCTTTGTTGACCAGTTGCCATCGACAGCCATCCTCCTCAAGAAAAGCCAGGGTTTCCCGACTCGTTTTGTCATCCCGATAGAAACCATCAATGGCAAACCCTTCGGAAGCGCATTCCTGCATATAGGACGTTTCTCGGCTTATAGCAAACAGCCCTGTAGCGCCCAGGAGCACAGCCAGGCAGACCACTGCAAGGGCTATCGAAATAGCACGGCGACCCATGTTAGCCCAACCGATAGTTGTTTAACGGAGCGCGAAACATACCTGGAACCTCCGATATCAGGGAGAACATCGCCAGCAGGCTGGCGACAACTATATGTTTCTGACATCAAACCATATGGCTGCCACTCGCGGAGGGGACATCGGCGAACGGCGTGTTTTCATACTCCATTGGTCAAACCTAAGCGCGGCCCTACAGCTCGTACTTGTACACGCGGTAGATATACTTTTCGGCTTCCATCTCGTAGGTGGCGATGGGCAGTCCGCAGCGATCATCTCGTCGTTTGGCAGATAGGTCACGCTGTGCTGGCCCGCGTTGAGCGAAAAATCGCCCTGGGCTTGCAGCAGCTTGTCCTCAAAGCCCGAGCCGGCCCAAAAATCGGGCAAGCCCACGGAAGGCTGTAGCAAGGTCATTTGCGCAACATATGTCCAGCAAAAGCGGGTGGTAACCGGTACGGCTACCACCAGCTTGCCTCATATCTAGCCCAAAGCAGGCCAGTTACTTCTTAATGCCACGTCCCAGACGCTTGGCGACCGATGCAACGGCTTCCTCGCTGGCCGGCCCGCAGCTCACGCAGCCATCGTGGGCGCGCATCTGGCCGGTGACCTCGTCCATCGCGAGCGGCGCCACCTTCTCGAGCTTAAAGCCCTTGCCGGCGCGCATGTTTTCCTTGGCAACGCTGATCATGAGCTTAATACGGTTGAGCTGGTTGACCTCGGACGCGCCAGGGTCGTAGTCCACCGCGACAATGTTGCTCTCGGGGTGCTGGCGGCGCAGCTCCTTGATCACGGCCTTACCCACCACGTGGTTGGGCAGGCACGCGAAGGGCTGCGCGCAGATGATGTTGGGCGCACCGTGGTCAATCAGATCGAGCATCTCAGCCGTGAGCAACCAGCCCTCGCCCATGTTGTTGCACACCGAAAGCACCGTGCGGGCCTTGTCCGCCATGGTGCCGATGCGCTCGGGCGCCTCAAAGCGGCGGGACTTTTCGAGCATCTCTTCCACCGGCGTGCGCATCCAGTCCACGAGCTTGATGAGTGCCTGCATACCAGCACGCGTAGTGGCAGAGCTTCCCAGCTCGTCCTTCTGCAGCTCGGCGTTGCTCATGGAGTACAGGAAGAAGTCGAGCAGGCCCGGTACTACGGCCTCGCAGCCCTCGTGCTCGATAACGTCGACCACGTGGTTGTTGGCCGTGGGATGGAACTTGACCAGGATCTCGCCGACCACGCCCACACGCGGCTTGGTGCCCTCGCCCACGAGCGGCATGGTGTCGAACGCGCGGATGGCCTCGCGGCACAGCTTGGTGTAGTTGTGGCGGTTGAACTTGGGCGCCAGCTTGCGGGCGCGCGCCATGTACTCCTCGTAGAGCGCGTTGGCGGCACCGGACGTGGCCTCGTACGGGCGGCAGCGATAGAGCATCTGCATCATCACGTCGCCAAAGAGCACTGCGTACACGGCCTGCTTAAGCAGCGCCGGCGTAATCTTAAAGCCGGGGTTGTCCTCGCCGAGCGCCACTGCCGAAAGCGAGATCACCGGGATCTCGGGGTGACCGCTCTCGCGCAGGGCCTTGCGGATGAGCGCGATGTAGTTAGTGGCACGGCAGCCGCCGCCGGTCTGGCTGATGACCACGGCCGTCTTGGACAGGTCGTACCGACCGCTCTCGATGGCCTCCATAATCTGGCCGGTCACCAAAATGGACGGATAGCAGATGTCGTTGTTCACATAGCGCAGGCCGGCCTCGACGGCGTCGTGGTCGGTCGAGGGCAGCAGCTCCAGGTTATAGCCGGCACCGCGGAACACCTCTTTGACCAGGTCGAAGTGGATCGGTGCCATCTGCGGGCACAGGATGGTGTAGCCCTCCTCGCGCATCTGCTCGGTAAAGGGCACCTTAGGCCACGCGGTCGAGGCGCTCTCACGCTGCGCCTCGAACGTGTACTTACGGCTCGCGAACGCGGGGGCATCCGTGGAAGGCGCCACCGGCGCGGCATCGCCCTGCTCGTAGGCCTCGCCCGCGGCCGTGGCCTCGGCCAAGCGCTCGGCCTCCTGGTCCTTGAGCGCCGCCATGAGCGAGCGAATACGGATACGCGCGGCGCCCAGGTTGGACACCTCGTCGATCTTGAGTACGGTGTAGATCTTGCCGCTGGCCTCCAGGATCTCCTGCACCTGGTCGGTGGTCAGAGCATCCAGGCCGCAGCCGAAAGAGTTGAGCTGGATCAGGTCCAGGTCGTTGCGCATCGTCACAAAACGGGCGACGGCGTACAGGCGGCTGTGGTACATCCACTGGTCAACGACGCGAATCGGGCGCTCGGGCTTCACCAGGTGCGCGAGCGAATCCTCGGTAAAGACCGCAAACCCAAAGCTCGAGATAAGCTCGGGCAGGGCATGGTTGATCTCGGGGTCGTTATGGTAGGGACGACCGGCGAGCACAATGCCGTGGCCGCCGTGGTCCTCGACCCACTTAAGGGCCTCCTCACCCATGGTCTGGATGTCTTCGTGGAAGCGCGCATCGGCCTCAAAAGCAGCGTTGACGGCGGCATCGACCTCGGAGCGCGTGATTTTAGGACCGCGCACGCGACCGCGACCGGCCTCGGCATCGGCCACACGGTCGACGGCGAGCACCTGGTACAGACGGCGCTTGAGCTCGGTCTTGTCGTGATAGGGCACAAACGGGTACAGGAACTCGATGTTCTGCTCGCGAATCTCGTCGATATTGAGCGCCAGCGCCGTGGGGTAGCTCATGACGATGGGGCAGTTATAGCAGTTGCCAGCCGTCGGATCCTCCTTGCGCTCCCAGCGCACGCACGGCATCCAGATAAAGTCGACATCGCGGTCGATGAGGTTCATCACGTGGCCGTGGCTCATCTTTGCCGGGTAGCACACGCTCTCGGACGGCATGGACTCGATGCCCGCCTGGTAGGTCTTCTTGCTCGACTGGTCGGACAGCTGCACGCTAAAGCCCAGGCGCGTAAAGAACGCGTGCCAGAAGGGGTAGTTCTCGTACATGTTGAGCGCACGGGGGATGCCGACGGTGCCGCGCGGGGCCTCGTCGGGGCTCAGCACCTCGCGGTTAAAGAGCAGCTCGTTTTTCTTTTTGAAGAGGTTGGGGGCCTCGGTCTTCTGCTTTTTGTGGCCGGCGCCCTTCTCGCAGCGGTTGCCGGTGATAAAGCGCCTGCCGCCGCCAAAGTCGTTGACGGTAAGCTGGCAGTTGTTAGAGCAACGGCCGCAGCGGACATGCTTTTGCGTCACGGTGAGGTGCGCGATGTCCTCAGCCGAAAGAATGGTCGAGGTGCCGTCGGCGCCGGCGCGATCGCGGGCGAGCAGGGCCGCACCGTAGGCGCCCATGCAGCCGGCGATGTCGGGACGCACGGCGTGCACGCCGGTGAGCTGCTCAAATGCACGCAGCGTGGCATCGGACATAAAGGTGCCGCCCTGGACGATCACCTGGCTGCCGATCTCCTTGGGGTCGCGCAGCTTAATGACCTTGAACAGGGCATTCTTGATGACGGAATAGGACAGGCCGGCCGCGATGTCACCCACCGTGGCACCTTCCTTTTGTGCCTGCTTGACGCGCGAGTTCATAAAGACCGTGCAGCGGCTGCCCAAATCGACCGGGGCCTTGGCATGGATGGCAGCGTTGGCGAACGCGCGCACGTCCATGTTCATAGAGACGGCGAAGCTCTCGATAAAGCTACCGCAACCCGACGAGCAGGCCTCGTTGAGCATGATGTGCTCGATAACGCCGTCCTTGACGCGCAGGCACTTCATGTCCTGGCCGCCGATGTCCAGAATAAACTCGACGCCGGGCAGGAATGCCTTGGCGCCGCGCAGGTGCGCGACGGTCTCGATCTCGCCGGAATCGGCCTTGAGGGCCTCGATGAGCAGTGCCTCGCCGTAGCCCGTGGTGGTCACGTGGCCGATGGTGCAGCCTGCAGGGATATGGTTGTAGAAATCGGCCATGATGACCTTGGCCGTGCCCAGGATGTCACCGTTGTTGTTGCCGTACCAGGTGTGCAACAGCTGGCCGTCCTCGCCCACGAGCGCGGCCTTCATGGTGGTGGAACCGGCGTCGATGCCGATGAACACGCGGCCGGTGTAGCCGTCGAGCTTGCCCTTAGGAACGACTTCCTGGTCGTGGCGGGTTTTGAACTCGACAAAGTCCTCGTCGGTGGCAAAGAGCGGATCCAGGCGCTCTACCTCGGCACCCTGTGTGTCGCCCAGGGCATCGATGGCCTCGATGAGCTGCGGGAACGTGCTGAGCTTGTTGGACTCGTGCGCCATGGCGGCGCCGCTTGCCACAAACAGATGGGCGTTTTGGGGCACAATGCGGTGCTCCTCGTCCAGGTTGAGCGTGAGGTAGAAGCGGTGGCGCAGCTCGGAGAGGTACTGCAGCGGGCCGCCCAGGAAGGCGACGTTGCCGCGGATGGGACGGCCGCACGCCAGGCCCGAGATGGTCTGGGTCACGACGGCCTGGAAGATGGAGGCGGCCACGTCCTCGGGGCGGGCGCCCTCGTTGAGCAGCGGCTGGACGTCGGTCTTGGCAAAGACGCCGCAGCGGCTGGCAATGGGATAGATGGTGGTGGCGTTGGCCGCGAGCTCGTTGAGGCCGCTCGCGTCGGTGTGCAGCAGGGTTGCCATCTGGTCGATAAACGCGCCCGTGCCGCCGGCGCAGGTGCCGTTCATGCGCTGCTCGATGCCGTTGTCGAAGTAGATGATCTTGGCGTCCTCGCCGCCCAGCTCGATGGCGACATCGGTGGCCGGGATGAGGGTCTCGACGGCACGCTTGCTGGCAATGACCTCCTGGACAAACTCCAGGTCGAGCCACTGAGATAGCAGCAGACCGCCCGAACCGGTAATGGCGCAGGTCATCTGGGCCGTCGGCAGCACGGTCGCAGCGCCCTCGAACAGGTCGCGGGCGCAGGCACGGACGTCGGTGTGGTGGCGCTGGTACTTGGCGTACACGATCTGGTTGTCGTCGTTGAGCACAGCAAGCTTGACGGTGGTGGAGCCCACATCGATGCCCAAGTGCAGGTTGCCGCGAGCGTTCTCGGGGTTGAAGATCGCGCCTTCGGGGGCGTTGGCGGCGGCTACGGGCTCAGTGGCGGCTACGGGCTCGCTAGCGACGGACGTCTCTCCTGCCGCGTTCTTGGCATCGGCAACTGCCTCGGCAACTTTCTCGGCAGCCGCGGTCGCAGCCTTCTGCGCAGCGTCCACCACGGCGGGCGCGGCCTCGCGTGCGGCAGCGACCATGCGGTCCTTGATGCCCTCGACGAGTTTGCTCATTGTCTCTCCTCTTAGTTGTTGGACTCGACGGTTGCGGTGGTGTCGACCGCATCCTCGAGCTGCAGATTCAATAGCTTCATGCCGTATTCCGGCACGTTGATATCGATGGGTTGGCCATACAGGTCGCCGGGGCGCACAAAGGCGATGACCGTCATAATGCGCGCCATGGTCTCGGGCGATTCAGAAAGGTCACGCTCAAACCAACGTTGGATCATGCCGACCTCGGCACTCACGACATAGGTGACGTAGTAGTCAAAGAAGGTGCCCAGCGCCAAGCCCAAAATGCCCGTCTGTGCACGCGGCACCACGGCCTCGCGTGCGGTATCGATGATCTTTTTAATAAAGGCGGGGTCGCCGCCCGGGCCCAGCAGGGCCCCGATAAGGTCGCGATTAGCCGCAAGATAGCGAAGCAGCTCAACCGAACCGGGCGCCGGCTCGAGCTCATCGATGTTGTGATAGAGATCGGGCAGTTGAGCTGCAGTGATGAGCTCAATGCGCTCGCGGATCTCGGCCAGCAAGCCGTCCTCGATTTGATTGATAAAGTCAGGGATATCGCGGTAGTGCGAATAGAACGTGCGACGCGTAAGGCCAGCGCGCTCGGTGAGCGACGCGACATTAATGCGCGAAAGGTCGCCGCTTTCGGCAAGCTCGCTGGCAAGTGCCTGGCGAAGGGCACGCTGCGAGCGAAGGGATCGGCGATCGCATTTCTCGAGCTGGGACAAGCGTCCTCCTTGTTACTCAGCCTGTGCGCTATTGCACAGTGCGAGTATTATTGCACACCGTGTGCACCAACACGTAAAGGCAATATTTGGAATGTGACGAAGTGGCAGTCCCTTTGTCACATCCAGCGACCGCCTAGGTTGTGCCGGTTGTGCCAGGCTTTTAGAGCGGCATTACCGATTGTCCAAAATGTCATTCGTGGGTAGAATAGTGTCGACGGCAGCCCAAGTTCTGGAAAGCTGGGCAGCGCCGTTGCTTGGATTAAGGGGTCAACGCCTTAGCGGCGGCGACCCCTTTTACGTTGCTTCGAACGTTGCTTGAGTGCCTCGGAAAGCCCGACGAGCGCTGTGAAGAACGAGACCAAAGCGGTCAGAAGTCTCACAAAATCAATCAGATCGGTCATGGGCATCACCTCCCATCAGATGGAGGGCGTTGCCCGGCACATGGAACTGCCGTCAACGATACCGATTCTACCAGAGCTTAGTTATATATACGAATATATGTTCGTATTCCAAGCACACAGACCCCTGTGACAAAGGGGCTGTCCTTTTGTCACATTATTCGATGACGGTGCGGGAGTTTTGCTTGCGCATGGTGGCGAGCATGTGTTTGGGGACGGCATGGGCCATACAGCTGCCGATGATCGCGCTCGCGGCGGCCTTGGCCGCGTCGCTGCCGTTTTTGGTCGCATAGCTGTGGCGGAAACGCTTGAGCATGGCGATGTCGTTGCCGCCGTCGCCGTAAACCGCGACCTCGTCCTCGGCAATACCGTAGTAGCCCGCCAGCCAGGCCACGCTCTCGCCCTTGTTGCACGCGACGTCCGTGATCTCGAACATCACCGGATCGAACGGCGCGTTGACCACGCGGTCCGATCGCTCGGCCAAATACGCCTTAAGGTCGCGCTCCAGCTCGGGCGAGGCCACGCGGCAGTTAATCTTGCACACGTCGTGGCGCAGGATATCGCCGATCGACTGGTCGAAATACTGCTCCTCGTGATACCCGCCACGTGCACGCATGCCGCGCATCACAATACGCTTGATGGGGCTGTCCTTCTTAAAACCCGCCTGGTGCATCTCAAACGAACCGCTCGAAAACATGCCATCGGGTGTGGAGCAATCAAAGCAAATGTCCGGGAAT
Organism: uncultured Collinsella sp.; assembly: GCA_902493375.1. Classification (GTDB taxonomy): domain Bacteria; phylum Actinomycetota; class Coriobacteriia; order Coriobacteriales; family Coriobacteriaceae; genus Collinsella. Next base: position 34,451 of record CABUPH010000001.1, read on the forward strand.
GCCTTGAGCAGCTCCTCGGTAACCTGCGGATCGATGGTCCAGGTTTTGAGCACCTCGCCATGACTGTCGCGCACGATGGAGCCGTTAGAGCAGCAGGCATCGAGCGCCAGCCCCGTAAAGCCATGCTTGCCGATTGGCAACGTCGAGCGCCCGGTCGCGGGAACCACATGCAGGCCAGCCTCGGTCAGCTCGCGAATGGCGCGGCGGATGGTCCCGTCTGCCTCGTGCAGGGCGTTCAGCAGCGTTCCGTCTAAGTCACTCGCAAACATCTTGATCATGGGCACGCCTCTCCTTCGTCTGCACGATATTGTAGACGAGAGCGGGCGCGCCCCAAGAGAGACGCGCCCGCTAGGCGAAAGATTGTCCTACACCGCGGCGGGACCGTGTTCGCCGGTACGTATGCGAATAACTTCCTCGACCGGCTCGACCCAGATCTTGCCGTCGCCGACGACACCGGTGCGAGCGGCGCTGCAGATAATGTCGACAATGCCGTCGACATGCTCATCGGCGCAAATGAGCGTGAACTGCACCTTAGGAATCGTGTTGACAAGTAACTCGTTGCCGCGCACGTATTCCTTCCAGCCGTGCTGTGCGCCGCAGCCCTGCACCTGGTTGATAGTCATGCCACGAACATCGGCAGCAAACAGAGCGTCTTTAAGAACCTCAAGCTTCTCGGCACGAACGATCGCCGTAATCTTCTTCATAATGAATTCCTCTCAATAATCAACGTATCCCTTTACATGAGACGCGGGTTTTTCAAGTGCCGCAAACTAACCTCAGAAATCAAAAAAGTTCAACTGACTGGTCTTAGCAGGTTTCCCAAGTGCCGCAGATCGGCCTGAAAGAGGAGTGCCGCGTACTTAAGGTACGCAAACGACGATTGAAGGCCGAGGTGCGGTGCTTGGGGAAGCTGCTAATCGAGTCCCGAGAAGGAGGGATACGCGCTCTCGCCGTGTTGACTCGCGTCCAGGCCCAGCGCCTCGTCGGCCTCGTCCACGCGCAGGCTGCCGTGGAACAGCGCCTTGACCACCGCGGCGATCACCAAATCGAGTACCAGTACAATGACGACCGTCACCACAATGCCCAAGATCTGCGAGATGAGCAGCGACACGTCGCCCGTGTAGAACAGGCCACCCTTACCAGTCCACGAAAGCTCCGGCACACAGAACAGGCCCGTGAGCACGCCGCCCAGGATGCCGCCGATACCATGGCAACCGAACGCGTCGAGTGCGTCGTCGTAGCCAAACTTGGTCTTAAGATGGCTGATGGCCAGATAGCAGACGGGCGAGACGATCAGACCCATGACCAGCGCCGCCCACGGCTCGACAAAGCCCGCACCCGGCGTGACTACCACAAGGCCCGCAACCAGACCGGTGCTGGCGCCCACCAGCGTGGGGCGACCGGTGTGCACGCGCTCGACGGCAAGCCACGAGACCATACCTGCCGCGCTGGCCGTCACGGTGTTAAGGATGGCAAGCGCTGCCACAGCATCGGCCTTAAACTCGCTGCCGCCGTTAAAGCCAAACCAGCCAAACCAAAGCAGGCCGGCGCCCAGCGCCACAAACGGCACGTTATGCGGACGGTAGCTCACCATGCCAAAGCCGCGACGACGGCCGAGCATTAAGCAGAGGATCAGGCCCGTAAGACCGGACGAAATGTGCACCACGTCGCCGCCGGCAAAGTCGAGTGCGCCGATAATGTCACCGATAAAGGAGCCCTCGCCGCCCCAAACCATGTGGGCAAGCGGCGCATAGACCACAAGCAGCCAAATGCCCAGGAAGGCCGTCATGGCACCAAACTTAACGCGGCCGGCCAGGCTGCCCGTGACGATAGCAGCAGTGATCATGGCAAATGCCATCTGAAAGGCGATGTTAATGATCTGAGGGTAGACGGCACCGTCCGCGGCATTGCCCTCGGCCGCCTGCAGCACCTGACCGAGCACCGGCAGGCACATCAGCTGGTCAAGGCCTCCAATAAACGGGCTGGAACCGTCGCCGCCGTAGGCCAGCGACCAGCCGGCAACAATCCACAGCACACCAACCAGGCCAATGGCGCCAAAGCACATGAGCATGGTGTTGATGACATTTTTGCGCCTGGACAGGCCGCCATAGAAAAACGCCAGACCCGGTGTCATTAAAAACACGAGCATGGTGCAGATGAGCATAAACGTTGTCGATCCCGTATCGTACATTCGCTCCCCCTTGATCGCATGAACGTTGTCGGCGCCCATAATGCGGCCGAGGGGCAACTGGTGTAGACCAGATACGGCGTTGTTAAACGCTGCGTTGTCGAATGGAAACGGTGCCGCAATCTTGGAAACGGCACGGCAACGGATGCGAAACGGACGGGAAATACGCGAGCAAGGGAGCCGTGAGCGCGCCCGTCCCGGCTAGCGCCGAAACAGCTCGTGGGCGCGGTCGCGGAGATTAGTTGCTCGAATGACACCTTCGTAGCGATTGATGCGAAGGCGCGGGAAGGCGTTAAAGAAGCGTAGGTCGCGGCGGCTGAGCGACACGCTCGGCACCGGACGGCTCATGCGCTTGCCGGCAAGGCGGCGACTGAGCGACGGACGCGGCATGCTCGGCGCGGCATCGGCCACGCGGCGGGCGGCAAGCGCCAGGCCGCGAGCACCATCCGAGATAAACGTCGGCATCGAAGCCTTCTCACGAAGGGCATCGAGCGTCGCGTCGCCCAGCTCCGCCAGCCACGCGTTAACGGCACGGCTGCGGATATGCGTCTGTGCCACCGAGTCGATCGCCGAATCGGGAATACGTTCGAGCATTGAGTCCGAGGCATCGGCAAGCGACTCGTTGATGCGGTCGGCAAGGTCGGCCCGGACTCGCTCCAGCTGATCAGACAGTCGCCGCCAGCTCGCCAACGAGCATACCGCGTCGACCATCATCGCGACCGCGACGATAAAGGCGGACAGCCGCACAATCAGCACCGGCAGATGGCCAAGCAGCCCCAGCAATGCCGGCTCCACTAAACGGCAAATGCACAACGCACCCAAGCCAAACGCGCATGCCCAGTACAGGCAGATGCGTCCGTGCAGGTTAAACGGCAGGTGCGAATAGTCCCAAAAGCGAGCGCCCGTTGTTTTTTCCAACAGCACGCCTACGCTGTACTCAATCACGCTGCAGACGAGTGCTGCAGCGACAAACTGGCTCGAGGCATCCGGAATCCCGCGCAACAGCAGCCAGCAGGCAATGCCGCCCGCGCCATAGATTGGGCAGCACGGCCCCAGCAAAAAGCCGCTGTTGGCAAATCGTCCGTGATTAAGCATGGCACATACTGTCGACTCCCATGCCCAACCGCAAAACCCGTAAAAGGCAAACGAGAGCACCAGTGCCGAGAGTGGGCAGGCGGCAAGCGTCGCGCCGCCAAACGCCATATCAATCGCGGTCCCCACCGTCTACCCTCTCCTCTTCTCGCTCGAATCTTTGCTCGAGCCGTCACTCGAGCCCTCGTTCGAATCGTTCGCGCCGCCTTTGCGCCGCAGACGACCGGCGACCGTCTCGCGCAGAGCGCACCATTTATCTGCCAGGCATACAATCCAAGCCTCACGACACGTCGGCGGCACTGGCACCAGCGGAAACATATGCCGCACGATAATATTCCGCTCGCGCGGCGTCAGCTCAAAATCTTCCTCCGCACGTGCCAGGGCAAAAAACGGGTGACGAAAGCCATGCAGCCGATGGCTTGGGTCGGGATCGTGCCAGTCATAGAGAAAGTAATCGTGCAGCAGGGCCCCGCGCAGCAATGAAGCACGGTCGACCGAAATGCCAGCACGGCCCAAGCGCTCGGCAAAGGACAGGCTCGCCCGCGCTACCGAAGTCACATGTGCATAGACCGTCACGTCGCCATGCTGGATAAACTCGTGCGTCAGGTCCAAGCGGCCCGCCTGGGCCAGCTGGCGGGCGGCATAGTCGACCTCGTGCGCGATTTTTTCGGCACGAACGGCATCGGACATGCTGCCTCCTTCCAGCGACTCACGGCGACAAGCCACGGCCCGTGCACAATCGATAAAAACATCATGGAACATATCAGTATGGCATCGGACAAAACGTTTTGCCCCACCAGTTGACGAATTACCGCGCCGCCGTCACATATCAAACGCCAAAATGTGCGAGACTGTCTTGTGCAATTGTGCCGGCCGAGGGAGCGCCGGCGCTCGATTCGCATGGAGTAACCCACAACGATGCTGCTTACGCAAACGACAACGCCCGAGGACGTCAAGGCTCTTAATCGTGCCGAGCTCCCGCAGCTCTGCGACGAGATTCGCCACGCCATCCTCGAAAGCTCCGCCGCCGTCGGCGGACACGTTGCCCCCAACCTGGGCGTCGTTGAGCTTACGGTTGCGCTTCATCGCGTGTTTAACTCCCCTATCGACAAGATTGTCTTTGACGTTTCGCACCAGACCTACGCTCACAAGGCGCTGACCGGGCGCGCGTACACCTATATCGATCCGGAACGTTATGGTGAGGCTTCTGGCTTTGCCAATCCCGACGAGTCCGAGCACGACCTGTTCGCCATGGGCCATACCTCCACGTCGGTGAGCCTGGGCTGCGGCCTGGCGCACGCTCGTGACCTGGCGGGCGATACGTACAACGTCATCACCATCATTGGCGACGGCTCGCTTTCGGGCGGCCTGGCGTTTGAGGGCTTTAACAATGCCGCCGAACTCGATAGCAACCTAATCATCATCGTCAATGACAACGACCAGTCCATCGCCGAGAACCACGGTGGCCTGTATCGCAATCTGGCCGAGCTGCGCGCCAGCAACGGCACCTGTGAGCGCAACGTTTTCCGCGCGATGGGGCTCGACTACCGCTATCTGGACGCCGGTAACGACGTGTTGGCCCTCGTCGACGCGTTGCAGGAGCTGCGCAATATCGATCATCCCATCGTGCTGCACATCTCCACCGCCAAGGGCAAGGGCTTTGAGCCGGCCCAGAGCGACCCCGAACACTGGCATCATGTGGGGCCCTTCGATATGGCAACCGGCCGCAAACTTTGCCCGGGTCATCCGAGCGAGCCTGCGCCGCGCACCTATGCCGACATTACGGGCGAGGCCCTGAGCGCCGCCATCGAGCGCGATCCGCAGGTCGTGGGCATCACGGCCGCCACGCCCTACATCATGGGCTTTACACCCGAGCTTCGCACTGCCGCCGGTAAACAGTTCGTCGATGTGGGCATTGCCGAGGAGCACGCCGTGACCTTTGCCACCGCGCTTGCGCGCTCGGGCGCCAAGCCAGTCTTTGGTGTGTACGGCACGTTTTTGCAGCGCGCCTACGACGAGCTGTGGCACGACCTGTGCCTCAACGACGCCCCGGCAACCATTTTGGTGTTTGGTGCGTCAATCTTTGGCACCACGTCCGAGACGCACCTCTCGTTCTTTGATATTTCCATGCTGGGCGGTCTTCCCAACATGCACTACTTGGCGCCGGCCTGCATGGAGGAATATCTGTCCATGCTGAGCTGGTCGCTCGACCACCGCGAGCATCCCGTGGCGATCCGCGTACCGGGCATCGGCCTGGTAAGCCGTCCCGACCTTGCGCCCGCCGAGAACACCGACTACAGCGCCGTTCGCTACAACGTGGTGCGCCAAGGTCGCGACGTAGCAGTGCTCGCGCTCGGCGATTTCTTTGAGCTGGGCGAGCGCGTGGCAAACCGTCTGACTGCCGAGTGCGGCATCGAGGCCACGCTCGTCAACCCTCGCTTCGCAACCGAGCTCGACCGCGAGTTCCTCGACAGCCTTGCCGCCGAGCATCGCGTTGTCGTGACCATCGAAGACGGCATCTTGGACGGCGGCTGGGGCGAACGCGTGGCATGCTATCTGGCATGCACGCCGTTGCGCACGCGCACCTTCGGCATCGCCAAGGGCTTCCCCGACCGCTACGACCCCAACGAACTGCTCGCGCAGAACGGCATGACGGTCGAGAACATGGCCGCCGAAGCCGCAAGACTATTCAACGAGTAAAATACCTCCGCAAGGGAAGCACCCCTGCGGAGGTTTTTATTTTCGCGGTGCGGTTATCTCAATCTGTAACATCTAGTGCCCAAATTCCCGTCTAACCGTTACAGATCTAGACAAGACGTCTTAGTCCCTGACCTTTGTCTCAATCTGTAACAGATAGAGACCTGTTGGCCGTCCAGATGTTACAGATTGAGACAAAACAGCAAGGAATGCCGCTGCATCGGTCAGAACCACCACGAAGGTGCCTGTCCCCTTTGTGGTGGTTCTGACCGATGCAGCTGCAATATTCGGCGTTTACCCAGATAAAACCTGCCAAAATAAACCTGTCCCTTTTTGGTAGCTAGAATAACCCATAAAGTAAGTATGTTTCTGAGTTATTTCGTGTTGACCCATTTGAGCGGGATAGGGTATAACTCTACTCAACCGCTAGGGATTTTATTGAGAAAGGTGTTCTCCCATGAGCAAAAACCTCTCCCAGCAGGTCGTTCTCGACCGCCGCGGCTTCGTCGCCGCCACCTTCGCAACCGTCGCCGGCCTTGGTCTTGCCGGCTGCTCCGACACCAGTGCCGAGGCCGACAAGGGTTCCGCCGCTGGCTCCTCCAAGAGCTCCGAAGATACCGAGGCTTCTACCACGCTCGACGCCAAGGCGTTCGACAAGCTCGTCGACAACGGCCCCAGGGCCGATGACGACGCCATCGCCGCCAGCACCTGGGCCACGGCCGTCAAGGACGCCGGCGTCTTTAAGATCGGTGGCGTTCAGACCTCCACGCTCTTCTCCCTCCTCAACGAGAAAGACGGTCAGACCCGCGGCTTCGATGCCGGTATCGCACAGCTCCTGTCCAACTACATTCTGGGCGAGAACAAGGTCGAGATCACCCAGGTGACCTCGGACACGCGCGAGTCGGTCCTGCAGAACGGCCAGGTAGACGCCGTCTTTGCCACCTACACCATCACTGACGAGCGCAAGAAGCTCGTCTCCTTCGCCGGCCCCTACTACTACACTCAGCAGGCCATCCTGGTGCTCGCCGATAACGACGACATTAAGAGCGTCGACGACCTGGCCGACAAGAACGTCGCCGTCCAGTCTGGCTCCAACGGCCCCGCCATCCTGGAGGAGTTCGTTCCCAAGGCCAGCCAGCAGGAGTTCAAGACCGACGAGGAGGCCCGCCAAGCACTCCAGCAGGGCCGCGTTGACGCCTACGTCATCGATAACAACATGCAGCAGAGCGCCCTGGTCCGCGAGCCCGGTAAGTACAAGATCGCCGGCAAGCCCTTCGGCAGCAAGGAGCCCTATGGCATCGGCCTGCCGCTCGATTCCGACGGCGTTGCCTTCGTCAACGACTTCCTTAAGAAGATCGAGGACGACGGCACCTGGACCGAGCTGTGGCAGATCTGCATTGGCGACCGTACGGGCGACACCAATGTTCCCGAGCTGCCCGAGGTCGGCGCCTAGACAGCGAGTCTGGTAACGGCCGCTGCGAAACCATACGGAAACGCACGATGCGCTTTATTGCGCTAAACTGTTTCCTCACTGAGTTGTCGGGGCTTCCGTACACACGGGAGCCCCTTTCCTTACCGGCGGGAGGTCCGCATGAGTCTCTCCGAGCTCTGGTCGCTCTATGGCCAGAACTATATCGACGCGCTGCTAGCAACCTGGGGCATGACGCTTGAGTCGTTTGCCATCGCCATGGTGCTGGCCGTCGCCGTCACTGTGATGCGCGTGTCGCCGCTCAAGCCGCTGCGCGTCTTTGGCGACCTGTATGTCCAGGTCTTCCGTAACATCCCCGGCATCGCGCTGCTCATCATCGTCGTCTATGCGCTGCCGCCGCTCAAGGTCGTTCTGCCCTACCGCACCTGCGTTATCGTCGCTACGGTCCTTTTGGGCTCGGCCTTTGGCTCCGAGAACTTCATGAGTGGCATCAACACCGTCGGCGTCGGCCAGGTGGAAGCCGCCCGCTCGCTCGGTATGAGCTTCAGCCGTATCCTCGCCAAGATCGTGATTCCGCAGGCGCTGCGTTCGAGCGTGCTGCCCATGACCAACCTCTTTATCGCCGTCATGCTTACCACCGCGCTCGGCAGTCAGGTGCCGCTTAAACCGCAGGAGCTCACCGGCGTGGTGAGCTACATCAACACGCGCTCGCTCGGCGGCGTCGCCGCGTTCTTTATCTCGGCGCTCGGCTACCTGGGCACGGCCTTTGTGGTGAGCCACATTGGCAACTACATCGATAAGAAGGTGAGGATCCTCCGATGAGCAAGCACTCCACCTCCGCGCTTACCATGCGCGATGCGCTCTACGAGGCTCCCGGCCCCAAGATGCGCGCCAAGATTCGCATCGGCACCGCCATCTCGCTTGTTGCCGTCGCCGTGCTCGTCGTCCTCGTGCTGCAGCGCTTTTATGTGACCGGCCAGCTTTCGGTCCACTATTGGTATTTCTTTACGCACCTCACCACCTGGAAGTTCCTGCTTGCCGGCTTTGAGGGCACCGTTAAAGTCGCACTCACCGCCGGCGTCATTGCACTGGTACTGGGCTTAGCCCTTATGCTCGGCCGTACCAGCGGCATCAAGCCGTTACAGCTGGTCTGCCGTGTGCTCACCGATTTCTTCCGCGGCGTGCCGAGCCTGCTGTTCATCTACTTCTTCTTTTTGGTGCTGCCCCAGTACAAGATCGCGCTACCGTCGTTTTGGATGCTCACGCTGCCTGTCGCGCTCGCTGCGGCCGGCGTGCTGGCCGAGATTTTCCGCGCCGGCGTCAATGCCGTGCCGCGCGGTCAGGTCGAGGCAGCCCAGGCGCTCGGTCTCTCCAAGGCCAAAATCACCTTTAAAATTGTGTTGCCGCAGGCTATTCGGTTTATCATTCCGTCGTTGATTTCGCAGCTTGTAGTCGTAGTCAAAGACACTACCGTCGCCTACGTGGTGAGCTACCCCGACCTCATGCAAAACGCCCGCGTGCTCATTACCAACTACGACGCCCTCGTGTCGGTCTACCTGGTTATCGCGGTCATCTACATCCTCATCAACGTCGCGATCAACAAGGCCGCTGTCTATGTTTCACACAAGACCGGCGCGACCATCATCCGCTAACGCTTTACCATTTCGAGTCATAAGGAGCCGAGCACCATGGCACAGAGCACCTCTTCCACCGGCAATCAGCCGCTGATCGAGCTCAGACACGTCGATAAGCACTATGGCGATCTGCACGTCCTCAACGACATCAATCTCTCGGTCGACCGCGGCGAGGTCGTCGTTGTGATCGGGCCCTCGGGCTCGGGCAAGTCGACCATGTGCCGCACCATCAACCGCTTGGAAACCATCGACTCGGGCGAGATCCTCATCGAGGGCGAGCCCCTGCCGCAGGAAGGCAAGGACCTTGCCCGCATGCGTGCCGAACTGGGCATGGTGTTTCAGCAGTTCAACCTGTTCGCACATATGACCGTACTGCAGAACGTCATGCTGGGGCCGGTCGATGTGCTGGGCGTGTCCAAGGAGGAAGCTCGTGAGCGCGCCATGGACCTGCTGAGCCGCGTGGGCGTGGCCGAACAGGCCGATAAGGTGCCCGCACAGCTCTCGGGCGGCCAGCAGCAGCGCGTGGCCATCGCCCGTTCGCTCGCCATGCAGCCCAAGGCCATGCTTTTTGACGAGCCCACAAGCGCCCTCGATCCCGAAATGATCAACGAGGTGCTCGAGGTCATGGTTCGCCTGGCCCAGCAGGGCATGACGATGATCGTCATTACGCATGAGATGAACTTTGCCCGCCGCGTAGCCGACCGCGTCGTGTTTATGGCCGACGGCCAGATCGTGGAAACCGGCACGCCCGACGAGTTCTTCGACCACCCCCAGACCAAGCGCGCCCAGGACTTCCTCAACTCCATCAAGGGCCACTAACCCAATTGCCATGTTCGCTCGCCATGACCATCCAAACTCGAAAGTTACACCTATGATCGGAACTCGCACTTCATCGTTCTACACCCCGCATGTCGACGTCGCCCCCGCCGACCGTCCGCTCATCCTCGTCGCGCCGCGCTGGGAAGAGGCAGAGCCGTTTTTAACCGAGATGCTCTCCCCCAACGAGGAAATCGCAAGTGTCTTTGTCGATGCCATCCTTGCCGCTGGCGGCCTGCCGCTGCAGATGTCCATCACCGAGGACATTGAGGTCATCCGACATTACGTTGATATCGCCGACGGCATCGCCATTCCCGGCGGCCCGGATGTCAACCCCAAGCGCTGGGGCGACGATCGACCCTACGACCCCACCCTCTGCTGCGAGATTCGCGATAGCTTTGAGTTTAAGCTGGTCGGCGAGGTGCTCCGTGCCAAAAAGCCGCTCTTTACCACCTGCCGCGGCACGCAGTTGCTCAATGTCGCCACTGGCGGCACCCTGTGCATGGACGTACCGAGCCTGGGCGCTCGCGAGGGGCGCACGCAGTGGCGCCATACCCACGTGCTCAACGACCCTGTACATCCCGTCGAGGTCGTGCCGGGCTCGCTTCTGGAGCGCGCGGTTGGCGGGCACAGACTTATCCAGACCAACTCCGCACACCACTGCTGCGTCGACCGTCTGGGTAAAAGCACGCGCTTGGTCGCCAAGGCAACCGACGGCGTTCCCGAGTGCATCGAGGTCGAAGGCCAGCCTTTCTGCCTGGGCGTGCAATGGCATCCCGAGTACACCTGGCAGACGCTCGAGACCGACTTTAACCTGTGGAAGTCGTTTGTCGAGGCAGCAGCAAAGGTTAAGCAGGCTCGTTAGTTCACGGACAGCACAACACAAAAGGGCGCCCCGCCGGCCACATGGTCCGGCGGGGCGCCCTTTTACCTATATGTGGCCGGCACGCAACCCAAGGCTCGCAAGCTCTGCAAGCTCTTATTCAGCCGCTTCGCGCAGGGCCGACATCGTAGCCGCATATTGCTGCTGCAACGCATGCATCCCCTCGCGGGCGCCGTCAACGGCATCGGCGCCGCGCAGTGCTTCGGTCACCACAACCGCCGGCTCGTACAGATTATCGAATCCCAGGTTCTGGCTCACGCCCTTGAGCGTGTGCGCTGCCATAAACGCACCTTCGGCGTCTCCTGCCGCCATGGCGGCCTCCAGCTTGTCCATGCTCTCGTCATCCAAAAACTTGAGGGCAAAGCGGGCAAGCATTTCCTCGCCCATCAGCCGAGCGCACGCGTCATCATAATTAGCGCCGATCTTCTCATACGCCTCACGCATGGAAATCATGGATTAAAAACTCCTTTGGTCAAACTAAATCGTGGGAAACGCGACGACATCGGCGGGGCGCGCCAACGTCTCGGCAATTTGGTCTTGCACCTCGAGCAAACAGTCGAGCAGCAACGGGTTAAAGGTGCCGCACTTACCGTCCAGAATCATCTTGATCGCTTCCTCGTGCGGGATAGCGTCCTTGTACACGCGCACGCTCGTCAGGGCATCGTACACGTCGGCCACCGAAACCACCTGTGCGGCAATGGGAATTTCGTCGCCCTTAAGGCCATCGGGATAGCCCTTGCCGTCCCAGCGCTCGTGGTGCCAACGCGCAATCTGGTACGCATATTCCATAAGCGCATTGCCGGCGTGATGGCTACCCAGCTCACGCAGCATGTCGGCGCCGATCGTGGTATGCGTCTTCATAATCTCGAACTCCTCGGGCGTAAGGCGTCCGGGCTTGTTGAGAATCGCATCGTCAATCGACATCTTGTCGATATCGTGCAGCGCCGAAGCCAGGGCGATCGTGGAGCGTTCCTCATTGTCGAGGGAGATCGTGCCGCTACGCCGGACCAGACAGCCAAGCAGTAGCTCGGTCAGCTTCTCGATGTTCGTAACGTGCCTGCCGCTCTCGCCGTTGCGAAGCTCCATGACGCCGGCCATGATGTCGATGAGCATACGACTGTTCTTGACGCGCTCGTTGTACTGCTGGGACAGCAAACTCGTCAGGCGGCGCTGTTTGGCGTATAGGCGGATGGTGTTGCTTACACGGCGACGCACGACACGGGAATCAAACGGGCGGTTGATATAGTCCGAGGCGCCCAGCTCGTACGCGCGCAGAACCATATCATCGGAATCTTCACTCGAAATCATGATGAAAGGCAGATTGTCGATACCCGATCGGCGCGAAAGATCGGCCAGCACCTCAAAGCCGCTTATGCCCGGCATGACAATATCCAGCAGCACGAGCGACAACTCATCGCCATAGCGGTCGACCATGTCGAGCGCCGCACAACCGTTATCGGCCTCGAGGATGCAATACTCGTCCTTGAGCATCTCGTTGAGAATGGCTCGGTTCATCTCGGAGTCATCGACAATAAGCACCAAAGGCTTTTCGCTTTGGAAGGCCTCGATGGAATCGGCATCGGTCACGACCGTACCGGCTTTTGCCTTAGCGCGGCTCAATAACTGGACAGCGCGGCCAACGCCCTCATCGACCGTCTCGCCATGAATGCGAACGCCACCAACACATGCCGTCAAGCTCACGTACTCATGGCCCGGAACAATCGTGGCATGAACGGCATCGGACACCTGATGCAGGCGACGGGTGAAGTCATCGGAGGGAATATTGGGCATGACGACCACAAACTTGTCGCAGCCATAGCGTACGAGCTCGTCAGTCGAACGAATTCCGCTGCGTATGGCTGTCGCCACAGCACCGAGCGCAAGGTCGCCGGCATGACGGCCACACGTATCGTTGAAGACCCTAAAATCATCAAGGTCGATCACCGCAACGCCGGCATTCATGCGGGCGCTACGGAGCTTTTCCTCGTAATATCGGCGATTTCGCACACTCGTCAGCACGTCGGTGTAGACGAGGTCCTCTTCTGCAGCCTCTTGCTCATCGATCGGACGCACCATCAGCAGGACGTGAGGCTCGCCCTCGACCTTCAGAGGGCGTAGGCGGGCGCGGTACTCAACACCATCGTTGAGCAGTTGCTCCGACACCTCATCGGAATCTGCCAAGGCCTCAAGACTCGACTGACGCAGACAAGGGCACCGATTGCCGGCGAGCAGGCAGTTAGGCTCGCTCTTAATCTGATCGGCCGACAGCAAACGCACCACGGGGTAGGTCTTCGCGACGCGGGCGACCTCAGCGGCAGCCTCCTCGTCGGTTAGATTGACCTCGTGATTATTGAGCATATGGGGCCCTTTCTATCGTTACGCACGGCAACGGTGCATATCAATTGGTACAAGGGTAACATCTAACAGCTGAAGGCAAACGCGCGATTATCGTTACATTTTTATGACCTGGCAAGCGGCGGTAATGGAGCCGCGGGCGCGCGGTTATGGGCGCATTCGTTAACAATGACGAAACGCTAACAACCCCTCTCCCCGCAGGTCATCGAGCGTGCTAACGCTCCAAGACATCGCGAGCGGCGTTTGCCGCCGCAACGGGGCGATCGCGCAGACCGTTATGCGCGCCCGGAATCGTCACAAGGGGACAATCGAGATATTCGGCAGCCGCTCGCGTGCCAGCCTCGCGGGGTGTATCGACCGAAAGCTCGCCCAAAAACACGGCCGACACCGCCTTTGACGCGCGGGCGTGCTCCCAGTCGGGAGCATATGTCATATTTGTTCCGTATTCATTGGCCATAAAGCAACGACCATTGCGCAGGGCATGCTTGGCTTCTGCCTCGGTCGTCCCAGGAGCCTCGGGGTCCAAGTCGCCGAGGGCTCCCAAGAAAAGCCGGAGCGCCCTTGAAACCTTTCCAGCCGCAATCATATCGAGCAAAACCGGAGCTGCGCCCATGCCGACGCCTTCGGCCGACACAGCCGGCTCATGCAGAATCGCACGGGCGACGAGATGGGGTTCGGTGCGAAGAAGCTCCAGCGCCACCAACGTACCGGCGCTATGCGCAAGCACATTTGCCGGAGCGCCAACGTGTTCGATCACGGCTTGCAGGTCGGCGGCCTGTGCGGCAAGATCATAGCTGCCGTCTGCCGCATCGCTGCTGCCACCGCAGCCGCGGCGGTCGTAGGCAATTACGCGGTAGTTGCGGCTGAGCTCACAAGCGATACCGTCAAAAAATGTGCCGTCGACACAAGCGCCGTGCACGCACACCAAGGCAGGAGTATCAGGCGACACATCTGGGCCGGCATATTCGCGACAGGCAATCGTGGTGCCCGCATTCTCGACCGTAAAATCCATGTTGTGCCCCCATCATCAATGCTCATCCAGTTGCACGTCAGTGCGGTTGGATGGACCCGCATTGCCTTGCGCCTTGTTAACAGATTAACTGTACCCGACCCGAGGCTTTTCATGGCACGGCATAATGAGCGACGTGAAAAAACGAAACTTGTAAAGCAAGGGCCCGTACCTTGCTTTGGAGCCGATGCTATGCTTAGGCACAATTGTCTTGAGGAGCATATGCCTATGTCTACGTTTTTGAATGCCAGCCCCATCTTTGGGCCCGTTCGCAGCCGTCGCCTTGGTCTCTCGCTCGGCGTCAACATGATGCCGGCAAGCGGCAAAATCTGCACGTTCGACTGCATTTACTGCGAAAACGGCCTCAACGCCGAGCGCCCCTGTCATGAGCCGTACAACACAGCTGCCGTGGTACTCGACGCGCTCGAGGCAAAGCTGCGCGAGATGGCAGCCGAGGGCGAGCTCCCCGATGTGATCACCTTCGCAGGCAACGGCGAGCCCACCGCCGCACCGGAGTTTCCGCAGGCCATCGCCGGCGCCGTCGCGCTGCGCGACGAGCTTGCCCCAAACTCCAAAATCGCCGTACTCTCCAACGGTACGCGCGCCGACCGCCCCGAGGTGCACGACGCGCTCATGAGGGTCGACGACAACATCCTCAAGCTCGATACGGTCGACCCGGCGTTTATCCAGCTGCTCGACCAGCCTGTTGGCCCCTACGACGTCGAGCACCAGATCGAGACGTTCGCGAGCTTTAACGGCCACGTCATTATCCAGACGATCTTTTTGACCGGCGAGTATCAGGGCAAGCTCATCGACAACACCGGCGAGGAGTACGTTGCCCCCTGGCTCGCGGCGCTCGAGCGCATTCGTCCGCAGGAGGCGACCATCTACACGGTGGCGCGCGAGACGCCAGTCGCCGGCCTTGCCAAAGCGGCGCCTGAGGTGCTCGATGCCATTGCCGCACGCGTGCGCGCCCTCGGCATTCCCTGCCAGGTGAGCTACTAGCAAAACCACGCAGCAGCCAGTGCCCGCCATCCCGCTCCATCAGTTGCGGTGATATAGTTCCTGTTTATGCTGTTAAACCGCTTAAATCGGAACTATATCACCGCAACTTTAATGGACGCGTGGGTGGGCTATACTAGCTGCGGATGAAAGGAAGTTAGCCATGTATGACAAAGGACCCGTGCCCGGCCGCAACGACGCTTGCTGGTGCGGCAGCGGCAAGAAATACAAGAAATGCCATAACGCCTTTGATGAGCGCCTCGAGCGCCTGTGGGAAGAGGGCTGGGAGGTCCTGCCCCGCACGCTCTACAAGACGCCCGCCGATATCGAGGGCATCAAGCGCTCGGCCGCCATCAACGTGGGCGTGCTCGATTATGTGGGCGAGCATATCGCCGCAGGCATGACTACCAACCAGATCGACCAGATGATCTACGACTACACCGTCGAGCACGGCGGCACGCCGGCCGATCTTAACTACGAGGGCTATCCCAAGAGCGTGTGCACCTCGATCAACGACGTCGTCTGCCACGGTATCCCCTGCGATGCGGATGTGCTGCACGAGGGCGACATCATCAACGTGGACTGCTCCACGATCCTGGACGGCTACTTTAGCGACTCGAGCCGCATGTTCTGCATCGGCGAGGTCTCTGCCGAGCGCCAGCGCCTGGTCGACGTCACCCGCGCCAGCGTGGAGGCGGGTCTGGCAGCCGTCAAGCCATGGCTGCCGCTCTCCGTTATGGCCGAGGCCGTGCAAAAGACGGTCGAGGACGCCGGCTTTAGCGTAGTGCGCGAGTACGGCGGACACGGCATTGGCAAAGAGTTCCACGAGGACCCGTTTGTGGGCTTTACCACCGAGGCGCCCGATGTGGACACCATCATGGCCCCGGGCATGGTCTTTACCATTGAGCCCATGGTCAACGCCGGAGCGCCCGACATCAAGATCAGCAAGGGCGACGGTTGGTGCGTGCGCACCAAGGACGGCAGCGATTCGGCCCAGTGCGAGGTACAGCTCGTGGTGACCGAGGGCGGTTACGAGCTGCTGAGCTGGTAGCTGTAGATGCGCCGGGCTTCGCGATGGATATGTTAGCCGTCGCGAAGCCCGGCGTTTTTATAGCGTTTTGCCTGATAAAACCTGCCAAAATAAACCTGTCCCTTTTTGGCAGGTCAAGCGGAGAGGACTGCTTGTGAACATCCTGGTTTTGCTGCCCGTCAACGACCGCCATCGCGCAATTCTTGAGTCGAGCGCTCCGGGCGAGGACTTTATCTACACGAGCGCCGACTCCATCACGCGTGAGCAGGCCGCCAGTGCCGACGTAATCTTGTGCAACATAGACCCTGCTCTGCTTACCGCATGCGAGCACCTCCAGCTACTGCAACTGCAGACCGCGGGCTATGACGATTACTTGGCCGCCGGCACCGTGCCAGCCGACGCTAAGCTCTCCTGCTCGGTGGGCGCCTACGGCCAGGCCGTGAGCGAGCACATGTTTGCCATGGTCCTTTCCATGATGAAGCGCCTGCCCGGCTATCACGACTTGCAGCGCGAGCATCGCTGGGAGGATTTGGGGCCGGTTACCTCGCTCAAAAACGCCAACGTGCTGGTGCTAGGCGCGGGCGATATCGGCGGCCACTTTGCCACGCTCTGCCGCAGCATGGGCGCGCACGTCCGCGGCATCAAGCGCCATCCACTCGTCTACCCCATTGTATTTGAGGACATAGACGGCATGGACGCCCTGTCCGAGCGCCTAGCCGAGGCCGACGTCGTCGCATCCTTTATGCCCAGCACGCCCGAGACCCGCGGCTTGGCGAACGCCGAGTTCTTCGCCGCGATGAAACCGGGCGCCTTCTTTGCCAACGGCGGCCGCGGCGATCTTGTGGTCGCCGACGACTTGGTTGCCGCCCTGGAGTCGGGTCATCTCGCCGGCGCCGCGGTCGACGTCACCGACCCCGAGCCGCTGCCTGAGACAAGCCCACTGTGGGATGCACCCAACATGCTCATCACGCCGCACGTCTCCGGTTGGTTTCACCTGGCAGCCACGCTCAACAATGTGGTCGACATCGCCGCGGAGAATCTGCGTCACCTGCAAGCTGGCGAAACTTTACGTTGTTGGATCGAACATTAGGGTTCCGCCGTTCTAACGAACGGCGGACCGGTCGACGCTGCGAGCCCGCCAGAGCGGCAATCTGACGTTCAATCGTCGGGCATGGCCAAAAGGCCTATGCCCTCCTCTTTCACGTCACCTTGCTCGCTCTGGCGGGCTCTCGCTGACTTTTGTCCGACCTGCGGCATTCTCCCTTTTTGGTGCAATGGGGTCAGGTTAGTTTGCACCATTACGTTGGTTTTGCCTGCGATACTTTTGTCAAAGTGATATCAGGCATTCATCTGGCGTTTTCGACGTTTCGCCTATTAGAGCCAGTCCATCTCCTTACCATAATGGTCCGAATAGGCGCTACGTTTGAGTTCTTCATCGCTCGCTGGCCACGCGTTGGACACGTCGATTCCCGATTCATGGCAAGCGGTGGCGAACAGCTTCGACCCCTGATCGATTAGTTGAGACCTGCCCTCGGTCTTCTCGTCTTCGGCTTGCATTTAGAGCTCTACGCTTTCGGCTCCGTTGATGGTTAGGTTTCGCTCGTAGAAGGCGGTGAGGGCGCGGATGGCGTACATCACGTCGCGCACGCCGCCGGTCTCGTAGCTCGAATGCATGGCCAGCTGCGGCAGGCCCACGTCCACGGCGTGTATACTCGCCTGCATATTAGACAGGTTGCCGAGGGTGGAACCGCCGGCCATGTCGCTCTTGTTGGCGAATGCCTGCGTGGGCACGTCGGCGTCGTCGCAGATGGCCTGGAACACCGCGCGGCTAAAGGCGTCGGTGCAGTAGTGCTGGTTGGCGGCCTCCTTGATGACAATACCGCCGTTGAGCACCACCTGGTTGCGGGCATCGCACTTCTCGGCGTGGTTGGGATGCACGGCATGCGCGTTGTCGCAGCTCACGAGCATCGATGCGGCAAGGGCGCGATGGTACGACTCGTCGTCAAAGCCCAGCGAGCCGTTAATGCGGCGTAGCGCATCGGCCAAGAACGTCGACATGGCGCCCTGCTTGGTCTCGGAGCCAACCTCCTCGTTATCAAAGCAGCAAAAGACCGAAACGTCGTGCGCGTTCTCAGCACCCAAAAATGCCTGCAGCGAGGTGTAGGCGCAGGCCAGGTCGTCGAGCTTGGGCGTCGAGATGAACTCGTCAGCCCAGCCCCAAATGCGCGCATCCTGGCGGTTGACCAGGAACAGATCGCGGCCCAGAATTTGCTCGGGCTCAACATCCAGCTCGTCGGCGATCAGGGCGTCAAAGTCGCCCTGTTTAAGGTCACCAGCGCTGATGAGCGGGCACAGGTCAACAGCTCGGTTGGGAGCAAAGCTCTCGTTAACGCCACGGTTCATGTGGATGGCAAGGCTCGGGATGATAGCGACCTCGCGCTCGGTGGCAAGCAAACGGCTCTCAATACGGTCGCCCTCGCGCACCAGCACGCGGCCCGCGAGTGCCAGCGGACGGTCGAACCAGGTGTAGTCGATCATGCCGCCGTAGGCCTCGGTGTTCAGGCGCAGCGTCTCGCCCGCGCCGTCGAGCTCGGGCACGGCCTTGACCTTAAACGTCGGCGAATCGCTGTGCGATGCCGTGAGCTGAAAATGATAGTCACCGGCAACGCCGTCCTCACCCCACGTTGCGGCCAGGTCCTCGCCCACCTTAAAGGCAACAACGCTCGAGGTGTTGCGCTGCGTGTAATAACGCCCGCCCGGCTCGATGTCCCACGCCGCATTTTCGGGCAGGTAGGTAAAGCCCGCCTCGTCGAGCTCGGCCATAATGGTCGCCGCCGTATGGAACATGCTGGGGCATGCCTCGATAAAGTCGATAAGGTCGTTGGCGGCCTCGATATCATCGGCCGTCACATGCGCGCGCTCGGGCGTTTCCTGATCCGTCATGCTCTCCCCTTTCGCTGGGTTGATGGTCCCCTCCAGCATACCCCCAACTGACCGGCCTGTCCGACAAATCGAATGCCGAACAAAGCCAGACGCTCCAAACAGAAAAGTCGACGCTCTTGCGTTGCAAGCAAACGACAATTGGATTGACAAGTTAACCAGTGGTAATTTCTGGTATTGTTGTTAACTGCCTTTAACTTTTTGCGCCAAGCAATATAAGTTATATGGCACTTGCCTATCATGTGCGACGCACATGACCACTGTCCATCCGGGTGCAAAAGGAAAGGAGAGCAGCACCCAACAACCGATTGATAGAAAAGAGGTTCTATGCACAACGATAACGCTGTGCTGCGCAAGCTCAACACCGTGGGCAGCAATGCCTGCCGAGGCGCACTCATCGCCGCGATGACCGTCTCGATGATGCCTACCAGCGCTTTTGCCGCAGCAGCAACAACGGAGACCGGCTCCGAAGCTACCAACAACGCGCCGATCTCCGCCACCAGTGAGGAAACGAAGTCCCTCAGCTCCGAGTATAGCCTGAGTGCCGTCTCTGACGACGCCGCATCCTCTTCAACCATCTACGATTTGACCAAAATCGCAGATGGTACGTATGAGGGCACGGCCACGGCCGACTCGAATGACCCGCTCAATAAAGCTGGCGACGAATGGAACGCAGCTGATGGAAAGTATGACGTCAACGTCAGCGTAACCATCAAGTCTGGCAAAATTAACAAGGTCGAAGTCGCCGACTACAGTAGCTTGGGCGACGATGACTGGGACCGCATGGACAAGGCCGTTAACGGTTTTAGCAAAAAAGGCACGTCCTATACGGGCATCGTTGAGCAAATCGAGACTGCCGGCAACACTACCGCAATCGATGCCGTCTCGACCGCCACGATCTCGTCCAACGCCATCAAGGCTGCCGTCGATAATGCCCTGCAGGCTGCCTATGACGAGCAGAATCCGTCGACCCCTGCGACCGACGAGTACACCTACGGCTACGCTGGCCTGACGTGGGCCGAGTATTGGGCGGGTGAAAGCGTGCAGGCGGCAGGGTCCTCCGCTTCGTCGAGCGAGCTCGATTCCCGCAACGAGGCTGACAAGGGCGCTTTTGACGTGGTGACCCGCGCAACCTTTAACCACGGCCTGCATCGCGGCAGCTATCAGTGCACCGACGTGATCGAAACTGCCGAGGGCGTAAAAATTTACCCTTCGCATTATCCTGACAGCAAGTCCTTTGTTGATGTCAATGGCAACGTCTTTTCTATTGACAGCAAGGCTAAGACCGTGACGGCGGCCGACGGCACGGTGTACACCATGACGGGTCACGAGGTCACGGGGCTCAAGTATGTTCCCGTCAAAATCAAGACCAGTGATCTGGAGGCTTTTAAGGCGAGCCACAGCTTTGTCGCCAATGGCGAGACACTCGCCGGCGGCTACGGCGAAAATAACCTCCACGCTTACTCCGGCCTGGTTGCGGCCGTCAACGCCGGCACCAACGGCCTTAAAACCGTGACCAACAACAACGGAACCTTCAGCTTCTCGGCCGCCGCCACCGGCACCGACTCGGGCATCGAGGGCCAGGAGCTCAAGACCGCCACGGGTATTGAACCCACGGTTAAGGACGCGAGTGGCTCCTACGGCGAGTTCCTGCGCGTAGACCTCAACGGCAACTATGGCGACCTGGGCGCCAATATGCAAAGTGTCACCTGGACCTATTACGGCGACGACGCGACCTACACCAACGCCCTTGCCACCTACGGCACCAAGTTCGCGGCCGACAACTGGATGCACAAGTCCATGGGCATTCAGCTGGGCCTCACTAAATCCGAGCGTTGCCAGCTACCCGAGGGCACCAACGGCACCGGCTACTGGAAGCTTACCGTCCACGCCTTGAGCTACAACGATTACACCTACACCTTCCAGGCGACCGATGACAACATCGTGGGCGCCAAGGAGCCGGTGACCGACGCCACCAAGGCCCAGCTGCAGGAGCTCTACGACAAGGCGACGTCCCTCGATAAGTCCAAGTACACCGAGAACTCCTGGACCGCCTCGTCCATCGAGACCGAAACCGCCGAGACCAAGGACCTGCTCGCCAAGAAAAACCTGGGCGAAGCCGAGGCCGCCGAGCAGATCACTCACCTGCAGGGCGCGCTCGACGCGCTCGTGAGCCTGTATCCCCAGGCCGGCGACTACGTACTCATGAACATCCCCTACGCCGATTTCTATGCCGCCGAGAACAACAACGCCGGCACCGACATTGTGACCTCTGCTACGCTGCAGAAGACGCGCTCCAGCTTGGCGAGCGGCTCCTACCACGTCAATTCCGACGGTACGGATATCTCGGGCGCCACGTTTGCCGTCAAGGTGGGCGAAGGCGACATCGATTGGCCCAAGTTCACCCGAGTGACCGACGACAGCTCCGTTACGATCACCACCTCGATCAAGGGCAAGGAGTCCACGACGACCTATACGGGCAAGGACGCCCTGTTTGAGTCTGCGAACTACTCTTACTACGTGCTGCCCGCCGGCGAGGTTCCGACCAATTACAAGGAGCTCACCGCCGATTCCGAGGGCAACCTGAGCTTTGGCGCTGTCGAGGGCAAGGAAGCCACCGAACTTGCAAACGTCACCGCCGACTTTAAGACCTCCAGCAAGTATGGCGACTACGAGATCGACTTTAAGAACCTGCGCGAGCAGATGGTCGACGCCGACGGCAACCAGGCGACCGTATACGGTGCCGTGGTCAATGCCGCCGATGCGGACGGCACCATCGAGGGCTATGGCATGCGCGCCGTCGAGAACATCTGGAAGGGCAAGGAGATTGCCTGGAGCTGCGGTCTGGTCAACGAGTCCCACGGCAGCCCGCTGAGCTCGCAGTACTACAAGTCCATGATGGGAAAGACCATCAAGAGTGTGACGTTCTACACCTCTACGGGCACCTACACCGTTGCCATGGACCAATACGTCCCCGTCAAGGATGCCGACGCCGCCATCGAGGCCAAGGATGCCTCGCTTGACGGCGCCAACGCCACTGTCAGTGCCGATGTCACCTTGCCTGAAGGCTTTGACGCCGCCTACCAGATTGACGGTCAGGATGTCGAGCCGCTCGCCAGCAACGCGCGCAGCTCCGTGTCCGTCACGTTTGACGCCTCGGCTCTTAAGCCCGGTAGTCACACGCTGACCGTCATCGATAAGAGTGGCAAGTTCGCCGATATCAGCACGAGCTTTACAGCAACCAGCTCCAAGCTCGTCGCAAGCTTTGACGCCGCAAACCTTAAGCTCATCGCCGCCAACGATGCCACGGACGAGGATCTTGCCAACTACCTCGCGAACATCTCCAAGGTCACCGTCAACGGCACCGAGTACAGTGCGCAGGGCCGCGGTGCGGTAAAGATCTTCAACGCCGACGGCTCGCTTAACCTGGCGGCCGCCAACCAGGATAAATCGCTGGTGTTCAATGCCAACGGCGACTACCAGATTAAGGTCAAGGCCACCGGCTACACCACCAACCTGGGCTTCACCTACACCAAGTCGGCCGACAAGACGGCGCTCAACGCTGCGATTGAAGCCGCTGCCAAGCTGAGTAACGACCAGGGCACCTACACCGCTGCATCTTGGACTGTGTTCCAGGACGCGCTGAGCGCTGCCAAGGGCGTTAACGAAAGCCCCGCGGCTACCGACGACGAGGTCGCCGACGCCCTCTCGACGCTCCAGAACGCTCAGGCCGCACTCGCCAAGGCCGCAACGACCGACCAGAAGACCGACCTTAAGGTCGAGATTGGCCGCGCCGATGTGCTGAACGAGTCCGACTACACCGCCGACTCCTGGAAGGCATACCAGTCCGCACTGGCTGCAGCCCAATCCGTGCTTTCGAAGGACGACGCCTCTGCCGCCGACGTCGAGACGGCAACGGCTGCGCTCAAGACCGCCCGCGAGGCGCTCGCCAAGCCCAGCCAGAGCCCCAAGGACAACTCCACGAGCATCACGACGACCACGACAACCTCGTCCTCGAGCAAGCAGAACGCCGCGAAGGGCGATCTGCCCACCACCGGCGACAACCAGCTCGTTGCCGGCGGCATCGTAGCAGCCCTGGGTGCGGCCATCATTGCCGCCGGGGCCACGCTCCGTCGTCGTTTTAACCACTAGTCGTTCGCTTTTCGGTGACTTGGCACCGCATAGGCAACGTCGCCCGCGGCGGACGCGCATCCGCCGCGGGCTTTTACCGTCTCGTCACGAGAGCTGCGCACGAGCCCCAGGTACCGCCTGGGTCACGCACGCAGCATGCAACAAGGAGTTCTTTTTGATGGAACATAACGACCATACGACCCCCGCCCGCCTCGCAGGCCTAGGACGCAAGCTGGCAGGAGCCGGTTTTTTGGTCCCCTCAATCGCGCTGGGTGCCACCGTCGCGCTGAGCGTATCGCAATATGTGCCGGCAACCTATGCCGCCAAGACCACGCCGGTCTCCCAGGCCGGTGCAACCGAACTTAAGCAGGTCGATACCTCACAGGTCGAAAAACAGTCGGGGGAGCCCGCGAGCGGGGTTTCGCTCAACGCCTCCGACTACGGCATCGATGCCGCCAACCTCAAAGACGGCGTCTACACCGGTTCGGGCACCGGTTTTAGCGGTACCATCACCGTGCAGGTTACCGTTGCGGGCGGCAAAATCACCGCTATCCAAATCGTCTCGTCGGGCGACGATGCCGCTTACCTCAACCGGGCGCAGGCCGTGATTCCATCCGTCATCGCGGCGCAATCCACCTCCGTCGATACCGTCTCGGGTGCCACGTACTCCTCCAAGGGTATCCTCATGGCCATCCGCAACGCGCTCGTCCAGGCGACGGGCGGGCTGGCACAGGCCGTCGCGCCTGCGGCAAGCGGTGGCGCCTCGAGCTCAAAGCCGCACACCACCATTGATACCGTCACGCCCGCCAACGGTTACGCCGATGGCGTCTACCTGGGCGAGGGCGAGGGCTATGAGGGCCCCATGACGGTGCGCGTCACCGTCTTTGGAGGCAAGGTCACTTCCATCGAGCTGGTAAGCAGCATGGATGACGAGCCCTACTTTGGTCGCGCGTGGGCAACCGTTCCCGGTCGCATCATTGCGGCGCAGACCACTTCGGTCGACGCAGTGAGCGGCGCCACCTACTCAAGCGAAGGCATCCGCGACGCCGTCAACAATGCGCTCAAAAAGGCAGCCGAAGCCGCCGGCATCACCCCGGATCCAAAACCCGAGCCAACGCCTGAGCCCAATCCGACGCCCGACCCCGACCCGGCGCCCGACCCCGACACCTCGACGATATACGAAGACGGCGATTACACCGCCTATGCCCTATGTCAAAACGAAGAGGACGAGGATGCGTTTACGCCGTACTATGTGGCGCTCACCGTCCATATCGAAAACGGTACCCCGACTGGCATAACCGATGTCTACGGATCCTCGGCCGGCGAGTCCGATGATCCCACGCTCGGCCCCTTCGACGAGGCCAATGAAACGTACCTGGACTACGCCGCCTATGGCCGCACGCTGCGCGGAACGCTCTATACGGGTGTGATTTCCCAGCTCATCGAAGGCAAAAAGCAGCCATCTCAAGTCGATGTGGTCTCGCGGTCCACATATTCGTCCCGCGCTATCGCCAAGGCGTATACCCGCGCGCTCGAGAAGGCTCACGCGGCATACGAAAAAGCCCACGGCACCGGCGAGGATAACGGCAGCGACAGCGACGGCGCGGCAAGCGACAGCTACGACACCGGCGACACAACATCAAACGGCGGCAACCCCGCATCCGCCGAGGTGAGCGCCCATGCCTAATCCCTTTGTCGTCGCCGGACACGCCATCGCGCGCAACCATATCTTTATCATCAAAGCCCTCAACGTCTGCATTGTCGCAGGTGTCGTGCTGGGCTTTAATACCTGGGCCGTACAGGTCGCCCAAGCCGATGCCGCCGCCAAGCAGCAAGCTCAGACCGCCGCACGCAGCGGCGGGCGCGGTCCCTATGCCACCGATGGCACATTTACCGGTTCGGCCCAGGGCTATGGCGGCACCGTGACCACGCAGGTCACCATCGACAACGGCTATATAGCATCCGTCGAGGTCATCGACCACGCCGGTGAGACGCCTGCGTACTTCTCGCAGGCAGAACGCCTTTGCGACGACATCGTCGACGCCCAGACCACGTCCGTCGACACCGTCTCGGGTGCCACGTTCTCATCTGCCGGTATCCTCAACGGCGCTACGCAGGCGCTCGAGGCGTCGAATTCCGGCGAAGGGAGCGAGTAGCATGGCCATCAATTCCAATGTCGGGGGACCCAAAACCACCAAGCATGCCAACAACAGGCAGGGCGGCGCGCGCAAGAAAATCGCCGATACCCTGCAGATTATCCGCGCTCCCAAAAATGCAGGTCAAAAGCGCCGTCGCGCCGAGCTTATCCATAATGGGCTACGACGAGTCTGCCAGCTGTCGTTCTTTTTGGCGTTTCCCGCCGTCTTTAGCGCAAGCTTTAACGGTATTAAGTATGTCTTTTCGCAGCTCGGCGGCCAGCAGCCCATCGAGCTCACCGGCTTTGTCGCACTGCTCCTGGCTATCCTCGCATTTACCTGCGTGTTCGGACGCTTCTTTTGCGGCTACGCCTGTGCCTTCGGCACGCTCGGCGATGCCGTGTTTGCGCTCGCCGCGCCCCTGCGTCGAGCCCTCAAGCTCGAGGGACATAAGCCTTACCGCATGCCCGCCGGAGCGCAAGGCGCCTTGCAGCTCATCAAGTTTTTTGTGCTGGCAGCCATCTGCATCCTGAGCTTTATGGGCATTTGGTCGCAGGTCGCAGGCCTGAGCCCCTGGGTCGCCTTTGCGGCCATCGATGCCCGCAATCTCGACGGCATCGCCGCCGGAGCCTTTGTCGCCCTTGCCCTCGTCATGCTCGGCATGGCCCTGGTCGAGCGCTTCTTTTGCCAGTTTCTCTGCCCGCTGGGCGCAATCTTTTCGCTGCTGCCGGTACTTCCCATCTCGCAGTTCAACCGCGACCGCACGCACTGCGCCAAGCGCTGCAACCGCTGTCAAGATCGGTGCCCGGTTCGCATCCACCCCGACCGCAACGACCTCAAGGCCGGCGAATGCATCGCCTGCGGACGCTGCGCCGACGGCTGCCCCATGGCAAACGTCACGCTTCTGCGTATCGAGCAGAGCATGGGCGACAAACCGCGCAACCTGTGCGGCAACGGCATCGCCGCCGTGCTCATAAAGGCCGCAATACTTGCGGCCATTTGCCTGTGTCTGCTCTAACTAAACGACCAAGAACGGAAGCCCATGTCAAGCATCGTCGACTACAACCATCCCACTTGCTCACGCCGCACCTTTTTGAGCCTCGCTGGCGCCGGACTGCTATCGGCAGCCGCATCGCTTGGCCTTGCCGGCTGTGGCAGTCGGGACACAAAGGCATCGGCTGGCTCCAGCGCCAAGGGCAACGCTGCTCAAAAAGTCCAATCAACCACATTGTTTGCATTCGATACCGTCGTGACCATCAGCGCCCAGTGCAGCAAAAAGCTGCTCAATACCGTTAGCGAGCGCTGCACGTATTTTGAGAACCGCTTTTCGCGCACGGTCGAGGGTTCTGATATCTGGAATATTAACAACGCCGCAGGCGCCCCGGTCGAGGTTGCACCCGAGACGGCAGCAATCATCAAAGATGCCATCGAGTATGCCAAGGAGTCCGACGGCCTCTTTGACATCACCATCGGCGCCGTCTCGAGCCTTTGGGATTTCGTTGAGGGCATTAAGCCCGACGATGCCGCCATTCAGGCAGCGCTTCCCCACGTCGACTATCGCACCATCACGATCGAAGGCAACACCGTCACGCTCGCCGATCCCGAGGCAAAGCTCGACCTGGGCGGCATTGCCAAGGGCTACATCACCGACGATGTGGTGAGCATCCTCAAAGAGGGCGGGTGTAAAAATGCATCGATCAGCCTAGGCGGCAACGTCTACGTTATGGGTGAGAGCTTTGACGGCGACGCCTGGAGCGTCGGCGTCCAAGACCCCAACGGCGCACAGGACGACGTTCTGGCCACTGTCGCGGCACGCAACCGCTCAATCGTGACCAGCGGCCTCTACGAACGCAGCTTTGAGCAGGACGGACAGCTCTACTACCACATCCTCGACCCCAAAACGGGCTATCCCGCAAGCACCGACCTCAAGAGCGCCTCAATCATGACCAAGAAATCCGTGCTGGGGGACGCCTACTCCACCATCCTGTTTTTGCTCGGCCACGACCGCGCCATGGAGCTCATCGAAAGCGATGAGCGCTTTGAGGGCGGCGTTTTAGTCGATATGGACGATCGTGCCACCAAGAGCGACGGCTCGGCGTTCAAGATCTTGCAGGACTAGGAGCCATGATGGTCAAGCGTAAAGGTGCGCGCGATGGGCGCGACAACAAAAGACTCAACCTCATCCTGGTTTTGGCGATAGCGGCCGTCGCATGCGTCGGCTTGGTCGCCACGCGTCTGATGGGAGCAAACACGAACGCCGATACGGCCACGGTCGTTATCCGCGATGGAGAGCAAAACGTCTACGAGCTTCCTCTGAACCAGAACACGACCAAGACCGTTACGACCGACTTGGGAACCAACCTCATCGAAATCAAAGACGGACGCGTGCACGTCGAGGAGGCAGACTGTCCCAACCAGGATTGCGTGCACCAGGGCTGGGTTGACGCTGCCGGGGAGCAAATTGTCTGCCTTCCGCACAAGCTTACCGTCGATATCGTCGACGAGAGCGCCAAGGCCACCTACGACGTAGTGGGGCGCTAATCCGTGGAGATGGTCGATATCGAGCACGCTCGCCGCCTGGCGCGCGTTTCGCTGTTGTGCGCCTGCGCATTGGTACTGTCCTATCTGGAGACCATGATTCCGCTGCCCATCGCGGTACCTGGCATTAAACTGGGCCTTGCCAACGTGGCCGTAGTCGTCGCGCTCTATTCACTCGATGTTAAAAGCGCCGCCGCCGTTGCGCTCGTCAAGGTCTTTGCATCGGGCTTTTTGTTTGGCTCGCCCATGATGCTCGCCTATAGCCTGGGCGGCACGGCCCTCGCCTTTATCGGCATGGTCGCCCTTGCTGCCGTGCCGGGTGTTGGCTTGGTGCCCGTGAGTATGCTTGCCGCCGTGCTGCACAATGTAGGCCAGCTAGGCGTTGCCGCCATGGCGCTGCAGACCCCGGCAGTCTTTATCAATCTGGGTGTTCTGGGCGTTGCCGCCTGCGTCACCGGTGGCATTACGGGCGCGGTGGCAGAAGGCGCGCTCGCCGGTATTGAGCAAACCGATGACACACGCCCCTCCGTCGATTGCGCTGCACTTGCCGCCAATATCATGGCAGGAGAGCGCATCGCCTTTGTCGGCGCCAACGGCAGCGGCAAAAGCACCTGTGCACTCGAGCTTGCGGGGCTGCTCAAAGACGTGAACGGGCACGCTATGCGCGCGCAGGGCACCGTAGGCCTTGCTTTTCAGGATCCCGATAACCAGATCGTCGCTCCGATCGTGCGAGATGACATCGCCTTTGGACTCGAAAACCGCGGTGTCCCCCGCGACGAAATGCGTTCAGAAGTCTTGCAGGCACTCAGCGAGCTTGGCATCGTCGAGCTTGAGCGTCGCGATGTCGCCACGCTCTCGGGCGGCCAAAAACAACGCGTGGCGACATCTGGATTGGTTGCGCTCACCCCTTCGCTCATGATTTTTGACGAGACGACCTCCATGCTCGACGAGACCGCCCGCGAGGCCGTCAATGATCTCATCGACCATCTTTGCCAACGCGATGTTGCCGTGATCCAGGTCACGCAGCTGCTCGACGAGGTTGCCCGCGCCGACCGCGTCGCCGTCTTCGAGGCGGGCGCCATCGCATACCTGGGTGCCGTGCAAGATCTTGCCGACCAGCGCGATCTGCTCATTCGATGCGGCCTGGAGGAACTGTGTCGTTAACCTGCTCAAACATAACCGTCCGCCATCCCGAAGCAGACACCTGTACCCTATCTCATGTTTCGCTGGAAATTAGGCCCGGCAGCGTGATCGGTATCGTGGGCGCCTCTGGCTCCGGCAAGTCGACGCTGCTGCGCGTCCTTGCCGGAGCGCTTGCCGTGCAGGCGGGGTCTGTCGTGGCGGACGGCACCGCGCTTGGCACACACCCCACGACGGATGACCTTCGCACGCACCGCAAAACCGTGGCACTGGTGCAGCAACGCCCCGAACAGCAGTTTTTTGCCGCCACGGTCTTTGACGAGGTGGCATTTGGCCCTCGCAATCTTGGACTGGACGAAGCCGAGGTCAAGCGGCGCGTTGGCACATCGCTCGCCAGCGTCGGGCTTGATCTCGCCGCTATCGGCGATACAAGTCCCTTCGCCCATTCCGGCGGAGAGCAGCGCCGTATCGCCGTTGCCGATATGCTCGCGCTCGAGACACCTTATTTGCTGCTCGACGAGCCAACCGCAGGACTCGACCCCCATGCCCACCAGATGCTACTTGAGTGTTTGACCCAACTCGCACGCCACGGCCGCGGCATTGTTATCGCCACGCACGATCCGCGTGTGCTGAGCATCTGCGACAAGGCCTTTCGACTGCAGGACGGCTTGTTGCTGCCGCAACGTTCAGGGGGCGTCCAAACGGCACCCGTTGGCGCGGCGGCCACGCATCCCGCGGAAACCGGACATACCCCGTTGGCGTCCAAGGCGGTCTCGTTTGGCATCTTTCGTCCGGGGTCAAGCCTCGTTCACCTGCTGCACCCCGCCACCAAGCTTGTATTCTGTTTGCTCTTTATGATTGCCGGCTTTATCGCCCAGCAGCCCGGCGCCCTTGCCGCCGTCGCGCTCACCGCCCTTGCCTCACTCGTCGCAAGCGACAGCTCGGTGCGCCAGGCGCTTCGTGCCCTCAAGCCATTTCGCTGGCTTATGGGGTTTGTCCTGGTCTTCAACGCACTCTTCACCGCATCGGGAGCTTTGCTGCTACAGGTGGGTCCTTTGCAGATCACCTCGGGGGGCCTGCTCTTTGGCGTGCTCTGCGTGCTGCGCTTTGCCCTCATTATGCTGGGGACATCGACACTCATGGCGACTACCTCCCCCACTGCACTCGCCGATGGCGCCGCGGCGCTTCTGAGGCCCCTCGCTCGCCTGGACCTGCGCACCGACGATGCCACCATCGCTATCCAGCTCACACTTCGTTTTGTCCCCGTGCTTATCGAAGAGTTCAATCGTATCAAGACCGCTCAGGAAGCGCGCTTGGCGCGCTTTGACAGTCCCTCGCCCCTGCAGCGTGCACGTGCTTTTATCCCCGTCATCACGCCCTTGTTTAGCAGCGCGCTGCGGCGCTCTGACACGCTCGCACTCGCCATGGTCAACCGCGAATACGGAGCGCACCCGGCTGTCAGCAGAACCTGCCTGCGCAGCTATCGCTTTGACCGGTCGGACCTTGCTGTTCTGGCACTCGGATGCTGCATCGTTGCGATCGCGTTGCTCTAGGGCTCGGCATGCCATGCCACTCGCCGGAATGCGGCATGTGACCTGCATGTCGTTTGCGATAATGTCTATAGCATCGATTTGAGAGGAGTCCTCATGAAGCCACGTAACATTGCCATCGCCTGCGGTGTCGCGGGTGTCGCCGTCGGCCTTGCCGCTGCCGCCGGCATCGTTTACCGCAAGCAAATCAAGTCCGCCGCGTCGCTCAAACGCTTGACTGGCTACGCAGACGGCTATGACCTGTACGCAATCGACATCGCCTACGACTACGACCTTGACCGCATCATTGCAGCTGATGTGCGCGACGACCAGGCCTACATCGATGCCGTGGTGGCACAGGTACTGCCCGGTGTGCCGGCGCATGTTCAGGCACCCCAGTTTGCCTGCAGCGCCTTTGTCGCCGTGGATGCCGAAGGCCGCGTGCGCACCGGTCGCAATTACGACTTTAAGGACGACACCTCGGCGCTGCTGGTGCGCAATCACCCACGCGGCGGCTATGCCTCCATCGGGTTTGCCGCCCTTAACAACCTGAACGATAACTCTCCGCTTGACTCCGTCGCCGGACGCGCCGCCGCACTCATGGGCCCGTTCGCCCAGCTCGATGGCGTTAACGAATGTGGTGTGTCCATTGCTGTGCTCACCCTGGATTCCAAGCCTTGTGACCAGGACACGCAACGCCCCGTCATCAATACCTCGCTCGCCATCCGTCTGGTGCTCGACCGCGCGGCTACCACGCAGGAGGCCGTCGATCTGCTTTCCGCCTACGATATGCACGCCATGGCCGGGCGCGATTACCACTTCTTTATCAACGATGCTACCGGTGACGCACGCGTGGTGGAATGGGACCCACACGACCCCGACCGCACTTTTAAGGCGACCCCCGTGCGCCAGGTTACGAACTTCTACGCCTGCTATGGCGACGAAGTGCTGCCCAACCAAAAGAATGGCGAGCTGGGCCATGGTAAAGAGCGCGCCGTCGCAATCGCCGATGTCCTTGACGCCCACGCCGGCGCCCAAGACGAGACAGTCGCTTGGAAGGCCCTACGCGCTGCGGCGCAAGAGCCCAATCCGGAAGACATCACCAGCAATACGCAATGGTCGGTCGTCTTTGACAATACCGAACCCGCCGCCGCTATTACGCTGCGCCGCCACTGGGGCGACGTCGACGCCTTCGCACTGTAAGGAGCCAGGCCCGTCGACCTTACGCTCGCCTGACGTTGCTTACATTTCTATACGCTTGAGCTAACACGTTTTACCCCCGTATCAACAGTGTGCGGGGGTAAACTTATGCGCATGTTATAACTTGCCCGGAAGGATTCATCATGCTTAGGATCGGTCTTCTTACTAGTGGCGGCGACTGCCAGGCGCTCAACGCCACTATGCGCGGCATCGTCAAAACACTTATGACCAATAGCGAAGAACCTATCGAGATCTATGGTTTTGAGGACGGCTACCAGGGCCTTATCTACAGCAGGTTCCGCGTCATGACGCCCGCCGATTTTAGCGGCATCCTTACCCGTGGCGGCACCATCCTGGGCACGAGCCGCACGCCGTTCAAGCGCCTGGATATTCCCGAGGCCGATGGTGTCGAGAAGGTGCCGGCGATGGTCCACACCTATCATAAGCTGCAGCTCGACTGCCTGTTTATGCTGGGCGGCAACGGCTCCACCAAGACCGCCAACCGTCTGCGCGAAGAGGGCCTCAACGTTATCGCCCTGCCCAAGACCATCGATAACGACACCTGGGGCACCGAGCTGACGTTTGGCTTTACGAGCGCCATCGACGTCGCCACCAAGTGCATCGACGACATCCACACCACCGCTTCGAGCCACGGCCGCGTGTTCGTTATCGAGATCATGGGCCACAAGGTTGGCTGGATCCCGCTGTATGCCGGCGTCGCGGGCGGCGCGGATGTCATCTTGATCCCCGAAATCCCCTACGACATGGATAACGTCATCAAGACCATCGAGCATCGCATGGAGACCGGCAGCCGCTTTACCATCGTGGCCGTCGCCGAGGGCGCTATCTCCAAGGAGGACGCGGCGCTGTCCAAGAAGGAGTACAAGAAGAAGCTCGCCGAGCGCACGAGCCCCTCGATTGTCTACGACATCGCCAAGGAGATCGAGGCCAAGACCGGTCGCGAGACCCGCGTCGCCATCCCCGGTCACACGCAGCGCGGCGGCCAGCCCGACGCTCAGGACCGCATCTTTGCGACCCAGTGCGGTGTCGAGGCGGCACTGGGGTGCCTGCGCGGCGAGTTTGGCTACATGATTGCCCTGCGTGACGGTAAGATGTGCCACATGCCGCTCGAGAAGGTCGCCGGCAAGCTCAAATATGTCGACCCCCAGAGCGATCTGGTGCGCGAGGCCAAGGCGTTGGGCATCAGCTTCGGCGACGAATAGCCTCGGCTGGAACTGCTCTCATCGGAGGCCCCAGGGCTTACCTCCCAAATCGTCCTCGGACATGTCAGGACCCCGCTGCGCGCTTCGCGCGGCGGGGTCCTTCCGTCCTGCGGAAAGATTTGGGAGGTAAGCCCTGGGGCCTCCTGCGGTAACTAGGGAGGCCGAGGCTATTTGTCTTCTTGCTGCGGGTGCTTGGGGTAGGATGCGGCGTGCATTTTTGGGAGTTTTCAGCAACCGAGGATGCCTGCATACTGGATTTTGGGCGAAAGGCAGGCACTATGGGCCGCATTCTGTAAAAAATGACCAGCTCTTGAGGCACTGGGAGTTCAGAATCAAGGCATTCGACGCGGTTTTGCACGCCCGTTCCCGCACCCGCGGGCTCCGGGATGCTGAAAACTCAGGAATTTGCACGCCGCCCCCTGGGGTACCCGTGGGCAAAAAGCAACCGTCCCGCCGAAATATGCATTTTGCGGTGCGGTTTATGCAGTACAGCGGCTGTGGATGCGCATGTCGCTCAGCGTTCTTGCCGGCCGATGCAACGTCGTGCGTAGCCCTTAATGTCTTCGGTGAAACCGTCAAGGTCGTCGAGCGTGATCACGTTATCGGAAAGCAAGTTAGCAATCTCATAATGCATGGTGCTGCGGCGAATATCGTTTGCTAGCACTCCCGAGGACAGCTTGTCCCTATTGATGCGCTCTTCTAGCGCCCAAAATCTACTAGACGCTTCGCTGCCGCCGTTTAGCATCTCGATGTATTGGCCGATGAGCATTTCCATATAGCTTTCTTGCCATTTTGGGAGCAGCTCCTTAAACAGCTTCCAGTCGCTTTCAGTTACCTCGCCCATATTGCCTCCGTTCGCCAAACAGACTTAGCCATTCGATTTTTATTCTATTTGGTATTTTCGCTCGCAGCCGTGGATGAGGGGACCATCGGTCTTCGAGTTCGAGCTTGAATGAACCGTTTGCTACAAAATGCGCCTTATTACTACGATGATTCGAATGCCTTCGACCGTGCCGAAAAGGGTGAAAGTAAAACCGCAGGTAGAAAGCTTGCCGATTTTTGAAAAAGATGGGTGTGGTCGGCCTCATCGAGTTCATCGTAGTAAATCGGCCTTTTTCTTGGCATGCAGTGAGTTAAATACCAGTTCCCATGCTGGAATTGCCCGCCCCATTCGTGAGTTGCGGTGAAATAGGGACTGTTAGACGCTCCAAGGTCCTCAACAGTCCGTATTTCACCGCAACTTGGAAGGGGCGAGCGGCGTTGGCCAAGCATTGCTGACGGGTTGGAGCGGCTTAGGCTTGTTTGCGGCGTTTCCATTGCTTTCGGCACCAGCGCATGAGTGCTTTTACAACTGGGATGGTGATGAGGATGACCCATGCGGGATGGGACTGCGCCAAGCAAAGCCACATATAGAGGAACCAGGCAATGGCGGCTGTTGGATAGACGCTACCGATTAGCTTAGATAGATGACGTCGGTCGATGAAGTCGCCCATCGCATAGTAGACGGGAATCAAAAAGACCAGAAAGAGCCCCATGCCCCACGTGCCGCAGATGATGCCGAGCGCGAGATAGGCGAGGACGACAAGTGCAGGAAAGGGAAACTTGTTCCATGCGCGACCGAGCTTGGTATGGAAATGCTTGCCATGATGGTCGAGCTTGTCGTGTGCCTCTTTCCAGCTCGAAAAGGTCTCGCCGTCGATGGTAACGGTGCCGTCGGCATTGGTATGTACGCTGTGTCCATCGTCCTCTAGCGTATCGATATGCAATCCGCCCGGCCCGACATGGACCTCTTCACCCTTGCGCTCGTTAGCCACATGGATACCATTCCAGCCAACATGGACCTCTTCGCCTTTGTTGGGATCAATAACATGGATACCGCGTGCGAGAGAAATGTCGACAAGCGGCTTGCCGTCAGAATCCACGTGCTCGGTAGAAGACTCGGCGCCTTCAGACTCGCCTGAATTATTGGCGTCAACGTCATCGTCGGCCGAGGTGTCGACATCGCTAGCCGCTTCCCCATATAGCAACTCATCCAGTGACACGCCATACAGCGCGGCGAGCGCAATAAGGTTATCGGTATCGGGTGAGGATTCGCTG
Organism: uncultured Collinsella sp.; assembly: GCA_902493375.1. GTDB lineage: Bacteria > Actinomycetota > Coriobacteriia > Coriobacteriales > Coriobacteriaceae > Collinsella. The sequence goes on from CABUPH010000001.1 coordinate 69,519, forward strand.
CGTTCCCATTTGCTGACAGCCTGGCGACTTACGCCAAGCTGAGCAGCAAGCGCCTCTTGGGAAAGACCGGCAGCTTTGCGGCGATCGACGAGGCGCTGTGCCATCGCAAGATCCATGACAGTTCCTTTCATGTGGCGACCGTAATCGAATGAGCCGAGTATGCCGAGAACAACCGGTAGCGACCACCATTTCTAGTTAGAATCTGCCCCAACCCTACCGCAACTACGAGTAGCAACCCCTAATGGCCTGCCATTTCATGACAAATGTCAGTACGCACAACAGCCAAGAACCCTCTCAATATGTTGCGGTGGAATAGTTCCTGTTTGGCATAGCAGAGCCATAAAACAGGAACTATTCCACCGCAACTTACTATTAGGCCACGCACTCGCAGAGTAGCTGCGGGTGCGTGGGGTAGGATGCGGCGTGCATTTTTTGGAGTATTCAGCAGCCGAGGGCACCTGCATACTGGATTTTGGGCGAAAGGCAGGCGCCATGGGCCGCATCCTGTAAAAAACGAGCGGCTCTTGAGGCGTTGGGGGCTCAGAATCAGGACTTTAAGCGCTGTTTTGTGCGCCCGCTCCCGCACCCGCGGGCTCCGGGATGCTGAATACTCCGGAATTTGCACGCCGCCCCCTGGGGTACCCGCGGGCAAAAAGCAACCGCCCCGCCGAAATATGCAATCGGCGGGGCGGTTTATGCAAAAATGCGGTTGTGGTACGTTACAGCTCGCTACGGCTTGAATCCCAGGCAGGTTACTCGGCGCTTTTGAGGGCGCCGACCATGTCGATCTTGTTGAGGGTACGATTGGTGGCGAGGTTGACGATAAACGTAAAGCCAAAGGAAAGCACCACAGCAAGCACGTAGCTTAGCGGCTCGACCTCGACGTCAAAGTACAGCGACGGCATCTGCAGGATGTACGTAAAGCTCTCGGCAAGCAGGCCACCCAGCGGCACGCCCAGCGCGGCGCCAATTGCCGTGAGGATCAACGTCTCCTTGTTGACGTAATGGTGCACCTCGCCACGGCGGAAGCCCAGCACCTTGATGGTCGCCAGCTCGCGTTCGCGCTCGGAGATATTCGTGTTGGACAGCGTAAACACCACCACAAACGATAGGCACGCCGCCATAAAGGTCACGAGCACCACGACGGAATTGATAATCGTAAAGTTCGCCTCGTAGTTCTGCCAATGTTCGGCCGTGCTCGAAATCGTAAGCCAGCCGTCACTCTTAAGATTCTTGCTAAACGCAATCTGGTCGGCCGACGAGCCCTTAAGCAGCACAAAGACGCCGTTAAGGCGTGCGCTTCGGCCAAACGCGCGCTCATAGGTGCCCTGCGTCATGTAAAGCGTGTTGCCCAGATAGTTAAGCGAAATGTCGCTGACTTTGACCTTGGCGACATTGAGCGACGAATCCTGGACGTGCGCCGTATCGCCCGGTTGAATCCCCAGCACCAGCTGTGAACTCTTACTCAGATACATGTCTCCGTCACGCAAAGACAGCGGTTCTTTTGACTCATCCTCCAGGCGCACGTAATCGCCCAAGTCACCCGTGCGGTCGTCGGGAATCACGATGAGCTGCACGGTCTCGCTCTTGCCGCCATACGTAAAGGTGACGTTGTCGGTCATAATCGGCAGCATCGAAGTCACGGTCACGTTGGAATCATTGGCCGTGCTACGCTCCTCTAGCGCCGCGCACGTCTGCGAAAAATCGTCGGGATTGGCGACCGCCAGCAGGTCGTAGCGCGTGATATGCCCGTACTGTTTGGGCGAAAGCGCCACCGACGTGTCACGGATACCCATACCGCAGATCACGAGCGCCGTGCAGCCGGCGATACCGAAGATGGTCATAAAGGCACGCTTTTTGTAGCGGAACAGGTTGCGTGCTGCCACCTTGTTCAAAAAGCCCATGCGGCGCCAGATAAAGCCGATGCGCTCGAGCAAGATGCGCGAGCCAGCGCGCGGGGCCTTGGGACGCATAAGCGAGGCCGGGGTCTCGGCCATCTCGTGGCGGCAGGCGATAATCGTGGCGCCCACCACGCCCACGGCAAACAGTGCCACCGAGACGATTGAAGACACGATATCGTACGAAAGCAGCATCTGGGGCAGCGAATACATGTCATCGAACACCGTAAACAAGAACAGCGGCAGGCCCACAAATCCGATGATATTGCCGAGCACGCCGCCGATCAGACAAGCCCACAGCGCATAGTCCACGTATTTGGACAAGATACGCTCGCGTGAATAGCCGAGCGCCTTGTACAAGCCGATGAGCGTGCGCTCTTCCTCGACCATACGCGTGGCGGTGGTGAGGCTGATGAGCACGGCGACGATAAAGAAGATGAACGGGAACACCGTGGCGATAGCCTCAATTGACGAGCTATCGCTCTCCACGCTCGAGTAGCTTGCGATATTGCCGCGGTCCTGGATGTACCAGGTGCATTCGCCCAGATCGGAAAGCTCGGCGCGGGCATCGGCAAACTGCTGGTCGGCGGCGGCACGGCGCTGGTCCAGGTCGGCTTGCGCCTGCGCACGCTCGTCGCTGCCCTCGGCCATGCGATTGATGTTGTCCTGCTCAATCCCAAAGAGCATATTCGCCTGGCGCTCGGTAGCATCCAAGCTTGCCGGCGTGTCGACCGTCAGTTCCTGAGCGCGCGCCTTCTCACGCTCCTCGCGGATCTTCTCGATATTGCCCTTAACCTCATTGATCTTTGCCGCGTAGGAATCCGAATAGGAGTTGAGGCTCTTGGCTCCCTCGACGATCACGTGGACCGCGGAGTAGGAAGAAGATGTCGCGGCGTCCTCGCTCACATAGAACTTATAGTCCGCCGCCGAAGCAGCGCGAAAGGCGTTGACTGTCGAGTCAGAACTTACATCAGTGGGGTCGAGGACCTCGGCCGTAATGGTGTAATCGCCCGCGGCAAACTGGTCCTTGGCGCTTTGATTGGACGAGCTCGCGTCATTGGCGGCAAAACTCACCGTATCGCCGATTTTCTTGCCCGATGCCTTCAGGAACTTCGAAGTCACCGCGACCTCATCGGCGCTCTCGGGCAAATCGCCGTTCACGAGCACCGGCTGATCGATGTTCTCCTTGGAGAGACTTTGCACGACCACGCGCTCGCGCGTTGTGCCCACGGCGGTGTAGGCGGTCTCGGCGTAGATGCCCTCGGCCGTCTCGACACCATCGACCTCTTGGATGGCGGCGAGATCATCGTCGGTCAGGCCATAGGTCGACTGTACGTTAATGTCATAGACATTTTGCTGGTCGAAGTAGGCGTCAACCGAATCGCACAGGTCCTCGCAACCCGCCTTAAGGCCGCACATCACGCTCACGCCAAGCGCGGTGATGACCACAATTGACAAGAAGCGCTTAAGACTGCCCCGGATTGTGCGGTAGATGCCACGGCGAAAAACCGTCGGCACCATATCGTTTGAGCTTTGGGCAGTGCGGTAGGTCGTAAAATCCTGCTCGCGCTCCGTGTTCTGCACGTCGCGGCGTAGGCTGTTTTGGCGGTCCTGATCCATGGGCACTACCACTCGATCGTCTCGATAGGCACGGGATTTTGCTGGACCGTCTCGCTCTCCACGCGACCGTTCTTAAAGCGGATCAGGCGATCGGCCATGGGTGCTAGCGCGGAGTTGTGAGTGATGATGATGACCGTAATGCCCTGCTTGCGGCAAGTGTCCTGTAGCAGCTGCAAGATCTGCTTGCCGGTTTTATAGTCAAGCGCGCCCGTGGGCTCGTCGCACAAAAGCAGCTTGGGGTTCTTTGCCAGTGCGCGGGCAATGGACACGCGCTGCTGCTCGCCGCCCGAAAGCTGCGCGGGGAAGTTGGCGAGGCGCTCGCCCAGGCCAACCTGGCAAAGCGTTTGCTCGGCATCGAGCGAATCGGGGCAGATCTGAGCTGCGAGCTCAACGTTTTCGAGCGCCGTCAGGTTGGGGACCAGATTGTAAAACTGGAAGACAAAGCCCACGTCGGCGCGGCGGTATTCCACGAGCTGAGCCTCGTTGGCGGAGCTCACGTCGCGCCCGTCCACCGTCACGGTGCCGGAAGTCGCCGTATCCATGCCACCCAGGATGTTGAGCGCCGTGGTCTTGCCAGCACCCGAGGCGCCCAGGATAATGGCGAGCTCACCGCGCTCAACGGTAAAGCTCGCGCCGTCGAGCGCGTGAATGCGGGCATCACCCTCGCCGTATGCTTTGATGACGTCTTTAAATTCGATATAGGCCATCGATCGGTTCCCATCTGGTCGGATAACTCTTTAGTATTACCCATTTCGCACCGACCAAAAAGGGACAGGTTCATTTTGGCAGGTTTTATATGGGGAAACGGCAGCTATAGATGAGGCGCCGGGGAGGCAGAGAAATCATCGATTGGGTCAGGCCGACCGCCAAACACAACGCACGCATCTCAATCTGTCAGCCAAATCATTCGAACAGCTGTTCGTTTCTATGATATGATCCAGCTATCTAAGCAGACCAATACGCAGAAAGGCGGCCAACATGGCGTTCGACTTTAAGAAGGAATGCAAGGAGCTCTACAAACCTGCAAGCAAGCCGAGTATCGTAACTGTCCCGCCTATGAGCTACGTTGCCGTTCGCGGAAAAGGCGACCCAAATACCGAAGGTGGCGAGTATCAAAACGCCCTGCCGCTGCTTTACGGCATCGCCTATACCGTCAAGATGTCGAAGAAAGGCTCAAGGAGTATCGAGGGCTATTTCGACTTTGTGGTACCGCCGCTCGAGGGTTTCTGGTGGCAAGACTCCCCGAGCGGCGACATCGATTATGTACGCAAGGACGATTTCAACTTTATCTCGTGTATCCGCCTGCCCGATTTCGTCACCCGAGATGACTTTGACTGGGCAGTCGCGGAAGCCACGAACAAAAAGAAACTGGACTTTTCCGCCGTCGAGCTGCTTAAAGTTGACGAGGGTCTCTGCGTTCAATGCATGCACACCGGGCCCTACGACAACGAACCGGCGACCGTAAACGCTATGCATGAATACACGACCGAGCAGGGCTATGTCCCCGACTTCTCAGATACCCGTTTACATCACGAAATCTATCTCTCCGATCCACGCAAGTGTGCGCCGGAGAAACTAAAGACCGTGGTTCGTCATCCTATCAAGCGCGCTGAATAGCGTGGAGCGTCATTTCACGCGCTAGGTTTTAAGCCAGCCAACCAGCCGCCTCCTAGGCCGTCCGGTAATTATCTTGACGCGGCCCGTCGCATCTTATAAGTTTGTTTTGCTAAAGCTGGAAAGCCTCTCAACGATGCGCAACTCCAGCTCTTTTTCTATCAAGAGAGCAAGTGTCGGAAAACAAAATGTCGGAAAGCAACGTATCGAGCAGAATCAAACGCTTGCTCAACACCTATAGCGGCCTCGTGCTTATGGGTGCCGTCGGAATCCCTATCGGCATCATCGTTGGCGCCATCTGCGCACTCTTTGGACGCGTGCTTCTGGCAATCGGCGCCTTCCGCGACGAACACATCACACTGCTCCTTCCCTTCCTCGCCCTCATGGGCTTTGCCATCGTATTTTCCTACCGCACCTGGGGCAAAGGCACCGATCGGGGCATGAGCCTGGTATTTGACGTAGGTCACGGACGCGAGGACGCCATCTCCCCGCGTTTGGTGCCGCTCATTATGTTGAGCACGTGGGGGACGCACCTCTTTGGCGGCAGTGCGGGGCGCGAGGGCGTGGCCGTGCAGATTGGTGCAACCGTCTCGCACTGGATCGGCAGGCGTCTACCTTTCCGAAACCCCGGCAACACGTTTTTGCTCATTGGTATGGCCGCTGGCTTTGCCGGGCTCTTTCGAACGCCTCTTGCTGCCACGGTCTTTGCTATCGAAGTACTGGTCGCAGGACGCATGGAATACCGCGCGCTGTTTCCCGCGCTTACGGCCTCGCTCGCCGCAAGTATGACCTCCGGCGCCCTGGGACTCGAGAAGTTCGAAGTCGCCGTTGTCGCCTCATACGCGCTTGATCTCCCCGGTCTTGGACGGCTTGCGGTGCTGGGTATCGCGTTTGGCATGGTAGGCGGCGCCTTTGCCTGGTGCCTTGCCCACGCCAAGACCCTTGCGGCGCGACTGCTCCCCAACCCCTATGTACGAATCGCCGTTATGGGCATCGCGCTATCAGCGATTCTGTTCACACTGTGGCAGGGGCGATACTGCGGACTTGGTACCAACCTGATATCGGCAGCGCTCAACGGTGACGGCAAGGACGCCATCATGCCTTGGGACTGGGCGCTCAAATTCGCACTCACCATTACCACGCTTGCCGCAGGATATCAGGGTGGCGAGGTGACGCCGTTGTTCTCCATCGGAGCGAGCCTTGGCGTCGTGCTCGCCGGAATCCTCGGCATGCCCGTCGAACTTTGCGCCGCGCTGGGATACGCCGCCGTCTTTGGCGGCGCCACCAACACGCTGCTCGCGCCGATCCTCATTGGCTGCGAGGTCTTCGGTTTCGGTAATCTGCCGGCGTTCTTTATCGTCTGCGTTGTGGCTTATCTGTTCAACATGGACAAATCGATCTACGCCCTGCAGGAGCGGGCGTAGAAAGATGTCCAAGCAGGTGGTCTCAACCGGAAACGACGCCCCACTCTGAGGCTGTATTCCGGGACACGGTTTCCGCTTGGGACGCCATTCGGAAAGCGTGTCCCGTTCTTTCACGGCGTCCTAGTTATTCAAAGTGTTCGAGCGTTATTCCTCGTACGCGCCCTCAAGCCGAAGCAGCCACTCCTTGCGATCAAGCCCGCCGGCATATCCGTTGAGCGACCCGTCGGCGGCAACCACGCGATGGCACGGCACAATAATCGAAATGGGATTACGCGCGACCGCAGCCCCCACCGCACGAGGAGACACAACAGGTGCCTCGTTTCCCGGCACACGATGTCGAGCCGCAACGCGCTGAGCGATCTCGCCATACGTAGCGACCTCGCCACGCGGGATAGAGAGCAGCTCAAACCAAACCTCACGCTGAAATGCCGTGCCAATCATATGCAACGGCGGCGTAAACCGAGGCTCCTGCCCCGCAAAATAAGCATTCAGCCAAGCCCAGGAACGCTCAAGCACCGAAGACGCCGCACCATTTGCCGGACTCACCGACGACATGCCGCCAGCACCAGAAACTGCATCGGCGCCTTCAACATGTTCGGGATCTTCTTTGAGAAGCGTGGAGCCAAAGTGCTCCTGCCCCTCAAACCAAAGCCCCGTCAGACCGCGGCCATCAGCGGCAAGCAAGATTTCGCCCAAAGGCGAAGCAAACGTCGTCGTGACCACCAGCGGCTCCTTTCAAAACTCCGCAACATAATACCGCGAATTGTGCAGACAACCTCAATCGACCCCAAAGTCCCCGCAGGCAGCAGGCGCAACGCGCCGCAGCTGCCGGCCGCGCCCCACAGTCCCCAAAGGCGGCAGGCGCAAAGCGCCGAGGCCGCCGCCGGGACCAGGGCCCGCAACAGCCACGCGCCCCCATATCAGCTCAGCGGCCCCAACCAACAACGGCCCCATCGCAGGCCGCTTGCAGCAGCGTCACCGCAGGCGGGGGCCGGGCTAGTTTTCAGAACACTCCGCAGACCAGTGTGGCGCCTTGTCCGCGGCTCCGAAGGAGCAGGACAAGGCGCCACACATGGTCGAGGACGTTCTGAAAACTAGCCCGGCCCCCGCCGGACAGGTCACACTACTCGCAGAGCAGCTTAGCAATCTGGACGGCGTTAGTTGCCGCGCCCTTACGGATTTGGTCACCGCAGCACCAGAAAGTGATGCCGCGCGCAGCCTCGGGGTTCGAGATGTCGCGGCGCACACGACCGACCCAAATCAGGTCCTGGTCGGAGGTGTCCATCGGCATGGGGAAACGGTCGTGCGCATCCTCGGCGCTCATGTCGTCAACCAGCTTCACGCCCGGAGCGGCAGCCAGCGCAACACGGGCCTCGTCAACCGTAATGTCACGCTCGAACTCGAGCGTGATGCTCTCGGAGTGCGAACGCAGCACGGGCACGCGCACGCAGGTGCAGTTCACGCGCAGCTCGGGCAGATGCATAATCTTGCGGCCCTCGTTTTGTAGCTTCATCTCCTCGGAGGTAAAGCCCTCCTCCTTGACGCCGCCAATCTGCGGAATCAGGTTACTCGCCAGCTGGGCGGCAAACGCGCGCGGCTCGGGAATCTCCTCGCCGCGGCCCAGGGCGGCCAGCTGAGCCTCGAGCTCGGCCATACCGGGGGCACCGGCGCCCGAAGCTGCCTGATACGTGGACACGATCATGCGCTTCACGCCGGCGAGCTGATGCAACGGCCACGTGGGAACCAGGCCGATGATGGTCGCGCAGTTGGGATTGGCGATAAGGCCGTGATGCCACTTGATATCGTCGGCATTGATCTCGGGCACGACCAGCGGTACCTCGGGATCCATACGGAAGGCATGGCTGTTGTCGACCACGACGGCACCGCGCTTGACGGCCTCGGGCAGCAGCTCCTTGGCGATATCGTCGCCGGCAGCGCCGAGCACGATGTCGCAGCCCTCAAAGGCCTCGGGGCAAGCTTCCTCAATCACGATCTGCTCGCCGCGGAACTCAACGGTCTTGCCCGCGGAGCGTGCACTTGCCAGCAGCTTGAGCTTACCAACTGGGAACTCCTGCTCGTTAAGGCACTCGAGCATCTGGGTGCCCACGGCTCCCGTCGCGCCCAAAATAGCAACCGTGTACTGTTTCATGCTTCCCCCTTTAAAGGTTGTGGCTTTTGCCCGCACGCCGAGCAGGCCGATTATTGCTGCCAGTGTATACAAGAACGGGGCGGGCACGAAACCCGCCCCGTCGAAACGAAACCGAAACGAAACGCCCCGCCGTAGATTTATGAGACATGTCCCAAAAAATCACCGGGATGACAGCTACTTGTGGAGTGCGGCCAGAGCGGGATCGACCGGCGCGGGAGCCTCCAGGTCGGAGACCTTCACAATGCCGTTCTCATCGGAGAAGGCACGGTAAATGGTCTGAATCGCCAGGTCGAAGTCTTTCTCCTCGACACCGATAATGATGTTGATCTCGTCGCAGCTCTGCGAAATCATACGCACGCTCACGCCGGCCTGGCCGAGCATGCCAAACAGGTGGCCCGAGATACCTGCGCGGCCGCGCAGGTTACGGCCGACGGTCGCGATGAGCGCCAAGCCCTCGACAACCTCGATCTCGAGCGGCTCGACCTCCTGCTGGATGTCGCCCACAAGTGAGTACAGCGAGTCGTGCACATCCTGCTCCTGCACCACGGCGCCAAAGCGGTCGACACCGGTGGGCATGTGCTCGACGGAAACGTCATAGCGCTCGAAGACCGAAAGCGCACGGCGCATAAAGCCAACACGGGGCTTGGTGCGGTCGCGGGCAACGTTGATGGCGACAAAGCCGCGCTTGCCGGTCACGCCGGTAATGATGGGCTCCGCCTCGCCCTCATCAGCCGTCTCGCTAATGATGGTGCCGGGGTCCTGTGGCGCATTGGTGTTCTTGATGACCAGCGGAATGCCTGCCTCGCGCACGGGGAACACAGCCTCCTCGTGCAGGACGCTTGCGCCCATGTACGAAAGCTCGCGCAGCTCCTCGTAGGTAACGCGCGCAATGGGCTGAGCCTCGGGAACAATACGCGGATCGGCAGAATAGAAGCCCGAGACGTCGGTCCAGTTCTCGTACAGGTCGGCGCCCAGGCACTTAGCCAAGATCGAGCCCGAGATATCGCCACCGCCTCGATCGAGCAGCTTGATCTGGCCCTCGCGCGTCGCGCCGTAGAAGCCAGGCATAACGAAGCCGCCCTGCTGGCCATACTCCTGCACCAGCTCGGAGGTGCGATTCATGCTGAGCGTACCGTCGTGATGGAACGCCACAACCGTCGCGGCGTCCAGGAACGGTAAGCCCAGGTACTCGGCCATCAGGCGGGCGGTAAAGTACTCGCCACGGCTCACAAGCTCCTCGGTGGAGTAGCCGCCCGAGCGGGCGCGCTCGGCAAAGGCCGCGAACTCCTCACGGATGGGATAGGTGAGCTCCAGCTCGTCAGCGATATCAAAATAGCGCTGGCCAATGTCCTCGAGCAGCTCCTCACACGACACGTGGTACTTGACGTGCGCGTTGACCAAGTAGAGCAGGTCGGTCACCTTGGTGTCGCCCTTAAAGCGGCGACCGCAGGCGGAAACCACCACAAAACGGCGGGCCGGATCGGCATCGACGATGGCCTTGATCTTTTTGAAGTGTTCGGCGTCGGCGACCGACGAGCCGCCAAACTTGGCAATCTTAATCATGGGCTGGAGGTTACCTTTCTAAAAAGCCTCTGCGAACCTATTTTGCACGCTCTGATACCATGGTTTCACCGATTGGGACCAAGGCATCCGAGGAGCAGTGTTATATGGGAACTTATCATAGTACACGAGGACGCACTTTATCGTGCTCAAGTAAGGTGGCAATCCGTACCGGCATCGCTCCCGACGGGGGTTTGTTTGTCTCGGACGAGCTCGGCACCCAGCAGGTCGATATCAGCTCGCTTGCAGATAAATCGTACTTTGAAATCGCTCAAGATGTGTTGGGAATGTTACTGAATGATTACACGGCCGAAGAAATTTCGGCGTGTGTCGACGAGGCATACCGCGGCACATTCGCGAGCGAAGAGGTCACGCCGCTCGTCAAACTCGACGCAGCGCCGGGCACCGACGCTCCTCAAACCTATGTGATGGAGCTCTTTGGCGGCCCCACAAGCGCCTTCAAGGACGTCGCCCTGCAGATGCTCCCCCGTCTGATGGCCCGCACTTCCGCCAAGGACGGCGGCGCCGAGCGCATCATGATCGTCACCGCCACGTCGGGCGACACGGGCAAGGCCGCGCTCGCCGGTTTTGCCGACGCTCCGGGCACGGGCATCACCGTCTTTTATCCCGAGGGCAAGGTCAGCCGCGTGCAGAATCTGCAGATGTCCACGCAGGAGGGCGATAACGTCGCCGTCTGCGGCATCCGCGGCAACTTCGACGATGCCCAGAGTGCCGTCAAGCGCATCTTTGCCGATAAGGAGCTTGCCGAGCGTCTTGAGGCCGCCGGCACGGTGCTTTCGAGCGCCAACTCCATCAACGTCGGCCGCCTGGTGCCGCAGGTTGTCTACTACTTTGCCGCCTATGCGCAACTGCTGCGCGCCGGCGCCATCGAGGCTGGCGACACCGTGGAGTTCTGCGTACCGACCGGCAACTTCGGCGATATCCTGGCCGGCTACTACGCCAAGCGCATGGGTCTGCCCGTCGCCAAGCTCATCGTCGCGAGCGACAAGAACAACGTGCTCGCTGACTTCTTGACCACCGGCGTCTACGACCGCAACCGTCCGTTCTTCACGACCATCTCGCCGTCGATGGACATCCTCATTAGCTCCAACCTGGAGCGCATGCTCTACTTCCTGTCCGATGGCGACTGCGAGCTCGTTGCCGGCCTTATGGAGCAGCTTGCACAGACTGGTCGCTACGAGGTTCCCGCCGACCTGCTGGCAAAAATTCAGAACGTCTTTGGCTGCGGTTGGGCCAGCGAAGACGAGGTTCGCGCTGCCATCAAGAGCTGCTGGGACGCGAACGGCTACGTGATCGACCCGCACACCGCCTGCGGCTATCACGTCTTCGAAAAGGTCGCTCCCGCCGAGGGCGCCAAGGCCCGCGTGCTACTTTCGACCGCCAGCCCCTACAAGTTCCCGCGCGCCTGCTGCGACGCTCTGGGCCTCGACGTTCCCGAGGACGACTTTGAGGCCATGCGCGTGCTCGGGCAGGCAACCAACACGGTCGCCCCGACCCAGCTCGCCGAACTCGAATCCAAACCCGTCCGTTTCGAAGACGTCTGCGACGTCGATGAGATGGCAAGCTACGTCGAGTCTGCAGCAAAACGAATGAGCACCAACTAGATTCCTTATTAAGCGCCGGCGAAAGCCGGCGCACCTTCTTTTTATTTAGCTTTCGGGATGATGACGAGCATGCGAGCGGGTCTGGCCGTTTAGTTCGTCGCGAGTTCCGCACGAGCCGGAAAGCACTTAATGTGCTTTCCGAGCGAGCCAGGACTGCCCGAGCAGCGAACTAAACGGCCAGACCCGCCCAGGAGGACCCACATGATCAAAATCACCGTCCCAGCAACCAGCGCCAACCTAGGCATCGGCTACGATACCCTCGGCATGGCCGTCAGCCTCTACTCGCACTTCACCTTCGAGCGCGCCGATAAGCTCACCATCACCGGATGCCCCGAGGAGTTCCAAAACGAGAACAACCTGGTCTACGTCAGCTTTGTCGATGCGCTGGCCGCATGGGGCGAGCCTGCCTTCCCCGTCGCTATCGACATCCAGACCGACGTGCCCGTCGCCCGCGGCCTGGGTTCCAGCTCCACCTGCGTCGTCGCCGGCATTATGGCCGCCGCCGCACTGACAGGCCACACCGTCGACCGTGCCGAGCTCGTCCGCATCGCCACCGAGGTCGAGGGGCATCCCGATAACGTCGCTCCCGCCATCCTTGGCGGCGCCGTCTGCTCCTTTACGCCGACCTATTCGCTCCCCCAATGCCTTCGCTACGAGGTGAGCGATCGCTTGCGTTTTATTACCGTGATTCCGCCCTACGAGGTACATACGAGCGAGGCGCGCAAGGTCGTGCCGCAGGAGATTCCGCTCTCCACCGCCGTGTGGCAGATGGGCCGCATCGCCGGTATGACGCGCGGCTTGGAGACTGGTGACCTCGACCTGATTGCCGCCGCCAATGACGACCGCATCCAGGAACCCTATCGTCGCCGTCTGATTCCCGACTACAACGCCGTGCGCGACACCTGCCTTAACGGCGGCGCCAAGACCATCTGGATCAGCGGTTCGGGCTCGACCCTTATGGCTGTGACCGACGACACCATCGTGGCAAAGTTCCTACAGGTCAAGCTGCGCGAGCAGTTCCCTAAGTGTAAGACGCATATTCTGACGTGCGACACCGAGGGCGCTCAAATCGAGTACCTGTAGGCATCGCCGGTCGACCCCACCGAGCCGCCCAAGGGCATCCCCTTAAAAACGTCCTCGCACTTGAGGCCCGCTTATCCTGCTCCTTCGGAGCCGTGGATAAGCGGGCCTCGTGCTGCGGAATGTTTTTAAAGGGATGCCCTTGGGCGGCCCTACAACAACATTGCCGGCGATGTCTACAGGGACCCACGCTTTGAAAGGGCGCCGGGCTGATAGTTTTGTTTTTTATTGATAGGGGCTCTTGCTAGGCTGGAGCCCTTACTAGAGGCAGGCCTCGGCGATGCGGCGCTTGAGTTCGTCGATGCCGGTGCCGGTTTGGGAGCTTGTGATGATCACGTTTTCGGCCGGAACGTTGAGCTGCTTTTTGATGGCTGCTGCCTGGCGGGCCTGCTGGGTGCGGCTGAGCTTGTCGGCTTTGGTGAGGCAAACGATAAAGTTGAACTCGTTGCCCTGTAGGTAGTCGATCATGTCGTGGTCGAGCTTGCTGGGGTCGTGACGAATGTCCACCAGCGAGACGACCAAGTTAAAGCTGCGTTCGGAGTCGAAGAAGTCGCCAATAAGCTCAGCCCAACGGTCGCGCTCAGCCTTGGAACGGCGGGCAAAACCGTAGCCCGGCAGGTCCACAAAGTGCACGTCGTCGGCCTCAAAGAAGTTGATGTTGCTCGTCTTGCCCGGCGTACTCGAAACCTTCACCAGGTTCTTGCGGCCAAAGAGCTTGTTCATAATCGACGACTTGCCCACGTTGGAGCGGCCAACGAAGCTCACCTCGGGACAGGTGGACTCGGGGATCTGCGAAACCTTGCCGTAGCTGGCGACGAACTTGGCAAGCTGGTAGTTAATGGAATCGGCCATGGACACTCCTTGGTCGTAGGTTCTTACAAATAGACGCGCTATTGCGCAGCGGCAATGCGGCGGACGATATCGAGCGTGATGTCACTTGCGACACGCGCGTACTCGAACAGATCGAACTCGCGCTCGCAAATTGCATCGTACGCCTCGTCACAATTATCGCTGATAGCGCGCAACACCAGGCAATCGACACCATTTTTGGTTGCGACATGGGCAATTGCCGCGCCCTCCATGCCGACACAATCGGCATGTGTCGCCTCGATAGCGTCGTTGCGCATGGCGGCGCCCGTCACAAAGCGGTTACCCGTGGCAATCGTGCCGACCAGGAACTGCTTGGTGCCCTCGTTCGAAGCGACTGCATTTGTCGAAGCGTCAACAAACCCACGCTCAGCAAGCACGTCGACGGCAATATCGACCAGCGCGGGCGTCGAGCCAAACTCCTCGAGCCCCGGTGCGGACTCGGCAATAAGCGCGGTATCGGTATCCAGATAGCGCAGGCGTTTGCCAATGACCACGTCGTCGATATGGAGCTTGGGGTTCAAACCGCCCGCAATGCCCGAAAACACAACAGCCTGCGGAGCATACTTGCTAATGAGGTGCTGTGTTGCAGCGGCGGCGTTCACCGTGCCCATGCCCGCCGTTGTGGCGACAACTGTCAGGCCGTCGAGCTCACCGCTCACAACGGTCAAGCCTGCCTCCCGTGCCTCGCAAACGTCGCTCAGCTCTTCCTTAATCTGCATGATCTCTTTTTCGAGCGCACCGATAATCGCGATGGTAGCCATACCATTCCCCAAACCTATACGAAATTCTCAACCAAGGTATGGTACCAGCATTTTGTTTGACCTCGCCAAACGAACACGCTAAGCCAGTGCAGCTCGCGTATCAAACAGAGCCTTTGCAATCGCGGCCGTAACCTCGCTCGAACGGTCACTCCATGGCATCGATGTCATGACGCTCATGACATAGGTACGGCCATCGATGTCGATGATGCCTGCATCGCATGTCGAATAGTAACCGTCCTCGCTGATCCAACCCGCTTTGTTGCGCACCAAGACCTGATCGTCCGCAATGCCATCGCGAATAAACGAGCGCGATGTTGATGCCAAAAGGCCTGACAACCACTGCGAAGTCTCGGTATCCGTGCTCAGATACTCGCTCATCTCGCGCCATAACCTGGCAGAAGTGCGCGGGCAGTAGGTCGGAAAATCACTCATCGGATCGAGCGCGGTATCGTAATCGATGTCAAGACTGACAATCCAATCCTCGTAACCGGCACGGTCAAACGCCGCGCGTAACGCAATAAACGAATCGTTGTCTGAATAAACGACCGCAGCCTCGATCAAGTCGCGTACCGTCTGCCAACCCATGTTGTAGCCACCATAGGTGCCAAGAGAGTCATCGAGTGAAACCTGGCCCGTCTCGACCAGAGATTCGCAAATGTACAACGCATAGAGTGCCTTGCAGCTACTCGCACCGTACACCTCGACATCAGCGTTATACGTCACGCCCTTACCGCTCGACAGGTCGTAAAACACCACGCCCGCATCGCCCAGCTCCTGCGCCTGGTCAAGCGCATTCTGGAGTGCGGCGAGGTTCTCATCCTCCAGGGCGAGGATCTGGTCATCAACCAGTGAGAAGGTCTGCACGGTATCGCCTGAGGGAATATCGTTAAAGTCCGGCTTCGAAAGCCCCGTCTTGAGGTTCGCTGTCGACAGGGTTTGACTTGCGGTGACTTTAGATTCAGGGACCTTTTTGTTTTGCGTCTGTACCGTTGACGCATCTGAGTGTGCCATTCGCTCCGACGCGTAGGTTTTAGCGGTAATTCCGAGGATAATGACCACTAACGCTAACATTCCTATGGCGGCAATCTTCGCCCCGCGAATGCGAGCGTCGGCAAGGCCACGCAAAGACGTGCCCTTCGTCTCATATCTGCTGCTATGCTGCGGCACATACTCATCCCGCGATGCGTTGTTTCGCACGTGGTCTCCTGACTGCTACCGTTCATATACAAGCAGCATGATACCGAGCAGGCATTTCTTTCCAAAGATATTCAGCGGCGTTTAAGGTGTCTTTAAAGAAACCACAAGCGTATTTATCCAAATGGCACGATTCTGTTGCGCATCTCACCGCAACCTTGACCAGTCTTTTTGGGACGGGGCTCTTTGGCAATCAACTTGGTGCCCAGGGGCACTCATTTAAGTCTGTCCACAATGAGTGCCTGACCAGCGCAGCGCGGGTATCGTAGAGGAGCAAAATGACTTGCTAGCCGATGGCGTTTTTGAGTTCGGCGCGGCGCTTTTTCATGCCCGTCATGACGGCGTTGCGCAGCTCGGGCATGCGCGCGGTATCCATCTGGGGCACGCCCTCAAGCTTATAGGGAATCCCCAACTGCTCATATTTGACGACACCCATGGTGTGATACGGCAGCATCTCCAGACCGACCACGTTGTGCCATGGAGCGATCAGACGACCGAGTGCCTCGCACTCCTCCACCGTGTCGGTAATGCCCGGCACCACCACGTGGCGGATAACGACCTTAATCTTGCGACGTGCAAGCTCATCGCCAAACGCCAGGATGCGTGCGGGATCACAACCGGTCAGCTTTTTATGCTCGACCGGGTCGGCATGCTTAATATCGAGCAGTACCATGTCGGTCTCGTTGAGTACGGCATCGAACTTCTCGGGATGCGCGGGATCGAACGCATAGCCGCAGCTATCCAAGCAGGTATGCACGCGGCCATCGGGGTTGTTGTGCATTGCACGGAACAGGTCGGCCAAAAACTCAGACTGTAGGAGCGGCTCGCCGCCGGACACCGTAATTCCGCCGCTGCGATAGAACTCGTGGTTGCTCTGGAACTCGTCCATCAGGTGCTCGACGGTCACCATGGTGCCGCCGTTAACCGACCAGGTATCGGGGTTGTGGCAATACGCACAGCGCATGGGGCAGCCCTGAACAAACACCACAAAGCGGATGCCGGGTCCATCGACCGTTCCCATCGTCTCAATCGAATGCACGCGGCCCAGGGCAAACGCAGAGTCCTCGGGACGAGCGTCCACACCCTCGAGCGTCATCTCAGCCATTCCCGCTACCTTGCCTCTCATTGGTTTTAGTTACATAAATGCCAGAGCCATTCTAGCCCATACGCATGATGGTGAAACGGTTTAGCGGTCAATTGGGTTGTTCTATTTGGCCCCACACAAAAGCGGCGGGAAGGTTATCACAACCCACCCGCCGCCGAGGCAATAGATATCGATAGACACCAGGCCTTACGCCTTGAGCGTGAGCACCGCGCCGAAGGCGGTCGGGCCGCAATGGCTCGATATGACGCCGCCGACCTGAGTCCAGGTAATGTCCTTAAAGCCCAGGTCGTGCGCATAGACTTCCATGTCGTCGCGCAACTCCTCGGAAAGACCCACCGAATACGCCAGGCCAATATGCGAGTAGTCGATCTCGCCCTTCTCTACCATGTGATCAATAAAGGCACGGGCGCACTTAAGCATAGAACCGCGGAACTTCTTGGTCGCCACGAACTTGCCGCCCGTCACCTCAATGCAGGGCTTAATCTTGAGC
This sequence comes from uncultured Collinsella sp., assembly GCA_902493375.1. Lineage (GTDB taxonomy): Bacteria > Actinomycetota > Coriobacteriia > Coriobacteriales > Coriobacteriaceae > Collinsella. Next base: position 86,909 of record CABUPH010000001.1, read on the forward strand.
AGATGGGCGCCTAGGAACGCGACGTTGGACAAGCGGCCACCTGCCTTAAGGAAGGCAAGGTCGGTAGGAACAAAGCCCAACAGTACGCGGTCCATGACGGAGTTCGTAAATGCAAAGATCTCGTCGACGGTGACATCGGGGTGAGCCTCGATGTATTTGGCGGTCTCGACGACAACGAGCGACTGGCCCACCGAGACAAAGCGTGTGTCCATGGAGAACACGTAGTCGCGCCCCTGGGCCGCAATCTTAGAGGACTGATGCGAACAGGTCGTGGCCTCGGAATATGCAAGATGCAAAATAGTCGCGTCGGGTTGCTCGGCATGGATGCGGTCGTACACATGCGCAAAATCCGCTGGCGAACAGCCACTGGTCTTGGGCATCACGCCAAACTCGTTACAGCGCGAGTAAATCTCGAGCGGATCAATCGAGCCATCCTCGACGGTCTCGTCGCCAATCGTGACATGCATGGGCACGCGCACGATGCCGTAGCGTTCGCAGAGCTCTGGCGTCACATCCGAACCAGATTCAACCACGATTACGTACTTGCCCATTCTTATCACGACCCATCTCGACGTTGGTTTTTTAATATATGACGCACGTCCACCGTCCTGCTGTAGAACGGCCTCCAAGCGCCAAAGAGACGCCGTCCCTTGCACACAACAAAGGACAGCGTCTCCCTGGAAAACTCCGTGCTTATTTGAGATTCTACACGGTTTATTAAGGAGTGTTACTTATTCCGCAAACGGTCGCTATACGCGATAAGCGGTAGCGGGCCGCGGCAACTGCGACACATTCCGCCCAACAAGTCCAATCGTGCTCCATGCACGGTTAATGAGCGAGGCGGTAGAAATCCATCGACGCCACACCCTCGGCGTGCAGCTCCATCGCCAGAACCGCCGGCGAATAGGTACGGCTCGTAAGTGCCGCCTCGCCACCATTGGCAAAAATCTCGACCATCGTAGTGTCCGAAAGCACGCGCAGGTCGCGAAGTTCGCCGAGCTCGATCGACCTCTGGTCGCGTCCATAGCCTTCGTCGCCCATATCGAGGGTAAGCATCCCGTCCGTATAACGCACAAAGACACCCTTGCGGATTTCGAGCTCGATCATCTTGGCTCCCTCGCAGGAAACCACGACATCAAACAGGCGTCCCGGCTCCTCAACGGTCTCACCGCCTACAGCACGAACGCAATCGCCGCGCATCCTCTCAATCTCGTGCGCCGGCCACTGGCAGAGCTTGCCGCCGCGCATGCTCAGCTCTCTCGGCACCGTCAGCGCGCACTGCCACCCGCGCGCCACCGTCGGGCTTTCTGTCGTCGCATCGGGGCAACCCGACCATCCGATCATCAAACGCCGACCCGCAGCGTCCTCAAAGGACTGCGGGGCATAGAAATCAAAACCGGCATCAACCATCGGAGGCATGCCCTGGCCGACGATCTTAAAGCTCGGCGCCCCCCAATCGGCCTCGATGGAGAACCACACGCACTGATGCGGATTGCGGTAACGCCAGCCATCGGCGGGCACGCCCTGCGGACAGCAAACGAGAATAAGCTCGCCATCGAGCTCAAACAGATCAGGACACTCCCACATAAAGCCAAACTTCTCGCCCAGCTCAATGCGCGTCGCATAGCCCCAGTCCTCTAGATCACGCGAGGTATAGACAAGCACGCACCCGCGATCGTCTTTCGTACGAGCGCCGAGAACCATGTAGTAGATACCGTCGTGTTCAAGGATCTTGGGGTCGCGCACGTGCGTACCGATATCGTCGGGGTAATCGACCGGCCCAACAGCTATGCGCCTCTCGCCCAATTCGTCGGGATTCTCGGCAACCATATGAATTTGGTTTTGCTCACGGCCCGTCAACACGTAGTCGTAATCATCACGGTCAAAATGCTTAACGTTGCCGGTATAGAAGTAGTGAATCTTGCCATCACGTACAAAGGCAGAACCAGAATACGCTCCACTCGAATCCAAATCGGAATCGGGGAACAGCACGGGGCCGTGATTCTCGTACGTCACAAAATCCTTTGTCGTCAGATGGTTCCAAAGCACTGGACCGCCATGCGCAGCATCGAACGGATCGTATTGATGATAGATGTGATACGTATCACCAATCTGAACCAAACCATTGGGGTCGTTGAGCCAGCCAAGCTCAGGCTCCACATGGAACAAAAGCCTATCGGGGTCGGATGCGATGCGAGCCGCCGTCTCATCCTGTCCGGCACGCCACTGCTCATAGTCCGCGCGTGTCACCTTATTTTTTTGATTAAACATCGCCGTTGACTTTCTCGTCTATGGGAAAGGACGCTCGACTCACACGAGCCGAACGCCCTTCCCCAAATGGACTTATCCGCACATTACGCTGAACGGCTCAACTAGAAGCTAACGTCGAAGCCAGCGCCAGCGCCCTCTTCATCGGTGGTCGGCACGCCCTTTGCCTTGTTGTAGGCAAAGATCAAGACGATCGGCACGATGAAGGCGATGAGATTGCCAGCCACATACCACACGAGCGTCTCGGGCGTGACGATGAGCAGGCCAAGCACGCCGGTCAGACCCTGACCGATAGCGCGCACCTCAAAGAGCTTTACGAAGGCACCGCCGCAGCCTGCACCGATGCATGCGCAGATGAACGGAATGATCGAGTAGCGCATGTTTGCAGCGAAGATAGCGGGCTCGGAGATTCCGACCAGCGTCGGGATAAAGGACGACATGCAGATGTTGCGCTCTTTGGAATGCTTCTTGTGAATGAGGTACATGCCGATGGCGCCGCCGCCCTGGGCGATGATGGAAACCGACCAGATTGCCTGGATGTAGTTGAAGCCAGTCGTGGCAACGAGGTTTGCCTCGATACCCTGGATGAACTGATGCGTACCGGTAACGACGAGCGGCTGCAGGAATGCGGCAAAGACAAAGGCACCGAAGACGCCCATCCTGTTGTACAGGATATCGATTACGCCGGCGAGGACGTCGCCGATTAGGTTACCGAGCGGGCCGAACACGGTGAACAGGGCGACGTTAGCAAGAATCAGGGTAACGGTCGGAACAAAGACGAACGAAACGACCTCGGGAATGTACTTCTGGGCAATCTTCTCGACCTTGGCCATAAACCAGGCAGTCAGGATTGCAGGGAACACGCCGCCCTGGAAAGCAACCATGGGAATGGAGAGCGGACCAAAGTTCCAGTACTCAGCACCCGTCGGGTCCATAACGAACGTGTTGCGGTTCATAAGGCTCGGGTGAACCATGACGATACCGACGAGGATGCCCAGAATCGGGTTACCGCCAAAACGCTTCACCGCGCTGTACATAACCAGGACAGGCAGGTAGTCAAACGTGGTGGCGATAATGGCAAAGAAGCTTGCGAGGTTCTTGAGGAACTCGCTGTGATCGGCAAGGCTGCCCTCCATGCCAAAGAGGCCGTTGGCAACGATCAGCGACTTAAGGCCGATGATGATAGCGGCGCCGACGAAGGCGGGAATGATGGGGATAAAGATGTCCGAGAATACCTTGAGGACCGAGAAGAACTTGCCCTTCTTGTCCGCCTCGGCGCCCTTGACCTCGGAAGCGCTGATCTCCTTAACGCCCGTCAGAGCCATAAACTCGTCGTAGACCTTGTTGACGGTACCGGTACCGAAGATGATCATGAGCTGGCCGCTGTTGTACAGCACGCCCTTGACGCCATCGATGTTCTCGAGCTCGGCCTTGTTGTACTTGCTCGTATCCTTGAGCACCAGACGCAGACGCGTAACGCAATGCGTGGCGCCCTCGATGTTCTCCAAACCGCCGACGTTATCGACGACTTGCTGAGACACTACTTTGTAGTCCATGTTCCTCTCCATTCCTTTACGAAATCATAAGACGTTTTGATGCCATTACAGAGACGCGATCGTTGCATTTGCGCACTTGAGCGTACCGTCGGTGACCGTCAGCGCCACACCCTGGCCCTGCTTATTGCAGAAGCGCGCGTTAAGCGCAACATCATCGACAAAGATGGTCGCGATATCGTCGTCAACGACCAGGCGCACATGATGAGTGCCCTGGCCCTTAAAGAACAACGGACGCTCGAGGCCCATGTTGTTGACCTGGAACCACGGATACTGGGGGGCCGCCGTAAACTCGAGCTTGCCCTCACGCAGGTTGGCGCGGAACTCATAGGCAAGACCGGACTCGGCGTCCTCGGCAAGCTTCACCGAGAAGCCGGCAGCGTCACCGGCGAGCTCGATGTCGGCGTCGAGCATATAGGTGGAACCGGCATCCGCGGCGAGCACCTGCTCGACCTTGCCCGACTCGCAGGAAAGCTCAAAGGCCTCGACTGCCTTAGCCTCGCCAAAGGCGCCAAGCATGCTGTCGGGGAGTTTGGTGCCGAGCGTTCCGTCGGCACGCTGAACGATCTCGAGAGGCATAAAGGTGCCACCCCACAGGTAAGAGCTGGGGTCGCCGCCCTCGTCACGCGTAGGAACCCAACCAAAGAGAACGCGGCGCTCGCCGTCAAATGCGGTACGCGCGGCATAGTACGCGCGGCCATCGAAGGAATCGTCCGCAGGAGTGATCCAAGGACCGTTGATGGAGCGAGACATGCGATAACGGGTCTTGTTGCCATCACTGTACTCGGAGAACACCAGATACCACCAGTCGCCCATCTTAAAGAGATCAGGCATCTCGAACATGGTGTACAGGCCCGGATTCCACCAGTCGCCCTGGAACTCCCAGGTATCCAGGTCCTTGGAGGTGAACTTGACCAGACGACCGGTCATCAGACGCTTGTCCTCGCCCACACGCGTGCCGAGGATGAGCATGTACTCTTCGTTCTCCTCATCCCAAAGCACAAAGGGATCGCGCCAGTTGCGGTCATCGTAACCCTCCTGGGGCGGAAGCAGCGTCTCGGCGATGTTCTTCTCCCACTTGACGGCGTCGTCACTCGTTGCGTGAAGAAGAACCTGCTTCATCAAGCGTGCCTTGACCTTATCGCGATTGCAACCAGTGTAGAGCGCATGGTACTTGTCGCCCACCTTAAACACCGTGCCGGCATAAACATACTGGTCGACTTCCTCGTCGCCGCCACGCTCAAGGCTCTCGCCAAAGTCTTTGTAATTGACGAAGTCCTTGGTTGTCGCGAGTGCCCAGCCAAACGGCTCTCCGAAAGGTCCGGGGTTTCGCGTGTCACGCTGATGATAGAGATAGAACGTGCCGTCCTCGCCGTACGGCATGATGTCGCCTACCCAAATTCCCTCAGGCTGGTAATACACCTTGTGCATCCGAGACTTCCTTTCTCACGAGATACTAACTCGGTACAACTGCAAGATATGTCAATCGTTTTCATATGTCAAACGTTTTCACACCAATACGTCTTTTCGCAGTTCCAGTCGTCGGCAAACGGTTGACATATGCCGGCGAACGGTCATCAGAGGTGTTTGAGGAATTCTTTTGGCGCTGGATGAACTACGCGGTTTTACCCTCAATGAGTTCAACGGGGAGCTTGATATTCGATTCGGGCTTTTCGCCGTTAACAAGAGCGACGATGGATTGCGCCGCGAGCTCACCGATGCGATCGATATCTTGGCGTACGGTTGTTAAGTCAGGCATAAACGTCATAGTGCGGCGGGCACCATCCGCGCCCACGACCTTAATATCGCCCGGAGCGCTCAAGCCGCGCTGCTTCATCACGTTAAGACAGATAGCCGCCATCGTGTCGTCTCCCGCAAAGATGCCGTCAATATCGGGGTTCTCATCGAGGATCTTCGCAACGACCGCGCTCTTTTCGTCGTCGGGCTTAACGAACTCGACCTCACGGACAAGCGCGGGCAAACCGGCCTGCTCAACAACATCGAGGTAGGCATCGGTACGCTTATTGGCAGGCATGCGCATGCGGCTATTGCTGCGCAGGCACAGGATGCGTGAACATCCGTCATCGATCAGGCGACGCGTGGCAAGTTCGCCGATGCTATAGCTGTCGCTCGCAATCTGAACAGAGGCTTCGCCAAGGTCGCAGTCGATACCAACCAGACTCAAGCCCATCTCGGCATACGCCTCGGCACCGATATTAAGCGAGTTGACGATGACGCCATCAACCATATTGCGTCGAAGCATGTCGATATAAGAGCGCTCAAGCTCGGGTCGATTGGCGCTATTGCACAGCAGCATCTTAAAACCGTTTTCGGCCAGGGTATGCTCAATGACTTGAACCACTTGGGCATGAAACGGACTGCTGACATAGGGGACGATCATACCGATAAGATTCAGGCGACCGTTGAGCATGGCACGGGCGATATCGTTGGGCGTATAGTTGATGCGCTTCATCGCGGCATGGACCTTATCGCGGGTCTCTTGGCTAATATAGCCACGATTATTAAGCACACGAGATACCGTAGTAGGCGAAACCCCCGCCACCGCTGCAACTTCCTTGATGCCAGGCTTAGCCGTATCCTTAGAACGAGCACTCTCGCGAGCCATAGCACCCTCCCCCATCAACATGTCATACGTTTACATACGAACAAAGCATACCCCAACAAGAGCGGGAAGACGGTAACAGCACAAGTAAGTAAACGACTCATCCAAATAATTAGGAGAGTTCCGCCTAAAGGGTAACTACACAGGACCCAGCCAGGGCTGTTTGGGCTACCTCCCAAAACATTCCGCAGGACGCAAAGAGGCTCGCCGCACAAAGTGCGCAGCGAGCCTCTTTGCATGTCCGAGGACGTTTTGGGAAATAACCCAAAACCGGCCCCAGTAATCCTACAGGAGTTGAACCCTTTAGAACTTGTCGTGGAAGGTACGCGAAATGACCTCGTCCTGCTGCTCCTTGGTGAGCGTGTGGAAGTTCACGGCATAGCCGGAAACGCGGATGGTCAGCTGCGGATACTTCTCGGGGTGAGCCTGAGCGTCGAGCAGCGTCTCACGGTTGAAGACGTTGATGTTCAGGTGGTGGCCACCCTTCTCGGCGTAAGCGTCGAGCATGTGGACCAGGTTATCGGCCTGAGTCTCGGAAACTTCAGAAACCTTCATAATGTGTCTCCTTCGATTAATAGGCGCCGGCCGAAACCGGCGCACTAATCAGTAATCGTTATTGTTAGTATAGCACTAACAATAGTTACTCGCCCAGCTGATCAAGGTCGATATCGCCAAAGAACACCTGGTCCTCCTTGCCGAGCGCACTCGGGATGATGGAGAAGGTATTGGAGATGCCGTCCTGAGCATCGCGGAACGGGAGCTTGGAAACCGAAGACAGCGAAGCGATGGCGCCATGGCTATCGCGCTTGTGCATGGGGTTAGCACCCGGGGCGAACGGCTGGCCAGCCTTGCGGCCGTCGGGCGTGGAGCCGGTCTTCTTACCGTACACGACGTTGGAGGTAATGGTCAGAACCGAGGTCGTGGGCACGGAGTTGCGGTAGGTGTCGTTCATGCGGATGTACTCCATGAACTGGTGCACAACGTCGTGAGCGATCTGGTCGACGCGGTCGTCGTCGTTACCGTACTTGGGGAACTCGCCCTCGGTCTCGAAGTCGACGATGATGCCGTTCTCGTCACGGACGGGGTGGACCTTGGCGTACTTGATGGCGGACAGGGAGTCAGCCACGACGGAAAGGCCAGCGATGCCCGTAGCGAACCAGCGGTGCACGTGCTTGTCGTGCAGAGCCATCTGGATACGCTCGTAGCAATACTTGTCGTGCATGTAGTGAATGATGTTCAGCGAGTTGACGTACACGCCAGCGAGCCACTTCATCATGTCGTTGTACTTGGCCACAACGTCGTCGTAATCGAGCATATCGCCCTCGACGGCGCGGTACTTGGGGCCGACCTGCTTCTTGGAGACCTCGTCAACACCGCCGTTGAGTGCATACAGCAGGCACTTAGCCAGGTTGGCGCGAGCGCCGAAGAACTGCATCTCCTTGCCAATGCGCATGGAGGACACGCAGCAGGCGATACCGTAGTCGTCGCCGTGATAGACGCGCATGAGGTCGTCGTTCTCGTACTGAATCGAAGAGCTGGCGACAGAAGTCTTGGCGCAGAACTTCTTGAAGTTCTCGGGCAGACGGGTCGACCACAGAACGGTCATGTTGGGCTCGGGGCTGGTGCCCATGTTCTCGAGCGTGTGCAGGTAGCGGTAGCTCATCTTGGTAACGAGCGTACGGCCGTCAACACCCATGCCGCCGATGGACTCGGTGACCCACTGCGGATCGCCGGTAAACAGGGCCTGGTACTCGGGGGTACGGGCAAACTTGACCATGCGGAGCTTCATGATGAAGTGATCCACGAACTCCTGGATCTGCTCCTCGGTGAAGGTACCGTTGGCAAGGTCGCGCTCAGCGTAGATGTCGATGAACGTAGAGGTACGGCCGATGGACATAGCGGCGCCGTTCTGCTCCTTGACGGCAGCGAGGTAGGCGAAGTACATCCACTGGATGGCCTCCTGCGTGTTGGTAGCAGGGTTGGAAATGTCGAAACCATAGGTCTCGGCCATCATCTTGAGCTCGCCGAGGGCGCGGATCTGCTCCTGCAGCTCCTCGCGATCGCGGATGTTGTCGGCGGTCATGACCGTCGGGGTGGAAGCCTTCTGGGCCTCCTTGTCCTTGATCAGGTAGTCGACGCCGTACAGGGCAACACGACGGTAGTCGCCGATGATGCGGCCGCGGCCATAGCCATCGGGCAGACCAGTGATGATGTGAGCCGAGCGGCAAGCACGCATCTCGGGGGTGTAGACATCGAAGACGCCAGCGTTGTGGGTCTTGCGCTCGAAGGTGTAGCGCTCGACAACGTTCTCGTCGACCTTATAGCCGTGCTGGCTGGCAGCCTGGCAAGCGATGCGGATACCGCCGTTGACGTGCAGCGCGCGCTTGAGCGGCTTGTCGGTCTGGAGGCCGACGATGGTCTCCTTCTCGCGGTGGGCGTTATCGATGTAGCCAGCGGGGTGGCTCACGATACCCGTGACGGTCTTGGTGTCCATATCGAGGACACCGCCCTGCTCGCGCTCCTTAAGCAGCAGGTCGAGAACCTCGCCCCACAGCTCCTTGGTACGCTCGGTCGGGCCGGCGAGGAACGACTCGTCGCCCTCGTAGGGGGTGCAGTTCTTCTGGATGAAGTCTCGGACGTCAACCTCTCCCGTCCAGATGCCTTCCTTGAAGCCTTCCCATGCCTCCTGCATTGTGTAACCACGCTCCTAGTTACGTGTAATGCGGCGCTCTCTCACACCGCTGCTTATTGAATTCTTGAATGTTCGGCTTGCACTACCGGCTTCTTCCGTTCTTCACCACACGTTGGTGTAGGGAAAACGTTTATCCACCTTGGAACTACAACCCAAAACCCAAGATTTCACCCGTTTGAGAAGGATAACATAGCGACCCTCTCCATCTGGGCTGTTATATGTTTCTTTTTTTATATCATAATGGCGTTTTTTACAAACCCGCAGGAAATGCGAGCGCGAACAACTACCGTTCACCGATTTCTTTGGTATTTTTCCTTGCCTTTGTACGACGTTCACTCTAGCTGTTATGTCAGCTTTATCAGGGTAAAGTACCCCAGAGACCCTTCAGAAACTGAAGGGCGGCCACGGGATTTCCCCCGGGGCCGCCCTATGGCGTGGCTAGTTATTTAGCTTTGATTGCCGTTTGGCATTAGGCGGCTGCGGAAGCCTTGTCGGTCGTTGCCTTGCTGTTGCTCTGCTGGCCCTCAAAATGCTTGTAGCACCAGCTGGTGACCAGCGGGGTCAATATAGCCGTCACGATTGCGCAGGCAGCAACCTGTGCCGTAGCCGTCGCGAGCACGGCGCCACCGTACATGGCCCCGTTGACGCTTGCCATGGCAGCAGGCGTAGCCACATTGGCTCCGGCGCAGCTCGAAATGGCCGCACCTGCGACACCCGTGCCGCCCGTGAGCTTGTCGACCGCGATGACGGGAATTGCAAAGATCACCGAGCAGATCACGCCGAGCAGAATACCGGGAAGACCGCCATTAATGAGCTGGCCAAAGGTCATGGTCGAGCCCATGGCAAAGAAGACGAGCACGATGACGGCGGAAAGTGCCGGTGCCATCATCTTCTTAAAGCTGGGGAAGACGTTGCCCAGAATAATGCCGACGACGATCGGCAGGATGGCACCCACGAGCGACCAGCCGATCGGAGCCTGGCCGGCAGCGCCGAGCACGATCATCGTGACCGGAGGGCCGACAACGAGCGTGGTGATTGCGACAGCGCCACGCTCGGCCTCATTGCCCATGGTGCCCATCAGACCAGCGTACATAGCGTTGTTGGCGCCGGTGCAAGCCGCCAGCATCACCATGGCAGAGATGCCAAACAGGTTGTCGTTGAACACATAAAGGATGAGCAGCGACACGGCAACGACCACGATTTGCTTGACGGCGATGATGATGGCACCGCGGGCAGCGGCGGCAGGAGCACTCTTAAACGAAATCGTCGTACCGACGATAAGCAAAAAAGCGCCCACGAGCGGGCCTGCACCCTGCTGGGTCATGCCAAGCGTAAAGCTGCCGAGCGTTTTGAACAGATCGGGGAATAGCGTGTTGAGCAGGCAGCCCAGCAGAAGCGGCACCAAAATATTGGCACCCGGGATGGAGGACATCTTAAAGAACGGCTCCTTTGCCGCCGGCGCCTCCACCACAGTCGATTCACTCATTTATATCTCCTTTTGATGCGTGTGGCACGCGGTCGCACGCTCCTGTGCCAGAAAGAAGGCGACGGTCCCGAGTCGCAGGAGCCGTCGCCGAATTAACGTCGCGGGGTATTACCCGTCCAGAACGATGCCACCGTCGCAGTCACCGATCTCGCCGTTCACGAAGCTGGCGAGGTCGGAGGCAAAGAAGAGCACCATCTGCGCAGGCTCGCTGGCCTGGGCGGCACGGCCCAGAGGAATACCGTTGATGATGCGCTGAGAGTTCTCGTCAGAGAGAATCGAGGTCATATCGGTCAACGTGAGCGACGGGCACACAGCGTTGCAGCGAACGCCGAACCTACCGCCCTCCTTGGCGACTGCCTTGGTTAGACCGTTAACACCGGCCTTGGAGCTCGCGTAAGCCGCGGTGCCGAGCAGGCCGCCGCCGATCTTGCCAGCAACAGAGCTCACGTTGACGATAGTGCCGGCATGGGCAGCCTTAAAGTGCGGGTACACGGCGTTCATCATGGTAAAGGTGCCGTTGAGGTTGATGTCGATGGTACGGCGCCACTCGGTGTCGTCGATCTCGTCGAACTTCTTGGTGCTGATGACGCCAGCGCAGTTGATCAGGATATTGGTTTGCGGCAGGTCTGCGAAAATCTGTTCGACGGTCTCGCGCGCCTTGGGCGCATCAGCGACATCGAGCTGATAAAACTTGTTGCCCTCGCCAAGCTCGGCCACAGCGGCCTCGCCCTTAGCAGCGTTCCTTGCGATGAGCGCGACATGTCCGCCGCCCGCGACGATGCCCTTGGCGATCTCGAAGCCAATGCCCTGAGTGCCGCCCGTGACAATCGCGGTCTTGCCCGTGAAGTCAAATGCCATGACTCCATCCCCCTTTATATAAGGTGTCTCCTCGCGGGAAGTTGGAGCATCGCACGTGGCGATTATATGAGTCCCAGTCGTCATGGTGGTGACAACCCCTCGCCTAACCGCGTGCATGATAGTTCTTTGAAACGCTGCAATTCTTGAATGATTTTAATTCTTTATGCGTTCTTTATATTGCCTAGCAACCAGGTAGTTTTTGGGACATGCCTAGAGATCTGCCCTTAACTTTGCTGGCACCGACGGTGTACGGAGATCGCCTAAAGGTAGTTTTCTAGGCATGTCCCAAAAATCTACCGTATAGGGTGCGCGTACAGGGGTATCATTTTTCACCAAAAATAGTTTCTAGTGTTAGGGGTTTTCGGTGGAAGATACCGATTTCCATGAGCTTGGGCGTCAGCTCTTAGCTGAGTTTGGCAGCATGCATCAGCGCATTTCGCGCTTTGCGGACAAAGCTCTCGGCGGCGAGATGGCCGTCATGCGCGCCCTCATACTCGCTGGCGGCTCGCTCACGCCGAGCGAACTCGCTGATCGCGCCTGGGTCTCGAGTGCCCGCATCGCCAATATCCTACGCGCTCTCGAAGCCAAGGGCTGGGTTGAGCGTGAGCACTCAAAGACCGACCGCCGTCGCGTACACGTCACGGTGACCGACAAGGGATTCCATGATCTCGAAATCAAGCGTCGGGAATTCGAGGACCGCACCGCGGCCTTCCTCGAGCAGTTCGGCGAAACAGATACCCAAGAGATGGTGCGCCTTCTAAGACATGCCAACGAAATTATCGACCGCAATCAAGAAAGGAGAGATGCCAAGTGAGGATTCTCAAGCTCTTTAAAAAGCATGTCCTGGCACTGTTCGCAGCTATCGTACTCATCGTAATCAGCTGCAACGCCGACCTGGCGCTGCCTACCTATATGAGCGACATCGTCGACGTGGGCGTGCAGCAAGGCGGCATCGCCTCGCCCGTGCCCAACACCATTCGCGCCGAATCGCTCGACGACCTTGAGCTCTTTATGAGCGCCAAGGACGCCAAGACGGTGGAGGCCGTGTTTAGCAAGGCGGATAATAACGGCATTCGAACGTACAAGGGCACCGAGGAGGAGCGTGCCGACGGCGGCAAGATTGCCGACATCATGAGCCTGCCCGAGACTGTCGTCCTTTCGTTCAACCAGGGTATTGACGCCAACTCCATGGGTGACATGATGGGCACGTCCGGTGAGAAAGACAACAGCGGCGCCCAGGCCATGCCCACGCCCGAGCAGATGGCGGCGATGACGCCCGAGCAACTCGCCGAGATGCAGCAGAAGGCCGCTGCGGCGCAGAACATGCAAAAACAGATTGATGCCGACGGTGGCAAGATCACCATGAAGAGCCTGCGTCTAGGCGTTGAAGGCGGCCTAATCGACCAGGGCAAGCTCGTCGAGGGCGCCAACGATATGGCGGACAAAATGGGCTCCATGTCGGGCTCCATCGTGACCCAACGCGCCGTGAGCTATGTGCAAGACGAGTACAAGGCGCAGGGCATCGACCCCGCCGACGTGCAGAACGCCTACCTGGGCCGCATGGCGACCACGATGTTTGGTCTGTGCCTAATCTCGCTGGTCGCCACCATCCTGACCGGTGCCGTGGCTTCGCGCACCGCCTGCTCCATCGCCCGCGACCTGCGCCGCGAGACCTTCAACAAGGTTATGCACTTCTCGCCGGCCGAAGTGGGCAAGTTTAGCCAGGCCTCGCTCATCACCCGCTGTACCAACGACATTCAGCAGATCCAGATGGCCGCAACCCTGTTTATCCGCATGTGCCTGATGGCCCCCGTCATGGGCATCGTCGCCGTCATGCGCGTCCTGGCCAACCATACCGGCCTAGAGTGGACCATCGCCGTGGCCATCATCGCGGTCTCGGCCGTCGTCGGCGTGCTTATGGGCCTCACCATGCCCAAGTTCAAAAAGATGCAGAGCTTTGTGGACCGCGTGAACCTTACCGCCCGCGAGCTGCTCGACGGCCTTATGCCCATCCGCTCGTTCAACCGCGAGGAGCATGAGCTCGAACGTTTTGACAAGGCTTCGCTCGACCTGATGACCACGCAGCTCTACACCAACCGAGCCATGAGCTTTATGATGCCGCTCATGATGCTCGTCATGAACTGCATCACCGTGCTTATCGTCTGGTTTGGCGCGCAGGGCGTGTCCGACGGCGTGATGCAGGTCGGCAACATGATGGCGTTTATCTCCTACACCATGCAGATCGTCATGGCGTTTATGATCCTCACCATGGTTTCGGTCATCCTGCCCCGCGCCGAGGTCGCAGCCGAGCGCGTGGAAGAGGTCATCACCTGCCCCACGAGCATCAACGACCCCGCCTCGCCCAAACTGCCCGCTGCCAGCGCGCCGCGCGGCGAGCTCACCTTCCGTGACGTGAGCTTCCAGTATCCCGATGCCCGCGCCGACGTCATTAGCGGCGTAAACTTCACCACGCACGCCGGCCAGATGCTCGGCATCATTGGTTCCACGGGCTCGGGCAAGTCCACGCTTGTACAGTTGATTCCGCGCCTGTACGACGTCACAGGCGGCAGCATTTCGCTCGACGGCATCGACGTGCGCGACATGACCCTCTCTGAGCTGCGCCGCCGCATCGGTTATATTCCGCAGCAGGGTCGTCTGTTCTCGGGTACCGTCGAGAGCAACCTCAAGTTTGCCGGCGACATGGTGAGTGACGAGGATATGCGCCAGGCAGCACGCGTCGCCCAGGCGGAAGACTTTATCGCCGAGCGCGAGGGCGGCTACGACTCCCCCATCAGCCAGGGCGGCTCCAATGTCTCGGGCGGTCAGCGCCAACGCCTGGCCATCGCCCGCGCGTTGGCCAAAAAGCCCGAGGTCGTGGTGTTCGATGACTCGTTTAGCGCCCTCGACTACAAGACCGACGCGCGCCTGCGCGAGGAGCTCGCCAAAAACGTCACCGACGCCGCGCTCGTGGTCGTGGCGCAGCGTATCGCGACCATCATGCACGCCGACCAGATCATCGTGCTCGACGACGGCCACGTAGTGGGCACCGGCACGCACGAGGAGCTGCTGCGCAGCTGCCCGGCGTACCTGGAGATCGCACAGTCGCAGCTTTCCGCCGAGGAGCTGGGGCTTACCCAAGAAGAAATTTCAGCCGTCATGGAAGGAGGCGAGCGCTAATGGCAGACGAGACCAAGACTCAGATTCCCAAGCCCACCCGCCAGCGTGGTCCCATGGGCCGCATGGGCGGCATGCGTCGCGGCGAAAAGGCCAAGGACTTTAAGGGCACCATGAGGCAGCTGCTCGGCTATATCGGCCAGCACAAGATTGCCGTGTTTGCCGCCGTCGCCTTTGCCGTGTGCTCGGTCATCTTTAACATTGTGGGACCCAAGGTGCTCGGCCAGGTTACGACCAAGCTGTTCGAAGGCCTGGTTGCCAAGGTCAACGGCACCGGCGACGTTGACTTTGACTGGATCGCCAAGACGCTCGGCTTTTTGCTCTGCCTGTATCTGGCGAGCTCTGTCTGCAGCCTGATCCAAGGCTGGCTCATGACCGGCGTCACGCAAAAGATTTGCTATCGCATGCGCAAGGAGATCGCCGCCAAGATTGCCGTCGTGCCGATGAGTTACTTCAACGGCCACAGCAAGGGAGACGTACTCAGCCGCATCACCAACGACGTCGATACGCTGGGTCAGTCGCTCAACCAGAGCGTGACGCAGCTCATCACGTCGGTGACGCAGATTATCGGCGTGCTCGTCATGATGCTTTCGATCAGCCTGCCGCTTACCGGCGTCACCGTGCTCACGCTGCCGGCAGCCGCGATTATCCTGACTGTGATGATTCACTTCTCGCAGCCGTACTTCCGCGAGCAACAGCAGGTTCTGGGCGCCGTCAACGGCATTATCGAGGAGGACTTTGCCGGCCAGAACGTCATTCAGGTGTTCGACCGCGCCGAGGCCTCGATCGAAGAGTTCGACCGTCAAAACGACCGCCTCTTTATTAGTGGCTGGCGCTCGCAGTTCCTGTCGGGCCTGATGATGCCGCTTATGAGCTTGGTGGGCAACATGGGCTACGTGGGCGTCGTCGTGGTGGGCGCGCAGCTCGCGCTGACCGGCAATGCCACGCCCGGCGACATCCAGAGCTTTATCCAGTACGTTCGAAACTTTACGCAACCCGTGCAGCAGCTGGGCAACGTGAGCAACACGATGCAGTCGATGGCTGCCGCTACCGAGCGCGTCTTTGAGTTCCTGGCCGCGCCCGAGGAGGAGCAGAAGGCCGACGCGCAGATTCCCGAGAAGCGCCCCGGCCACGTGGAGTTTGACCATGTCAAGTTTGGCTACACGCCCGACAAGACCATCATCCACGACTTTAGCTGCGAGGCTAAGCCCGGCCAAACCATTGCCATCGTCGGCCCCACCGGCGCCGGCAAGACCACGCTCATTAAGCTGCTGCAGCGCTTTTACGACGTGGACGGCGGTTCGCTGCGCGTCGAAGGCGTCGACGTGCGCGACTGGGACCGCGCGGCGCTGCGCGGCGAGTTTGCCATGGTGCTGCAGGACACCTGGCTGTTTAACGGCACCATCCGCGAGAACATCCGCTACGGACGCCCCGATGCGACCGATGCCGAGGTCGAGGCCGCCGCACGCGCCGCACGCTGCGACCACTTTATCCATACGCTCGCCGGCGGCTACGACTTTATGATCAACGAGGAGGGCACTAACCTGTCGCAGGGTCAGCGCCAGCTCGTGACCATCGCCCGTGCCATTTTGGCCGACCGCCCGGCACTGATTCTGGACGAGGCGACTTCCAACGTCGATACCCGTACCGAGGAGCTCATTCAGCGCGCCATGGATGCGCTGATGCAGGGCCGCACCAGCTTTGTCATCGCGCACCGCCTGTCCACGATCCGCAACGCCGACGTGATCTTGGTGATTCGCGACGGCGACATCGTCGAGAAGGGCACGCACGACGAGCTGCTCGCCCAGGGCGGCTTCTACGCCGACCTGTACAACTCGCAGTTCGACGAAGCGGCGTAAAAACCGGCGGCAAACAACCGCAATGCCAAGAAAACGGGGGCGCAGGACAACCTGCGCCCCCGTTTTGTGTCCTTCGAGCCTCGAAACGCCTTCCCTGAGACCTCACTGACGGCGCTTTCCAGACCCCGTGGGCAAAAAAGGGCAAATATGAGTACTGTTACCTTTTTAGTAACAGCCAAAACCGCCTCAAATGCCGCTCCCACGGCTTACACGCGTCCCTAAATTGATCAAACAGCACCATAGCGGACTTATATGTGTTTGCGTTAATGAACATATTTTGCTGTTATGTCTATTATTTTGCGAAGGCAATATGATACTAAGATAGCAACCGTACTCATATTTGGCATTTTTTGCCCACAGGGTATTTCCTAGGGAACCGACAACAGCCTTAGGGTCCCGCGCGGCGCCGCTCCCTCCCGGCATCCGCCGACGTTTACCCAGATAAAACCTGCCAAAATAAACCTGTCCCTTTTTGGTAGGTTTCGGGGTGACAAGGGCTTGCACTTTAGCGTGCGACAGCGGATAATGCCGAGCATTCGACAATACGCTTATTGCTCTTTCTATAGATTGAGGAGACCCCTATGGCCATGGAATTCAAACGCAGGCTGCCGATCCCCATGGAGATCCGCGAGGAAATGCCACTTTCTGCCGAGCTTACCGCCAAAAAGCAGGCATTTGACGCCGAGGTCGCCAAAGTCTTTACCGGCGAGGACGCACGCAAGGTGCTTATCATCGGCCCGTGCTCTGCCGACCGCGAGGATTCGGTGCTTGAGTACATGAACCGACTGGCCAAGACCGCCGAGGAGGTCAAGGACAAGCTCATCATCATTCCGCGCGTCTACACCAACAAGCCGCGCACCAAGGGCACCGGCTACAAGGGCCTGCTGCACAACCCCAACCCCGAGGCTCCCGACGATCTGCTCGAGGGCGTCAAGGCCATCCGCCATATGCACCTGCGCGTTATTGAGGAAACGGGCTTCTTCACCGCCGACGAGATGCTCTATCCGTCCAACTACCAGTACCTCGTTGACCTGCTGAGCTATGTTGCCGTGGGCGCACGCTCGGTCGAGAACCAGGAGCATCGCCTGGTGTCGAGCGGCATTTCGGTACCCGTCGGCATGAAGAATCCCACTGCCGGCTCTACCACCGTTATGCTCAACTCCATTTACGCCGCGCAGGCGCACCAGAGCTTCATCTTCCGCAACTGGGAGGTCGAGTGCGACGGCAACCCGCTCGCACACGCCGTTATGCGTGGCTACATCGGTCTCGATGGGCGCACCTACCCCAACTACCACTACGAACACCTGGAACGCCTGGCCGAACGCTATACCGAGCATGCCGGCTATGCCAATCCGGCAGCGGTCATCGACTGCAACCACGACAACTCGGGCAAGCGTCCGCTGGAGCAGTATCGCATTTGCAAGGAGGTGCTCGACAGCTGCCGCCGCAACGAGTCCATCTCCAAGCTGGTCAAGGGCTTTATGATCGAGTCCTACCTGGAGGATGGCAACCAGCCGGTCGACGGCGGTGTCTTTGGCAAGTCGATCACCGACCCGTGTCTGGGCTGGGAAAAGACCGACTACCTCATCCACGAGATCGCGGAACGTATTTAGAGTTACGGCGTTTTACCAAACGCCGTAACCGTCCGACGCTGCAAACGCCCCTAAGCGGCAATCTGACGTTCAATCGTCGGTCGCGTACCGAAGTACGCTTCCCTCCTCTTTCACGTCACCTTGCTCGCCTAGGGGCGTTTTCGCTGACTTATGCTCAACCTGCGATAATTCCGAGCTGAACGAGTTACTCGCTGTAGCGGGTAGCGATGGCGGCTTGTACCATGCCGGTGCTCATGAGGTAGGTCACCAGGAAGTAGCCGCCGTAGGCTGCCAGGAAGATTGCACAGGTGAGGCCCACGGTGCCGCCGATGCTCATATTTCCGAATATGCTCACCATCTCGATAATCACCTTAAGTGCCACAAAGGAGTGCGCCAAGCCCACTGCCAGCGGGAACAGGAAGAATACCGCTTGCTGCGCCATCACCGAATGGCGAATCTGGCGGTCGTCGCAGCCAATCTGTGCCAGCACACGATAGCTGCGGCTGCCGTCGGCCACGTTGGAGAGTTGCTGGATCGACAGAATCGCCGCGCATGCAACGACCAATACAAAGCCGATGTAGATGGCTAGGTAGCTAATAAGACCGTTCATTTGCGCTGCTTGCGTGTACATCTCGGAGCGTGTGATGAAGATTCCCCACGACCCCGGCTCCTTGCCGTCAACGAGCAGATTGTCGAGCACAGTGTTTTTAATGCTCTCGTCTGCCTCAGTCGTATCCATCCCCTGTTTGTAGTTAACGAGCAGGCTACTGGAATACGGCTGCAGATTAAGTTGGGACAACAGCTCGTCGGCAACGACGACGGTACCCGGATTACTGCCCATCGCCGAGTTGGCGATGGCCGCCGTATCTTCGTCCGACTTATCGGTTGCGGGCTTGAGCGTATGCCCGCCCAAGGTAAGGGCATGGCCGTCAGCCATATACTTGGTGTACAGGTCGACCAGCTCGCCGCCCATATCACACGTGAGCAGGTACTGGTCGCGACCGATGTGCACCGGCTCCTCGCCCATCATCTGACGCAGTTTGTTGTACTGGCTCGCCGGCGTCACAAACAGACCCATCGTATCGGCATTGCTACCCCCGAACGCCTTGGGAAGTTTTTCGCCCATGGTCTTGCACATCTCACCTGGGGTCACCGAAGGGTCCGAGCCGCCAAGCGGGTAACTCAGATACGAATCGATCTGCACATGCTCACCGGCAACATCGGCGATATTGACCTTCTTGCCGGTCTCGTCGTTGTTGCCCGCCGACTTGCCCTTGCCGTGCCATGCAGGGTACAAATCGACCGTTGTATCGGCCAGCACCATGCGATCGGCCTCAGACGGATTGACATACCCTTTGTACCCTTTGTAGTAGTCGAGCGTATCGGGCGTGTAATAGACATACGTCTGAGACACATCAACAGGGTTATAGCGCTCCAGGTTTTCGTTCATCACGTTGGCAATCGACATACCGCACGTCACCGAGGTGATGGCCAAAAACAGGAGCATCGCGATGACGCCCATCGAAAAGCACACCGTGTTGACCTTGGCCGCAAGCTGGCGCACGGTAAACATGTTGAGGCCGCGCCAATACACGCCGCGCAGGCTCTGCAGCAGCTTGATGAGCATACCCGAGAGTCCCCAGAACAGGGCAAAGGTGCCTACGGTAACCATAGCGGTCGTAATACCAAACTGGTTCATGGCCTCTTGCAGCTTGCTGTCCGTCGCGGTTAGCGGGAACCCATCACGTAGCAGACGGTAATAGGCCACGCCCACAAGTACCACGCCCACGGCAAAGATGGCAATCGCGATCCAGGGGTTGCGTGTCTTGATGCTCTCGTTGCGGCGCTCGGCACCCATAAGCTCGATGAGTTTGGTACGACGCACGGCGCGAAGGTTCAGCAGTAGCGTGAGCACAAACATTACGAGCATGCAGGCAAGGGTCAGATTGAACGCATGCACTGAGAAAAAGAAGTGGAAATTGCCGATCTGTGTCTTAAAAAGCGAGGCCGTAAAGAACGTCATGAGCTGGGAGAGTCCCACACCTAGCACAATGCCGGCGACAAAGGCCACGACCGACACTATCACGGTCTCGAGCGCCATGATCGTGGCGACGCGCCCACGCCCCATGCCGAGCACCTGGTACAGGCCAAACTCCTTCTTGCGGCGTTTCATGATGAAGTTATTGGCATACACCATCAAAAAGGCCATGACACCGGCCAAAAAGTACGTCAGGTCGCCGAGCATGCTGCCCATTACCTGCGCCAAGCCCTTTTCATCGATTCCGGCGATGTCGACCTGCATCGAGATGGTGTTAAAGGCATAGAAGACCGTGACGCCCAGGGTGAGCGTCAAAAGGTAGACGAGGTAGTCGCGGCCGGCGCGGCGAACGTTGCCCCAAGCGAGTTTACAGAGCATCGGAGCCCTCACCGCCCATCATGGCAACGACCTCCATAATGCGGTCGAAGAACTCTCGGCGGTCGGTGTCGCCGCGGCGCAGCTCGGTGAAGATCTTGCCGTCGCGGATAAACAGCACACGGCTCGTGTAGCTGGCGGCAAAGCTATCGTGCGTGACCATGAGCACGGTAGCGCGTAGGCGGCGGTTAAGGGCCTCCAGGCTCTCGAGCAGCAGGCGAGCGCTCTTGGAATCGAGGGCGCCGGTGGGCTCGTCGGCCATGATCATGGTGGGGTCGGTGACGAGCGCACGAGCCGCGGCAACGCGCTGCTGCTGACCGCCGGACATCTGGTAGGGATACTTGTCGAGCACCTGACTAATGGACAGGCGCGCGGCCACATCCTGCACTCGGGTCGAGATCTCTGCCGAGTTTGTGCGGGCGATGGTGAGCGGCAGGGCGATGTTCTCGCGTGCCGTGAGCGTATCGAGCAGGTTGGAGTCCTGGAAGATAAAGCCGAGCTCCTCGCGGCGGAACTGCGAAAGCTTAGCCTGCTTCATGCGCGTTACGTCCTGCCCGTTGATGCGGATGGTGCCGCTCGTGGCGCCATCGATGGTCGACACGCAGTTGAGCAACGTCGACTTGCCCGAGCCCGAAGCGCCCATGATGCCAACAAATTCGCCGCGGTTGACGGTAAAGCTGACGTCGTTGAGCGCGCGGGTCACGTTGCCCAGCGCTCCATATACCTTTTCGAGATGCGCGACCTCCAGTACCGGGGTCGCCATGTGCGTGGTTTGCATACCGAGTCCTTTCTTGCGATTAGTCTACGGCATCTATAGTCGCAAGAAGACGAGTCGGCTACCATCGATATGGCTTACGCTTGCCTTACCGTTGTGTAAGGTACGGGTAGCTACCCTGCCGCGTGTTGATGTTGAGAGAGGACTCCTGTTGAAGACTGTTCATGTTGCCGCTGGGATCATTCGCAAGGAAGGATCTGACGAGCTGCTTGCCGTGCAGCGCGGCTACGGCAACATGCAGGGACTATGGGAGTTTCCCGGCGGCAAGCTCATGCGCGGCGAGACACCCGAAGACGCCGTGCGCCGCGAGCTCATGGAAGAGCTGCAGGTAAAAGTCACCAACCTGCGCGATTTCTATACCGTTGAGTATGACTACCCTAATTTTCATCTCTCCATGGAGTGCTACTACTGCTCGCTCGCTGATGAATCCGGTGAGCCCCAGAAGCACGACCGCCAGCTCGATATCCGCTGGATTCCGCGCACCTCGCTTGCCACGGTTGAGTGGATGCCCGCCGACAAGGGGCTCATTGATGCCCTGATTGAGCTGAAGGAAGACCGGCTTGAGGCTAACGGCGCCGCCAACGACGCCGAGGCCACCACGGCAGACGAATCTGCTACCAAACCCAAACGTAAACCCAAGCGCCGCAGCAAAAAGCGTCCCAAGCCCGGTCTGCTCGACGGCATCGATACCTCGGACCTCTCCGCTGACGAGCGCGAACTGGTCCGCCGTCGCGCCGCCATCAAAAAGTCCATGAAGGGCAACAAGCGCGCCAACACCAAGCCCGAGCTGCTCGTACGACAGCGCCTGCGCGCAGCGGGCCTTACGGGTTATCGCTTGGAATGGAAGGTTCCCGGCAAGCCCGACATCGCCTTCCCCGGCCGCAAGATCGCCATTTTCGTCAACGGCTGCTTTTGGCACCGCTGCCCCAAATGCAACCCAAGTCAGCCCAAGCGCAATGTTGAATTTTGGGAGGCAAAGTTCCGTCGCAACGTCGAGCGCGACCGCGCTGCCGTGGCAGCACTCACTCAAATGGGCTGGACACCCATAACCATCTGGGAATGCGAGCTCAAAAAAGACCGCATCGATGCCACCATGGAAAAGGTCATCGAGCAGGTGCGGGCCGCAGAGCCGCAGCGCTAGGAACAAGCCGTCCACACGCCCCACACAGGCGAGCCACATCCACGTCACAAACCTTAGAAAGCCCTTAAGTCCAAAACCTTTCAAGAGTGTTACTCGATAGCTTTGACCTGCGGTTTCATTGTTACATCAAACCTGATTAAGCCTTTCTTTAGCGCTTCTTTGCAACAGCCGCGGCATAATACTGCCAACGCACGGAACCTAGCAGCATACCCCGTGCGCAACCTTTTGGTGGACATCGAGGAGGCCGCATAAGCATGCATTCTTCCAATGACGCAGCACAGCAGCCATCCCTAAATCATGCAAACCTTTTCTCCTTCCCCCCGACACAGAGAAACGGCCTCCTCGACTCCCCCACCACAAAAGCCAAACGCTCAACCGACCAGAGCCACAACTTGCGAGCATCGTTCGAAAAGCTCCAAGCATCCCTAGACAAAACCTTCCCCAACCAAGCCAGGGCATACTGACCCCTCATCAACAAAGTAGCTCTCACGCTCCAATTTTTCCGCCCAACGCCACAAGGGCGACGACCTCGAGCAGGTCAACTTGGGAGGGATGAGGGCTTAGTTCCCCAATCTTTCCGCAGGGGCAAAAAGCCTCGCCGCACGAAGTGCGCAGCGAGGCTTTTTGCATGCCCGAGGACGATTGGGGAACTAAGCCCTCGTCCCTCCCCGGGATATATAGCGAGTCGGAGTACTCTTGCTGTTACTCTGCTTTGCCCACAGAGTTGAGGTTGGTCATGCGGATCTTAACCAGCTCGGTGATCTCACGCATACCCTCCTTGGCCGGCTTCTTGGGATCGAAGCAGGCGGGGTTCTCGGCCATGTAGGCCATGAAGCCCTTGGTGTAGGCCTGACGCAGCTCGGTGGCGTAGTTAACCTTGCAGATGCCGTTCTTCACAGCCTCGGCAACCTGCTCATCGGGCACACCGGAGGTGCCGTGCAGAACCAGCGGCACGTCGACGGCGTCGCGGATGGCCTTGACCACGGACTGCTCGATATGCGGATCGCTCGTGTAAACGCCGTGGCTGGTGCCAACGCCAATGGCCAGCGAGGTGCAGCCGGTGCGCTCAACGAACTCCTTGGCCTCGGCAGGATCGGTGTAGGGGCTCTCGCCCTCAACCGCGGGACCGTCGTCCTCCTTGCCGCCAACCTTACCGAGCTCGGCCTCGACGGGCACGCCCATAGCGCGGCCAGCGTCGGCGACGGACTTGGTCAGGGCGATGTTGTCCTCGAAGGACTCGTGCGAACCGTCGATCATGACAGAGGTGTAGCCCGTGCGGAAAGCCTGCATGCAGCGGTCATAGCCATCGCCGTGATCGAGGTGCAGAGCGACGGGCACGGAAGCGCGCTCGGCGGCAGCCTTGACCATGCCGTAGAAGTAGTCCAGACCAGCGGTCTTGATGGTGCCCGGGGTGGTCTGCATGATGACGGGGGACTTGGTCTCCTCGGCAGCAGCCAGAACGGCCATAACAAACTCGAGGTTCTCGACGTTGAAAGCGCCAACAGCGTAGTGGCCGGCCTGAGCGTCCTTGAGCATCTTTTCGGTGGTAACAAGTGCCATGAGCGTTTGCTCCTCTCCCTCGCCCGCATCTGGACATCGGGCGTACGTGTCCGCAAGGCCTATTACCTTGCGTTTTGCTGCGCCCATTGTATGAAAATCGACGGCGTCGCACGTATGAGATATCACCGGCACACAGGTCAAGACACTCGTTTTTGAAAAGCAAACGGAAGGGATTCGCGCCGGATCCCTCTATACGACATTGCAGTTTTCAAGCAAATCATCTTTCTTTTATAGAAAAGATAAGTAATCGAAAGGTATTTTCTTACTCAAAAAGAAAATGAACGAAAATAGAGTCAACACAATTCCTGCAAATTTGGCCGAGAATGGAGCAGCTATGGCCCACGCAACAACCCGAGCCTTCGCCGATGAGCGTCGTGCCGCCATCATGGAAATGCTTGAGCATAATGCCTCGGTGCAGGTAGCAGAAATCGCCCAGACCTTTGGCGTGTCCTCCGTTACCGCCCGCGCCGACCTGGACGCGCTCGCCGAAGCAGGCAAGCTGCGCCGCACGCATGGTGGCGCCGTATCGCTCCACAAGCGTCTGACTGTCTCCACGCAGGATCGCCGCATCAACATCAATGTCGCCGCCAAGCAGGCCATCGCACAAAGCGCCATCGAGTTCGTCAATGACGGCGACACGCTGCTCGTCGACTCAGGCACCACGGCGCTCGAGTTCGTCCGGCTCCTCGATCAGCGCGACGGCATCACCGTCATCACAGCCGACATTACCATTGCCGATTACATCGACGAGAGTATGCCCTCGGTTGATGTCGTCATGCTGGGCGGGGCGCTGCGCAAAGGCCATCGTTATCTGTACGGACCGCTCACTATGCAGGCGCTTCAAACGGTTCACGCCGACCTTGCCGTCATGTGCCCTGGCGCTTTTGTACCCGGCTGCGGCTTTACCACCGACTTTCCGCAGATGGCCGAGACCAAAGCGGCTATGGTCGGTGCCGCCCGTCAAAGCGTCGCCCTCATGGACGCCAGCAAGGTTAATGGACGCGGCATGTACCGCTTTGCCGAGCTGACCGATGTCGACACCATCGTGATGGACCGTGATCCCGATGGCGCCGTCGCCACCTCAATCGCCGAGACCGCCGACGACGCCCGCCCGAATCTCGTCATCGCCGGCGCTTAAACAAAAACCACCACAAAGGTCTCCTTTGTGGTGGTTGAGCATCAGAAGTGAATGTGTCGCTACTTGGACAGCTCGTCGGCGAGAACCTCGATCTGAGCGCGCGAGGCGTCGTTGAGCGAGCCCAGCACGGTCACCTTGTTCTGCGCCAGGGTGATGTCCTTCATGCCCTCGAGCTCCTTGGTCATAACCTTGGCAGCGGTGGGCGCCCAGGAGCCGGCCTCAACGAGCGCCACCGTACGGTTCTGATAGGCGTGCTCGGCAAGCGTGTGGATAAAGGTGCTCATGAACGGGAAGATCTCGCCCTGATAGGTGATGGAGGCGAGCACCAGACGGTCATAGCGGAACGCATCCTCAACGGCCTCGGCCATGTCGTCGCGAGCCAAGTCAAAGACGGAAACCTTCTGGCCGCGGGCCTCGAGCGCAGATGCAAGCTCCTCAACGGCGGCCTTCAGATGGCCGTACACGCTCGCATAGGCAATCGTGACGCCCTCGTCCTCGGGCTGATAGCTCGACCAGGTGTTGTAGGTGTCGAGGTAATAGCCCAGATTCTCGGTCAGTACGGGGCCGTGGAGCGGACAGATAATCTGGATATCCAGGTCGGCGGCCTTCTTGAGCACGGTCTGCACGAATTTGCCGAACTTACCGACGATGCCAAAGTAGTAGCGGCGCGCTTCGCAAGCCCAGCCTTCCGGGTCCTCGATGTCGTTGGCGCCGAACTTGCCAAAGCCGTCGGCACTAAAGAGCACCTTGTCGGTAGACTCGTAGGAGAAAATCACCTCGGGCCAGTGAACGTTGGGAGCGCCGACAAACGTTAGGCTGTGACCGCCCAGATCGAGCACGTCGCCCTCTTTGACGACCATCTTGCGCTCGGGGTAGTCGGTGCCAAAGTAGTTGACCATCATGCGGAAGGCACCCATGCTGGCCACAATCTGTGCCTGGGGGTAGCGCTCCATAAAGGCGGCGATGCCAGCAGAGTGATCGGGCTCCATGTGATGGATAACCAGGTAGTCGGGCGTACGTCCATCGAGCGCGGCCTCGAGGTTGCCGAGCCACTCGTCAACAAAACCACCATCGACCGAATCGGCGACAGCGATCTTTTCGCCCAAGATAACGTAGCTGTTGTATGCCATACCGTTCTCGGACACATCGTACTGGCCCTCGAACAGGTCAATGTCGTGATCGTCGACGCCAACGTAGCGGATATCCTTGGTGATCTCCATCAGGCAAAGCCTCCTAGATAGACAAAATAACCTGTCTATCATAGCACTCGGCAGCATTCCAACTGTTATCTGCCGGCATCCTTACCGATTGTTATTGAAATACGATAAATCGCCGTTTACCTGCGCAAACTATGAGCGTGGTATCGCCGTGCTATGTCGAATAATGAGCTGGCCGGGAATACGAATGGCAACGGTTTTGCCCGCCGTACCCGCCTCGGGAACCGCATGCTCGAATACCTCGCGTCCGCGCTGATGTAGATCGAATCGCACGGTCGTAAGCTCGTTGTGTGCCACAAAATCATCGAGCGAATCGTCGACGCCCACCACGCTCACGTCCTCGGGCACGCGCAGACCGCTATCGCGCAGCGCTGCAATCGCGCCATTTGCCATCTGGTCGTTTGCCGCATAAATCGCCGTCATGGCGCGATCGTGCTCGGCCAGGTACCTGCCGGCCTCGTAGCCGCTGTTGGCAGACCAGTCGCCCTCGAGCGGCTTTGCCGGCTCGATGTGTTTACGCTCGAGCGCATCCTGCCAACCGGCTCGACGAAATTGCTCGTCGACCGAGAACGACGGGCCGCCAATATAGCGAATCTGCTCGTGCCCCAGCTCAAGCAGGTGATCCATAAGCAAGAGCGAGCAGCCGTAATGGTCGGAATCGACCGTGGTCACGCGCGGATGCGCGTACATGGTAACGATGACCGTGCCAATGCCCGGCAGTGGATCAAACGTCTCAAAATCGGGCGCCATGCGGCTCATGCCGATGATGATACCGTCCACCGGCAATGCGGCCATACGACGCGTGGCCTCGGCAAGTGAGAATTCCTCGGTCTTGGACATCTCGACCAGCGTGATGGCGCAATTATGCTCGCGAGCAGCGCTGGCGATGCCGTCGATCATTGAGAGGTTGCCAAACTTGGTGACATCGTTGATGCATAGGCCGACCGAATGGTAACGGCCGTCGCGCAGCGAGCGACCGGCATAACTCGGACGAAAGCCGAGCTCTTGCATAGCAGCCTGCACGCGCTGGCGCGTCTGCTCGTTAACGTTGGGCAAGCCGTTGGCGACGCGCGAAACCGTCTGTTGCGAAACGCCAGCAGCGCGGGCGACGTCGGCCATGGAGACCGGACGCGTACCTGTATCGTTGGACGGGCGCCTTGCCACAGGATCACCTTCACCCTTGCGAGATTTGAATAGCGTGAATGCCGACCCGGGCAGAAATACATCCCGCGCCGAGGCCCGCTATCGTCGGACGCATGTTAACGTACTCTACTTTTTCTATCAGCGGTTCTTTTGCTCCATATGTCCATACGGCCACACCGTTCACGGCCGAAAATCTACCGATTACCAGATTCTCAAAAATAGATATGCGTTGTGTTATGAGTACGTTAACATACCCATTAACGTGCGGCGCCGCGACGTCTGGTTTGTGGTGCTCAAAATTGTTAACGTACTCATAATGACACGGACCAATCTCTCCGGCGTCAAGGAAAGGACCCATATGACCGCCCCCGACGAAAAGACACTCGCCACCCTCACCAAGCTGTTTGAGGAGGAGTTTGGCCCCATCGGCGACCGCCAGGTGCTCTACGTGCACGCGCCCGGGCGTTCCGAGATCAGCGGCAATCACACCGATCACGAGGGCGGCCACGTTATCGCTGGCTCGCTCGATGTCGCCGTTGACGGCATCGCCGTAGCAACCGACTCCAACAAGGTCCGCGTCGCCGACGAGGGCTACCCCACGTTTGAGATTACGCTCGACACGCTGGATGTTCAGGAGTCCGAGAAGGGCACGTCCGCAAGCCTCGTGCGCGGTATGGCCCACGAGGTCGTAGCACTTGGTGTTGAGCCCAAGGGCTTCGACTTCGCCTTTACCTGCTCCGTTCCCTCGGGTGGCGGACTTTCGAGCTCCGCTGCTGTCGAGGCGGCTTACGGCCGCGCCATGGAGACGCTCTGGGGCGCGCCCACGATTGAGCCCGTCGCACTCGCCCAGATGAGCCAGCGCACCGAGAACAACTACTATGGCAAGCCCTGCGGTCTTATGGACCAGGCCGCTGTGTGCCTGGGCGGCCTTGCCTACATGGACTTTGAGGATCAAGCCCAGCCTAAGACCCAGAAGCTCGAGCTCAACTTTGAGGATCACGGCTACGCGCTCGTGCTCGTTAAGGTCGGCGCCGACCACGTGGCCGCCACCGATGACTACGCCGCCGTTCCACGCGAAATGCAAGACGTCGCCGCCGAGTTTGGCAAGGCACGCCTGTGCGAGGTAAACGTTGCCGATTTTGACGCCAAGCTCCCCGAGCTGCGCGCCAAGCTGGGCGACCGTGCCTGCCTGCGCGCCGTTCACTACTGGTACGAGAACGGCCTGGTCGATAAGCGCTGGGCGGCCCTGAACGCCGGCGACATTGACAAGTTCCTGGTCCTGACGCGCGAGTCCGGCGCCAGCTCCGCCATGTACCTGCAAAATGTCGTTGCCAAACTGGGTTCTGAGCAACCTTCCATGTACGCCCTGGCGCTGGCCGAGCATGTGCTCGACGGCCGCGGTGCCGTCCGCATCCACGGCGGTGGCTTTGGCGGCACCATCCAGGCCTTTGTGCCGCTCGATCTGGTCGACACCTTTATCACCAAGATGAACAGCTGGCTGGGCGAGGGCTCTGCCCGCCACTACGCAATTTCTGACAAGGGGGCTTACGCGGCATGGCTGTAATGACTGATGTGCGCGAGGCCGCGCAGGGCCTCATCGAATATGCCATTCATCGATCGATGATCGGACAGGACGATCGCATCTGGGCATACAACACCATTCTGGAGTGCATCGGCGCCACGGAACCGGCACTCGACATGGCCTGGGCGCTCCAGGTCGAGAAACTCTCGCTCTTGCACCCCGATACCCTGCCCAACTTTGACCTTGAAGGCACGCTTGCCGCACTTGCCGAGGTCGCCGTTGCCAACGGTGCCGCCGAGGATACGACATCGGGACGCGACCGCATCGCTATGCGCATCATGGGCACGCTCATGCCGAGGCCTTCGGTTGTAAACGAGGAGTTCAACGGACGCATGGGCGTCAACGAGCCCCGCGCCGCGACCGACTGGTTCTACGGCCTGTGCTGTGACGCCGGTTACGTGCGCCGCGCCGCCATCGCGCGCAATATCAAATGGAGCACCCCCACCAACTGGGGCGACCTCGAGATCACCATCAACCTGTCCAAGCCTGAGAAGGACCCGCGCGATATCGCCGCAGCCGGTGCTGCCAAGAACACGGGCGAGAAGTATCCCGCCTGCCAGCTGTGCATCGAAAACGAAGGCTACCCTGGACGCTCCGCCGCAACCGACGGCGGCGCTCATCCCGCTCGCCAGAACCTGCGCATTATCCCCATTCAGCTCGACGGCGAGCGCTGGGGCTTCCAGTACAGCCCGTATGCGTACTTTAACGAGCACTGCATTGCCATGAGCTCCAAGCATCGCCCGATGCACGTCGACCGCAAGGGCCTGACCTGCCTGCTCGACTTTGTCGACCTTTTCCCGCACTACTTCATTGGCTCCAACGCCGACCTGCCCATCGTGGGCGGCTCGATTCTGTCGCACGACCACTTCCAGGGCGGCGCGCACGAGTTCCCCATGATGCATGCCACCGAAGTCTCGCAGTTTAGCGTGCCCGGCTTTGACCAGGTCAGCGGTACCGTATTGCAGTGGCCGCTTTCGGTGCTGCGCCTGCGCTCGCACGACCGCGCCCAGTTGCTCGACGCTGCCGAGAAGATTATCCTCGCCTGGCGCGAGTGGACCGATGAGTCGGTTGGCGTCATCGCGCGCACAGCCGACGGCGTAGCGCACAACACCGTGACGCCCGTCATCCGCCGCGTCGACTCCCGCGGCAACGCCAGCGGCGAGATCTACGAGGCCTACCTGGCACTTCGCTGCAACATCACGACCGACGAGCATCCGCTGGGCGTTTTCCACCCGCATGCCGAGTATCACCATATTAAAAAGGAGAACATCGGTCTGATCGAGGTCATGGGCCTGGCCATTTTGCCGCCGCGCTTGGTTCCCGAGCTCGGCGCTGTCCGCGAGCACCTGCTGGCGGCCAAAGCCGATACCAGCTACGACCTTGCCGGCGCGCTCGAGGGCGACGACCTTTGCCGCAGCCACGCCGCATGGGCCGAGGACGTCTTTGCCCGCCGCGCCGATGAGCTTACGGCGGATAACGCCATCGATATCCTGCACGAGGAGGTCGGCGTGGTGTTTGGCCACGTGCTCGACAACGCCGGCGTCTTTAAGTGGGACGAAGCCGGCCGCGCCGCCCAGCAGCGCTTTATCGACTCGCTGTAGCACGCGAGCTCGAACGCACGCACTTAACAAATAGCGCCTACACGACCACGGCGCCCGCCGGCAACATCGCCGACGGGCGCCGTTTTCTGATGCAAGGGTAGCTAATTTGCACCAAAACAAGGAGTGTTCCAAACTGCCGGCAGAGAAGGAACGTCCCCAGGTGCCGACCTAAACACCCACATTATTCGATGGAAAAACGTGGTTGCCTCACACATTATTCCATCGAAAAACGTGGTTTACTCCCACATTTTTCGATGGAAAGACCGAAACGGTCTTATACTAACCATGATCGTTAGGAGGCAGTATGCAGCGACAGCTAATGGACGAACTCATCGCTTGGAAATCTAGGGCAAACCGCAAGCCCCTCCTGCTTAAGGGGGCCCGCCAGACGGGAAAAACCTGGCTTCTCAACGAATTCGCAGGCCAGCAGTATCAAAACGTCATCCGTTTTGACTTTATGCTCGAACCGGGCGTACGTTCGCTGTTCGACGGAAGCCTTGACCCCAAACGCATCATCTCCCAGATAGAGCTCCTGCGCGGCCAGACCATAACGCCGACAGACACACTCATCATCTTCGACGAAATCCAAGAGGCACCGCGTGGCATCACCTCGCTCAAATACTTCAACGAGCTGGCGCCGGAATACCATATCGTGGCAGCCGGCTCCTATATGGGGCTCGCGCTCCGACGCGAAAACGAGTCGTTCCCCGTCGGCAAGATTGACCAGCTTACCATGCGCCCCATGGGGTTTGTCGAGTTCGTTCGTGCCGTCGATGGCGATCCGCTCGCAGATGCCATCCTTGCCGCAGACATGGACCTGCTGACAAACGTTTCCGAAAAGCTCGAGCGCCTGCTCAAGGAATACCTCGTTGTCGGTGGCATGCCAGAAGTTGTCTCCGCTTTCGCTGCCTCCCACGATTTCATCGAGGCCCGCAGGCTTCAGCAGCAAATCATCGAAGCTTACGAATCCGATTTTGGCAAGCATGCGCCAGCCCGCATCGTCGAGCGCATGAGGCTGGTTTGGAAATCCCTTCCCGGCCAGCTCGCAAAGGAAAACAAGAAGTTCGTCTACGGCGCACTCCGTCCCGGGGCGCGCGCACGCGATTTTGAGGAAAGCCTCCAGTGGCTCATGGACTATGGAATCGTTCATAAGGTACCACGTGTTTCCGCCCTAAGAGCACCGCTCACAAGCTACGAGGATCTCTCGGGCTTCAAGCTGTTCTGCATCGACACCGGCATCCTCGGAGCACTCTCCGGCCTCTCGCCAGCCATTGTTCTGAACGGGCCCGCTGTTTTTACGGAGTTCAAAGGCTCGCTGACCGAGCAATACGTCGCACAGGAGCTTTTGCTCCAAGGCAAAACTCCCACGTATTGGTCATCCTCCTCCGGCAATGCAGAGACTGACTTTGCCATCGACCATGCGGGGACCGTGCTTCCGCTCGAGGTCAAGGCGGCAGAGAACCTCAAAGCAAAGAGCCTGAGGATTGCCTGTGAGAAGTTCAAGCTCGAGCGCTGCGTGAGAACATCGTTAGCGGCATATAGAGACGAGGGCACGCTCGTCAACATTCCGCTCTGGGAGATTGGGCAAATCGACAAGCTGGCATAGGCGCTGTGGAGGGGGTGTCCCGTAAGGAATGTCCCAAACTGCCAGCAGAAAAGGAACGTCCCTATCTGCCGCATTCCCGAAGCAAGGCAACGCCGATGTCTTGGAAACGACAGACACTATGACCCAATCCGAGGGCACGGAAACGACAGGAGCCCCCGCTCGTGACCGCGGGTCGGGGCTGCGACAATGTTGTTGAAGTGCCAGAGGCGCAGCCGCGCCGCAACGAGGTTGGGAGGCTCCCGTGCCTAGATATTCTACCGCCTTCGGAATGGACGTACACCTCAGGTCCACCACCGTCTGCGCGCTCGACGCGGAGACGGGCGAGGCCGTGGCGAGGAGGTTCCGCGGCAACCCGTGGGGCGAGGTCGCGGAGTGGATGTCGGGCTTCCCGGGCCCGTCGCTCGCCGCCTACGAGAGCGGCTACCTCGGCTTCGCGCCGCAGAGGGAGCTGTCGGCCCTCGGCGTCGACTGCGTCGTCGCGGCCGTCTCCAAGGTCCCGAGGTCGGCGGCAGACCTCTCGTCCAAGAACGACCGCAACGACGCGGCCAGGATGGCCAAGGCGATACTGTCGCACGACGTCACCCCGGTATGGGTGACGTCCCCCGAGATCGAGGGGCTCAGGGACCTCGCCGCCGCCCACGACGCCGCGACCGCCAGGCTCGCGGCGGCGAAGCAGCGGCTCCTGGCGTTCCTGGCCCGCCGCGGCTACGTCTACGGAGGCACGACGCCGGCCGGCAACCCCCGGAAGTACTGGACGTACGGCTTCCTCAGGTGGCTCGACGGCATACGCCCCGCCGACGACGGCGGCATCCGGGCGCTCGCGGCGCTGAGGAACGAGGTCGAGGCGGCCGACGAGACGAGGGAGGCCGTCCTCGCCGAATACAGGGCCGCCGTCGCGGCGGGCCCCCTCTCGGCCGAGGTCGAGGCGCTCCAGTCCATCAAGGGGTGCGGGTTCGTGCTCGCCGCCGCCTTCGCGTCCGAGGTCGGCGACTTCTCGAGGTTCCGCTCCGGCAGGCAGGTGACGGCCTACTTCGGCCTCGCCCCGAAGCAGAGGTCGAGCGCCGACTCCGTGCGACTCGGCGGAATCAGCGGGGCCGGCAACGCGCTCGTCAGGAGGCTGGCGGTCGAGGGGTCCTGGCGCTACGCCCAGGCCGGGCACCAGCCCAAGCTGATGCCCAAGGGCTCCGGAGTCCCGCTCGAGATAAGGATGCACGGGAGGAAGGGGTCCGAGCGCCTGCTCCGGCGACGCGAGGAGATGCTCGAGAGGGGCATGCCCCAGGCGAAGGCGAACGCCGCCACCGCCGCCGAGCTCGTGAGGTGGCTGTGGGCCCTCGGCATGATGTGCCGGGAGGCCGGCGAATAGACATAGCCCCCGTCCCGGCGAGCCGGGCAGCCTTCGGGGATACCCCCGCTTTCGCTGGGCGCGCGGAGCCCTCCGCATGCGCCTCGACAGACTTGGGGAACCCCGCCGAAGGAATGGAGTGCGGGCCGACAGAACGGTATCCGCGGATATGAGACTGAGCCGAAGGCGTCGACGACATGCCGGGGGCGGACCGGGACGGGTTCAACGGCAGGCCCCGCCGACCGATTGCAAGCGGTCGGCGGGGCCATTGTGGCTCTTGACAGCGGATTGGGTCATATGAGCGAGCGGGCCGCATTTGAGACAAGGTGACGTGAAACGAAAGGGCGCTGACCTTCTGGTCGCGCCCTTGAAGTTGAACGTCAGATTATCCAAATGCGGCCCGCGCAGCGTCGGCAGGTTACGGCGTTTGATAAAACGCCGTAACTCGACGCCGTAACCCTAAAGCTCCGTTACTTCAACGCTGTTGTAGACCTCGTCCCAGCGATCCATGACCAGGTGGCCGGTCTTGGGATCCATGGCGTTGAGCTTGCCGCAGGTATTGGCGGTCTTGAGCACCGTGACGTCGTCGGCACCAGCAGCAATCGCATGCGCAAAGCCGGCGATGGTCGAGTCGCCGGAACCCGTCGCGTTCACTGCCGCAATCGCGGGCGTCTTGGCGCGGAACGCACGACCCTCATGGAAGCCCACCGAACCGGCAGCGCCCATCGAAACGACAACCCAGGGAATACCGGCAAAGCGGCCATCGGCGGCAAGCGCCTCGCGCAGGGCATCGACATCATCGGTCGTAAAGGACGTACCCAGCAGGCCATTAATCTCGGTCAGGTTGGGCTTTACGAGCTCAGGCTTAGCGTCGGACTCCAGCGCGGCCTCCAGCGATGCACCCGAGGTGTCGAGCAGCACCTTGGCGCCCGCCTCCTCGGCGATCTTGACGAGCTCGGCATAGTAGCCGGCATCGACACCACGCGGCAGCGAGCCCGAAAGCGTCACAACGTCCGCCTTCGCTGCAAGCTCGGCAAACTTGGCCGTAAAGGCCTCGAGCTCGGCCGGGG
Organism: uncultured Collinsella sp.; assembly: GCA_902493375.1. Lineage (GTDB taxonomy): Bacteria > Actinomycetota > Coriobacteriia > Coriobacteriales > Coriobacteriaceae > Collinsella. The sequence goes on from CABUPH010000001.1 coordinate 121,602, forward strand.
CGATTTGCGGGCCGCTCTCCAAAAGCTCGGTCTGATTACCCTCGTGCAGAATATTCAGGCAAATGCGCGTCTCGCCGGCAATGGGCACAAAGTCGTTCTTGACGCCATCGGCATCCATGAGCTCGGCCATATAGGCACCCATGTGGCCGCCGAGCAGACCGGTCGCGAGCACGTCGTCGCCCAGCTGCAGCAGCACGCGGCTCACGTTGAGGCCCTTGCCGCCAGCGGTCTTTTCGGGCGTCACACGGTTCACGTCGTCGATGATCAACTTGTCGAGCTGATAGCGCGTATCAATCGACGGGTTCATGGTAACGGTCAGAATCATATTGAACTCCTGTTTCCGGGGCACGACACGCGCGACCCCAAACATACGATAGCTCGTTAAAGGATCTCGATCTCAAAGCCGCGGGTAACGGTCTCCCCCGGCTTGGCCACCAGGCAGCCACGCTTGTGCTCCAGAATATCGTCCTCGTCGGAGCAGGTGGACAGACCACCCCACGGTTCCACGGCCACAAAGTCGCCCTCGGGCTTGCTCCACACAATCAGGTATGGCATATCGGGGAACGTCAGGCGCACGCCCTTGTCCTCGGTTTTCTTGGTAAGCGTAACCACGCGGCTCTCGAGCACGTCAAAGATGGTCTCTGCGAAGTCAAAGAGTTCGTGGGTCAGCGGCAGGTCATGGCCAACCATCGGGTTCTTGCTGCGATGCTCAACATCAATCAGGCCCGTCGAGGGAACGGCAGTACAGAGCTCGGTGGCCTCACGCTGCTCAAAACGAAGCTCATAATCGTCATAGGACTCGCCCTCGTCGAGCGGGCACTTAAAGCCGGGGTGGCCGCCCACAAAAAATGGCATGTCCTCGGCGCCCTCATTGGTCACCTCGTACGACACGGCCACCTTTTCCGAATCGATCGTGTAACGAGCAACGATCTTAAACGGATACGGGTACCGCTCGAGCAACTCGGCATGGTCGGCAGAGCTTAAGCTCAGCGCAACCATGTTGTCGCTCTGCTCCTCGAGCTTCCACTCCTGTTTGCGCGCAAAGCCGTGGCGGGCGAGCTTAACCTCGCGGCCGCCCATGGTCATTGCGCGACCGTCACGAAGGCCGCCGCAGATCGGGAAACAAATGGGTGCCTGGCCCGACCAGACCGCCGGGTCGCCCTGCCACAGGTACTCACGGCCGTTGGCCGCAATAGAAGTGAACGATCCGCCAGCCGTGCTCAACGCAATGCGGACAGAGCCGTTATCAAGAACAAACTCCATGGGAATCTTCTCCTTCACATATCATCTCGCACGATCCATTGTGAACGTCGTGCCTTTAGCAGAAAGGTAATGAGGCAGCGCCGCAAACAAAAGAACAATGCACGTCCAGCCCGCTGGGCCAATTGGGCTGATAGCAAACCGGCCCGCGCCCCATCACAGAAACGCGAGCCGTCAACGGACTAGTTAATTACGCCGGATACCCGCTAATCATGGTATTCGCCGCGGTCCCACTTCTCGAGGAACTCGTCAAAGAAGTGCGGGTCGGCCTGAGCCTCGGCGTCGGCCTTGTTGCAGGCATCGATCTTGGCGATCAGGGCATCGTGCTCGGGGGTCTTCTCGTAAGGCTCCTCCAGGAAGGCAAGCATGATATCGGCCATCAGGAACTCGCCGGTAATCTTGCCGCCAAAGCCCACGATGTTGGCGTTGAGCTCGCGACGGGCATACAGGGCAGAGGTCATGTCGCGAACCAGGGCGCAGCGGGCGCCGGGAACCTTGTTGACGGCGTTGGTGATGCCGATGCCGGTGCCGCACAGGGCCACGCCAAAGTCGGCCTTGCCGCTGGCAACAGCCTCGCCCACGGCCTTACCGTAGATGGGATAGTGCGTACGGGTGTGGCTGTAGGTACCGCAGTCGAGCACCTTGTAGCCGGCCTGCTCCAGGCGGTCGGCCAGATAGATCTTCTCGTCCGTAACGATATGGTCGCAACCGATTGCGATGGTCTTCTTCATCAGAACGTCCTTTCGTCTGAATTCACAAGTTGAGGTAGAAGTTCGAGTTCTCGGTGGCTCTCGTTAGGCCATCTTGTTGAGCATGTCGACACGGATCTGGTGACGGCCGCCTGCGTACTGGGCGCGCAGGAACTCGCGGGCGATCTTCTTGGCGACCTCGGTGCCCACAACGCCCGGGCCCATGGTGACCATGCGCGAGCCGTTGTGCTCGCGGGTCATGTAGGCGGAACGCTCGTCGGAAATGTTGGCGACGACCATGCCCTTAATCTTGACGGCGGCCATATAGGAGCCGACGCCGTACTTATCGAATGCGAAGCCCTGGGAATCCTTGTGCTCCAGCAGGTCCTTGGCAACGGCGGTCGCGGAATCGACAAAGTCCGCGGCAGGGGTCTCGGAATAGTCGACGACCTCGTGACCGTCGGCGATGAGCATCTCCTTGATGGACTCCTTCATCGACATACCGTCGGCATCGGAAGCGATTACAACCCTCATGACATCCTCCTTGAGAGATACGCAGGTGCGTAGTTTCTGTTTGGAAGTGTTGAATCGCGTTCAGGTCCGGGCATCTGAATGTGCGGTTCTTCACTGTTCATGTTTATTTGAACACATTCGAACAGTAACTGCAACAACTATTTGTTTATCTTTGTTCTTTTTTGAACAAATACCGTTTACGGATGATTGCTGACCGTTTGGATTCAGGGAATGCCCAGCTTGTCACGTATTCAACAAACAAAAAGGGCGGCCGAGAACGCATCTCGGCCGCCCTTCTTACGGTTGGTTTTCCAAGGATCGCTTTGCCGCCTACTCGGACTGTCCGCCCTTTTTGGCGTGCTTGGACGGAGCACTCAGAAAGCGGCCCGTCAAATAGTTCGCTGGGCCGGAAATATCAATCCCCAGTAGCGTGTGTCCCAGCCACAGAAACGCCGCGAGCACCAGCAGCGGGATAACGCACGAGGTCACGATCATCACAATGACGCCTTCGATGAGATCGGTCACTTGCTGCACAATTTCATCGGTCATCTGCTTGGCGCCGCTGGTCACCGACTTAACAAGGCTCGATGCCCCATCAGTCAACTGCTCAAGTACGTTTTTGGACTCCGTGGTCTCGGATTTATTCTTGTTCGATTTTGAGCTGGTCTCGGCTGACTTGTCCGTGGTGTCGGCCGCGTCCGCAGCCTTTTGCTCAGCTTGCTCAATACTTACGCGATACGTTTCATCGACCTTCTGCGACACCCATACGCTCGCGGGCACGAGCGCCATGCCGATCACGGCAACCACCAGCACGCGCGTCGCCACACGGCGCAGGACAGCGCTCGTGCTCCAGCGCCCGTGAATGCCGAGCGACACCGCAAAGAGCACCAACGCAAACGGGATTAAGATGCCCAGGCCAACCGACCACAAAATAGTTAGCAGGTATTTCTCTAGGTAGAGCACGGCAAGCACGATGCCCAGGTTACCCGAAAGCTGCGCGAGCTGCTCGGCAACCGGCGTTCCCGTATCACCAGGCAGCGCGGTAATGCCCGCAGACAGCGCCACGCACGAGGTCGTGAGTGCCAAAACGTTGCCCTTCTTTTGATCGATAACCTCGATGGTGGAGTCCCAAGTCTTGGTATCGGCGAAATGCGGACGAGCTACAAAGCCCGACAGCAGCGCCAGCACCACGAGCGCAACGATAAAGCCAATCTGCAGCTTTTTGTTTGCGCACACGACATCGGACAGACTGGGCTGCAGCTCGGTTACCGTCGTGTGCTCGGTTATCTGGACAGGACGCCCATGAGCCATCTCGTGCGCGCCTCTTTTTTGTATTGACCCGTTATCCGGCATTTGGATACCTCCTCAGTCCGGCGTTTAATGCGAAAGGAAGTATACCCACCGAGCAAAAATCGAACGGGAGGACGAACGGAGCGCACCAAGACTGTCCCCAATGACTAGTCGTTTAAGAACGTCCCCAATGACTATCTCGGGATGAGTTGCGGGGAGGAGGACAGAAAAAGCCCTGCCGCGGGTTTGCGGCAGGGCTTTTGGAAGGGGACTTGGTTGTGAGGGCTCGTTAGGCGAGCTTGGCCTCGAGCTCGGCGATGCGCTTGTAGGCATCGATGGTAAAGCGGGTCTGCTTCTCCAGGATCATAGTGGTCATGAGGGTGTCCTGAGCGTGAGCCATGATGAAGGTCATTTCCATCTCGCCACCGCCGGCCTCCTGCGAAAGCAGTTTGGTCTGCGTGTCGTGGGCACCGATGAGCGCATCGCTGGCATCCTTGTGCAGCTGCTCGGCCTTCTCAAAGTCACCCTCGCGAGCAGCATCGAGCGCTGCAAGCAGATCGGTCTGGGCGTCACCTGCGTATGCGACGATCTCGAATCCAACCATCGAGATTTCTTCTTTGGTTGCCATGTTGCGTTCCTTTCACATATGAACCAATGGAGAGCATCGCGTCCGGGCATACGCGCTGCGTTGTGTATGACAGAAACAATAACATTCAAACAAAAAAGAACAGCGCAAAACGTAATTTCGAGCTATGAACGGTCACTTTTCGACCGTGAACGGTTTTTAAACCAATTTAAACAATATCGAACACAATTAGCGGAAGCCCAAACAGACCCGCGCCCTAGCGTACATCGCGCACCGTATCGCCCTCGACGAGCACGCCCGGAAACAGCATGTGCTCCACACCGGGTTCAACGCCCTCGGCGCCGGCAATCTTGTCAACCGCCCACATGCCGACGCGCTTGTTGTCAAAGCGCACCGTGGTCAAGCGACAATCGGGCACGATATCGCCCAGGCTGTCATCAACACCCACCACGCTCACGTCCTGGGGCACGCACTTCCCGCGCGACTCGAGCCCACGGATGCAGCCATATGCCATGGCATCGTTGGAGGCATAAATGGCCGTGCAGGTCGGATCATCCGCAAGCGCCTGGCCGGCAGAATATCCACTCTGCGCCGTCCAGTCGCCACGCACGAGCCGCGGGAGCTCAATGCCATGCGCACGCAATGTCTCACGCCAGCCTTCCTCGCGCCGCATGCCCGAAAGCGAGCGCTCGGGACACGAGATAAAGTGCACAGTCTTGTGCCCCCGCTCCAGCAAGTACTCGACCACCTGGCGCGAGCAATCGAACTGGTCGTTATCGACCGTTGAACAGAGCGGGTGCTCCAACATCGTAACGAGCACCGTCTGCATGCCGGGCAGCGGCTCGAAAGTGCCAAAATCCGCCGGCATGCGATTCATGATCACAACCATACCGTCCACTGGCAGTGCGCTCATGCGTGACGATGCGCTCTCGAGGGTATACGGATGCCCGTCTACTTTAGTGAGGGTGATGGCATAGCCGTGCTTATCGGCGGCGGCGGCAAAGCCCTCCATACGGTCGAGGTTGCCAGTACCGGTAATGTTGAACATGGCGACGCCGACGGTCTTAAACTTGCCGCGGCGCAGCGATCGACCGGCAAAATTGGGGCGATACCCCAGCTCGCGCATGGCGGCACGCACGCGTTCCTTGGTCTCGGGGCGCACGCTGGGCGAATCGTGCACGGTGCGCGAGACCGTCTGCTCCGAGACGCCCGCGAGGCGCGCTACGTCTTTGACGGATACCGATTTTTTAACAGCGGCCATAGGTCGATCTTTCTATGTCAACGATGCCATTGGTGGCACCTTGCGCAGTCATTTTTAACGCCTTCAAGTATATCCAACGCCTCCCCCACCATACGCTCACCACCCAAAACCTACCGTTCACCGACATTTTTGCTTCCCCGAACGGCTTTTGTCGACCAAATGTTAACGTTGCCATTACGCAAACACAGAGCCGCCGGGCGGCTCAAACGTTTACGCATAAGGAATCGACGGTTCGCAGGCACAGGAACCACCGGTTCGCGTCTTTTTTTGTGTCGCAAAATGGCAACGTCAACATTTTGGCAACCGGACGCCAAAAGCTACCATCGTTGCTAACCCACCGACTCTTAGGAGCATTGCATGGAGCAACTCATCGCCATCATCGAAAAGGGCCAGCCCTTTTTCAACGCGATCGCCCGCAACAAGTACCTCAAGGCGATCCGCGACGGCTTTATCTCCGTCATCCCCATCATCATCTTCTCGTCCATCTTCTGCCTGGTAGCCTCGGTCCCCAACATCTGGGGTTTCTACTGGCCCGATGACATCAACAACGCCCTGTGGAAGTGCTACAACTACTCCATGGGCATCCTGGCCATCGCCTGCGCCGCCACCACGGCCAAGCACTTCGCCGACGCTCAAAACCGCGATCTGCCCAAGAACAACCAGATCAACTTCATCTCGTGCATGTGCGCGGCCATCATCGGCTTCTTGCTCCTTTCGAGCGACACGATCGCCACGGACGCTGCCAGCGGCTTCAACACCACCTACCTTGGTTCCAAAGGCCTGCTGACCGCCTTTATCGCTGCGTTTGTGACCGGCATCATCTACAAGTTCTTCATTAAGCGCAACATCACCGTCAAGATGCCCGAGCAGGTTCCGCCCAACATCTCGCAGACCTTTAAGGACATCATCCCCTTCTCCGTCTGCATCACCGTCTTTTGGGTCTTTGACATAGCCTTCCGCGCTGCTTTTGGCTTCTGCTTTGCCCAGGGCGTCATCCAGGTGTTCCAGCCCCTGTTCACCGCTGCCGACGGCTACATCGGCCTCGCTGTGATCTACGGCGCTATGAGCCTCTTCTGGTTCGTGGGCGTCCACGGCCCCTCGATCGTCGAGCCCGCCATCGCCGCCGCTCTCGTTGCCAACATGACCGACAACCTGGCTGCGTTCCAGGCCGGCCAGCACGCTTCCGCTGTCCTGACCCAGGGTGCCCAGTACTTCGTCGTCTGCATGGGCGGCACCGGCGCCACGCTCGTCCTGGTCTTTATGTTCTGCTTCCTGGCCAAGTCTCAGGAGATGCGCGCCGTCGGTAAGGCCGCCATCGTCCCCGTCTGCTTTGCCGTCAACGAGCCGCTGCTGTTCGCCGCGCCCATCGTGCTCAACCCCGTCTTCTTTGTCCCGTTTGTCTTTGCCCCGATCGCCAACATCTGGATCCTCAAGATCTTTATCGACTTCTTGGGCATGAACGGCTTTATGTACACCCTGCCTTGGACCGTCCCCGGCCCCATCGGCACCATCATGGGCCTGGGCTTCCAGCCGCTCGCTTTTGTGATGCTCGCCCTTATCCTGGTCGTCGACTTCGTTCTGTACTACCCGTTCTTCCGTGCCTATGACGCCCAGAAGTGCGCCGAGGAGGCCGAAATCTCCCAGGAGGAGCTCGCCGCCAAGAACGCCGAGAAGGCCGCCAAGCTCAACGATGCCTTCCAGGGCAAGGCTGACGCCAAGAGCGTTGCCGCCGGCGCTGCTGCCGAGGCCGTGAAGGCCGACTCCCCCGCCGCTTCCGCAGCACCCGCTGCCGAGACAACGACCGCCAGCGACCTCAACGGCAAGCGCGTGCTCGTGCTCTGCCAGGGCGGCGGAACCTCGGGCCTGCTCGCCAACGCGCTGGCCAAGGCCGCCAAGGAGCGCGGCATTAACCTCGAGACCGCTGCCGAGGCCTATGGCAACCACGTGGACATGCTCCCCGACTTTGACCTGGTCGTCCTGGCCCCGCAGGCCGCAAGCTACCTGGCCGACCTGCAGAAGGACTGTGAGCGCGTGGGCAACAAGTGCGTCGCCTGCCGTGGCAAGCAGTACATCGAGCTCTCCCAGAACGGCGACAAGTCTCTCACCTTCGTGAGCGAGCAACTGTCGAAGTAAGTAACGCTTAGGGCCAGCCGACTATCCAAGACCGGCTGGCCCTTCGATTTAGACGATTGGATCATAATGTCCGTTAATCCTGCTAGCGTCACCAACCCGCCTGCGCAGTTTCCAGAGGACTTTGTCTTTGGCGGCGCCACTGCTGCCTACCAGGTAGAGGGCGAGACCCGCACTCACGGTAAGGGCAAGGTTGCCTGGGACGACTTCCTGGAGGCCCAGGGCCGTTTCTCCCCCGATCCCGCTTCCGACTTCTACAACCAGTACCCCGTCGATCTGGAGCTGTGCGAGGAGTTCGGCATCAACGGCATTCGCCTCTCCATTGCCTGGAGCCGCATCTTCCCCAACGGCACCGGCGAAATCAACCCCGAGGGTGTCCAGTTCTACCACGATCTCTTCGCCGAGTGCCACAAGCACCACGTTGAGCCGTTTGTCACGCTGCATCACTTTGACACGCCGCTTCCCCTCTTTGAGAAGGGCGACTTCCTCAACCGCGAGACCATCGACGCCTTTGTGGACTTTGCCACCTTCTGCTTTAAGGAGTACGCCGACCAGGTGACCTACTGGTTCACCTTTAACGAGATCTGGGCCGACGCCTCCAACACCTACATCGAGGGCACCTTCCCCGGTGGCGTCAAGGCGCATCTGGCCGAGGCCTTCCAGTGCGAGCACAACATGATGCTCGCCCACGCCAAGGCCGTGCTGGCCTTCCACAACGGCGGCTTTAAGGGCAAAATCGGCGTCATCCAGTCGCTGGAGTTTAAGTACCCGCTCAACGAGAACGACCCCGCCGACATCAAAGCCGCCAACAACGAGCACGTGCTGCAAAACCAGTTCTTGCTCGACGCCACCTTCCGCGGCGACTATGCGCCCGACACCCTCGAGTGCGCCAACCGCCTGGCTGCCGTCTCGGGCGGCACCATCGAGATCCTAGACGAGGATCTGGAAATCATGCGCGAGGCCGCGCTCTACAACGACTACCTGGGCGTTAACAACTACCAGTGCCGCTTCTTGAAGGCTTACGACGGCGAGAACGACCTGCACCACAACGGTACGGGCGAGAAGGGCACTGGCCGCTGGCGCGTTAAGGGTATTGGCGAGCATGTGAACAAGCCTGGCATCCCCACCACCGACTGGGACTGGATCATCTATCCCGAGGGCCTGTTCGATCTGCTCGTCTACATTAAGCAGCGCTACCCCAACTACAAGCAGATTTTCATCACCGAGAACGGCATGGGCTACAAGGACCCCTACAAGGACGGTTTTGTGGACGACCAGCCGCGCATCGACTACATCGAGCAGCACCTGCGTTGGCTGCTCAAGGCCATGGAGGTGGGCGTCAACGTGGGCGGCTACTTCCTGTGGAGCCTGCAGGACCAGTTTTCCTGGACCAACGGCTACAACAAGCGTTACGGCTTCTTCTACGTAGACTTCGAGACCCAGAAGCGCACGCCCAAGGCAAGCGCCTACTGGTATAAACACGTGGCGCAGACCCGTCGTCTGGACTAGCGGCTTGCGGCGAGCAAAATTGCTCCGCTCACATATCCTGTCCCCCATTTCTCAGCCGGGGGCGGCACGTCACACGGCGCGCCGCCCCCGGCCTTTTTTGGGCAGACCGTACCGCACGTTTGTCTCAATCTGTAACATCTAGCTGAGTTTTTCGCTCCAAGCTGTTACAGATCGAGACAAACAGAACGCCCGAGCAGAGATATCTCAATCTGTAACATCTAGCTGAGATTTTCGGCCCTACCTGTTACAGGTTGAGATGAACGAGCCGAGCACGCCTACGCCCGCAAATCCCGCACGCTCGCACGCTCGACCAACACGCCCGAGACAAGCGTACGACTTCTGGAGCTCGGGGCTTCCAAACCCGCAACGACCTCGTTAAGCGCACGGATGCCCAGCTCGCGGTGGCGAAACTTCACCGACGTCAGAATCGAGTTGGGAATCGTCTTGTAGAGCTCATCGTCGAAGCCGATCACGGAAACGTCGGCGGGCACACTGAGCCCTTTGTCACGTAGAGCCATCATCACACCGTTTGCCATGCAGTCGTTAGCAGCGAGGATCGCCGTGCAATCGGGTTTATCGGCAAGCACAAGGCCCGCGGCATAGCCACTATCCGCATTCCAATCGCCTTGCAGAGGCTCGGACGGCTCAATGCCACGTGCCTCGAGTGCCGCACGCCAACCTTTCATACGGCACTGGCTCGACAGCGACTCTTTCTTACCCGAAACGAAGTACACGTTCTTGTGACCGTGGTCCAAAAAGTACTCGCACGCCATACGCGCGCCGCCCTCTTGGTCGTCACTGACGGTAGAGCAGGTAGGATGTTCCATCGGTGTGATAATCACCGTCTTGAGGTCTTTCGGCGCCTCAAAGGTATCAAAGTCATCAACCATCTGGCGCAGATTGAAGATCATGCCATCAACAGGCAGCTGCGACATCCTGCGCGCTGCGTCGGCAAGGGTCATCTTCTCCCCTGCCCGCTTTTTGATCATCGTGAGCGCAAAGCCGCGTTCTTCGGCGGCATCGGCGATACCGTCAATCATGTCCACGGCGCCGCCCGACAAGTGAAACATCACCACGCCGATGCACCCGTAACGGCCCAACTTGAGCGAACGCGCGGCAAAGTTGGTTCGAAACCCGAGCGCCTCCATTGCGGAATGGACTTTATCGCGTGTCGACTCTCGCACGCTATCGGGCTCGTTGATCACACGCGACACCGTCTTGAGAGAAACACCTGCGGCAATCGCCACATCGTTCATCGAGACGTTTTTCTTGTCCATCGTTGCCACTGCTTCTCCAGTCGGTTTTGCATCGCTTGTTTTTTGTGTTCTAGCATACACTACCTGCCCGACTGACAAATCAGCCGTTTATCGGACAATATCGACCGTTCACCCGTAAATCCTTATTGCTCTTCCAAAAATGTCTTACGTTGTCATTAACGAAATGACAACGTTGTCATTTGGCAATGCCTTCCTTAAGCAGGAAGGTTTCCGGGCAGTCCCGACCATCCATCGACGACCAGTTCCATCCACATGCGTCGCGCATTAAGTAGCAAAGGAGCTCTATGGACGCCATCGTAAAGATGCTCGAAAAGCATCAACCGTTCTTTGAGAAGATCTCGAGGAACATCTACCTCCAGGCCATTAAGGACGGATTCCTTGGGTGCATGCCCATCGTCCTCACCTCTTCGATCTTTCTGCTGATCGCCACGCTTCCCGGCGTGGTCGGCATCACGTTGCCTCAGCCGCTCATCGACTGGTGCAATAAGCTGTACAACTTCACCATGGGCGTCATGGGCATCATGGTTGCCGGCACCACCGCCAAGAACTTTACGGCTTCCATGAACCGTCGCATGCCCGCCGGCAAGGTGCTCAACGACGGCTCCACCATGGTGGCCGCCCAGTGCAGCATGCTGCTGCTCGCCGTTACGCAGTTCACCACCAAGTTCAACGGCTCCGAACTTTCGGTCTTCGATTGCACCAGCATGGGTACGCGCGGTCTGTTCTCGGCCTATATCGCCGCGTTCATTACCGTGTGGGTCTATAAGTTCTGCGTCTCGCGCGATCTGACCATTAAGCTGCCCAAGGAGGTCCCGGGCGCCATCGCTCAGAACTTCCGCGACATCATCCCCTTTGGCGGCGCCGTCATCATCTGCGGCATCATCGATGTCGTCGTGCGCAACCTCATGGGCGTTCCGTTCTCCGAGCTGCTTATCAAACTGCTCTCCCCGCTCTTTACCGCCGCAGAAACCTATCCTGGCCTTATCCTTATCCAGGCAGCCACCGCGTTCTTCTGGTTCATCGGCGTCCACGGCCCCTCGATCGTCCAGCCGGGCATCGACCCCATCCGTCTTGCCAACCAGGCCGAGAACCTGCAGGTTCTGCTGGCAGGCGGTCACCCCGCCCACTCCCTCACCTTTAACATGTCGCTCGTGGGTGAGTTCGGCGGCACCGGCGCCACGTTCATCGTGCCGCTTCTGCTGATTCTCTTTATGAAGTCCAAGCAGCTCAAAGCCGTCGGTAAGGCCTCGATTGTTCCTGTTGCCTTCGCCGTCAACGAGCCGCTGCTCTTTGGCGCGCCGATGATCCTTAACCCCTACATGCTCATCCCCTTTGTTGCCGCCGGTTGCGTCAACGTGAGTGTTGCCAAGTTCTTTATCGATAACGTGGGCATGAACGGCTTCTCCTTCGTGGTGCCTTGGGCTACCCCCGCCCCCATCGGCATCTTCATCACCACGAACTTCCAGCTTATCGCCCTGGTATTTGTCGCGATTATCATCTTGCTGGACGCCATCATCTACCTGCCGTTCTTGAAGGCATACGATAAGCTGCTCTGCGACCAGGAGGCCGAGCGCGCCGCCGAGCTGGGTCTCGAGTCCAATGGTGCCGCTGCCATCGCCGCCAAGCCCTCTGCGCCCGCTGTCGAGCAGGCTACCGCTTCCGTCGAGACGACTGTTGCCGCCGCCGACAGCAAGCCTGTCGCCGATCAGCCCGAGCCCGAGCCCGCTGCCGATGCATCCGCCAAGAAGGATGTCGATGGCCTGAAGGTCCTCGTCCTGTGCGCCGGCGCCGGCACCTCTGCCATGCTTGCCAACGCCATCAAGGAAGGTGCCGCGCAGACCGGAGAGAACATCGCTTCCTCTGCCGGAGCTTATGGCCAGCACACTGCCATCATGGATCAGTACGACGTTATCGTGCTTGCCCCGCAGGTTCGTAGCTACTACAACGACATGAAGGCCGACACCGATCGTCTGGGCATCAAGCTGCTCGCCCCGCGCGGTAAGGAATATATCGACCTTACTCGCGACCCTGCTGGCGCCATCAAGTGGCTCCGCGAGAACCTCGACTAGTTTCTCCCCTGTTGGTGCCCGAATCCCCAGTTCGGGCACCTCTCCCTATTCGTATCCCACAGAAAGGATGACTCATGACCAACCCCATGCAGTTCCCCGACGGCTTTGTGTTTGGCGGCGCCACCGCCGCTTACCAGGTTGAAGGCGAGACCCGCACGCACGGCAAGGGCAAAGTGCCCTGGGACGATTTTTTGGCTGCCCAGGGTCGCTTCTCCCCCGACCCCGCAAGCGATTTCTACAACAAGTATCCGGTCGATATCGACTTGTGCCAGCGCTTCGGCATCAACGGCATTCGCGTCTCCATCGCTTGGAGCCGCATCTTCCCCAACGGCACCGGCGAGATTAACTCCGAGGGCGTCGCTTTCTATCACGAGCTTTTCGCCACCTGCAACAAAGCCGGCGTTATCCCCTATGTCACGCTCGACCACTTCGATACGCCCGAGGCCTTCTACCAGGACGGCGGCGAGGGCTTCTTGACGCGCACGACAATCGACGCCTTCGTCGAGTACGCCAAGTTCTGCTTTGCCGAGTTCACCGAAGTCAAGCACTGGTTTACCTTTAACGAGATTCCCGCAACCGCCGAGGGCAGCTTTATCGTTGGCAACTGGCCGCACGGCGAGAAATACCGCCTGGACAAGGCCTTCCAGCTCATGCACAACATGATGGTGGCCCACGCCAAGGCTGTCGTCGCCTTCCATGAGGGCGGCTTTGAGGGCGAGATCGGCATTGTCCAGAACCTGGAGCCCAAGTATCCCCTCGACCCCAACAACGCCGCCGACTGCGAGGCAGCCCGCATGGCCGACGTCATCAACAACCGCTGGGTACTCGACGCCACCTTCCGCGGCCACTATGCAGCCGACACCATGGAGGCTGCGACCAAGCTGGCCCATATCGCCGGCGGCGAGCTCGACGTCCGCGACGAGGACATCGCCGCGCTGACCGCCGCGCTCCCCTACAACGATTGCCTGGGTGTCAACACCTACAAGTGCCAGTTCCTGCGTGCCGCCGAGGGCGAAAACGACATCAACCACAATGGCACCGGCGACAAGGGCTCCTCGCGCTGGTTCCTCAAGGGCGTGGGCGAGTCATGCGTGCGCGAAGGCGTACCCACCACCGATTGGGACTGGATTATCTATCCCGAGGGTCTCTACGACCTGCTGCTGCGCATTAAGAACGATTACCCCAACTATAAGAAGATCTACATCACCGAGAACGGCATGGGCTATAAGGACGACTTTGAGGACGGCTTTATCGACGACGCCCCTCGCATCGACTATATGCGTCAGCATCTCGCATGGATCCTCAAGGCGATCGACGGCGGCGTGAACGTCGACGGCTACTTTGTGTGGTCGCTGCAGGACCAGTTCTCCTGGACCAACGGCTATAACAAGCGCTACGGCCTGTTCTACATCGACTTTGAGACCCAGAAGCGCTATCCCAAGGCCAGCGCGTACTGGTACAAGAACGTCGCGGAGACCGGCCTGCTCATGGCCTAGTTTCCGCCGCATACCCCCTGTCGGCCGCATGAGAATCCCTCCACGGGTTCGCATGCGGCCTATTTGTTTTGGCTCGGTTCGAACAGGCCGTTTGTCTCGATCTGTAACATCTAGCAGGGGTTTTCGGTCCCAGCTGTTACAAATCGAGACAAACAGGACGTCCGGTCAGAAAATCTCAATCTGTAACACCTAAACTAGCAGATGACCCGCGTGTGCTCCTCGATGGCGGCGCGATCCGCATCGGTAATACCTGGCTCGCACACCACGGCATCCAGGCTGTCCAGACGGCAGAAGGTGTAGAAGTCGCGCTTGCCGATCTTGCTGGAGTCGGCGATCAGATAGCGCGAGTCCGCCTTGCTAAAGGCAAGCTGCTGGATACGGCCCTCGTCCATGTTGGATGTGGATACGTCACCGTCCAAGATACCGTTGGCGCCGATAAACGCCGCATCGATGCCCAGCGCGCGCAGGGTATCCTCGGCCGTTGGTCCCACAAAAGCGGCGGTGCGGCGACGGTACATACCGCCCACGAGGCACAGGTCGCAGTCCTCGCGCGCCTCGAGCAGGTTAAACACCGAAAGCGAATTGGTCACAATGCGCAGGCGAAACGTCGGCAGCATCGAGGCCATCTGTTCAACCGTGGTGCCCGTACCCAAAAAGATGGTCGAGCCTTCCTCGATAAGCTCCACAGCACGGCGTGCGATCTGCAGTTTTTCCTCGGCATGCTTGGTGCGCTTTTCGCTGTGCGAATACTCATGGCGCAACATAGCGTGGGGACGACCCTGCGCACTGCGGGCGCCGCCGTGCACGCGCTCGATCTCACCCAGACTCGCAAGTTCTTCGAGGTCGCGGCGAATCGTCATGTCCGAAACGCCCAGCGCATCCGAAATCTCCTTAACCGAGACCGTGCCCTGCTCTTCGAGCAGCTGACGAACCTTATCCTGTCGCTCTGCCTTAATCACGATGAATCCTCGCTGTTCTATGCGCGCATACCGTTCAAACAGTAACGAACAAATTGTATCAGAATCGCGCGCGCCAAAAATGAGCGCCCACACAGCCCCAATCATCACTTTTTTGAGAAAAATACCCCCTGCTTTAGTGGGGTGTAGTGATAATCTCGCCTGTTCGCGCTACAGTTTGTCCGAAATACCTCGATGTTAGGAACCAAATGATCACTTCCGAGCTTTTCGGCACCGCGCCGTGCGGTACCCCCGTTCATCGCTACACCCTCAACGGGCCCGAGATCTGCGTTCGCATTATGGACTTTGGCGCCACCGTGTTGGGCATCGATGTGCCCGACATTCCCGGCAACGTGCGCGATGTGGTGCTGGGCTTCGATAAGCTCGAGGATTACTTTGACAACCCCGCCTGCTTTGGCGCGACCATCGGCCCCGTGGCCAACCGCACTGCGAGTGCCACGATCACCATCGACGGCACGGACTGGCATATGCCGGCCAACGAAGGCGTCAACAACCTGCACAGCGATCTTGAGCGCGGCCTGCACAAGCGCGTGTGGGATGCTGAGCTCGACGAGGTCCACAACGCCGTGCGCATGACCACCGCGCTTGAGGATGGCGAGCTGGGTCTTCCCGGCAACCGCACCTTTACGGCCGTGTTTACCGTGACGCGCACCGGCGCCTTTCGTATCGAGTATAGCTGCGAGAGCGACTGCGCCACGTACGTGTCCATGACCAACCACACGTACTTTAACCTTGCCGGCCATAACGCCGGCATGGACTGCGAGCACTTCTTTGTTGCTAATGCTGCTCACTACCTGCCCATTAACGAGCAGAACATCCCCACCGGCGAGATCGCTCCGGTCGAGGGCACGCCGTTTGACTTTCGCGAGCTGCGCCCCGTCGCGCCTGGCATGGAGGCCGACGATCCGCAGATTAAGCAAGCCCGTGGCTACGACCACTGCCTGTGCATCGATGGCTATCAGTACGGCCGTAATCTGCGCCGTGCCCTGCATGTTGAGGAAATGTGGACCGGCCGCGAGCTGGACTACTACACCACCGCCCCGGGCGTGCAGCTCTACACCGGCAACTGGCTGGGCGACGAGCACGCCAAGGACGATGCCAACTATGGCTGGGGCGCCGGTTTTGCCCTCGAGGCCGAGATGTACCCCGACACGCCGCACCAGCCGCTATTCCCGCAGGGCATTGTGGGCCCGGGTCACCCCTACAGCAATGTGATCGAGTACCACTTTATGAGGCATTAAGCCCACAACGCGACATATCGCACACCAGCGCCCGCCGGCACCACCGCCGGCGGGCGTTTTTTCATCTTTTGGGCTCATTTTTGCTGTGACTGTATGGGTGACATATCAAAACTATGTCCATTTACTACGTTTAGCCCGGGATGCTCGACCATGCACCGATTTTTGTTAAATTCGCGAGCCGTCTACCTGCGGTTTTGTTTTTCTCAAATCCGACATGCTCGGCGATAGCCGATCAAACGTAGTAAATGGACATAGTTTTTGGCAGGCGGCATCGCGCGTATCCCTCGCAAGGGCAAAATAATCCGGTTTCCTCCGTCCCCAAGGGATCAGTTGAACAGATTGCCGATGGGGTCGGGGGCAGAACTGGGGAGATAGCGGATTTCTAGCTCTATACCGAGTGCTTGCAGCTCTTTGAAGGCAGCGACGTCTGCGTCGTCTACGGCAACTGCAGGCGTTATGGGGCGCTTGCCTTCCCCTGCTTGCATGTGACCGATGCTGATCTTGGTGATCGGCACACCACCCTTAACCAGCGCGAGCGCATCGGCGGGTGAGGCCACCATGATCAGAATCCATTGACGCGGCGTTGCGGTATGAATGATGTCGATGGTCCTTTGCACCGAGAAAAACCGCATCCACACGCCTTCTGGCGCCGCGACCCTCATAGGCGCCCACTTGCGCGAATCCGCCGCAATCTCGTCGTTAACGATTAGGACGAGGTTGGAACCAACCGCCTCATTCCACAGCTCAACGTCTTGCCCGTAAATGAAACGGTCATCGATACGCGTGAGAAGGATCTTGGGTTGAGCCATGGCTGCCCCATTCTGTTTGAGACCCATACGAGCGGGACGTCGGCCACCAACTCAACAGCAGGTCAAGTACCAAATGGGCACTGCAGACATCACGCCTCTAATATTAGTGCATTTAAAGTGAGAAAAGCCGTCAGAACACTTGCGCGGATGTGCGATGTCCCGTATCATAGACAGCCGTTGACGCCTCAGTTGCGTCATCACATGGCCGCCAGCGTAGCTCAGTTGGTAGAGCACCGCTCTCGTAAAGCGGGGGTCACCGGTTCGAGCCCGGTCGCTGGCTCCATTGCTCAAGATAGCCGCCTTCGGGCGGCTTTTTTGTTGCCGATTTTGAGTGCGTGCGCGCCAATCCAAGCATCGCCACGTCAACAGCGGCCCACTCGGTGGACTTCGGGTTTAATGCTTAGGGGCGGGGATTTACCAAAGTGAAATCTTAATGAAAAGAAACCCAGCTGCAACAATTGCCATGGTGAGGGCTCGAATTGGCCATATAGATCTAAAATAGTCACGATATACAAATGTCGAGAGACGTTGGGGATATAGATGAAAAGAACTAAGGGTTTTCTTTTGTTGGTATTGATGCTGCTCGGACTGTTCTGCCTGAGTGGCCCTTCTTGGGCCAAGGCTGTCTGTCCTGAAGGTGAGCCTCAGCAGTCTTATACGGGCAGTCTGCTGATAACTGCTAAGGAGGGCGATGCCGACTCTCAGTCTTGGGTAAATCCCCTTGCCACTTTTGAGGGGGACGGCGGAACGGTCAAGCTTGACCATATTGGTAGCGGGATTTTGAGGTGGCAAGTTCTTCCGGACAAAATTGCGAACGATCCCTTCTCTTTTGCTGGAACGATATATCTATACAAGGTTGTGAGCGGAAAACAAAAATACGTCGATTGCTATCCGACAAACGGGTCTGGAATTGCATTCACCGGCATTTCGGGGCAGATTGATACACATGTACGAAAGGGAACCTATGTGGTGCGTTGGGTTGGAGCTGCTGCAGGCCCGATATGGATTGCGGTCTTGCGCCCCGATGTCCAAATAGGTTTCTCTCTCTAGACGGGAAGTTGCTCATGAACGCCATATACGACGGGGATGACTGGGTCGATCATTATACTTGGCGCCTGGTCGGCTCGAACGACAATGGGGATGTGGTGTTTGATGGACTATGTCCAAAGCATCTCCATCCTTTTGTTTCGTCGTTAATTGAGAGTTCCGCTCGTGTTGTCCCCTATAGCTCGGCGTCGCTTCATGATACGGACGTTTTGAAGACCATAAGGGAATCAATTGACGAGGGCACGATGAGCAGCCCGCTGTTTTCTCAGCTTGTGGGGCTAGATGAGATTGGCTCGAAACGACTGCTTGCGGGCGAAAAAGTGGAACTCACTTATCGGTCGATGATTTCAATCCTGCGGCTAGCCGATGTTCTTCGCAAATAAATGAGGCTTCCCTATTCAAAACAGAAAACCCCGCCAAACGTGATTTCCCTAGGGAAAACCCGTTTGGCGGGGTCCTAGCGTGATTTCCCTAGGGGAATCACGCCATCAGACGAACAGCTCAGCCGAGCAGCTCGCTACTCCTCCCAGTAGGCGTCGGCAAGCAACTTAAAGCAGATCTTCTTGACCGGCTGTGCGCCATCGCCCGGGAACTCGAGCGTGGGCATGTGAGGCTCGCCGGCAACGAACAGCGCAAACTTGTCGTCGGCAAGATCGCCGGCGATCGAAGCGTCGGAATCGACCAGATCGTAGTCGTCCTTCTCGTCAAACTCCTGGACCAGCGTCAGGCTGCCCGTAGCGACCTTGAAGGCCTCGCGACCCTCGACGTCGATCTGCAGGTCGTGATAGCGCTGATGCGTCTCATAGTGAGCCTCAGCCTCGGGACGCGTCGTGGGAGACATGACGTTCGCAAAGACCTTCTCACCCAAAATCGGATGGCTGCCGACCTCGAGCTGTGCCGGGTCGTTCTCCTCGAGCCAGTCGATCAGCACGTCGAGGCCCTTGAGCATTCCGCGGTATTCCTCGATATCGCCCAATGCACCGTAAATCATCTAAATCCCCTCTCGGATCGTTTATTTGGCAGCTACTCGGTAAATGCATTACCGACGCTGTTGCCACCCACATACGTCTCGACCAGGGTAAGGTCGGGATTGAACACGACAGCATCGGCGTCGCGCCCCAGCATAATGCTACCGCACTTGCCGTCAACTCTAACCACAAGCAAGCAACCGATGCCGGGGGCGGCGCACAAGCTCCTACAGCTCGGTCACGACAACGCCGTTGTAAACCTCGTCCCAACGATCCATAACCAAGTGGCCAGTCATGGGATCCATGGCATTGAGCTTGCCGCAGGTGTTGGCGGTACGCAGCACCGTCTCGTCATCCGCGCCAGCAGCAATCGCATGCGCGAAGCCGGCAATGGTCGAATCGCCAGAGCCCGTAGCGTTAACGGCGGGGATATCGGGGGTCTTGGCGCGGAATGCACGGCCATTATGGAAGCCCACGGAGCCGGCAGCGCCCATGGACACGACGACCCAGGGGATATCGGAGAAGCGGGCATCAGAGGCGAGCGCGGCGCGGAGCTCGTCCACATCGTCGGTGGTAAAGCTCGTGCCCAGAAGGCCGTTAATCTCGGTCAGGTTAGGCTTGACCAGCTCGGGCTTAATTTCGGACTTAAGGGCGGCCTCGAGCGAAGCACCCGAGGTATCGAGCAGCACCTTGGCGCCGGCGTTCTCGGCAATACCCGTGATCTTGGCGTAGTAGCCTGCCTCGACACCACGGGGCAGCGAACCCGAGATGGTAACGACAGCGGCCTTGCTCGCAAGCTCGGCGAACTTGGCGGTAAAGGCATCGAGCTCCTCGGGGGCAATCGTCGGGCCGCTCTCGAGTAGCTCGGTCTGGTTGCCGGCGTGGAGGATGTTAAGGCAAATGCGAGTCTCGCCCTTGATGGGTACAAAATCATTCTTAATGCCGTTGGCATCCATGAGCTCGGCCATGTAGGCGCCCATGTGGCCGCCGAGTAGACCGGTTGCCACAACGTCGTCGCCCAGCTGACCCAGTACACGGGCCACGTTGAGACCCTTGCCGCCGGCGGTCTTTTCGGGCGTCACACGGTTAACGTCGTCGATAATGAGCTCATCGAGCTGATAGCGTGTATCGACGGACGGGTTCATCGTAACGGTGAGGATCATTTTTAGCTCCTTATCTCGCAGGCTCCTTGTGCCTCGCGATACGAGTCGACAAAACGGAATTACAGAATCTCAATCGTGAACGAGCGAACGACGGTCTCCTTGGGCTTGGCGACAAGGCAGCCACGCTTATGCTCAAGCACGTCGTCCTCATCGGAGCAGGTCGAAAGGCCGCCCCAAGGCTCAACTGCCACAAAATCACCCTCGGGCTTGCTCCACACAATGAGATATGGGAAGCCCTCAAAGCTCAGGCGGACGCCCTTGTCCTCGCCCTTTTTGGAAAGCGTGACCTGGCGGCTCTCGAGCACGTCAAAGATGGTCTCCGCAAAATCGAAGAGCTCGTGCGACAGGGGCAGCGTCTTTCCCACCATGGGGTTCTTGGAGCGCTTGTCCACGTCAATCAAGCCAGTCGAAGGGACAGCGGTGCAAAGCTCTGCAGCCTCTTCTTTCTCAAAGCGCAACTCGTAGTCCGTATAGGCCTCGCCCTCATCGAGCGGGCACCTAAAGCCGGGATGCCCACCGATAAAGAACGGCATGTCCTCGGTGCCCTCGTTGGTCACCTCATAGGAAACGCGCACGGCGGCGTCCTCGAGCGTATAACGGGCGACGAGCTTAAACGGGTACGGATAATCGCTCAGCAGCGCGGCGTTATCCTCCGAAGCCAGGCACATCGCCAGCTCGTTCTCGCCTTGGCTCTGCAGCTTCCACTCCTGCTTGCGCGCAAAGCCGTGGCGAGCGAGCTTTACATGATGCCCGGCAAACGTCATGGCGCTACCATCGCGCAAGCCTCCGCAAATCGGGAAGCAAATCGGTGCCTGGCCGGACCACACGGCGGGATCGCCCTGCCACAAATACTCGCGACCTCCAGCCTCAATCGAGGTAAACGAACCACCAGCTGTGGACACCTTAATAGAAATCGAATCGTTGGAGAGAGCGTATTCCATTGCCCATCCTTTCGAACAACTGCTTTTTGCTCGCAAGAACCCGTCTCGGCCCTGACCAAAGGACAAACCCGCACGTTCATCGATGCGTCCGGTATCCCAGCCATGCAACGGGGTACCATACAGACATTGATGCAATTACAGCTGAAAGGCCTTCTTATGCGAACCATCATCCTCTATGCCTCACGTCACCACGGCAATACGAAAAAGCTCGTAGACGCCATCGTCGAGGCGCACCCCGAAATCGATACCCTCGATGTGAAAACGCTCGGCAAAAACGAATACCCCGACCTCCACGAATACCATCTGATCGGCGTCGCCACGGGCATCTATTACTCCGAGATCGACAAGGACATGGCACGCGTGCTCACTAACGTGCTGCAGCCGCAGGACAAGGTGTTTGGCCTTATGACCTACGGTGGCAAAAACAAGTGGTACGGCAAGGATATCGATGGTATCTGCCGCATGAGGCAGGCCATCTTTATGGGTGTCTACGGCTGCCCCGGCTTTGACACGTGGGGGCCGTTCAAGCTCGCTGGCGGTGTCCAAAAGGGACACCCGACCGCTGAGGAAATTAAGGGCGCCGTCGACTTCTTCGACAAGATCGAAGACGAGTATGGCGACATCATCGTCGAAGAGTACGCCAAGCGCGAGAAGCGCCTAGCATACGAGAAGGAGCATCCTGCAGGAGGCCTGGTGGCCGGCATTAAGCGCACGGCAAAGAAGATCGCTAACAAGCTGTAACTGTAAAGGTGCTTTTGAGCGTTTAACCCATACGGCGGGTCCGAGCAGATTCGGGCCCGCCGTCTTTTTCTATCGTTACTCGGTAAAGGCGTTGCCGACGCTCTGGCCGCCAACATACGTCTCGACGAGGGTGAGCTCACGGTCGAACACGACAAAGTCGGCGTCGCGACCCGGCATGATGCTGCCGCACTTATCCTCGATGTGCGCGGAGCGCGCCGGCACCTCGGTTGCCATGCGAATGGCGATATCGGCGCTGGCGATGCCCCAGTCGACGATGTTCTTGACGCCCTGGGCAAGCGTGAGCACCGAGCCGGCAATGCTCTTGCCGTCGGCGAGCCAGCACAGGTTGTCCTTCATGATGACGTCCATGCCGCCACTGGTGTAGCTGCCCTCGGGCATGCCGCCGCAGCCCAGGCAGTCGGTGATGAGCACCGTATGCTGCCAGCCCTTTGCCTGCAGCAGCGCCTTGATGGCGGCAGGGTTCACGTGCTTGCCATCACAGATGATCTCGGCGTAGGTCTCGGGCGTGGACATGGCAGCACCCACGACACCGGGCTCACGGTGATGCAGCCCGCGCTGGCCGTTATAGGTATGCGTAAAGCAGCTGGCACCGGCGTTGATGGCGGCGATGCACTCATCGTAGGTGGCGTCGGAGTGACCGATGCTGGTCACCACACCCTTGGCGTTCAGAGCAGCCGCATAAGCAGCGGCGCCGTCGCGCTCGGCCGCCATGGCGCTCTTAACGATGCGACCGCCCGCAGCCTCCTGCCACTGATCAAAGACCTCCTCGGAGGGATCGATAAGATAAGCGGGGTTCTGCGCGCCCACGTGCTTCATGGTAAAGAAGGGGCCCTCCAGGTAGATGCCCTGAATGCGAGCACCGCAGAAGTCGGGGCCGCGACCCTCGTCCGCCTGAGCGATGGCGGCGCAGGCGTCCTTGATCTGCTCGACGCCATCGGTGAACGTCGTGGGTAGCCAGCTGGTGGTACCGCGACGGGCGAGCTCAGTCGAGCTGATATCGATACCCTCGGGGTCGTTATCGGTAGTTGAGTGGTTGTAGAAGCCATGGATGTGGGTATCGACCATACCCGGTGCGATCCACGATCCCGTGTAGTCCTTGATCTCGCAAGAGGGCTCGTCGGCCTGC
Source organism: uncultured Collinsella sp. (assembly GCA_902493375.1). GTDB lineage: Bacteria > Actinomycetota > Coriobacteriia > Coriobacteriales > Coriobacteriaceae > Collinsella. The sequence continues at coordinate 144,716 of CABUPH010000001.1, forward strand.
CAGGCGCCAAAGACGCCATCCTCGATCATAAGATAGCCGCCCAGCTGCGGACCTGCCGGCAAGAAGAACTTGTCAGCCTTAATTGCGTACGTGCTCATATGCACTCCTTGCTTCTAAAGCAGTTGACTATGGTGATGCTTATACCCGGTCCATGTGAAAACAAAAAGCGCCCGCCCGCCGTTATGAGCGGACGGGCGCCCTTGCAGGGGGGACGCGATTAAGCGGTGAAGGGGTGAATCGTCACGCCCTTAACCACGCGGTTGACCGTGCCGGTGGGGCTCGGCGTATCGGGCGTGTTGCCCACGCGCACGGAGTTGAGCAGGCTGATGGCCTGGGCAAACATCACGAACGGCAGGGCAAGGTAGCCCTCGGGGAGTGCCTCATAGCCCTTAAAGGTGAAGGACTCGCCCTCGTAGACGGTAGCGCCATCCTGCTGAACGGCAACGGTGTGCTGAGCGATCTTGTCGCCACCGATCTCGTTGAGGATGTCGATATCGTACTGACGGGTGTAGGCATCGTTGTTGACGAAAACGAACACGAGGGTCTTGTCGTCGACGAAGGACTTGGGTCCGTGACGATAACCCATAGAGGTGTCGTAGGAAGTAGCGACTAGACCGTGAGCGAGCTCGAGGATCTTGAGCTGGCTCTCCTGGGCAAGGCCACCGAAGGAGCCGGAACCCAAGTAGGTCACGCGGTTGAAGTCGCCAGCCAGGTAATCGGCAACCTCGGACTCGCGAGCGATGACCTCCTCGCCCATCTTGGCGATGGTCTCGACCCACTCGGCCTTCTGCTCGTCGGAAGCCTCGTCAAAGATGAGGGTAGAGAGCAGGGTCATGCAGGTGTAGGAACCGGTCATGGCGAAGCCCTTGTCGTTGGCGCGCGGGATGAGCAGCGTCAGCGCATTGGGGTCATCAGCGGACTCGACAGCGAGCTTGCCCTCGGGAGCGCAGGTGATGTTGAGGAACTTGACGTTGTGGACGAGCTCCTTGGCAACGGCGACGGCAGCAAGGCTCTCGGGGCTGTTGCCGGAGCGGGCAAAGGAAACCACGAGCGTGGGATCCTCGGCGCGCAGGAAGTCGCGCGGTGCGCTCACGATGTCGGTCGTGGCGATGGGCTTAAAGTCGTAGAGATCAGTGTTGCCAGCGTGACGCAGGTACGGGGCGCAGGTATCGCCAACGTAGTCGGACGTACCGGCACCGGTGAAGACAACGGACAGACGGCCCTCGCCCATAGCGCGAGCCTCGGCCAGGAAGGCCTCGATGGCCTCCTTGTTCTCGCGATAGATGTTGAGCGTATCACGCCAAAGCTCGAGCTGCTGAGCAATCTCGGCCGTGGTGATCTGGGCGCCGAGCTCGGTGAGCTCCTCGACACTCTTCTCGAACATTTCTAATACCTCTCTCTAGAAGTAATCCTCTGACGTGCAATTATACACTTCGGTTGGTTATCTGGTAGTAACCAGTTAAATACAAAGAATCATCATATGGAAACGGTGCAGACACTAATCGCTACGCTGGTGGTAAACCTTGTATTTAAACTGATCGGCACGAGCAACCGAGAGCGTATACTCCACAACCTCGTTTGACTCGTTATACGTAGTCCTAACCAAATCGAGCACAGGCGAGCCCTCGACGATTTCCAAAAGGTGGGCATCGGTGGGACGGACTATGCTCGCATAGAACTCCTCTTCGGCCACGCGTATTTTTTGCTTAAAGTCTTGCTCAATCACATCGTAAAGCGGCTTACGCTCCAGCAGCGGTCGCTTTAGGGACAGAAATTGACGAACCGGTAGATAGCTACGTTCGACCATCATGGGAATGTTGTCGGCAGAACGAAGGCGCTTGAGCTTAAAAATGCGATCACCGATACGTAATCCCATATGCTCGGCCAGATTCTTATCGGCCTCCATCTCGCAAAAATCGAGAATCGTGGTCTCGGGGTCGCGACCCATCGCGCGCATCTGCTCGGTAAAGCTGTAGGACTGCATAAGATTGGTTGCCTTTGCCGAACGGTCGGTCACAAAGGTACCGCGACCGTGCTGCCGAACCACCAGTCCTAAACGCTCCAGTTCCTGCAGAGCCAGGCGTACCGTAGTGCGCGAGAGACCATAGCGCTCCGAAAGTTCGCGCTCGGAAGGAATCATGTCACCGGCGCGATATTCATGGTCAATCTTTTCGGTCAGAATATCGACCAGCTGATCGTACAGCGGTTGCTTGCGCGCTCCGATCGCCATCCTATCCTCCCTTTTGCTCAAACTAGGCTACTACCTTGGGTGTTTAGCATTATCTGTCTGCCACACCCGAATCATCAAGAAAACAAAAGCCGCGCGCTCTTTCGAGCACGCGGCTTTTAACATACACATGGCTTAAGGGGTCGGGGTGTGAGCCGCGTAGGGACACACCCCTCAAGCTAGAGCCTTACCAGATGCTCGGCCAGAGACCAAGCGGGCCAGCGCCCAGGATGCCCAGAACGAAGAGCAGCAGAATGCCCTTGGTCGGGGTCCAGCTGTGCTTAGCGAACATGTAGTAAAGCAGCAGCGTAAGCATAAGCGGGACGAGCTTCGGGACGATGGTGTTGAGGGTGTCGGCAACAGAGAAGTTGACCGGATCCTCGGTGACGGTGCCGTAGGTAACGGACTCCATGCCGTTGCCCAGATCGCTGACACCGCACTCAACAGCGTTGCCGTCGGCATCGGAAGCGGTGAGGGCGTTGCCGTCCTCATCGGTCATGGCGATGGTACCGGCCTCAGCGGTCTCGGTATCGATGCCCTCCATACCGGTGAAGTTCTCGGCCTCCTTCTCGGAGACGATCACGGTAGTAGCGGAGAGGCCACGGGTGGTGCCGTTGGGGATCTGGAGGTTGATCTGGGTGCCACCCATGGTGACGACCAGGCAACCGACGACGAAGACGCCCATGATGGAAGCGGCACGCGTGAAGGCCTGCATGTTGGCGGTCAGAGCGTCAATAGCGCTGGTGCCAAGCTTGTAGGACCAGTTCATGAGCCAGAAGCGCAGAGCGAACTGGACGACGTTGAAGATCACCAGGAAGATGATCGGCGCAGCGGCGTTGCCGTTGATGGCCATGTTGGAGGTGATGCCGGCCGTGATAGGCACGAGCGTCAGCCAGAACAGGGCGTCACCGATACCACCGAGCGGGCCCATTGCGGCGACGCGGACGGCGCGGATCGTGGGGATGTCAACCTTGTTCTGCTCGAGCGAAAGCACGATACCCATAACAAAGGTGACGAGGAACGGGTGGGTGTTGAAGAACTCCAGGTTGTGGCTCATGGAAGCCGCGAGGTCGTTCTTGTTGGTGTGGATCTTCTCCAGACCGGGGATGATGGAGTAAAGCCAGCCAGCGGCCTGCATGCGCTCGTAGTTGAACGATGCCTGCAGGAAGCAGGAGCGCCAAGCCATCTTGTTGAGGGTCTTCTGGTCGAGCTGCGGAGCAGGAGTGAGATCCTCGTAGTGCTCCGGGATCACATACTCATTAGATGCCATCTTCGAAGTCACCTCCGTCAGAAACAGCTGCACCCTTCAGCTCGGTCTGCTGCTGGAAGTCCCAGAAAGCGATGCCGAAGCCGATGAGAGCGAGGATGAGCAGGGCAGGGGTTGCCAGAGAATCGTTGGCAACGGTGATGAGCGCGAGGCCAAAGCCCATGAGGAAGAAGCCCCACATATCGCGGTTCATCATAACCTTGAGCAGGACGGCGAAGCCGACGAAGCGCATCATGCCGCCTGCAGCGGACAGACCGGTCTGCAGCCAAGTCGGGATGGCGGAAGCGATGGTCTGACCGATGGTAGCGCCAGCGATGAAGAACAGGGTGACGACGACAGCGAAGATCAGGCCGAGCAGAGCCATGGCGAAGTAGTTCAGGCGCTCGATGCCCTTGGTGTCAGCGTTATGAGCCATGTTGTCCGCGGAGGACATGAGGGGCGACATAAGCGTGAAGACCAGGGTAACGCCGAGCTGACCAAGCAGAGCGAACGGAATGGCAAGGCCGACTGCCGCGTTGGGCTCGAGGCCCGTAGCGATAGCGAGAATGGCTGCCATGATGCCGCCGATGACGGCGTTAGGCGGCTGAGCGCCTCCGATCGGCATGTTGCCGATCGTCATGAGCTGATAGGTACCACCCACGAGAAGACCGGTGTTGAGGTCGCCAAGGATAAGACCGATGACGGCGCCGGTGACGATGGGCTGATAGAGAGACTCGAGGAAGTTGAACTGGTCGATTGCCGCGACGAACGTGACGATGAAGACCAGAGCGACCTGGATGATCGAGTATTCCATCTTGCTCCTCCTTTCAAAATGTATGTACGCACTTTGGATATCACGTACAGAACGTCAGGGTTTCACTCCTGACAACGTGGATCACGAGGATTACGAGAAGAGCTTGCTCGTGTCCTCAACAGGCGTGCTCGGAACGCGCCTGATCTCCAACTCCACCCCCAATTCCTGCAGCTCTTTAAACGCAGCGACATCCTCGTCGTTAACTGCGACGGAGGTGGCGACTTGGCGCTTTCCTTCCGACATGTGCATGTTGCCGATGTTTACCTTCTTTATAGGCACACCGCCCTTGACGAGCGTAAGCACGTCTTCCGGTGTTTCGGCCACGATGAAGATCTTCTGGCGCGGGCTCGCCTTGCCAATGACGTCGATGGTCTTCTGCAGGGAGAAGAAACGCGTAGCGACGCCGGCGGGAGCGGCCATCTTCATGAGGTTCTGGCGCATGGTGTTGGTCGACACATCGTCGTTGGCGACGAGGATGAGGTTGGAGCCCAGGGTGGAGTTCCACTGGGTAGCGACCTGACCATGGACCAGTCGGTTATCGATGCGGGTAAGAAGAATGTTGGGTTCTGCCATGTTGATCAGCTTCCTTTCGTTATTTGCTGACGACAGTTACTTGATCTCCTGAATCGCGTAACGCGAAACATCTACGACGGCACCGGATCGGACTTTGATCTGGACCTTTTCGCCTTCGATGCCCTTGACGGTTCCGTAGATACCGCCGGCGAAAAGAACCTCCTGACCCGGCTTGAGCTCGGTGTGCAGCTCCTTGAAGTACTTCTGCTTCTTCTTCATGTTGATTTGCGACCAGATGGTGTAAATCAAGCCCATGATGACAAGCAGGCCTAAAAGGGCGACCGAGGAACTCAGAACACTGGCTCCGAAATCGGCCATTAGATGCCGTCCTCGTCGCCGAAGATATCCTCTTCCTCGGCACCAGCGACGGAAGCGACCGTCTGGGCGGTGATGCCCGTCTGGCCAACGGTCACGGCCTGCTCGCCAAGCTCGGCGAGCGTGGCGTTGCCGCGGAGGAACAGAAGCTCAATAACCATGGGAAGGTTAGTTCCAGTCAGAATCTCGACGTTGTCGACATCCTGGGCAATCATCATTGCCTGGTTGAACGGGGTACCACCAAGCAGGTCGGTAAAGACGAGCACGCCATCGCACTCCTCGCGCATGGCGGTAATAGCGGCGCGGAGATCCTCACCGTAGGAAGCAGCCTGGTCGCCCTCAAAAGGAACGACGGTAAAAGCGGGCTGGTCGCCAGCGACCATAGCGATAGCGCTTGCGAGGCCGGGTGCGAACTGTCCATGACCGGTAAGAATAAAGCCAACCATTCAAATTTCCCTTCCGAAGGTGTGTACGATCTGAGTCCGATGATGTTCGGAAGCCAGCGGGCGAGTGCCCTTAAAGCTTCTTGGAAAGCGTTCTTTAAAGACCAGTGGTTTCTCAACTGGTAGTAACCACGTGACGTGTTGTTGTCACTATGTCACCACAGAAGAGGTTGCTTTCTTTGATTCATACAGTAAAACGTTTTTGCACCGCTCACGGTTAAAATTCGACCGTTTACCGCTCGTTAACACTTCTACCTGCGGGTTTGAAACCGTTTCGAAATGCTTTGGCAAAAGATCGGAACTATTTTTATGTCTAAACAACGCAAGTCGGCTAAAAATAGCGTGTAGAAAAAATGCAGGTCATTATGAAGATTTGTGAATTGGTCTTTTTGACTTAATACCAGTTAGAACCAGTTTAGAAATTATCGGTGAACGGTAGTTTTCGACCGCTCAGCGGTTATTTCCAATCGTTTGCAGCTCTTTTTCCATATGAATTAGGGAGACCCGATGAAGCACTTGCGCGGTTGCGGGAAATTTCGATACTCGTCCATCCCCCACGTGCCAAACTCTCACTCCCTGGATATGCCATAAGCTCTCGCTATTCGTCTTATAAACATTACTTACTCTAATCTGTAATTGTTTATCGTTTATCGTTAAGTATGTTATATAAATTAAGTATCATCCAAGACATTGGTTGGAGGAGCTATGATCCGCTGGAACGTATCCAAATCGAATAAAGCCATCAACCGCGAACAGGCAATAGCCGATCTGAGGAAGCTCACTCACATCTGCAAATGGGCCACAATCTGCACCACCGTGGCGCTCGCTCTGGGACTCCTCGCAGTCATTGCAATCGAGCTTCTACTCATATTGCCTAGCCTCTCCCAAGGGTTCTATCTTCAATCCGTAGAGTTTAAGGCTGGCGAAGGACCGTTTCTCGCTCTCGTCGGCACCAACGCACAGACCCCTCTTATGCTTGTCGCGCACGACGGTCATACTGCCATAGGGAGCGTCATGATGACATGCCTCGCGCTTGCCATCGCGCTAAGCGCATACAGGTTTTTCTCCGCCATTGAAAAGGCGGGAAGGCCCTTTGACCTCGAATGCATCCGCATACTACGTCAAGTAGGACATTTGTTCCTTATTGGCGGCGTTGCTGTGAAGCTTCTTGGTGCCATAGCCACGGGGCTGATACTCTCAGGATTTGGCGGCAACTTTACGGATGCGCTTGGCGGCCAGCTGCTCGACCCCTCTATGCTCTTTGCAGGCCTGATTATTAGCCTGATTGCCAGCGTCTTCCAGTACGGGTGTATCCTGCAAATACAAGATGACGAGTTGCTCTAGGGGGAATCCATGATTATTCTGCGGCTCGACCGCATGCTTGCCGAACGCAAGATCTCATCCAAAGATCTTGCGGAACGCGTGGGTATCTCCCAGGTCAATATGTCGCGTATCAAGACGGGCAAGGTTTCTGCCGTGCGCTTTTCAACTCTTGACGCGATATGCCGGGCACTCGACTGCCAACCGGGCGATGTGCTGGAATATATGCCTGACGATGAAGCCGATAACCTCTTTGGACTTAAAGATTAATAGGCATAATGTAGCCACCAGCGCCCAAACGCAAATAGCCCGCTAGAACGGATATCGTTCTAGCGGGCTTATTCAGATAGTTCGGCTACGCGATCGATAAGCTCAGGCAAACCTTACGCGAACAGGCCGTAGATGCTGATGTTGGCCTTGGCGTACAGGCCGTTAGCGTACTCGGTCCACTTGGAGCTGGCGCTCGAAGCCTGCGAGGAGTACTGCTGGTAGGCGGTGTAATAGGCGGTCATGGCCTGCTTGTAGGTGGCACTATCGGCGGTAAAGGCATCGTCGGCGAACGCCTTGGCATAGGTGCTGTCGGCGTCCTTCCAGGTGCCCTTTGAGCTATCCCACTCATCGCCGGCAAGGTTGATGATGTAGTCGGCGTAGTCCTTGCTCGCGGCCTCCTCGTTGCCGTCAGCAGGCTCGGTCGGGGCGGTCGGCATGCTTGCGGAGCTGTCGCCGACCTTCTTCTTGTAGAGCTTCTGCAGCGTCGCGGACTGACGGACGATCTGCTTGGCCTGGTCCTTGGACACGCCGTACTGCGTGGCCATGGTCTTGTAGTCGGAGGTGCCGATGGAATCCTCGGCGTACTGCTTCATTTCCTTGGAAGAGACGGTAATGCCCTCGTCCTCGGCAGCGTCCAGCAGAATCTGGTTGCGCACGTAGGACAGGATAACGTCGGCAGACGGAGCGGTGTAGTTGCCGTCGTCGTCCTTGACAGTATCGAGGCTGTATTGGCTCTCGATGGCCTCACGCGCGGTGATGTCGCTCTTCTTGCCGTTGTAGCTATAGCTTGCCACGGTCGAATCGAGCTGGTCCTCGGTCAGGGTCGACGAGCCGACACCCTTGCCGCCAAAGCCGCCATTGCCAATAAAGAAGCCGACCACCGCAGCAATCACGATGGCGACCACAAAGGCGGCAATCATCGTCTTCTTGTGCTTGGATGCGCGGTCGTCCGCGTCGGAGTCGTCATCCTCGTCCTGCTCCTCAGGCATAAAGTTCTCGTCGGCGGCGTCCGCGGCGATCTTTGCCTCCAGGCGGGCGTCCTCCTCCTCGGCGGTCGTGCCAGCAGCGATATGTTCGGCAGACGTGCCGGCGACCAGGTCGATCTTCTCGTCCTCGTCACCGTCGGGGCCTTCGCCGCGCTCGATGATCTGGATTCCGTCGATCTCGTCCTTCTCGTCCTTCTTTTGAATCAGACCCATATCAATTACTCCTTGTTAGGAAACATAGTCCCCAATAGAATACGCCCGACGAGGCGCCGGGCGTATTGATTCTTAGGTTATACGCAAACACTTAAGTACTATTTAGGCGTTTGCAGCGTGCATACCTTAGGCCAGGTGCGCGATAACGGCATCGGCAAAGGCCTGCGTGCCCACAGCGCCCTCAACGGAGCCGGTCTGGGCACGACGCACGTCACCGGTAACCTGCTCGCCCTCGTCGAGCGTGGCGGAGACGGCGGCACGAATGCGATTGGCAGCATCGTTCTCGCCCAGGTGATCGAGCATCATCGCAGCAGAGAGGATCTCGGCCGTGGGGTTGGCGATATCCTGACCGGCGATATCGGGCGCGGAGCCGTGCGTTGCCTCAAAGATGGCGCAGTCGGCACCGATGTTGGAGCCGGGGGCCATACCCAAGCCGCCCACCAGGCCGGCGCACAGGTCGCTCACGATGTCGCCGTACAGGTTGGGCAGCACCAAGACATCGAAGTCGTTGGGGTTCTGGACCAGGCCCATGCAGGTGGCGTCGACGATCTTGTCGTTGAACTCGATATCGGGATAGTTGGAAGCCACCTCGCGCGCTACGCGCAGGAACAGGCCGTCGGTCGCCTTCATGATGTTGGCCTTATGCACGGCCGTCACCTTTTTGCGGCCGCAGCGGCGGGCATACTCAAAGGCATACTCCACAATGCGGCGGCTCTTGGCGATGGAGATCGGCTTGATCGAGATGGCGGAATCGGCGGCGAAGGTCTTTTGGCCCGAGCGCTCGACGAGCTGCGAGAGCTCCTCGACCTCGGCAGCGCCCTCGTCGAACTCGATACCGGCGTAGAGGTCCTCGGTGTTCTCGCGCACGATGACCAGGTCGACGTCGCGGAAACGCGAGCCGTCGCCCGGCTGCGACAGGCAAGGGCGCACGCAGGCATACAGGTCGAAGTGCTTGCGCAGGGCCACGTTGACGCTGCGGAAACCCGTGCCGACCGGCGTGGTGATGGGGCCCTTGATGGCAACCTTGGTCTCGGCGACCGCATCGAGCACATGTTGGGGCAGCGGCGTGCCAAACTCGTCCATGACGCCGGCGCCGGCCTCCTGGACGTTCCAGTTGATCTGGACACCGGTGGCCTCGACCACGCGGCGCATGGCCTGCGTAATCTCGGGACCGATACCGTCACCGGGAATCAGGACTACATCGTGCGCCATAATCTGTTACTCCTCGTCTTCGGCGTCGTCAGATTTTTTAACGCTAGCACGCTTCTTCTTTTTGGAGAGATCCAGGCCAAAACGTTTAACAAGCATTTCGCAAATCTCGCTCGAACGGGCCTTGAGATAGCTGCCCTTACCGTTCTCGGCATCGAACTTAAGGCGCAGCGCAAGCTTCTCGGCAACCTCGGCGTCGATCTCACCCTGGCAAAACTCGTACAGGCAACCGAGCATGTCGCGATACTCAAGGTCGCCGTGGTAGCACTGGATGGCCTCGTCCAGGATGGGCCAAGCTTCGCGCGAGCGCTCGACGCTCGTGGCACCCCACACGCACAGCAGGCGGAAGGCGGCATAGCGCAGCGTGGAGGAGATCTCGTCGAACAGTGCGGTCTCGGCGCCCTCAAAGGCATCGCCCAGCTGCTCGGGGCAGGTGGTGGCGAGCGCCGTCAGGGCATCGAGGGCCTCCCAGCGGGTCTGTGCCTCGGGGCGGTCGAGCGCCTCGATCAACGCGGGCACGCAGGGCACGACGCGCTGCGGATCGCGCTCGGCAAGCAGGTGCAGCACGCGGGCGGCAAACTGGCGGATGCGGCGCGTGGGGCAGCCGAGCTCCTGGACCAGTCGATCGACGGCGTTCTCGTTCTCCTCTGCCAGCTGGAGCTGTGCCAGCTCCTCGTCGGTGAGCTGTTCGTCTTTGTTTTCTGCCATAGTTACCTCTTCTTTTTATTTCTTGGCGTGCTTGCCAGCACCCTTGCTGTCATCGGTGACCGAGATGAGCTGTCGGTCGGCCGCGCCATTGCGACGTGCACGGCGGCGTTCCTCGGCATCGCCCGCGTCGGCGGCGGCTCGATGAGCCTTGTTGACGTTAAAGACCTCGTCGTGCTTGCGCCACGGACCGACGGACTCGCCAAAGCTCATCTTAAGGCCGGCGATAAAGCCACCGAGCCAGCCGATCGGCGCAAACTGCACCAGCGGGAACAGCGAGAACACCCAGGTCAGCAGGACGACTGCCGCCGCTCCTGCAAAGTTGGCAATCCAGTAGTCGCGCTTGGTGATGACACGCTTTTCGCAGGCCCACTGGCCGCACAAAAAGCCGATGTAAATCGCAAAGAGAAAGAGCACCAGCGCAAGCACCACGAACGTCCAGCTCATGGGCGCTACTCCCCGTGATGGTGGCCGCAGCAGCACTCGTGGCCGTCGTCATGGCCGTGGCCGCCGCAGCACTCGTGATCGTCGTCGTGGTGATGGCCACAACCGCACTCATGGTCGTCGCCGTGCTCGCCGCAACCGCAGCCGTCCTCGTGGGCACCGTGCTCCTCGGGGCGATACTGCGACCAGTCCAGACCGGCGGCGATGGCGTCGGCCTCCTCCTTGTAGAGGACCGTGATGGCCTGGGTACCCAGCTTGGCGCCACCGATGGCGTCGAGCATGTCGTAGAGCGTAAAGGCGACGTCGGCGCCGGGCAGCGCGAGCTCGCGGTCATCGGCGTAAGCGAGCGCCAGACGCAGGTCCTTAATGAAGTGCTCGACCATAAAGCCGGGCTTGTAGTCGCCGTCGAGTGCCTTGGGTGCCAGGCTCTCCATGGCGCCGGACTTGCCGGTGCCGCCCAGGATCATCTGACGGGTCTTCTCCAGATCAAGGCCGCTCAGCTCGGCAAATGCCATGGCGTCTGCCATGCCGACCATGCAGGCGCCCAGCGACACCTGGTTGGCGAGCTTGGCAGCCTGACCCTTGCCGGCGCCATCGAAGCAGCAGATGTTGGCCGCAAAGGTGGCCAGGATGTCGCGGACCGGTGCAATGTCGTTCTCGGTCGCGCCCACGATAGCCGTGAGCGTACCGGCGATAGCGCCCGACTCGCCGCCGGTAACGGGGCAGTCAAACGCCATGCGGCCGGAAACCTGCGCGGCCTCGGCAATGTCGCGCGCGAGCTCGGGCGAGCTCGTGGTGAGGTCGATCAGGACCGCGCCGGGTTTTGCGCGCGCAAGCAGGCCGTCGCCCGCCAGGTAGAGCTCCTCGACATCGGCGGGGTAACCCACCATGGTAAAGACGACGTCGGCGTTCGCCGCGGCATCGGCCGGCGTATCGGCCCAGACGGCGCCGCGCTCGATAAGCGAGGCGGCCTTGGACTTGGTGCGGTTGTAGACCGTGACGGGATAGCCGGCGTCCAGAATGTGGCCGGCGATGGGGGCACCCATAATTCCGGTGCCGATGAATGCGACGGAGAGCTTGTTTGCCATGAAACCTTTCCTTTTGGGTTGGGTGTTGTTACCAGGTTGAATACTCGGTGCCAGCGTTTGGGCTGTGAGTCGAGGGCGATTACGGACGCAGCGCTTGCCTACTGACCGCGCACGCGGCGGGCGATACGGTCGGAAAGCGACGCCTTGTCGGCGCGGTTCTTACCCCAAAACGCGCAGCCCACCATGCCGGGGCCCACGTGCGAGCCGATGGTGGGACCCACGGAGCCGCGAATGATCGTGACGTCGGCGCAACCCTCCTCCTTGCGGATGGCGGCTTCGAGCCAGTCACCATCCTTTTCGGCATCGGCCGTCATGATGGCGATGGGCATGGTGCGATCGGGCACGTAGTTCTCGCGGAACGACTTGAGGATGGACTTGAGCGCCTTCTTGCGGCCGCGGTTGACGCCGATCAGCGACAGCGAGCCGGCCAGGTCGTAGGAGAGCTCGGGCTTGACGTCGAGCTTTGCCGTGAGCTGCGCCGCCGCGGGAGGAATGCGGCCGCCGGCAGCCAGTGCGTCGAAGCTCTCGAGCGTAAAGTAGCCGTGCACGTAGGTCTTTGCCTCGTTTGCCCAATCGACCAGCTGCTTGGCGGTCAGTCCCGCCGAACGCTGGCGCACGGCCTCGAGCGCCAAGAGCGCACCGGTCGCGCAGGGCAGAGCGTTGTCGACCACGTAGAGCTCAAAGTTGGGATACTCGGCGCGCACGACATCTGCCGCCTGGCACGCGGAGTTGTAGCTCGACGACAGCGCCGAGGTAAAGCACAGGTAGACCGTGGGCGTGCCCTCTTTGGCGCACTCGGTAAAAAACTCGATATAGCGACCGAGCGACACAGCCGAGGTGGACACGCGGGCACCGACGCGCATGCGGTCGTAGAACTCCTTAGGGCTCATGCTCGACCAGATGTCGTCTGTGCGCTCCTCGCCATCGATAATGAAAGGGAAACCCAGGATATCGACATCGAGGTTCGCGGCGACCTCGGGGCTAAAGTCGCAGCAGGTATCGACGACGATGCGGCAACGGTTCGAATGACCGGCGGATGCGGCCTTGTCCATCAAAGCGACTCCTTACGTAAAAAGGCGGCCACCCGCATGGGATGGCCGCCAACCGTTAACTCATGCAAGTTAACGTATTTTACTCGTCAAGTGTTTCGATGCGGGGCTTGATGATGCCATATCCACCATTCTTACGGTGATACACCACATTGATGAGACCGGTCGTCGCGTTCTCGAACACGTAGAAGTCGTGGCCCAGCAGATCGGTCTGCACCAGCGCCTGCTCCTCAGTCATCGGGGTGACGTCGATAACCTTCTCGCGGACGAGCAGGTCGTCCTCCTCCTCGGGCAGCAGCAGGTCGGCCAGATCCTCGACGCGCTCGACCGGCGCGACATCCGCGGCGCTGGCACCGCCCTGGCGGTTGTCCACGACCTTGGTCTTGAACTTGCGCAGCTGGCGGGTGACCTTATCGGCGGAGAGGTCGATGGCGGCGTACATATCTGCACCGTGCTCGGCAACGCGAATCACCGAACCGCGGGCGCGAACCGTAACCTCGACGATTGCCGGGTTGGGGTTCGAGGGGTTCTTCTCATAGCGAAGTACAACGTCGACCGTCATGGGCTCGATATCGAAAACCTTGAGCGCCTCGCCGATCTTCTCATCCACATGCGCACGCAGAGCATCGGTTACCGTCGTCTTGCGTCCAGAAACCTTGATATCCATACGTGGCTCCAATCTGCCTCGGGGACTTACTGTACTGGCTATGTACCCATTGCCGTGCATTTAATCACGCGGATTCCCAAAGACCCGAATAACGATTGCTTGATACCGCATACCGAAGTCTCGCACTTTTCTGTGGCAAAGTGCGCTATAGGAGGGAGCCGGCAACTTTGTATTTGGTCCCGAAAATTGGCTTTGACCTGCAGGTTTTATAGGGATGAAAAAGCCGGGCTCCCCTATTGGGAAAGCCCGGCAGTGCGTGTTGAAACCGTGAAGAGGTATCCTTTCCAACGTATAGGAGACACCACCCCTAGCAATAACTAGCTATTAAGCTTGTTAATGTCGTCGTCGGTGATGGTGTCTTCCTGGCTGGACGATTTGTCCTCGGAGGATGCGGTCTCATTGTTGGAATCGGAGGACTCGCTGCCGGAGGATGCGGAGCCAGACGACTGAAGGTTGACACCAGATACTGTCTTAGTGGTGAGGTCGTAGGGCATCGTGCCATACCAGACGCAGTGGACTGCCTCGAGCGTACCGTCGACCGTGATGCCGTCGAGGGCATCGCTCACGGCACGGCACAGTTCGTCATTGGACGAGGCGCCCGCAACACCAAGCGTCGAGGGCGCCTCGAGTGCACCGACATAGGAGATCTCGCTCATCAGGCGCGCAAGGTAACCGCCAGCCGTGGAGTCACAGATCACATAGTCGACCTCGCCGGACTCGAGCGCCTCAAAGCACTCGTTGATGTTGGAGTAGGTCTTTTGGTTGGCGGTGATGCTCTGCTTAGCAAGCGCCTCCTGCGAGGCCGAGGACATCTGGACACCCAGAGTAGACGTGTTAAGGGTATCGGTGGAAACGCTTAGCGACCCACCATCGCTGGTTTTACCGAACACGGAAGCGGCATCGTACAGGCAGGTGCCGAGCGAGCTAACGTCCCCATCCGTGGAGTTGGTCTCGCCGATAAAGATATCAGCCTTTTTGTCGCCGAGCGCGGAACCTGCCGAGGACGCATCGACAAAGGCGACCTTAAGGCCCATGCGGCTTGCGAGGGCGCGGGCAGCGTCGACTGCATACCCCGTGAGCTCGCCGTCAGCGCCCTGCATGGCCTGCGGCGCATCGGAGGTATCGAGGGCAACCGTCAGGGTACCGGGAGTGACCAGGGCATCATCCGACACCGTGGGCGTGACGGTCTCGTACTCGATCTGGTCGATCGTGGGAGTCGTGAACGTAGACAGCGGGTTGAACGCGCATCCGCTCAGGCCCAAAACGGCGATGACCGCTGCGGTCCCAGCACCTAACCGAGCCGCGTGCATCAAGCTGCCCCTCACCATGTCCACTACCCTGCCTTCTGTGTCGTATACGATCCGTGCGTTGCGCGGAATATCAGATTGTTCCCACCAGCTGACCTGGTATTTGACCCCACACTTGCGCACCGGGGTGTTTGCTCGGGAGGCCGCAGCCACCTTCACGACTGGCCCGCTCGCCCGCGAGGCGGTATTGCCCCAAAGAAAGTAGAACGGACGGTGCGGCTTACATCTAGGACGCGCCATGATCGCGCCGCGCGCACGCGGTCGCTTACGTGGATCCCTTTGACCGCGTCTGTCTTGGACTAGGACGGGCATTTCGTCCGTCCGCAACCACAGCCTGGTAGGAACGTAGCGCATTATAGCTAAGTTCAAGCTAAAGTTTAAGGTTAGGGGCGTCATTCGCATCGCGAGTACAGATTTCGCAGGTCGGAGTGGGCTATTCGTGCCCCTGTGAAGCCCGGAGCTCCCCTATGGGGAGCTCCGGGGCACCCTTCCTAGGGTGCTGTGGCCAAAAAATGGCAAATATGAGTACTGTCACCAATTTAGTAACAGGCAGTTTTAGCCTCTCGGACAGATTTTGCGCTCAGTGTCGCCAACCTGATGCTTAGTTATTCTACATTTGTTTATTATCTTCTTACTTTATGACGCCTCCGAGTCCTAAATTCCTTGATTTTGCTGTTACTGATTTAGTGACAGTACTCATATTTGCCATATTTTGGCCAGGGCATATGATTAACCCCCTATTTTCGACGTGAATTAGACCGGCTTAAGCCCAAAACACGCCCGCAGCGTGTTAAGCAACGCCTCTTGCTTCTTCCTGCGGGCATCGACACGATTCCGGTACCGCTTTCGCATACGCTGGTGCATGCGCCATGCGAGCGCTTCCATCGCTTCCATGTCACAGAGCATTTCGTTGTTGACCGTCGCGACCTCGATTCCCATAGTAATCAAGCCCGTGTTGCGCTTTTCATCATGGATACGTCCCCTCCGAGAGGAATGGCCCAGCTCACCGTTGTATTCCAGGTCAAACCGGGCTGCCTCCTGATATGCATCGCAAACTGCATGGGGCATCCCCGAGATTGCCTGCGCACGGTCATCGAACTCGATCTTGTAGTCGGTCTTAAAAGGTCCGCAGGCAAACCCGCCATAGGAAAACGGAAGCGAAAACAGGGCGAGCATGATGCACTCCATGGGCGAGAGCAGGTTTTCCGAAAGATAGGGACACAGACGCAGCAGCTGTTTGGCCACATTCCCCTTGCATGTCGTAAGGTAATCTGCCAGGCGATCGGGCGTCAGCACCGGTTCGACTTCAAAGTAGCCCACGTCTGCTGGCTGGTCCTTGTCCTTTGCAAGTTTATTCGTAACAGGCGAGGTGTAGGGAGGCAGATACTTCCCGCGGTCGCTCAGTGAAATCTTAGAGCACAGCTCCTGGGCCAGGGCAAACGCCTGGATGCAGCCGACCTCGCGCGCAACGGCAACACAAAGGGCCTCGGGAGATAGGCTGTACACCCCCGGTTCCACCTCTAGAATCGAGCCGGCGGGCAACCCGGAACACACGGACCAGCCTACGCCAGGCATGCGGCGGCGCTGCGCCGCAGATCCCACCAGCAAGCACAGATCTTCTTGCACCTCGCCACTTTTGGCTCCAATTCGCACCAAGTCAGGAAGATAGATATCCTCGGTCGAGGGCGACGACGTGCGCAGCACACGGCGCTCTTCATCGGGATTAAGGTCCTTCCAGCTGATATAGCCCATCTGCCGGCGCTCGGCGCGCATCATGCGCAGCGCTGAAGCGCCTGTTAGGATTACGGAAGCCGCTAGCTGTTCGCCTGTCGGCTCGTTGCGCCGCTCAATCTTCACTGCCACAAAACCACCCCTACCAAACACGTGCGATAGCAAGGCCATCGACTGCCGCAGCGCCGGCACGCTTGAGCTCCGCCGAGGCTGCTGCCATGGTCGCGCCCGTGGTGATAACGTCATCGATAAGCAGTAGGCGGCGGCCGCGCACGTCCTCAACCGTCTCGTACATGCCTTGGGCACGCTCGCGACGCTCCTCACGACCGAGTTCGCGCTGGTCGCCATGCCCGTACTTGACGAGGGCATCGAGCAGGGGAACACCCGACAGCTCGCAAAATGGGCGCGCAATGGCCTCCATATGATCGAAACCACGCCGCCGAAACGCTGCCGCCGTCGCAGGCACAAACACCACCGCATCCGCACCGGACAGCACACCTCCTAAGCGATCGGGCGCTACGACCTGGGCATGCAGGGCGGTGTCGTAGAGCAGCTCCGCCAGATACGGCGCCAGGCGTCGCTCGCCCGCGTCCTTGTACGCTTTAATGATGCGCGGCAGCGGATGCGCATAGACGGAGCACGCCAGGCAGCGGTCGAGCGCCTCCGCCATTGCCGAGGACGTGCCCTCGACCGAACACTCAGTGCACAGCAAATCCCCAAACGGGGCGCCGCATCGGGTACAGCTATGACGTGGGTCGATGAGCGTGAGCGCGGCCAGGCAGTCTTGGCAAATAAGCGCACCGGCGCGCTCGCAGCCGGCACATCGTGTTGGCGACAATGCCTCGAGTGCCTCGCGTGCCGCCCGCTCGGCAAACGGCAGCAATTCGTCCGCAAACGGTAGGGCGCCGGCACCCTGCAGACGGCTCAATTTGTTCAGATGGCTCTTCAAGACACAACCCTCCCTACGTTCGGTCGCAGGGAGGGTTGTTGATTCAGCGCTATGGTACCCCGACGCGATTGGGGCAAGGCTGGTTAAATCCGCTCGCGGGCGTTATTCGCCGGCAGGCGGTTGTGGTGCAGACGAAGACGGGGCCGAGCCCTCGCCACCATCCTGGCGCGGCTTGCGGGAACGGCGACGGCGACGGCGCTTTTGACCCTGGTCGGCCGAGCCCTCGCCACCGCGATCCTCGCGCGGCTCGCGCTCGTCGCGAGCGGCGCCACGCGAAGCCTTGGCAGCCGCTCCCCCGCCATCTCCGGGACGACGGCGCGTGACCTTGACCTCGCCATCCGAGACCTGATCGGCAACGGAGGGCACTGAGGGCTTCTGCTGCGCGCCCGAGGAATGGCGACGACGCGGACGCGGTGCGCGCTCCTCCTCGCCACGTGACTTGCCGCCCTTGTCGGCAGGCGCGTCGGAGGCCGAGGCGCCCTTGGAAGCGGCACCAGCCTCGCGAGCAACTGCGGCGCGGAAGGCGTCCTCGCGCTCCTCGCTCGACAGATGACGGCGACGACGGCGCGTGGGGTTCATGCCACCGCCGCGGTTTTGCTGCTGGGGCTGTTGAACCTCGCGCTCGCGAGCTCCGTTCTTGCCGGCGGCTGCGGCCTCGCCGGCATCGGCAGAGCCCGCACGCTTGCGGCGGCGACGGCCACCGGCGGTATCCTCGACCTCAGGCGCCTCGGCCTTGCTGCGGCCCTTTCCGCGGCCACGGCCCTCGCCCTGCCCCTGACCGGCGCGAGCATCGGATTCAGCATCGCGACGACGGCGCTTGGGCATCGACGTACCGGCCAGACGGTCGGCGCTCGACAGGCCATCGCCCACGTCGACGCCGTTCTCGCGGTCGAGCTCCATAAGCGCCAGACGCATCTCGGGCGACTCGATGCGCTCGAGCACGTCGCGCGTCACGCAGTCGGGGCGGCAGTTGCAGCCCTGCTCGGCGGCCTTCTTTTTGCAGCCCTCCGAGCAGGTCATATCGGCCAGGTTGACCTTAAAGACTTTGCCGTTCTCCAGACGCAACACCAGCTGCTCGCGCGGCGTGTCATATTCCTGGATACGCGCCTTGCCGAGCGGCGTATCGATGAGCGTCTTCTTTTTGGGCGCACGGCTCTTAAAGTCCTTGTACGCTTCGAACTCATAGCGCAGGCAGCACATCAGGCGGCCGCAAACGCCGCTGATCTTGGAGGAATTGAGCGGCAGGTCCTGCTCTTTTGCCATGCGGATCGAGACGGGCTCAAACTGTCCGCCAAAGCGCGTGCAACAGAGCTCCTGGCCGCACTGGGCATAGCCGCCCACCAGGCGAGTCTCGTCGCGCACGCCGATCTGGCGCATGTCGACGCGAATGTGCAGCGTCGAGGACAGATCCTTGACGAGCTGGCGAAAATCGACGCGCTCCTCGGCCGCAAAGTAGAACACGGCCTTCTCGCCGCCAAACAGGTACTCGACGCCCACCGGCTTCATCTCGAGGTCGAGTTCTTTGACCAGACGGCGGAAATCGACCATGGCCTCGTCGCCCTGGATGGCAAGATCGTCGGCAAGCTGCAGGTCGATGTCGCTCGCCACGCGCAGCACGGGCTTGAGCGGCTGACCGATCTCGTCTTGCGGCACCTCGAAGGGATCGGCCGTAACCAAGCCGATCTCGGTTCCGCGCTCGGTGGAGCAAATGGCATAATCGGCCTCGAGGATATCCAGGTCCTGCGGGTCAAACCACAGGTCGCGCGAGGCGTAGGTAAACTTAACGGGTACGACTAACGGCATTTCAGTGCCTTCCTGATATCGAACAGCATGACCTCGATGGCCAGCTGGGGAGTAACGTTTCTGGCGATGTTGTGCTCGGCGGTTGCGACCGCCTCGAGCGCCTGGGTGGCACCCGCAACATTCGTCGCAGCGGCAAGCCGACCGATCGTGTCACGCACGTCTTCGTTCACCACGTCGGCCGCCTCGTCCTGAAGTGTCAGCAGCACGTCGCGCATGAGCGTCCGCGCGCTCGCCAGCGCTTCCATGATACCCGAACGCTCGCGCGCGTTGAGTTCGCGCTTGTTGCGGTCCTCAAGCTGCTTCAATGCTCCACGCGACAGGTAGTCGGCATTTTGCTCGAGTACCTTTTCCTGCGTGGACTTGACCTCGGCGAGCGGCGCCTTGACGGCGACGATGAGCGACTTGGCGCGACTGAGCACGTCGGCCTCGTCGGCGGCAATGAGTGAGTCGATGGCACGGACCATCTGACGGCGGGCGTCCTGGCGCTCGGCGCTCTTAAGAAACTCGATGCCGCGTGTGGGGCTTCCCGCCACGGCGACCGCCATGCGGCAACGCGCGGGGTCCTGGCCGGTGGCGCGGCTCACGGCCTGCGCGGCGACGGCGGGCGACACCAGCCGAAACGGCACGCACTGGCAGCGGCTCACGATGGTGGGCAGCATCACGTCTGCCGAGGTGCCCAGCAAGATGAACATAACGCCCTCGGGCGGCTCCTCGAGTGTCTTGAGCAGTGCGTTGGCGGTGTTGGCGCGCAGTTGCTCGGCACGGTCGATGATGTAGACCTTGGCCTTGGCGCGAATGGGTGCCAGCGGCACGTCATCGAGCAGCTCGCGGGTCTGGGCAATAAGATAGCCCGTGGCGCTCTCGGGCGTGTAATAGTGCACGTCGGGATGCGTATGCCGAGAGACGCGCACGCAACTGTCGCATGCGCCGCAGCCGTCCTGCTCGCACAGGAAGGCTTGGGCGAGCGCCCACGCGGCATCGAGCTTGCCCGCGCCGGGCGCGCCCAAAAACAGGTAGGCGTGCGATGCACGGCCGCTGGCGACGGCATTGGTCAAAAAGTCGCGCACGCGCTCTTGGGTGTCGAGCTTGGCCAGCAGGCTTGCCTGAGCGGGGGCCATGTTACTCGGCCTCCTTGGCAAGCGCGGCGGCGACAGCATCCTGGGGGATATCGAGACCGTACGCGCGAACCTGCTCGACCGTCTTCTCGAAAACTACCTCGACGGTCGTAGTGGCGTCGATGAGCTTTACGCGGTTTGGCTCCTCGGCAGCAATGGCGCAAAACCCCTCGTAGACACGCTCCTGGAATGCCATGCCCTTGGCCTCCATGCGATCGGTCGCACCGCGGGCCGCCATGCGCAGCGCCGCCTGCTCGGGCGTGATGTGGTAGACGAGTGTGAGTGCCGGGTGCGTTCCCGCGACGGCCAGGTTGTTGGCGTCGCGCACCATCTGGCGATCGAGGCCGTCGGCAAATGCCTGGTAGCAGGTCGTGGAATCGTAGAAGCGGTCGCACAGGACCACCTTGCCGGCCGCGAGGGCGGGCGCGATGACCTCGTGCACCAACTGGGCGCGCGCCGCCTCGTAGAGCAGCAACTCGCAGGTGTCTCCCATCGCCGTGTTGGCGGGGTCGAGCAGCAAAGCGCGAATCTTTTCGCTGATGGCGGTGCCGCCCGGCTCGCGCAGGCTCACAACCTGGTAGCCAGCGAGTTCGAGCGCGCGGACAAGCAGGCGCGCCTGCGTGGACTTGCCGGCACCGTCGACGCCCTCGAGCGTGATAAAGCTATGTTGAGCAGGCTCAAAAGCCATGGGCGCAGCCCCTTCCTACAAGGCGCGTAAATGCGAGTTATAGCAACCAAGCCATGATACCCCAGTGCTCGGCGCGTCCCCAATGGCTAAAGGTGCCTTTCCAAAGTTGCGGTGAAATAGGGGCTGATTGAAGCTCTGAGACCGCCAAACAGTCCCTATTTCACCGCAACGTATGATGGGGGATTTTGGATGCTGGGTATAATCGTCGTATTGCATTGAAATGTGGCGAAAGGAGTGGCAATGTCTCGGTATTGCGCCTCGTGCGGCAAGCTTCTTGCGGATGATGCCAAGTTCTGCACCTCGTGCGGTGCACCCGTTGAGCAAACAGCCGCGAGCGATAGCCAGCCCGCTTTTGAGCAGACCGGCTCCCTTGATACGCCGCAAGCCAAGGCGGACGACTCCCTCGCTTATAGCCCCGACCCCGCCGCAAGGACCGAGGCCGTCGAGACCACGCAGCGCATACCCGTCGCGAGCGGCTCGCCCCAACAGCAGCCGGCCCCCGCATACGTGCCCGCTTCGCCACAGACCCCCGCTCCCAAAAAGAGCGGCACCGGGCCGCTTATCGCCGTTATCGTTGTGCTGGTGGCGATCATCATCGCCCTGGTCATCTTCTTTGCAATCAGACCGTTCGACAACGCCGCCACGCAGACGACAGCCGAGGTAGCTAAGCTGCACCATGACGTCGACGACGATGACCTAAAGTCTCTCGGCGATCCCAACAGCCTGTACGACGATGATGACGATGACGACGAGGATGGCGGCGAAGCAACGCTCTCTGAGCAGAACCTCTACCGCCGACTGAGCGAATACTACGACCTGCTCGAAGATCTCGACAGCCAGGTCCGTGGCTGCGCGCAGAACTTCAACGGCAACTATCTGGAAGAGGATCGAACCACCCGTCAAAATCTCGCCGACGTCGCCGAGCGCACGGAGGACACCATCGAGCAGTATTACGACATCGTCGAGGACCTGGACGTCCCGACGAGCTCCAAAAACTACAGCTCCTGGAAGGACATCATCGCCCTGTACGACGACCTGGATCACCGCATTGACGCAATCTGTGATGCCTGGGAGATCAGTCTGAAATACGCCAAGCCTGCGGACCACAAGAATGAGATCGTAGCGCCGCTGTCGCGCGACAACGTGGCGGGCACCAATGACAATAAGTACCGCCTAGACTTTGAGGAGCGTTATCCCGGCGCCAAGCCTGTCGAGGTGAACTAGCGCTTTGTCGTTCCCGAGCCGGCAGTTAGGGACGTTCCTAAACTGCCGGCAGAAAAGGAACGTCCCTAACTGCCGGATAAAAAAC
The DNA here is from genome assembly GCA_902493375.1 of uncultured Collinsella sp. Classification (GTDB taxonomy): domain Bacteria; phylum Actinomycetota; class Coriobacteriia; order Coriobacteriales; family Coriobacteriaceae; genus Collinsella. The sequence goes on from CABUPH010000001.1 coordinate 167,187, forward strand.
GAGCGAGGATCTTGAGGTCCTCGCTCGTTTTTGTTCTAGGTGATGTTTCGACCGTGCGGCTACTTGTCGGCAGCGGTCTTTTTGGCAGTCGACTTCTTCGCAGTTGACTTCTTCGCGGTCGTCTTCTTGGCGGCAGTGGCTTTCTTAGCCGTCGTCTTTTTGGCCGCCGTTGTCTTCTTCGCCGTGCTCGCCTTGGTTGTGGTCTTGCGGCCGCGGGCGGGCTTCTTCTCCTTGGTCGGGCAGTCCATGTTCACGCAGATGCGCCACGGACCGCGCGCCGTGTTGACCACCACGATGGGGGCGCCGCACTCGGGGCAGGTCTCGCCCGTCGCCTCGAGCTTACCGCGCGCCGGCAGAGGATAGCTCACGCCGCAGTCATCGTAGTTGGTGCAGCGGATAAAGCGCTTGCCGCTCTTCTCGCTCTTGTGCGCGATCAGGTCGCCATGGCGTCCGGCCTCGGCGCACACCTTGCACTCGCCCACCTTAAGGTCAGGCTCGTAGTTGGTGGGGCACGTGGGGTTCACGCAAATCTCGAAGGCCTTCTGGCGGAACGGCTGGCACTTAATGCGCGGCGCGCCGCACTCGGGGCACACGGCCGCCTCGCCCTCGAGCGGGCTCACCTTGACGCCGCTCGGCACCGGATAGGTCACATCGCAGTCGGGCCAGCCCATGCAGCCGATAAAGCTGCCGCGGGTCTTGGCGCTCGTCTTCATAACCAGGTCCTTACCGCACTTGGGGCAAGCGCCCACGCGTGCATCGGCCGTGACGGCGTCGCTGATGGCGTCGCCCAGTTCCTGCGTATGTTTGAGCAGCTCGTCGAGCACGCCGGCCAGCAGCGCGCGCGAGTGCGTCACGACATGTTCTTCGGTGTCCTCGCCGCGCTCCACGCGGGTCATGTCGCCGTCGAGCTCGCTGGTCATATCGGGGCTCGTGATGCGCGGGGCAAACTGCGACAGTGCATCGATAATGGCGATGCCCAGCTGGCTCGGCTCCACGGGATCATTTTTGAGATAGCGCACGGCATACAGGCGCTCGATGATGCTCGCGCGCGTGGACTTGGTGCCCAGGCCGCGCTTTTCCATCTCCTGCACGAGCTTGCCCTGGCTGTAGCGCGCGGGCGGCTCGGTCTGCTTGGCCTCGAGTTTAATGTCGAAAACGTCGACCGTATCGCCCTGCTCCAGCGGCGGCATCTGCTCGTCGCGCTTAAGTCCATACGGATACGCCTCGCGGAAGCCCGGGGTCACGAGCACGTCGCCCGAAGCCACGAACGGCTCGCCGTTGACGTCGAGCTCGAGCTTGGTGTTCTCGATGGTCGCGGGCCCCATGAGCGTTGCCAGGAAGCGGCGGGCAATGAGGTCGTAGAGCTTGCGCTGGCCGCCGTCGAGCGTGGACGGATCGCCCTCGCCCGTGGGATAGATCGGCGGATGGTCGGTAGTCTCGACCTTGCCGCGCGTGGGCTTCATGGGACCGGCGAGCACCTTTTTGCACACGGGCGCCAGCGCCGGGTTGATCTTTGCCAGGTCGCTCACCACGGCGCCCAGATCGAGCGTCGCAGGGTACACGGTATTGTCGACACGCGGGTAGCTGATGAGACCGGCCATGTAGAGGGACTCGGCGATTCGCATCGTACGCGCAGGCGAGATGCCCTCGGCCGCAGCGGCAGCCTGCAGCGAGGTCGTCGCAAACGGCGTGGGAGGCTGCTGCTTACGCGAGCGCTTGGTCACCGCGGCAACGGTCGCCGTCTTGGCACCGTCGACGTGACCATACGCCGTCTCGGCAGCATCCTTGTCGGTAAAGCGCGCTGTCTTGTGCGCGATCTTAAAGCGGTCGTCCTCGGCGGCACCCTGCGCGGCACCCATACCGCGAATCTGCCAATAGTCCTCGGGCACAAACGCCATACGCTCGCGCTCGCGCTCGACCACCAGGGCAAGCGTCGGCGTCTGCACACGACCGGCGGAACGCACGTTGCCAAAGCCGCCAAACTTGGCGAGCGTCAGATAGCGCGTGAGCACCGCGCCCCAGATAAGGTCGATGTGCTGACGGCTCTCGCCGGCGTCGGCCAGGTTCTGGTCGAGCGAGACGAGATTATCGAAGGCGTGCGTGATCTCGGCCTTGGTAAACGAAGAATACTGGGCACGGGCGACCGGCAAGTCCGGCGCAACCTCGCGCACTTTGTTGAGGGCGTCCGAGCCAATCAGCTCGCCCTCGCGATCGAAGTCCGTGGCGATGATGACGCTGTCGGACTTTTTGGCGAGGTTCTTAAGCGAGCGGATGAGCTCTTTCTCGGCCGGAAGCTTAATGACGGGCGCCCAGGTGAGATAGGGCAGGCTCTCGAGCTTCCAGCCCTTGATGGAAATGCCATCGGCAAGGAACGGCTTGCGCTTGGTGTCGTACGGCGGGCGGGCCAGGCCATCGGGCATATCGGCCGGCAGCATTTCGCCGTCCTCCGTGACCGAATACCAGCCCAACTTTTTATCGAACAGCACACTGTCGCAAAAATCGGGTGCCAGGATGTGACCGGCAAGGCCGATCGTCACGCACTCCTCGCCCTTCCACTCAAAACGGTAGATAGCGGTGTTGTACACCTTGTCCTTTTTGGGCTTGCCCGTGGACAGACGCTCGGCGATCTGACGCGCGGCGTCGTTTTTCTCAGCGATGATGAGCTTCAAAAGAGGCTCCTATCTCGTGTGTCTGCGGCTGCGCCCGCCCTCTTGGCGGCCGACTTACGCCCTTGCTTGCTCAATCTGCCCGATGAGCCAATCGCACCAGGCATCCATGCCCTCGCCCTTGCGCGCGCTCACGGCAAACCGCGGCGCTTGCGGATTGAGGTCATCGAGGGTCTTAGTATACCTATCCATGTCAAAATCGAAAGCCGGGGCCACGTCGACCTTGTTGAGCAGCTGCGCGCCGGCGTGTTGGAAGATGCCCGGGTACTTGATGGGCTTGTCGTCGCCCTCGGGCACCGAGAGGATCATGATGGACAGGTTCTCGCCCAGGTCAAAGTCGACTGGGCAGACCAGGTTACCCACGTTTTCGATAAAGATGACGTCGATGTTTTCCAGACCGACGGCCTGGTCGAAGGCGTCGACGGCCTCCATGATCATGTTGCCCTCGAGGTGGCACAGGCCGCCCGTGTTGATCTGGATGGCGGGCATGCCGGCTTCCTTCATGGTGATGGCGTCGACATCCGAGGCGATATCGCCCTCGATGACGGCACAGCGCAAGCCGACTTTGTCACGCAGGCGCTCGTTGGTGCCCAGAATCGTGGTGGTCTTACCCGAGCCGGGGCTCGACAGCACATTGATCACGTAGGTGTTCGTCTGCTCAAATCGGTGACGCAGCTGATCTGCCAGGCGCTCGTTGCGCGACAGAATCGGCGACGCGATATCAATCGTTTTCTCGGCCATACTTAGCGCTCCTTACTTTGGCCCTTTTATACCCCATCGCTAGATGGCGAGCGTGCTAATCGTCGGGGGTCTCGATCTCGATACTTGCGATGTCGAGTTCGCGGCCATGCAGCAGACGCACGTTGGCACCGCCACATTGGGGACAACGGCAATGGAAACGGTCGTGCTCAAAGACCTCACCGCAGTCCAGACACTCGCTTTGTGGATGGACTTCCTCCACGGCAAGCTCGCAGCCGCGCGTGAGCGGGTCCTCGTCGCGAAACGTCTCCCACGCAAAGTCAAGTGCCTCGCGCACGACCTCGGTCATATCCCCGATACGCAGCGTTACCAAAACGGCGCGCGAGGCCCCCGCCCCACGCGCCGCGCGAATCACTGTATCGAGTATGCCGTTGACAATGCCAACCTCGTGCATACCGATTTACTCCTCGTCGTCCTCGTCGTCCGAGAACAGGTCCAGACGGCTCACGAACAGGCCCTCCTTGCCCTCGCGCGCGGTAATGACCACGCGAGCGATGGCGAGCGAAATCTCGTAGAGCGAGAGCAGGGCGCCATACATGAGACCCAACGTAACGGGCGAGCCGTCGGGCGTAATCACAGCCGAGCCCACAAGCAGGCCTACGTACACGTAGCGCCAGGCGCTGCGGAAGGCCGCATAGGACACGATGTGAAAGACGGACAGATAGAAGATGATGAGCGGCAGCTCAAACGCCACACCAAAGCCGATCATAAAGAGCAGCTCCATGTTGACGTAGTTCTCCAGGTCGGGCAGCGCCGTAGCGACGGCCGAGGTCTCGCCGATGAGCCACTCAAAGCCCGCCGGGATGATGATGAAATAGCAGAAGATGGCACCTAGGAAGAACAGCACCGTCGAGGCGAGCACCGTGGGCACGACCCACTTGCGCTCGTTGGGGCGCAGCGCCGGCAGGAAAAATGCCAGGATCTGCCAGATGATCATGGGCGTGCACATGACCACGGCCATCTTGATGGCCAGCGAGAAGCGCAGGCCAAAGCCGCCGAGTGTGGTGGTGATGTAGAACTTACCGTCCGGCACAAAGGAACGGATGGGGTCTTCCAGGATATCGAGCACCACGGGCGTGGCAAAGTACAGCACGATGGCGGCGGCAAACACCGACACGACCACGATGGTCAAGCGGCGACGAAGCTCTCCCAAGTGATCGAAGAGCGGCATACGAGCAGGTCCGATAGGCATTACTCATCGCCTCCCTTCGGGGCGTCGGCGGCAGCAGTCTCGGCAGCGTCCTCGGCCTCGGGCTCGCGAGCGAGCTGGTCGACGACGGCCTTGCGCTTGCGGGGACGACGGGCGTAGAGGTCAGCCGTCGTGGGCTCTGCCGGCTCGGGCTCGGGCTCTGCAGCAGGCTCGGGCTCGACGGCAGGCTCGGCGGCAGCGGCAGGCTCGGCCTCGGCACCCTCGGCCTCGGACTCTTCAGCAGCACCCTCGCCCTCGGCGGCAGCCTCGCTCGCGGCCTTCTCGGCAGCAAGGCGGGCACGACGCTCGGCAAAGGTCTCCTTCTTGGCGGGCGCTACCGTCTCGGCGGCATCCTCGTCCGCATCGGAATCGTCATCGACGGCAGCCTTCTTGGGCTTGACCGGAGCCGAAGCGGCCTCGCTTACCGGATCGATGATCTCGGACTGGACAACCGCCGTCATCTTTTCCTGCGTCTCGCGGAACTGACGGATGGCACGGCCGATCGTACGGCCCATCTGCGGGAGCTTATCCGGGCCAAACAGCAAAAAGCCGAAGACCACGATGATTGCCAGCTCACCTTCTCCAATACCAAACACACATACCTCCAAGGCTCGATGTGATTCGAGCCCGCACCGCGCCATTCGGCCGGAACTCGTCTATTCATTCGGTCAAGTATAGCGCCCGGACGCCAAAACGTCCGAGCGCATCACAAACATATGCCAAACGGCACGCCTTTTTGGGGCAAAGATTATGCAGCGGTGATCGAAATCTCCTGGTCGACACCCAACAGCTGAACCACGCGCATCACCGGGGGCTGCACATTGGTGCAGCTAAAGCGCTTGCCGTGGTCAACCGCATGGTGCGCGGCGCCCACGAGCACGCCAATGCCCGTCGAATCGATGTAGCTCACCTGGGCAAAATCGAGCTCAACGGCCTCGGTGGGCTGCTCGAGTGCCAGGTCGATGGCATTGCGCAGGCTATCGGCGTTAGAGATATCGATCTCACCGGTCACCTTAATGGTGTAGAGCTCTGGCGTGGGGTTTGTGGAAATACCCAAATCCATGTATACGCTCCTTTACGTATCGAAAGTGCGGATAGTACTGGGCGCGAACTTGCGGGGCCCTACGCGTTAGGCGCGCTCGGCACGCGCAAGCTCGGCAGCGACGAGCTTGACAGCCAGCACCAGCACATCGAGCGCAGCCTCCAGGTCCTCGACCGTGGGATAGCTCGGCGCGATGCGGATGTTGGTGTCGCGCGGATCCTTGCCATAAGGCCAGGTGGCACCAGCCGGCGTGAGCTTGACGCCCAGATCGGCACAAAGCGCGGCGACCTTCTGGGCCGAGCCCTCGGGGCCATCGAAACTCACAAAGTAGCCGCCATGGGGATGAGTCCAAGTGGCGCAACCCGTGTTACCCAAGCCCTCGGTGAGTTTACGCTCAACGGCCTCAAAGCGCGGGCGCAGGAACTCGGCATGCTTTTTCATGTGCTCCTTGACCGCCTCGATGGTGGGAAGGAAGCGCACGTGACGCAGCTGGTTGAGCTTATCGGCGCTAATAAGACCGGCCTTCAGGCGCTTGGAGAACTCGGCGATGACCGCGGGGCTCGCACCGATAAAGCCGATGCCGGCGCCCGGGAAGGTGATCTTGGACGTCGAGGCAAAGGCCACCACGCGATCCTCGGTGCCCGCCGCGCGAGCGAGGTCAAAGATATTTGCGAGCTCGTCGGTCTCGTCGTACAGGTCGTGCACGCAGTAAGCGTTGTCCCAAAAGATGCGGAAATCGGGCGCGGCCGTGGGCATCTCGACCAGGCGGCGCACAGTGTCCTCGCTAAAGGTGATGCCCGTGGGGTTAGAATACTTGGGCACACACCAGATACCCTTGATGGAGTCGTCGGCGGCAACCAGGCGCTCGACCTCGTCCATGTCGGGACCGGCCTCGGTCATCGCGACGGGGACGTTCTCGATACCCAGGTCGGCGGTAATGCCAAAGTGACGATCGTAGCCGGGAACCGGGCACAGGAACTTGACCTTCTTGCCATCGTGCGCGGCCTCGTAGGCATCCCACGGCTCGCTGCCGCACGAGCCGCAGCGCCAGAACATGCCGGCAATATCGTGCTCGATCAGCAGGCTCGACGAACCCAGCACGAGCGTCTGCTCGGCGGGACAACCTAGGAACTCCCCCGCCAGCTTGCGTGCCGAGGGAATGCCCTCGAAGCAGCCGTAGTTGGAGCAGTCAACGTTGCCGTCGTGCAGATCGGCGTCGGCATTGAGAATATCGAGCATGGGGCGCGAGATGTCCACCTGGGAAGGCGACGGCTTGCCGCGGGCCATATCGAGCGCCAGGCCCTTGGCCTTGACCTCGGCGACCTCGGCCTTGAGCGCCTCGATGGCGGCATCGAGTTCGGTGGTTTCCATCTTCTGGTAGATCGTCTGCATGGGTGCGACCTTTCGCGAAGCGGGACGTTGCAGTTCGTCTAAGTATAGACCGCCACCGCCGCAACGTTATGAAGCCGTGATAGATTAAGTTCATCGCAATGAATTACGAATCGCCGCGCATGCCGGCGTGGGGCGCCCAAGGAGGCACTATGGAGTACGGATCGTTTCAGGCCGAGGAATTCGGCGACTTGCAGCGCCTGGTCGACGGACTGTTTTACGACCGCCACGCCATCGACCGCCTGGATCTGATCGTACAGGCCGAAATCTTGGACCTGGCGCCCGACCTCATGGAGATCGTGAACCTTTTGCCGCCCGGCTACTACGACCGCCAGTCACTTTGCGACCAGCTCAACTCCGCCTTGGCCGCCCACGGCTGGGGCGCCGTCTACGGAACGGTGGAATAAGCCTCGAGGCCGGCGATTTGGCCCGCTTCCCGACCTTGGCGAGGCTTGTTTTAGGGCTTGTGGCCAAAAAAGGGCAAATATGAGTACTGTTACCTTTTTAGTAGCAGCGATTCTTGGTCGAAATCGGCAAAACTCGACTTGAAACTTCCTAATCACCGTCAGCTAGCGCCAAATTGGAAGTCGATGGTCACTCATTAGCGTACAGTTCTTATAACTTTGTTCATTATTTTCCGCACCTAAAATGATACGCCGTTTGTGACAGTACTCACAAACGGCGTTTTTTGACCACTGGCGTGTCTGGCAGGCGGCAAGCACCGCCCGAATCCGCATTTTGAACGCACCCGAATCGGTTCTGGAGCCGGTTTTCGCGCTCTTACTCGTCTTTGGGCGAGGGATGCTTGCAGACCACGCTCATGTAGATCATGCCGAGCACGGCTGCGGTGACCGAACCGGCGAGAATAGCGGCCTTGGCTGCAAGAACCTCAAACTGGGCCGTCGGGAAGGCGAGGCCGCTGATGAGGATCGACATGGTAAAGCCGATACCGCCCAAAATGCCCACACCGGCGATCATGTGCCAGTTGACATTATGCGGCAACTCGGAAATCTTGAGTTTAACCAGGGCAAACGTCATGCCAAAGATACCGATCGGCTTGCCCAGCAGCATGCCAAAGTACACGCCGAGCGTCACCGGGTCGGTGAGCAGCGTGCTCATGTCCACGCCCACCAGGCGAACCTGCGCGTTCACGAACGCAAAGATCGGCAGGATCACGAAGTTGACCGGCGTGGAGATCAGACGCTCCATGCGGATGAGCGGCGGGGTTACGCGGTGCATGACGCGCTCGACCTTGGTGGTCGAGACGGTAAAGTCATGCTGGCCCAGGATGTGCGCCTCGTCGTCGTAGCGATCATCGAGCAGCGGCAGGCACTCGCCCAGCCAATCGGTGAGGCTATCGAGCTTGACACCGCACTTGGCCGGGATGGTAAAGGCCAAGATGACGCCAGCAAGCGTAGCGTGCACGCCGCTCTTGAACATGCAAAACCACAACAGCAGACCCAGTACCGAATACGGGGCAAGGCGGTAGTGCTGCGTCTTGTTGAGCCACACGAGCGCGCAGGTCACAAGCGCGGCGGCGCCCAACCAAAACGGATTGGGGCTCTGACCGTAGAAGATGGCGATGGCGGCGATGGAGATGAGGTCGTCGGCGATGGCGAGCGTCGAGAAGAACACGCGCACGCCGTTGGGCACGCGATTGCCCAAAAGCGACAGCACGCCCAGCGCAAAGGCAATATCGGTTGCCATGGGGATGGCCCAACCGTTGCGGGCGCCGGCATGGTTAAAGATCAGGTAGATGCAGGCGGGAACGACAACGCCGCCCACGGCCGCCAGCATGGGAAGCATGGCCTGACGCGGATTCTTGAGCTCACCGACCGTCATCTCGTACTTAAGCTCGATGCCCACCAACAAAAAGAAAATCGCCATGAGGAAGTCGTTGACGAAAAGCTCAACGGTGAGACCGGCCGTAAGGTTGCCCAGACCCACATACAGCGGGGTCTCCAAAAAGTGATGGATGGCCTCGTAGGCATCGGTATTGGCGCAAATGACGGCGGCGATGGCGGCGAAGACCATGACGGCGGCGGAAATCGTACCGTTCTCGGCGATGCGCTCCCAGATGTCGTGACGTTCAAAGCGCTTGCGCTCACGAACGTTGAACAGCTGCTCAGTTGCTGCCATGGGCGGCTCCTTTCACGGGAAAGCTCCCGTCTTAAAAAAGCACGGCCCGCCCAAGTGGCGGCGCCGCGCTCTAACGTATTACGCTTGCATCTAGCCTACCCTGCACGACAAGCACGCAGGCGTGGCCGAAAAGCGGAACCACAGGTTGAACATTATTTGCTCAACGGCACGGGCACGCCTGTCCAAGAGACGACGCGGCGCCGTGCACAAAAAACGACCGGAGCGCGGGACGTCCGCGATCCGGTCGTGGCGTTTGGTCAACTAAACCTAGCAGGCGGCCATGATGGGGGCAGCGACCTGCTTCTTACGGGAGAGGACACCCGGCATCCAGATGCCGTCGTGCTCGTCGGCAATGCCCAGGCCCTTCTGAGCGGCCTCGGTCTCGCCCTCGAGCAGGACCTGCGAGCCCTCCTCCATGATGTCGGTGATGCACAGGACAATGCCATCGGCACCCTTCTCGGCGGCGTAGGCACGCATGGCCTCGCGAATCTCGTCGATCATGCCGAGAGCACGACTCTTGTCGACGGTCTCGTACTGGCCGATGAGCAGCTTCTTGCCGGCGGGCTCGAACATCTTGATGTCGTTGCCGACCATCTCGGCTGCGGTGAAGGAGCCGGACGGACGGGTGAGGAAGACCTCCATGCCAAACTTGACCGGGTCGACACCCACCTGCTCGCCGAGCTTGGCGGCGACAGCGCGGTCGACATCGGTGGTGGTGGGACTCTTGAGCATGAGCGTGTCGGTCATCATGGCCGAGAGCAGCAGCTTGGCCTGGACGTCGGAAAGCTCAACGCCGAGCACGCCGGCGAGCTTGGTGACGATGGTGCAGCTGGAACCCCAGGGCAGGCAGATGTAGTGCAGCGGGCCGGCGGTCTCGAAATCGCCGATGCGATGATGATCGACGACGCCAAAGACCGTGGCGTCCTTAAGGCCGGCGACAGACTGGGCGGACTCGTTGTGGTCGGTGAGGACGACGAGCTGGCCGGCCTCGACGGACTCGATCACGCGGGGCTCGGCAATGCCGGCGTCGGCAAGCAGCTTGGCGGACTCGGCCGGAAGCTGACCAAGGGCGCAGGCCTCGTAGGTGTTGCCGGTATACTCAACCTGGTTGAGCAGCTGGGACAGGACGACGGCGCTCATGATGGCGTCGTTATCGGGGTTCTGGTGACCAAAGACAAGAACGTTTGCCATGGATATCCTCCACTTGATATGTGTACTTGGACGTAGCTATGGTAGCACGCCGATGCCGAGCCTTCGCAGACGGAAGGAGCACGGCATATTTTGGGGCAGGCATGGAGGCCAAGGCTGTCCCTTTTGCACCATGTTGGTGCAAAGTAACCTGGCCCCCTTGCACCAGCTATTTGCCGGCGGCGCGCAGGGCTACGTAGGCGGCACCGATGATGCCGGCGTCGTTGCCGAGCGAAGCGACCTTAATGGGCGTCTCGCGCGAGGCGGAAAGCGCGTACTGCTTAAAGTGCTCGCGAACCTTGTCGAGGTAGACATCGGCCGAAGCGGAAGCACCGCCGCCGATCAGGAACATCTCGGGATCGACCACGTTGGCAATAAGCGCCAGGGCGCGGCCGAGATAGTCGGCCATGGTATCGGCAGCTGCCAGCGCGAGCTTGTCACCCTCGCGGCAGGCCTGGAACACGTCCTTGGAATCAGAAGGCCCGGTGAGCTCGATGGGCTCGACGCCTGCCTTCTTGCACTCGGCAAGGTAGTTGCTCACCACGCCGGTGGCGCTGGAATACTGCTCCAGGTGGCCATGGCCGCCACAGCCGCAGGTGCGCTCCTCAGCCGGGTTCAGGCACATGTGGCCAATCTCACCGCCAGCACCCACAACGCCCGATACCACGTCGCCGTTGACGATTACGCCGCCGCCCACGCCGGTACCGATGGTGACCATCACGACGTTCTGCACGCCCTTGGCAGAACCGAGCCAGGCCTCGCCCATGGCAGCGGCGTTGGCATCGTTCTCGTACTTAACGACCGCGTCGGGGCAGTGCTTTTGAATGGCGATCCTCAGCTCGGGCAGGTTAATGGCAATGTTGGCCTTGACCTTGGCATCGCCCGATGCCGGGATGGGGCACGGAACGGCCAGGCCAATGCCCGCCACAAAGGCACGCGGAATCTGCGCCTTGGCGACCACCTGGTCGATAGCCTCGGTCACCGCGGCAAAGCCCGCAGCGTCAACGATGGGAGGCGTGGGCACGCTGGCCTTGGCCAGCAGATTTCCGTCCTCGTCGAACAGGCCCTCCTTAACCGAAGTGCCGCCGACGTCGATGCCGATGTAGTACTGCTTGGGTTCCATGGGAGCCCACCTTTCTCGTTTAAACATTGCCTGTATGGTACCGCTCCCAAAGCAAAAACCTACCAAAAAGGGACAGGTTTGTTTTGGCAGGTTTTATCTGGGGTAACGCAATTGGCTGCCCAACAGGCCGCGCAAGACCATCCCCAAAAATAAAGGCGCCGGGAGGCGGAGGCTCCCGGCGCCCGTCAAAGGGACTATGTTGTCTGTTGGACCGCACGGTCCGTCGCGGCGATAACGCCGACTAGGCCTGAAGTGCCTGCAGCTGCTTGTGAACCTCGATGAGCTCCGTCGCCATGACGCGCATGGTCTCGGTGCCGGCCATCTGGTCCTCGGCATGCAGCAAAATCAACGGGGCCTCGCCGTTACGTTCGCCGTTGGCCTCCTTCTTCAGAAGCCCCATGTGAACATCGTGGCCACCGTTATAGGCCTCGTCGCCCTGCTTGATAAGCTCCTCGGCGGCGTCAAAATCGCCCTCCTTGGCCTTTTGCACGGCATTGATGTACATGCTCTTGGCGGTACCGACGTAGCTGATGATCTCAAAGCAGGTCATCTGCAGTTCGTTCATATCCTCCATGCGCTGCACCTAGCCCATCACGCTGACGCAGTGGTCGATGATGCCAGCAGCGTTCATGCGGCCGTAGTCGACCATGTTGATGACCTCAACCGGGAAGCGGCCAGCGGCCTCCTTCTCAAAATCGCCCTTGGTGTAGCCAATCTGCGGGCCGAGCAGCAAGATATCGCACTCGTCCAGGTGATCGTGAGCCTCGTTCATAGGACGGGCCTCGACCTCGATGTCCAGACCACGGCTTGCGACCTCGGACTGCATCTTCTGGACCAGCAGGCTCGTGGACATACCGGCATTGCAGCAGAGCATGATCTTCTTCATGGTTTCCTCCTTATAACTGCGCGGCGCGCAGACGACAACTGGTTTTATTCCTTGCGGCTACTGTACCCACCCCCTGCGTCTTCACACAAGAGGAGAGCCGCGGGCATCGGCACCGCGTACCGGTGCCCGCAACGGTGGAAGGGAAAACGAACCGTTTAGGCGTTCTGCTCGGCAAGGGCCTCCTGCTTGGCGATGGCCTTCTCGGAGATCCTCATAAAAGGCAGGTAGACAGCCATGCCGATGACAAGCTCGAGGGCCTGCCACACGCCGGCGCGCCAGTCAAAGCCCGTGGCAAGCAGGGCGTTAATGACGGGAGGCATGGTCCAAGGCACCTGGGCGATGCAGGGACTGATGATGCCCGCGCAGGTCAGGCCATAGGTGATGCCGATGAACAGGTCGGGAAGAAGCACGAACGGAATCATGAGCGGCAGGTTGTACACGACGGGGTAACCGTAGATGACCGGCTCGTTGATGTTAAACAAGCCAGGAACGATAGCCATCTTGGCAACGGTCTTGGAAGCCTTGTTCTTAGAGAACAGGAAGGTATCGAGCAGGAGCATGAGGGTGCAGCCCGAGCCGCCGATAAGGGCGAAGCTGTTGACGATCTGCATGTTCATGTAGTGATCGGGCTGGATGGTGCCGCCGGCGGCAAAGGTAGCCATGTTGTCGACGATGAGCATGGTCAGGATCGGCTCGACGGTAGCGCCAGAGATGGTGGACTGGTGAATGCCGACGCAGAACAGCAGGTTCGCAAGAGTGTAGATGAGGATAACAGCCCACGGACCGGCGTTCATGATGCTCTTGAGCGGGTTGGAAATGCACGTGGAGATGATGGTGCACAGATCGGTGCCGGCAAACACGGCGAGCAGAGCCGCGGCAATGGCGAAGATCGAGAGGTTGAGCAGCATCGGGATCATGACGTTAAAGGAGTTGGAGACCGCGGGAGGCACACCCTCGCCCAGCTTGACCTTAAGCTTCTCGACGCCGGAAATCTTAATGAAGAGCGTGACGGAGAGCAGGGCGATGATGATAGCCGCGAACAGGCCGTTGGTGCCGGTGTTGGCAGTCGAAAGGGCGCCCGTGACCTCGGCAGAGGTGATCTTGTCGGTGAGCAGCGGGCTCGTGGCGGCAAGCGTGGCGGTGATCTGCTGCGGCATCATGATGACGAAAGCAGAGATGGCGACGACCACGCAGGCAAGCGGGTTATCGAAGCGCTCGTTCTTAGCGAGGCTGTAGCCAATCAATCCGGCCAAGATAATGGCAGAGACGTTGAGGGTGCCCAGCGTAATTGCCGAACCCCAGGTCTGAAGGTTGGCAAGGCCCGCTGCATCGAGCGGGAACAGGGGGAACACGACGTTGTTAATAAGAACCGCGATACCCGCAAGGATATAGAGCGGCGTGATGGTCGCGAAGGCATCGCGCAGGGAACGCAGGTGAACCTGGTTTCCCACCTTCGCAGAGACCTCGGCAAACTTGTCGAGGAAGCTCTTTCCGTTGTCACTGGCCATGATTGCTCCTAACTTTCAAATCCGGCCTTTTCCTATGCGCACGGTGGTCTGTCGCCCTCTGCCACCAGATGTGCCATGTTTTGCGCGCGGCGGCGCGCGGTCTGGGCGTTCGCCCGGTCGCTAATCAACCACGTGGGTCGTGGCGACCTGTTTGAGCCAGGCCGCCGACTTCTTAAGGCGGCGCTTGTAGCCGTCCATGAGGTCGACCTCGACAAAGCCGTAACGGTTCTTAAAGGCATTGGCCCAAGACCAGTTATCGATGACGGCCCAGTAATGGTATCCGCGGCATTTGGCGCCCTCGGCGATTGCCTTGGCGACCCACTCCAGGTGCTGGCGCACAAAGTCGACGCGGTAGTCATCCTGGATGGTTCCTTCGGCGTCACGGTTCTTGTATTCGTCCATGATGCCGATACCGTTCTCGGATACAAACCACTCAAGATCGGGGTAGTTCTTAGCGCAGTCCATGCCAAAGTCGTAGAGGCCCTGCGGGTAGATTTCCCAGCCGCGGCTCTCGTTCATAACGGCGTCGGGCCATACGTACTCGTCGGCAAAGTGCGGCAGGCCGTACTGGTCGACCTTGCTCGCCGGCGCCTGAACACGCGTGGGGTGGTAGTAGTTGCAGCCGAGCCAGTCGACAACACCCTGCTTGAGAATCTCTTGGTCGCCGGCACGGAACGGGAGCTTAACGCCGCCCTCGGCCAGGCTGTCGAGCACGTCGGCGGGAAGCTCGCCCTTGGTAATAAGGTCGAGCCACCAGCGATTGTTGATGCCGCTGGCCATACGCACGGCCTCGAGGTCTGCCTCGCTGGGGTTCTGCTTGGTGTAGACCGGGGTAAAGCAGTTGATCATGCCGATCTTGGCATCGGCGCGAATAGCGCCCTCGTCATAGGCCTTACGATAGTTGGCCACGGCCAGCGCGTGCGCCAGCGAGATGTGATACTGCACGGTGCGGGCGCGGTTATAGTCATGGAGCTGCGGGTACCACACGCCCTCCTGATAGCGCTGCTCGGGCTCGACGATGGGCTCGTTAAAGGTGAACCAGTACTTGATCTCCTGGCCAAACTCGCGGAAGGCAACGTCGGCGTAATGAGCGTACGCCTCGACGACCTCACGGCTCTCCCAACCACCACGGTCAAAGAGGTAGGTGGGCATGTCAAAGTGGTACAGGTTGACGAACGGCTCCAGGCCGGCCTCGCGAGAGGCACGGAACAGCTCGTGATACCACGCGGCGCCCTCCTCATTGAGGTTGCCGTTAGCATCGAGCAGGCGACTCCACTGGATGGAGGTGCGGTAGGTATCCAGGCCCAAGTCCTTCAAAATGCGAAGGTCCTCCTGGTATTTAGCCATAAAGTCATTGCCAGCATAAGAGCCAACGCGGTTATAGAACGAATCCAGATCCTGGATGGACCAGGTATCCCACAGGTTCTCGAGCTTGCCGCCCTGGTTCCACTGACCCTCAGTCTGCGGGCCGGACATAGCGGCGCCAAAGAAGAAGTCACGGGGCAGCT
Organism: uncultured Collinsella sp.; assembly: GCA_902493375.1. Lineage (GTDB taxonomy): Bacteria > Actinomycetota > Coriobacteriia > Coriobacteriales > Coriobacteriaceae > Collinsella. The sequence continues at coordinate 182,584 of CABUPH010000001.1, forward strand.
GATACTGAGCCATCAAAGTCCTCGCTTTCGTGTCTAGAGCTTTCGGTTGGAGACGGGTTTGCTTTGGCAAGTTATCCGGCGCGGGCGCGCACCGGTTATCCAGATATCCAGCCCGCCAAAACAAAACCGTCCCCAAACGGTCGGCCCTGCCGGCGGCAGGGTTCCGTTCGTTGCGTACAACTATAGCGCTCTAATTTCTAAAGTAAAGCGTCTTTTTGTTTTTTCTTTCTCGGACTTCTTATATAAAAGTAATATGGGTGCCTCGTTGTGGGTTATACTTACTTGCGTATTCTTATATGTCGGAAAGGAGGTTCCATGATTCCCAAATACGAGGCGATAGCTGCAGATATCCGTCGAAGCATCGAGGATGGCGCTCTTAAACCGGGCGACAAGCTACCCACCGGCGTTGAGTTCTGTGAGCTCTATAGCGTTTCCAAAATCACCGTCAAACGAGCTATCGAGCAGATCACCGAAGAGGGTCTTGTTACCAGCCGGCGCGGATCGGGCACCTACGTTAAAGACACGGCGGGGCTTCCCGACAAGGCGTTTTTCCAGGGCAAGAACGACCGCGCCCAGGGCTTTTCGTATGAGCACCGCGGGGAGAAGGTAACCTCGGTGGTCTACGATTTCTCGATTGTCAATCCGCCGGCAGAGGTTGCGACTCAGCTGGGAATTGCCGAGGATGACTTTGCCTATCACATCGTGCGCGTGCGCCAGGTCGACGAGAAGCCCATCGTTATCGAGTACACCTACATGCCCCTCGAGCTGATTCCGGGCCTTAAAAAGAAAGACCTGTATGGATCGGTCTACAGCTTCATCCGCGAGCAATGCGGGCTGAAGATTTCGAGCTTCCACCGCACCATTCGCGCCGTAGCGGCAACCGAGGAAGAGGCTGAGCGCCTGGACACCAAACCCGGCTCTCCCCTGCTCGAGCTCAACCAGATTGGCTTTTTGGATAGCGGCACCGCCTTTGAGCATTCGATCTCGCGCAACGTTGGTGACCGCTTTGAGCTGCACAACGTAACGTTGGCATAGTTTTGTAGTCATGCGGGCGCTCGTTATGGCTCGTTTAGAGTGGGCAACCGCACAACACCATGGGGGTATGAACATGTCCGATTTGATTAAACTGACGCCGATCTTCCACGAGAAGATCTGGGGCGGCCGCCAGCTCGAAACCGTATTTGGTTACGACATTCCCGAGGGTCCCATCGGTGAGTGCTGGGCCATCTCGGCCCATCCCAACGGCGACTGCCAGATCGCTGAGGGCCCGTACGCCGGTCACACGCTGTCATGGCTGTGGGCCGAGCACCGCGAGCTCTTTGGCAACTGCGAGGGCAAGGAGTTCCCGCTGCTCATTAAGATTCTGGACGCCAAGGACGACCTTTCGATCCAGATCCATCCCAACGACGAGTACGCCGCCGAGCACGAGAACGGCAGCCTGGGCAAAACCGAGTGCTGGTATGTGCTGGACTGCGAGCCCGGCGCCACAATCATCGTCGGCCAGCGCGCCAAGGACCGCGCCGAGGCTGCACAGATGATCGAAGACGGCCGCTGGGACGACATGCTCAACGTGCTGCCGATCCACAAGGGCGACTTTTTCCAGATTGATTCCGGTACCGTCCACGCCATCAAGACCGGCACGCTCATTTTGGAGACGCAGCAGTCGAGCGACGTGACGTATCGCCTGTACGACTACGACCGCCCCGGCACCGACGGCAAGCTGCGCCCGCTGCATATTGAGCAGAGCCTCGACTGCATCGATTTTGATGTTCAGGCGCCGACCGACGGCACGGTAACCGCGCCCGAGATTGACGGCGTGACCGAACTCGAGTCCAACCCCTGCTACACTGTCGACCGTGTGCGTGTCGACGGCAGCAAGGCACTCGACCAGCGCTGGCCCTTCATGTGCCTGTCGGTCATCGACGGCGAAGGCACCGTCTGCGGCGACCCCGTCCACAAGGGAAGCCACCTCCTGGCCCCCAGCACCGTCACCTCCATCGACCTCGAAGGCAAGATGGAACTGATCATCTCGCACCTGTAAGTCATCGATCCCCGAGCGCTCGCCGGGACGGGCGCGGGGATTGGTCGCCTGCTCGGGCAGTCCCGCTCGCACGGAGAGCACATTAAGTGCTCTCCGGCTCGTGCGGAACTCGCGATCGGCCAAACCCCGCGCCCGTCCCGGCGAGCCTCTGGCTAGTTACGACAATCAAAAAGCAACAAGGGGCTCCCCCGCCCATCAAACGGGAGAGCCCCTTGCCATATATAACGAATCACGACGCCTACAAATAGACCCTCTCCAGAAACGATAACGTGTCCTGAAGTCGTGTCCTTTCCTTACGGTTGGTCTGCCGATCTACATAAGAAGAAAAGTCCGCAAAAAAATCCTCTGCGTCAATCCTCATTTGCTCTGTTAGCTCCAAACGAGCCGAAGGCGGCAACAAACCAGCAAGCCGAGCAACATCCGAACGATGCTTTCGTCGATCAATGCTATTGCAACGACGTCCTTCCTCATAACTTCTGTTGATATCAATGTGCGCACGCATCTTAAGGGGAATGATATGGAGTGCATCGAGCAACGTGACGCCCCCTACGTTCGTTGCGTTATCACGAATAAACTCATAGTAGCCATCATCGAGAATAATGGCAGAGAGACTCGATATCGCTCCGTCAAAGGATAGAGGAGCCACTTCGCTCGTTTCATCTTCAAGCGTAAAGTCTGGATGCCGGGCAAACAACTCGATTTGGCCGGGATAATCTAAGGCCTGCCTTGATCCTTCGGGTAAACGGAATCGATAGTAAGTACACTTTCCATCGCCGACTTTTCCAATCTCGTATCCAGCGATTTTGATAAATATCCAAAATGCAGTGGCAAATTCGATGCTATTTCCATCAACAATTACAACAACATCCAAATCTTCGGTAGCCCTAAATGAATCACCTTCGCTGTCAAATAGAACGCTGCAGGCTCCTCCGCCAATAAGGACATAGCCGCCCTCGCAATTGCTCATGGCAGCGGCAAACCGCTCTATTCCCCTTACTTTTGGCATATCGTCCTCCTGAGCTGTTCGACCGCATCGAGCAGACGGTCGTCTTTGTAGTCTGCTTTCGCGCAGGCAACATATAAGGAAAACGGGTCAACGCATTGCAGGCCCGCGGTGTCAAAGCTAACATCGGACGGCTCGTCCACGGGATACGACCAAACCTCAATCTCGATAGCAGCCGATTCGTACCACTGGGCCTCCAGCCATCTGTCACCCATACGCTCTTTTAAGGCCTCTAGCTGATACTTTTCGAGAGCAATGGTTGGGGCAGAGCCATCATGAGCAAGGTCGGACATATAGCTAAGGGCAGACACGCCGGAAAGCAGCGCATCAACGGCCCGCAAATCTACCCTGTCGACTGCCTCCTTAAGCCGGATGCGTTCTATAACTGGCGAGCGAAGGTAGTCCTCAAACCCGTCTAGCAACGTCTCGGTCGACAACCCGGTGTCGTGCAATATACGCTTTTTGCCATCCCGCACAATCAATCCAGGAGCTATAGCGGCAATTTCTGAAAGATAGTTGCTTACGCTCGCCGCGCTTTTACCACACAGGCGCGCCAGGTCGCCGGCAGAACAGTCAACCCATCGCCCTGCAATGTAATTTAATACGACTCGCTGGGATTGGGGTGAAAGCGGGGCTGCAGAGGGAGCGTTCAGTATCTCATCAGAAATGAAGGCACCCATAAACGGCAGAAACGTATTCTGCCCATCTCGAATATATGCAATTCCCTCCGAAGCCAGCGCATGCATAAAGCCCAAATCCATGGCATCCCAGCAAATTGCCACCGGACGAGCATCGACCTTGCGCACGGCATCAACAATGTTTCGTGCCGAAATAACACTGGGCAGCTCTTTTGGCTCGGCAACAATAAAGCCACCTTGCTCAGACGTGCCAAGCTGCGCCAAATGAAGCGAAAACCGCTCGAGATACATACGGGGAATCTGCACCTCTACCGGCCTTGGATCGATAGCGAGCTCTAAGGAGAAGATGCGTTTCGGGGGACAGGATATTAACACTCCCTATCACCATTTTCATTTCACCAACGTTTTAGTTACTATCTAAAATTATACTGAACAGTATAAAACGTTCAATCACCAAAACCACAAGGTAACAACCCAAACGCAACAAGGGGCACTCCCGCTCATCAACGGGGGAGCCCCTTGCCATGTCTAATTATTCAGCCCACCCGGCTCTCCAGACCAAAAAGCGACCGAGCAGAGCGCCGATCGCAAGCTGCGCTACCTGAGGACCTGGGCGGGCGTATAGGGCAACGTCGGTCGCGAGTTCCGCACGCAAAGGAGAGCACTTAATGTGCTCTCCACCTTGCGCAGGACTGCCCGAGCAGGCGATGTTGCCCTATACGCCCGCCTAGCCGGATGTACGGGTTTTCCAGGTGCGGCAGATCGGCCTGAAAGAGGAGGGCATAGACCTTGAGGTCATGCCCGACGATTGAAGGCCGAGGTGCCGTGCCTGGGAAAGCCGCCTAGGTCAGTTTCACTATAGGCGCAAAGCCCTTCATAAGCTTTTTGGTCTGGCCGGTCTTTTCGAATTGGACCTCGATCATGTCTCCGGCGACCGAGATCACGGTGCCCGTGCCAAAGGTCTTATGACTCACGGTATCGCCCGCGGCAAAGTCCTGCGATGCGCTGGCGCGATCGACCTTGCGCTCCACCGTCGGGGATACCTTGGATGACGGCTTTTTGGCTCGCGGCGCGCCCGAGCCAAAGGTCGAGGCAACACGGCCGGCGTCGGGCGAAACCCCACGATGGCGCTCGGTGCCATAAGTGCTGCCGCCAAAGAAGTCATCGAAGCTCGATCCGCTGCGCGATCCAGAGCCGCCGGTCGAGCGCGTATGCGAGCCAAACACCTTGCCGCCATACATGTCCGAGCCCATACCCGAGCCAAACGTGCCGTGACGGTCGCCGCGCTTCTCCCAGCCCGTGCCCTCAAAACCGGCAGAACCGATACCGCTAAACTCGATGTCCTCAAACGGAATCTCGTTGAGGAAGCGCGAGCGCGGATTGGCAGAGGTCGAGCCGTAGGTGCGACGCGTGGCCGCATAGGTCAGGAACAGGCGCTTGCGAGCACGCGTGATGGCGACGTAGGCCAAGCGACGCTCCTCCTCGAGCTTACCCGGATCGTCACTACCGCCAAAATCGTGCACGTGCGGGAAGATACCCTCCTCCATGCCGGCCACGAACACCGCCGGGAACTCCAGGCCCTTGGCGGAGTGGATGGTCATCATGGTAATGGCATGCGTCTCGCCGGCCAGGGAATCCAAGTCGGAGCGCAGAGCCAGCCACTCCATGAGTGCCGGCAGCGCCTTGCAGGTGAGCGGGCCGTAGGTGCGCTCGATCTCGTCGGCATGCACGGCACCCGCCGGCATCTCCGTCGGCGCGGCATACGCGTTGCCCGCGATGGCGGCGGCCAGAGCATCCTGCGGAGACAGCGCCGGAGCGGCCAAGCTATCGAGCGGATTAGAGCCCGCGGCGTCACGGGCGCCGACGAGCGCCTCAAACGAGGATGCCGAGGCGGACGGCCCCGGTTCGGGCGCGGGCGCGCTCACCACAACGGGCTCGAGCTCAACGTCGGCGGGCACATCGGCAACACCAGCAGCGCGCAGCTCTTCCAAGCTCTCGAGCGTGCCTTCGATATCCTCGTGCGTCTCCTCAAATTCGGCAGCGACGCCCAGGAATTCCTGGATGTTCTCGGCGCGACTCTCGGACTCCATGGTGCCCTCGGCGCGGAAAGCCTGCAGCAGGCCCGTCTTATCGACAATCATCTCGACGACGTCCTTGAGCTCGCCGTCCATGCGGCGACCCTCGCGCACCAGCGACACAAAGCTCGACAGGCCATTGCGCACCTTGGCGCTAAACATGCCGGTTTCGGCGCACGCGATCTCGCAAGCCTGGAAGAACGAGCAACGGTTGTCGCGCGCCAGCTGCTCAATCTTTTGGATCGAGGTGGAGCCGATGCCGCGGCGCGGCGTGTTGATGACGCGCTTGACGCTCATCTCGTCTGCCGGGTTCACGATCATCTTGAGGTAGGCCATGACGTCGCGGATCTCGGCACGGTCGAAGAATCGCGTGCCGCCCACAATCTTGTAGGGCACGCCCGCGCGCAGGAACATATCTTCGAGGATACGCGACTGGGCGTTGGTGCGGTAGAACACGGCGATATCGTCGTAACTCGTGCCCTTGGAGTGCAGCTTTTCGATCTCGCCGGCAATCCAGCGGCCCTCGTCGCGCTCGTCGCTTGCCTGGAAGGCCTGGATCTTCTCGCCGTCGCCCTCGGCCGTAAACAGGCGCTTGTCCTTGCGCTGCGAGTTGTGACGCACCACGGCGTTGGCGGCGCTCAGGATATGGCCCGTGGAGCGGTAGTTCTGCTCCAGCTTAACGGTCTTGCAGTTTTTAAAGTCCTTCTCAAAGTCCAGGATGTTGGTGATGTCGGCGCCGCGCCAGCTATAAATGGACTGGTCATCGTCGCCTACGACCATGAGGTTTTGGTACTTGGCGGCCAGCAGGTTGGCGATCTCGTACTGGACGTGGTTGGTGTCCTGATACTCGTCGACGCTAATGTAGCGGAAACGCTCTTGGTACTTATCGAGCACCTCGGGGCGGGTGCGCAGCAGCTCGAGCGTGCGCACGAGCAGGTCGTCGAAGTCCATCGCGTTGGCGGCGCGCAGGCGGCGTTCCAGCTCCAGGTAGACCTGCGCGGCCTTTTTGTCGTTGGGGCTGTCGGCGGATTTGAGCATGTCCTCGGGGCCGATCATGGCGTTTTTGGCCGAACTGATCTTGCTGCGGATCATATTGATGGGGAATTGCTTTTGCTCGATACCGAGCGCCTGCATAATATCGCGCACCATGCGCTTGGAATCGTCATCATCGTAGATGGTGAACTGACCGGTGTAGCCCAGCAGGTCAGCGTCCTCGCGCAGCATGCGCACGCACATAGCATGGAAGGTGCACACCCACATGCCGCGGGTACCGCTGGGGATGAGTGCCGCCAGACGCTCGCGCATCTCGGCCGCGGCCTTGTTGGTAAACGTGATGGCAAGGATCTGCCAGGGCTTAACGCCCAGGTCGCCGAGCATATGTGCGATGCGGAAGGTCAAGACGCGGGTCTTACCCGAGCCGGCGCCGGCAAGGACCAGCAACGGACCCTCGGTGGTCAGGACCGCCTCGCGCTGGGCGGGATTAAGGCTGTCGATGTCGACGAGCGGCTTGGCGGGTTTGGGTGCCGGCGCGGGAGCGTCGTAGATGTCGAGCGGGACGAGCTCGGGTTCCGGCGCAGCGGGGGCGGCATATGCATCGAGCGGCACGGGTTCCGGCGCGGGCGGCACGGGTACAGCGGCGTTCTTTTCCCAGGGCAAGGGCTGGGTCATGGGCGACTCCTCATCTGACGGACGGCGCGCCTGCGGGCAGCGCCATAGTTTGAGCCGTACCAGTATACCGAGCCGCGCGGACACCGACGCAAATCACACCACGACTCCGTGCGCCGCCGTCAGGCCCGCCCCAGCGGATTTGGCGCAAAGTAACCTGTCCCCATTGCACCAAAAAGGCGGCATAGACCTTTTGGTCATGCCGCCCCCTTTGAATGACAAGTTGTCGCTCTGGCCGCCGCGCAGCGTCAACCAAGTTACAGGCCGAGCATAGGCTCCAGAACGAAGAAGTATGCGAGCACCACGATGCCCAGAATGATGCGATAGACGCCGAAGCACTTAAAGTCGTGACGGCGGACGAAGCCCATGAGCCACTTGATGGCGATGAGCGACACCACAAAGGCCACAACGCAGCCCACGCCCAGGATAGCGACCTCGTTGGCGCCGAACGTACCGCCCTTGATGAAATACTTGACCAGCTTGAGCGCACTCGCGCCAAACATGACAGGGATGGCCAGGAAGAACGTAAACTTGGACGCCACCGAACGCGTGCAGCCCAAAAGCAGGCCGCCGATGATGGTGGAACCGGAGCGCGACGTGCCCGGAATCAGCGAGAGCACCTGAAAGCATCCGATGCCCAGTGCGGTCTTCCAACTTAGGTCCTCGAGCGTGGTGATGGAACCAAAGTCCAGATCCTCGTCCTCGTCATCGTCCTCGGCAACATCTGCCGCGGGCGCCGCAAAGTGTGCACCGGCGGGACGTCCACCCGACACCACAGCACGCGAACCAAACGAACCGGCAACGGCCATTTCCTCGCGCTTGCTCGCGCGCCAGTTCTCGATCACGATAAACAACACGCCGTACACAATGAGCGCCAGCGCCACGACGGGAGCATTGTAGAAATGCTCCTCCATCCAGTCGTTGAGCGGCAGACCGATCGCCGCCGCAGGAATGCAGCCGAGCACAATCTTGCCCCACAGCACCCAGGTGTCGCGACGGCCCTCCTTGCCCTTGCTGGGCGAGAACGGATTGAGCTCATGGAAGAACAGCACACAGACGGCCAGAATGGCACCGAGCTGAATCACGACCAGGAACATATTCCAGAACGTCTCGCTCACGTTCATCTTGACGAACTCGTCCACCAAGATCATGTGACCGGTCGACGAAACAGGCAGCCATTCGGTGATGCCCTCGACTAGGCCCATGAAGGCAGATTTTAGAAGCTCGATAATATCCAAAGGGACCCCCTCGTTAGACACCCGCCGATATTGTTCTGCGGACGGTGCGGGCGATGTCACATTATCAACCGTTGGCGGCGCGCCTGCGCCTACCCTTACCAAAAAACTCGCCCGTTCACAGAATTGCGAGCGGTCAAACCCAAATCCTTGGGTATAACTGCAACAAGATAAAGTGTCCGGCGGCCGACGCGCCCGCGCCCGCCCGATGCACGAGCCCCGCGCCCGTGCGATAGACCAAGGAGGAAACCATGAACGAGGGCTACACCAAGGTATTTGTTTCACTCGACGGTACTGAGCAGCAGGATTTTGTGCTCGCACGCGCCATCAAGGTCGCCGCGAACAACGGTGCCAAGCTAATCATCGGCCACGTTATCGATTCCACGGCGCTCGAGAGCGCCGGTTCCTATCCGGTCGATCTGGTCAACGGCCTAGAGGAGGCATTTAAGAACTCCATCGCCAAGCAGCTCGAAGAGGCCAAGGCCAATCCCGATATTCCCGAGGTCGAGGTCATGATTCGCGCCGGCCGCATTCGCGAGACGCTCAAGGACGAGATGCTCGACGTGGTTAAGCCCGACCTGGTGCTCTGCGGCGCCCGCGGCCTGTCCTCGATCAAGTATGCGCTCCTGGGTTCGATTTCGACGTTCCTGCTGCGCAACACGGACTGCGACATCTTGGTCGTGAAGTAGGTTCCTTCCCGCCGGCGCAAGGCCTGTGGGGTTATCACGCCGACGTCCTCGCCGCTTCGCGGCTGCGGGATGTCGGCTTAGATAACCCCTCCCGGCCTTGCGCCTTCGTCACCGTACTTCAGCGAGTTGGCTGATAAAAGATGGCGTGCCGCCCCGTTTGGGGCGGCACGTTTTGTTTGGGGCGGCACGATTTTGTTTGGGCGGACGTCTGCCGCGTGCGTTACTCGAAATATTGGAACTTGTTCGTTGAAAAAGCGAATGTTACGACGAAGCCTTCGCCGGGCTCGGATGCCGCGGTGACGTCGATGCCCATCTTGGAGCACAGACGCGCCACCAGGTAGAGGCCAATACCCGTTGCGCGCTTGGTGGTGCGGCCGTTGTCGCCGGTAAAGCCCTTCTCGAACACGCGCGGCAGGTCTGCCGCACACACGCCGCAGCCGTTGTCCGCGACAGTAAGCTCGATGCGCTCGCTCGCCAGGCCCTCGTCCAGCAACGCACCCGAAAACACAATCTTTGCGCCGTCCTCGCGCGCATATTTAATGCTGTTCTGAATGAGCTGGCCCAAAATAAACTCGAGCCACTTCTCGTCGGTAAAGACCTCGAAGTCGAGGTTCTCGCACACACCGGGGCCACATGCGCCGCGATGAGCTCGCGGGCATTGGCTTTAATCGCACCCGTCACCAAGGTCTTAAGGTCCCAGCGACGAATCAGGTAGTCGCGCTCCACGACTTCCGAGCGCGCATAGTACAGCGCCTGGTCAATATAGCGCTCCACGCGGGCAAGCTCGCGACTCAGGTCATCCACACGCGACAGATCGTCTTCGCTGCCGTCCAGGTTTTCCAAAATCAGATGGGCTGCTGCCAGGGGCAGCTTGGCCTCGTGGACCCAGCTCTCGATATAGTCGCGGTAGTCATCGGTCTGGCGCCGGCCTTCCGCCACCTCATCGCATGCCGCCTTGCCCACCCGGCGCAAGACCTCGTACTCGAGCTCGCCCTCGGCATAGGTCGGGCATTGCACCATCTCCTGCACCCATGCGGGACTCTCGAGCTCCTCGGCCGCACGCTCCAGCTGGCGCAGAAAACGACGACGGCGCGCGTACTCGATCACGATGCCGAGCATACCAAAGATAAAGGACACACCAACCGCCACGACCACGATAGAAACGGGTGCGCCGGCGACCGTCAGCACAAAGCAGCTCAGCAGCACGCCGCACGTCCACACGGCGACGGAAAGCAGCGCATCTTTAAAGAACTTGGTAAACGACATAGCCGGCCCCTAGACCGAATAGCCCTGGCCGCGGTGCGTCGTCAAATACCCCTTGATGCCGATTTTTTCGAGCGTGGTGCGCAGGCGGTTGATGTTGACGGTGAGCGTATTGTCGTCCACGAAGGCGTCGGAGTCCCACAGGTCCTGCATGATGGCCGAGCGCGAGACGATCTTGCCCGCGCGGCTCAGAAGCAGCGAGAGAATACGCAGCTCGTTTTTGGTGAGCTCGGTACTGATGCCGGTTTGCATGTTGGTGACCATGGAGCGAGCGAGATCGAGCTCCAGTCCCTTGTGGACAAGTGTGCTGCGCTCGCCCGCCGTCGCGGTGCGACGCAGCAAGGCATTGATGCGCGCCACGAGCACACGGGCGCTGTAGGGCTTGGGAACAAAGTCGTCCGCGCCGAGCGTCATGGCCATGACCTCGTCAATCTCGGTCGTGCGCGACGTGAGGACGATGATGGGAACCTCTGATTCGCGACGAACCTCGTGGCAGATATGCTGGCCGTCCTTGACGGGAAGCGTGAGGTCGAGCAGCACCAGGTCGGGCGCGGCGGCGAGAATATCGCACGAGACATGCTCAAACGATTCGCAGGCCTCGATTTCAAACCCGGCGCGGGCAAGGATGTCGGCAAGCTCGCGACGAATGGGTTCGTCGTCCTCAACGATATAGATCAGCGCCATGGATTCCGCTCCCCTCTTGGTTGTCTTGCCACCATTATGGCTGCGAAACTGCAGGTGCGCGCCACGCACGTCGCCAAGGTGACAGAACTGTTCGCGAGCGGGGGCGTTTTGTCCGTCTTACGCTCGCGACGGGAACGGGGACCAAAATGATTATTAAATCCCCGTCCCAGAAACATCATTTAGCGGCGGGCACGGAGCTTTTCGTAGCCTTCGGCGAAGAAGGCGACCGTCGCGGCGTCGGCCTCGGCGGCGTCGGCCTCGGTCGCGGGGACCACGCCGTGCTCGTCGCTCACCAGGAACAGCGCGCCCTTGAGCTGAGCGGGGATGTCTACGCGCGTGACCGGGATGCCCTTGGTCTGGGCCAGCTGCTCGATGAGCGTCGCCGTGCCGCACAGGCACTCGTCCGCTGGCGCCACAAAGGCAAGCTCGCCGTTATCGACGGCGGCGAGCAGCTCGGGCGCCACGCCGGTTTCGTCGGCCTCGGAGCGGGCCTCGGCGGAGCGGGCGCGTAGCGCCTTGGCCGACGTATCGGTTAGCGGCTCGTACTCCCCCACCGTCATGGCGGCGTTGCCGTTGACGTCGATCACCAGCATGAGCACGCCGTCGCGTGCGGTGTAATCGCCCTCGGCAAGCGACCACTCAACGTGCTGCTTGGCCCAGCTGAGCATGTTATGGGTAAGCGGCTCGCCCTGCACCAAGCGCTCGGACAGCGCGCGAATGTGGCGGTTGAGCATGGGTACCTTTTTGTTGGACATGCGCCAACGGCAGATAAGCGCGGGCTTGTCGAGCGTAAACTTCTCGACCGCCTCCTGATTAGCGCAAAAGTCCTCGTACGCACGCTGATCCTCGGCATTGCCAAACAGCTCGGCATCATCAATCTGGGGCATGGTCATACCTTTCGTGTTAGTCATTCCGTCCTCTTATACCAAAAAGACGGCCCTCCAAACGGAGCGACCGTCTTTTGCAGAGATTATTTTGTCCCAAGGCGGAACTTAGTGGCGGAAGTGGCGGGCGCCCGTAAACACCATCGCGATGCCATGCTCGTTGCAGGCCTGGATGCTTTCGTCGTCGCGCTTGGAGCCGCCGGGCTGGATGATGCAGGTCACGCCGTGCGCGGCGAGCACGTCGACATTGTCGCGGAACGGGAAGAACGCGTCGCTTGCACAGGCAAAGCCGCCCTTCTCCACGCCCTCGCGCTCGCAGAAGTCCTCGGCGCGCTCGCAGGCAAGCAGTGCGGAGTCAACGCGGTTAGGCTGACCCGGGCCCATGCCAATGCCGGCCTTGCCCTTGGAAACCAGGATGGCGTTGGACTTAACGCCCTTGCAGACCTTCCAGGCAAACTCGAGCTCGGCCATCTCGGCGTCGGTGGGCTTGCGGTCGGTGGGGAACGTAAAGGTCGCGGGATCCTCGGTCACGTGGTCGACTTCCTGCACCAGCATGCCGCCGTCAATGGAGCGCAGCTCCACCTGGGCGCCGTGGTCCACGCCGCCGGTGGCCAGCACGCGCAGGTTGGGACGCTTGGCCATGCGCTCGAGCGCCTCGGCAGTGTAGCTCGGGGCGATGATAACCTCGACGAACTGCTTGTTCTGATCGGCAAAGTGCTCGACCAGCTCATAGGGAACCTCGCGGTTGCAGGCGATGATGCCGCCAAAGGCGCTCTTGGGATCGCAGGCGAAAGCGCGATCGTAGGCAGCCGTGATGTCCTCGGCAACGGCGGAACCGCAGGGGTTCTGGTGCTTGAGGATCACGCAGGCCGGCTCGTCGAACTCGCGGACCAGGTTCCAAGCGGCATCGGCATCCAGATAGTTGTTGTAGCTGAGCGGCTTGCCCTGGATCTGCTCGGAGCCAACGAGCGGGAACTGCGAGCTCGCGGTGTTCTCGCAGCCCTCGGCAAAGCGGTAGACCGTAGCCTTCTGCTGAGGATTCTCGCCATAGCGCAGGTCGTCGACCTTCTCCAGCGAAATCTCGAGCTTGGCAGAGGTGTCCGCCACATCGCTTGCCTGGGCGGCAAGCCAACGGGAGATAGCCGTGTCGTAGGCGGCGGTGGTCTGGTAGACCTTCACCTGCAGGCGACGACGGGTGGAAAGCGTGGTGCAGCCACCGGTCTCGTGCATCTCGGCCAGGACGGCATCATAGTCGGCCGGGTCGGAAATGACGGTAACGCTCGTGGCGTTCTTGGCGGCAGAGCGCAGCATGGAGGGACCACCGATGTCGATGTGCTCGATGGCGTCCGCGAAGGTGACCTCGGGGTTGGCGACGGTCTTCTCGAACTCGTACAGGTTGACGACGACCAGGTCGATCAGCTTAATGCCGTGCTGAGCGGCCTCCTGCATGTGCTGCTCGGAATCGCGGCGGGCCAGCAGCGCGCCGTGAACCTTGGGGTGCAGGGTCTTAACGCGGCCGTCCATCATCTCGGGATAGCCCGTGAACTCCTCGATGGGGGTTACGGGAACGCCCGCGTCCTCGATGGCACGAGCCGTGCCGCCCGTAGAGATGATCTCGACGCCAAAGTCATCGACCAGCGTCCGTGCGAAATCGACGACGCCCGTCTTATCGGTAACCGAGATCAACGCGCGTGCGATCTTCACATCAGATCCCATGCAGTCCTCCTGTCTGGTACGCCGCCGTGCTCTGTGAGTCGGTGATACGTCGATCTGCAGCGCTCGCGCAGCGGCATTGAAAATACTGATTTAATGTAGCGCATCGAGCGCATCGATGCACCCCGCAACGGGTGCATGTGCAGAAAAAGTTTGCGAGCGGAGGGGATGGGCACGACACCGGGCACGGTGAGTTCATGGAACACAGGGGCACCATAATTCGATGCCAATGGCGTGGTAGAACTGTGCTCGATATGCATCCGCAAAAGAAAGAGGCACCATGGTCTCGCGGGTTCTCTACCGACCGTTTGATACCGAAGACTTCGACGCCATCGCGCTGATTCTGCAGCAGCTTTGGCATAACAATTCGGATAACGATGAGTACAACCGCCTTGAGGCCGCGTGCGACCTCGCCTACTGCCTTTCGTCGTCGACGTTTTCACAGGTTGCCGTAATCGACGGTCAGGCGCGTGGCATTTCGCTCGCGCGTGCGGGACAGAGCTCCGGCGCCACTATCAACGAGCATTGGATGGATACCGAACGCGCGCTGCTATCGCAGATGCGTGAGCTGGAGCCTGATGCCTGCGCCGAGTATCTCTCGTTTGTGCGCGCAACCATCCGAACCAACAACCGCCTACTCGAGAGCAGCCCGCTGCCGCACGACAACGAGGTCACGCTGCTTGCCGTGGATCGCGATGTCCATGGCCTGGGCGTTGGCACGGTTCTGCTCGATGCCGCGGTCTCGTACCTGTCCTCGCGCGGGGCGACAAGGGCGCACCTGTACACCGACTCCAACTGCTCGTGGAAGTTCTACGAGCTGCACGGCTTTAAGCGCACCGCCACACACCGCGCCAACCGCGAAGAGCGCCGCCACGACATGCCGCGCGAAAGCTTCCTCTACGAGCTGGACCTAACCGCCTAAACCTGGCAGTTAGGGACGTTCCTTTTATACCGGCATCCCGGGACACTCCTTGGCAGCAACCACGCCTAGTCATTGGGGACGTTCTTAAATGACTAGTCGCTGGGGACAGTCTTGAGCAAAACGGCCGCCAAAGCCCTCGTTGACATCGCCCTATAGGGGGCCTGCAAATGGCTGTGGACAAAAAACATCGAATATGAGTACTGTTACCTTTTTAGTAGCAGCGCAATTCGGCTTTTTCGGGTCTCTTAGGCGTCTCGACGCGCCGGATGAACTAACGTATCTCCCCGAATGTACAATAAAATGGACTCCTAACGAGAAATAATATCGTTAGGAGTCCATTTTTTGTAAAAATAAATGTGACAAGCTAGGCAACAGTACTCATATTTGGCATTTTTTGCCCACTGCCCCTTGCGCGAAGGTCCGCAGCGGAAAGTATGGCCCGTTTCGATGCGCAAAAATGGGATGAATCTTCCCTGGCAACCGCCCAGTAAGATCCACCCCAAAGCAAGCGCTCGCTAGAATGTTCCGCCGCCTCCGCCGACGCCGCCGCCTCCGCCGCCCGAGAAGCCGCCGCCACCGCCGCCGCTCGAGCTATCGGAACTCGAAGCCAGCTCACGGATGCTCTCGTGATACACGTCATCGAACGAATCGAGCGGGGACTGGTTTCCGTAGTGATGGTAGTACCACCAGTAGCAGGGATAATTGTCGTAGAAACCGTCGGCCTCGCGCACCTCGGGAGGAACAGCCTCGGCAAGCTGACGCAGGACTTCCTTCGAAACGCCAAGCGCCGCGCCCATCACCAGAAGTTTATTCCATAGGACCAAATCGCCGGGGACGGCTTCCTTTAGACGCGTGAAGTCCTCGAGCCAATGCTTAAGCGCCTTGCAGCGAGCCGCCACCTCGGCGCCCTCCGGCGTAAAGCGGCGGAACGTAAGGCCCACGCCAATACCCACCAGCACAATCGGCACCGAGATAACCGCGGCGATAATGTTCGCCTGCGCGCCGTCGGTAAAGAAGATGGATCCCACGGGAACAAAGGCGATCAGAATACCAAGAACCAGGCAAAACACCATTGCAACAATGCCGTCCGAGGCAACGTACTCGCTATCGGCCAGCTTGCCCTTAACGGTGTTCTGATAGTCCTCGAGCTTATCACCCACGGGTGTAGCGTGCTGCTTGACGTAGTGCTGCAGCTCGTCGAACGTGCGCGAACGGTCACCGTTCTCGTCAGGCTTAGCACCGGCAAAGAAGACCTTGAGCACCATGTGGTCAATGCCCTTGGCCGACTTCCAGCCCGCATCACTCACCGTCACGCGATACGTCTGCTCTTCTTTTTCACGCCCCAACAGACCCTTCTTGGCCTTGGTCACGGTCGTCTGCTCCAGCTTGATCACACGGTCGTCAGTGAGCTTCATGAGCGTGGCGATATATGCCTGATCGGGCACCTCGTTCCAGCTCATAAGGGCCGAAAGCACGGCGGGATGGTCGGCCGAGGGCACATCGCGGAAATATTCGTCCTGGAAAAGCGGCTTGGGCTTGGGCTTGCGCAGCTTGAGCATAACGATTGTGCCGGTAAAGGCCACCGCCGCAACAACACTTAGCACGGCAAGTGCATTGGCAATCATGCGAGCGTGAGCGCGGCGGGCGTTAGCTTCGTCGGCCCATTCCTTCTCTTCGCTCAGGATCGTTGACATGCGCTCTTCGCCCGAGGCGGCAAGCTGCGGCACCCAGTCGCTGGGGAAGGCGATGCGTGCCTCGGCGAATTCGCCCTGATGCACGCAGGGAATGGTATAGGTGACCATGGGCTCGTCCTCATCGAGCGACACGTCGCCCGTCAGCGGACCGTGGCCCCATGCGCGGAAGTTATCGCCTTTGACGGCCGCCGTCCCGGCAGCGGCATTTGCGAAGCGCACTTCCATCTCGACATCGTCGGAATCCGCAGACCAGCCGTCGCCCACGAACTTCCAGTAGAGCTCGGCGGTATCGGCCCAGTTCATAACCGCACCGGTCATGGTGTAGCTCACGTAATAGATCGCGCTGTCGCCGCTCTCGTGGGGGCTGAACACCTTAATCCTTACGCCGTCACCGGCCTGCTCGACCGTGTAGACGCCAGAATCGCCCTTGTTCGCGCTATCGACTTTGTTAAACGCGGTGTCCTCTTCCTCGACACTCAGCACGTCAACGCCCGCCGTGCCGCCCTGCTGGTTGGTGCCCGTATTGATCTCCCAAAACACGCCGTTGATGTCGTCGTCGAAATCAAACTGGCGTCCCTCGACAACGGTCAGCGATCCATCGGCTTCGACCGTGGCGCTGATGTAGGTTTGGGTCATGGAATAACCGTCGGCGTGTGCGGCGGCGGGCAGTAGCAGCAATGCAAGCGCGACGAGTGCGCAGACGGAAGCAAATCGCGCAAACAGGCGGCGCTGCCGACAGGTTTTGGCAACGGGGGCGTTCATAGGCACATCCTTTGTCTGTGATACCAGCAACGCCATTGTCCCACGTTTACGGGCGCACATGACGAACATCTAGGCCAGCGGAGTATCAAACGGGACGAAAGTCACGCCCGCGGCCGGCACCTGGGGACGTTCCTTATCTGCCGGCAAACTAGGACACTCCTTGGCATAGCCCGCTCCGGCAATAGATACCACTTCATAGCTCCGTCACAGGTGTAGCGGCTTTGTGTTGCCGCGACGCGCACTGATTGAGTCCGTGAGCAAGGGGCATAAAGCAGTTGAGCGAAAACGGTTTGCCCCTTTGCCGTTCGCTTGAGGATCATGTCCCCCTTTTCCGCGGAAACCCCGGCAGTTGCGAAGAGCTGCCGGGGTTTCTGTCGTTTGAGGGGTTGGGCTGGCGGGTGGCGATCGAGCTGTCGAGCCGGTGGTCCGGCACGCGCAACGCGCGGCCTCGGCAACTTGCAGGCCACGGCAGCGTCTCCCCCACCGCGCCCCGCGCTATACTCGTCCGCATGGATATCAACGCACGCAACATAACAACGCCCGCTGTGGCCACATCGACGGCGCCCAACAGCAAGCTCGCCCCCGCCCTCGCGCCGGTCGTGGGCCGCTTTGCCCCGTCGCCCTCGGGCCGCATGCACTTGGGCAACGTGTTCAGCTGCCTGTGCGCATGGCTTTCGGCCCGCAGCCAGGGCGGCAGCATCGTATTGCGTATCGAGGACCTGGACGATCGCTGCAAGCGCCCGGAACTTGCCGCTCAACTGATTGACGACCTGGCCTGGCTAGGGCTTGAGTGGGACGAAGGCCCCTACTACCAGCACGATCGCCTCGACCTGTACGAGAGCGCCTTGCACCAGCTACAAGACGCCGGCCTCACCTATCCCTGCTTTTGCACGCGCGCCGAACTCCACGCCGCGAGCGCGCCGCACGCGAGCGACGGCACGCCCATCTACCGCGGCGCCTGCCGAGGCCTTTCTGCCGAGGAGGTTGCCCGCCGCAGCATCCTGCGTGCTCCGGCCACGCGCCTGCGCGTGCCCGCCGTCGACGACCTCACAGACGATGTGGTCGAATTCGTTGACCGCACGTACGGAGCCCAATGCGAGGCACTCGCCACCGAGTGCGGCGACTTTTTGGTGCGTCGCAGCGACGGCGTGTTTGCCTATCAGCTGGCCGTGGTGGTCGACGACGCTGCCATGGGCGTCACCGAGATCGTACGCGGATGCGACCTGCTTGGTTCCACGCCGCGCCAGATCTATCTGCAACATCTGCTGGGACTGCCCACACCGCGCTACGCGCACATTCCGCTGCTCATGTCGCCGGACGGCCGCCGCCTTTCCAAGCGCGATCGCGATCTGGACCTGGGCGAGCTCCGCACCCGCTTTGGCACACCCGAGGCACTGTTGGGATGGCTCGCCGGGCAAACAGGCATCGCGCCGGACACCACGCCGCGCTCTGCCGAACAGCTGGTCGAGCACTTTAGATGGAACGTCATCCGTGCGCACCGCGAGAACATCACTGTAACGGTCGAGTAGCCAGCCACCCCGCCTCTACGCAACATCCCAGGGCTGGAGTTCGTCACCCAAGCGAACGATGCAGTCATAGAGCACGGTGTGGCGCTCGGCCGGGTTGGCATCCCGATGAAAATGCCCGTAGTACCAGCGCTTATAATCCAAGCGGTCTTCCAGCTCATCGAAAAATGCAGTAAGACGATCAACGCCGGGGCAATTCCAGCCGGGTGCCGGATAGAGCGTGGGCGAGAGCATGCGCGTGGAGCAGGTGTGGGTGATTACGTAGTCGACCTTCCAACCCACGCTGTCGAGCTTTGCCCGCGCCTCCTCAAAGTTGCGCTCGTCCGGCAGTTCCTGCGGCCACCAGCTGGAATACGGAATGCGGTATTCCTTGTCCACGCTCGTGGCGCCGCCCATGGTAAAGATCGTTGAGCCGTCGAGCTCAAAAACCTCGCCACGCGTCAGGCGCCGTATGGGCGAGGTATCCGACAGGCGCTGCGTCAGCCCACCGTGCCACAACTCCATGGGTCGCTCCGCCCAGTGATCGAAACGCTCGTGGTTGCCGTCGACAAACAGCACGGTGTAGGGGCGCGACTCCAGCCAAGCAATATCGGCGCACTCCTCGGCAGAAAAATCCAAGGGAAAGCCAAAATCGCCGGCGACGATGAGATAGTCGTCACTCGTCAGACTATCCCCAAGATCCCAGTCGCGCAGCTTTTGCATGTCGAGGCCGCTGTGAATATCGCCCGTCACATAGACCGTCATCGGATTACCACTTCCCTGCAAGTCGCTAGCCCACATTCTGCACGATTACTAAGCTAACCGTTCCAGCCCTTCCATCCCTTAGGGCTTACCCTTCGTTCTTCCATCCAAACGGGTCAAGCACCCAAAAAACCAGATCGAGCACGCCGCCGGTCATCATGGCGCCGGCAAGGGCCATGCAAACGTGCAGGGAACTGGTACTTCGGAGCACGTCGAATGGCCCCAGAACAGCCAGCAGCGCGACCGCTGCGTCGGCAAAGCACAGTGCGAGGCACGGCCCCGCGTCCTTGACGCACTTCTTTGCGAGATGCTTTGCGTTGTCACTCATCGGTATCGAACTCCTTAGAGGGTCATTGTTCAGACGCATGCCGCCGCGGCAGAGCGGGGCGGCAGGGTAAGTGTCACATGCCGTGCGGACATCAATGGAGAAACCGCCTGCTCGACCAACCCTTGACGCCGTTTTGCACCGGCACCCCATCCCCCCGCTGTCGAGGTCTAATTCTTTTCCCGAGAAGTGAACGGCTGTTTTTGAGCCCCTGAAACAGCCGCATTTTTCGGCGGCAAAATCGTGGGATTTCAGCATTGAAACCGCAGGAAACGACACCTTTAAAGTGTCGATGCTTCGGGGGTCCGTTTTAGCTCGTTCACTTCTCGGGAAAAGTATTAGACCTCGCTGCTAGCTATCCAGAAAGGCATCTCTCCCTTCCCCACCGCCACCCAAAAACTCATCCAACATTAATCTTGGCTCAAGAATCGCTTAATCTATAACCTGCACTATAGAGTTCGACCAAGGGCGGGGCGGCGCCACGCAGGTCGCCGAACGCAACGCTCGCGCCCGGGCAAATCGCCCGGCGTCGCGCCCATCGAACGAAAGGACAGGTCATGGACGACCTCGAAAAAGTTGAAACCATCCGCACCAAGTGCAACGTGAGCTACACCGATGCCAAAGCCGCGCTCGACGCCGCCGACGGCAACGTTTTGGATGCCATCATTTGGCTCGAGTCGCAGGGCAAGACACAGACCACGTCAGCGCACGCCGCCACCGAGTCCGCGCCGGTCGACGAGCCCTCGACCGAGATGGTTGCCGCGCAGGCCGCCTACGAAAAGTCGAGCGAAAAGACCGACTTCTCCAAGAAGATGGACAGCGTGTGGGAGTACCTCAAAAAGCTCTTCCGCCTGAGCCTGGACACCAAGTTTATCGCCACGCGCCGCGACGCGATCATCCTCAACATTCCCATCCTGATCCCCATCGTCGCGCTGTTTGCCTGGGGCGCCACGATATGGCTGATGCTGATTGGCCTGTTCTTTGGCATGCGTTACCGCATCGATAGCGACGGCGACGTACCCGGCAGCATCAACAACCTTATGAATCACGCTGCCGATGCCGCGGACGACATCAAGCAAAATCTCAACGACGACAAGTAATCGCAGACGGGGGCACGCATGGCACGGATCCTGATCGTAGAGGACGAGGAGAAAATCGCCCGCTTTGTGACGCTCGAGCTGGAGCACGAGGGCTACCAGGTGGAGCACGCCGCCGACGGCCGCACCGCCGTGGACCTGGCGCTGGAGCGCGACTACGATCTGATTCTGCTCGATGTGCTGTTGCCGCAGCTCAACGGCATGGAGGTGCTGCGGCGCGTACGCAAACACAAGGATGTGCCGGTGATCATGGTCACCGCGCGCGATGCCGTGATGGACAAGGTGGCCGGGCTCGACGCCGGTGCTGACGATTACCTGACCAAGCCGTTTGCGATTGAGGAGCTGTTCGCACGGATCCGCGTGGCGCTGAAGCGCTCGGAGGCCGTGCGGGCGGCTTCCGGCGCCCGCGCCGAGACGGGCATGGCGGCCGGCGCGGGCGGAGACGCCGCTGCAATACCCCCGGTCAGCGACTCGACTCGAGCTTCCGCCTTGCCCTCCCCCGCCACGCTCACCGTGGGCTCGGTCGCGCTCGATCCCGACCGCCGCGAAGTCACCGTCGCAGGCTCGCCCATCGTGCTCACGGCCCGCGAGTTCGACGTCCTCGCCCTGCTTATGGCGCACGCCGGCACCGTGCTCACGCGCGAGCGCATCGCGCACGAGGCGCTGGGCTACGAATACGTGGGCGACACCAACAACGTCGACGTGCACATCGCGCACCTGCGCGCCAAGATCGAGGACGCCGGTGGTACCCGCATCATCCAGACCGTGCGCGGGGTGGGCTATGTCTGCCGTGCGTAACGCCGAGGCCAAGCGCGTCACCTCCATCGCCCGCGCCATCAACTGGAGCTATATGTGGCGCCGTCTGATGAGCTACGTTTGGCTCGACCTGCTGCTAGTAGTGATTGTGGCGGCGATCCTCGTCTATGGATACAACCAGACGCTGCCCGACGGCGCGTTTACCGCAGGCTGGATCCCCAGCGCCACCGTTCACGGCATGTCGCTGACGCCCGCACGCGGCTGGAACCCGACCACACTCACCTATACCGTCGAGCTTGCGCGCACCACCAAGACCTTCCCCCTCGCGCAGGACCTCGTCGCGCTATGGCCTCTCTACCTTGTCGTTGTGGGTTGGCAGGTCATCAGCGTGCTCAACATGCTCGGCGGCGCCCGCCGCGTGCGCCGCACCATGGCGCCGCTCAACGATCTGGCCCTGCGCGTGGACGAACTCAGCCGCATGCAACTCGCCGGCGGCAAAATGGAAACGCTGGAGCAGGCTATCGAGCGAGCAAGCGTCGACTCGCCGAGCGTCACCACCGGCGACGCCGATCTGGCGAGTATCGAGGTCGCACTCAACCGCCTGCTGCGCCAGATGCAAGAGGCAAAGCTGCAGCAGATGCGCTTTGTCAACGATGCGAGCCACGAGCTGCGCACGCCCATCGCGGTGATTCAGGGCTACGTAAACATGCTCGACCGCTGGGGCAAAGACGACCCGGACGTGCTGGCAGAATCCATCGCGTCCCTCAAGGCCGAAAGCGAGCACATGCAAGAGCTCGTGGAGCAGCTGCTGTTTTTGGCGCGCGGCGATGCCGGGCGCACGGTCCTGCGGCGCGCAAATACCAACCTTGCCGCACTGGTCGGCGAGGTATGCGAGGAATCGCAGATGATCGATACCGAGCACACGTATCGGCTGGCCTTTGACGCTGCGCTTGTCAGCGACCCGCGCTGCGACGCGTCCGTCGACGTGGCGCTCGTGAAGCAGGCTCTGCGCGTGATCGTGCAAAACGCCGCCAAGTACTCGGATGCGGGAACGACCGTCACATTTGGCGTAGCGCCCGATGTGGGCACGGGCACGATCGATATAGCCGTTGAGGACGAGGGCATCGGCATGAACCAGGAATCCGCAGCCCACGCGTTTGAACGGTTCTACCGCGCCGACAACGCACGCGATGCCGGCGCGCAGGGCTCGGGTCTGGGGCTTGCCATTGCCAAGTGGATCGTCGACAGCCACGGCGGCGTCATCGGTGTGACCTCGGTCGAAGGAGTCGGCAGCCGCTTTACGATTCGCCTGCCGCGGTAGGAAGCCTCTCGGAATAAATAAAGGGATAGGGCCACGCGGCCCTATCCCTTTTTGCTAGCTATGGCAGCTTGTGCACTACTCGCGGCACAGGTGCACGGCGAAGCCGGCGAACTCGCGCTTAAAGTACACGAGCTTGGTGCCGCCGTCGGGCAGCAGCACGCGCGACTCCTCGTTGACCTCGAGCCCGCGCTCGGCAAACCACTTCTCGGCCGCATCGATGTCGTTGACGGCAAAGCCAATGTGGCCCTTGGTGCCACGACCGTTCTGCTTCATGACCTCGACCAGCGAATCGTTAAAGTACGAAACGGGGGTCTCGATTACGGGCAGGCCCATCATCGTCGAGAACAGCTCCGCGATCTCCAAGGCATCTGCCGGGTCGGTGGCGTTAATGCCCACATGGGCAACGCGCATGCCAAAGAGCTCGACCGGATTGGCGTTCTGCTCATTCATACAGGCAGCGCCTACTGAGCCATAACGTCGAGAACGGCCTTCTCGGCAGCGACGCGGTTCATGCCGGTCATGAAGGGCACGCCGCTCACGTACGGGCAGGTGAGGCCCTCGGGGGCAACGGTGGTGGCGATCAGCAGGTCGGCGCCCTCGTCGCAAACGTCCTTGGCCTCGGAGATGGCACACTGCACGATCTCATACTTGTCGGCGTAACCGTTGGCGTCGAGCATGGTAGCGACCTTCTGGGCAACGAGCGTGGAAGTAGCAGCGCCAGCACCGCAAGCCAAAACGATCTTCTTCATAGGTAATGTCTCCCTTCATGGTTTACTTTAGGTAAGTGTACCGCAGCGAGCGATGGCACTCAGCCTCGATGAGCTTTTATGCCAGTTTGCTTGCGCGCTGCGTATAATACATCTAGTACGTGTTGTCATACCGCTCGCTTTAAGAGCGACTAAGGACTCTGAAATGCCCGATTCCCGCACCCTCTGGACCGCCGTCGTTATCATCTGCATCGCCGTGTCGGTGTTCTTTAGCGTCAAAAAACGCACCACGTTCAAGCGTCTGCAGCAGTTGATGGCCGCCAAGCAGTGGGACGAGTTCGATCGTTTGCTCGACGGCAAACTCACCAGCATGCTGTACCCACGCTACAACCGCGACTACCTGCGTCTGAACTCCTATCTGCTGCGCGAGGACCACGAGCGCGCCAGCGAGATGTTCGACCTGCTGCTGGGGCTCAACCTCCCCAAGATGCAGCGCGTCGACCTGGTGATCAAAGCCTTTAACTACTATGTTGGCCAGGAGGATCGCAAAAAGTCCAAAGAGCTGTTGAACGAGATCAAGGGCTTTGAGGGCGGTCAGGCCGAGGCAGTCGCGCACGAATGCCAACTGATGTACGACACGATGATCCTCAAGCGCCACAACGACATTCCCGAGCTGGAGCGCATGCTCGAGGACGTCGGCGACGACCCGGTCAAGCGCTGCCGCTTGGAGTACCTGCTGGCCCTGCAATACCAAAACAAGGGCGACGAGGCAAAGTTCCAGGAGTTCCTGGAGAAGTCGGGCCAACACTCGATGGCCGTCAACGCGTAACGGACGGCTTGTGCTAGACTTCTAGTCTCACGGGGGCGTGGCGGAATTGGCATACGCAGGAGACTTAAAATCTCTCGCCGCAAGGATTGTGGGTTCGAGTCCCACCGCCCCTACCATATGGAGCTTTCGAGCCTGTGTCCCCAAGGGATGCGGGCTCGTTTCTTTTAGATGCCGGTGGGACTCGAACCCGCGAGGGGGCGAGCGTCAAGCGGACGCGCAGCGTCCGCAGCGAGCCGGCGAGGGCGCCGGCAGGCGTCCGAAGCCGGTGCGGATTTGCGCAGCAAATACGCAGACGTCCCACCGCCCCTACCATGTATTGTTTACGAGCTCGTGTCCCCCGGGGATGCGGGCCCGTTTCTTTTGGACGCCGGCGGGGCTCTAAGTTGCGGTGGAATAGATCCTGTTTATACCGTTTACCAGCTTATTTAGGAACTATTTCACCGCAACTCAGAGGAAGACTGTTAAAGAGCACTCAGGCTCGGGGTCCAGGCGATGGTGGGAGTCGCGCCGTCGAGGGTTTCGTTGATGGTGGCGGCCATGCCGGCGAGGAGGCTGTTCTCACTTACGGTGAGCGACTCGTAGCCACCGGCGCGCATGAGCTCGCGAACCACCACGGCGCCGGCCAGAATCACGCCCGCGCGCTTGGACTGCACGCCCGGCAGCGCAGCGATACCCTCCACATCCAGCGTAGACATATGATCGATAGCGTCCGAGATCTGCTCCATCGAAAGCTCGCGCAGGTGCACAAAGCTCGAGTCGTACGGCTCCAGCTCGTGGACCAGCGCCACGAGTGTGGTGACGGTACCGCCCACCGCGACCAAGCGTTCGGCGCGCTCAAAATCGCTCGGCAGGCTCTCAAAGTAAGCCTCGAACTGCTCGCGCGCCCAGTCGGCAGCGGCAGCAAGCTCGCCGTCCGAAGGCGGCAACGCCGAGAAGAAACGCTCCGTCACACGACGGCAACCAATGTCCAGCGAACGCGTTCCCTCCAGCGCGAAGACCCCGCGCTCCGACGCGTATACGCCCGTAGCGAGCTCCGTGGAGCCGCCGCCCGAATCGGCAACAATGATGCGCTCGCCGGCAAAGTCGTGCGCCACGCCAAAAAACGTCAGGCGCGCCTCGACCTCGCCCGGAATCACCTGCGGCTCAAGCCCCAGCTCGTGCAGGCCGTCCAGCAGCAGGGCGGCGTTGGACGCATCGCGCGCGGCGCTCGTGCACGTGGTGCAGATGCACGCGGCGCCAAAGGCACGTGCCTCGTCCACAAACATGCGGCACGCAGCGAGTACACGCTCGACAGCCGCCTCGCAAAAGCGACCCGTCGCGTCCACGCCCTCGCCCAGGTCGGTAATCTCGGTATGCTTGGACGATTCCACAATCGCCCCGGCCTCGACCTGGGCCAACACCAGTCGCGACGACACCGTTCCCAGGTCGATCGCGGCCACCTTATAGCGTTTGCAATTTGTCATTGCGGGCTCCCCTCCGGGCGCTATTTGCCGTTGGACACGACCGTCTGGCCCTCGACGCCGTTAAACCCAAACAGCATGTCGAGCGCTTGGATGTACCACGGCGCGTCCTTGCCGACTTCTTCGATTTCCTTGGCAACTTCGCTGGCCTTCTTGGCGTTCGACGACTTCTGGCTCGACGAGGCATCCGAATCGCCGTCCAGGCCCTGCACTTCAATCCTCTTCTCGCCGGGCATCACCAGGCCCAGGTCCTCGGATGCCGCGTCCTTGATACCCTCCTCCGAGAGCAGCTTGTCGACGCTTTTTTGCAGCTCATCATTGTATTGCTGGCGAATCTCGACCTGCTTGGCCAAGATATCGCTCGAACGCTTTGCCACGTACAGGTCGCGCACGGGGAAATACAGGCTCACGAGCACCAGGGCAACGACGATGCCGATAAATAGCCCTCGCTGAGGACCGTGGGTAAAGTCGTAGATCGCCTTGACCACCGCGTTGTCGTTGGCGTAGTGCATAAAGTCCGAGCCCGAAAGACGGCTCGAGGGCCTGCTCGACCTGTCGTGCGTCTGGGCCGAGGGACGCGACGCATGCGACGAACGTGCCGGGCGCACTGGTCCATCTGCCAAAGTATTCACATGAGCATTGGGGCGCGAGGTACTTGTCGGGCGCTGCGTGGAGCGGTCGGCGCCGGCGTAGGCGGACCCACCGAGCTGCACCGTGCGCGCACGGCGAGGCGACGGCTCACGCGAACCGGCGGAATAGTACCTGTTGTCGTAAATCTGATCCATGTGCGCCTTGTGCGGTTGAGGTTTGTTTGCGCTAAGTATTCTAGTTATAGCACGAGCGCGCGCACCGCCTTCGCCAGCCTTTGCTCGACATAAAAAAGGCGCTGAGCCGTATGGCCCAGCGCCCATAGCGCTTTGCGGCATCCAGCCAAGGCGAGGCGGAACCGAGTCAGCCTCCCCCTCGCCAAATTCGCCCGTTTAGCGAATGTTGTAGAACGCGGCCTTGCCGGCGTAGCGCGCGCTGCCCTTAAGCTCGTCCTCGATGCGGATGAGCTGGTTGTACTTGGCGATACGGTCGCTGCGGCACGGGGCGCCCGACTTGATCTGGCCGGCGTTGACGCCCACGACCAGGTCGGCGATCGTGGAGTCCTCGGTCTCGCCGGAGCGGTGGCTCACGATGCAGGCGTAACCGGCCTCCTTGGCGGTCTCGATGGCCTCGAGCGACTCGGTGAGCGTGCCGATCTGGTTGACCTTGACCAGGATCGCGTTGGCGGCACCCAGCTCGATGCCCTTCTTGAGGCGCTCGGTGTTGGTGACGAACAGGTCGTCGCCCACCAGCTGCACCTTGTTGCCAATGCGGCGGGTAAGCTCGACCCAGCCGTCCCAGTCTTCCTCGGCCATGCCGTCCTCGATGGAGATGATGGGATAGGTGTCAACGAGCTTCTCCCAGTAATCAACCATCTGGGCACTCGTGTACTCCACGCCCTCGCCCTTGAGCTCATACATACCGGTCTCAGCGTTGTAGAACTCGGTGGACGCCGGATCCATGGCGTACATGAAGTCGACGCCGGGCTTAAAGCCAGCCTTCTCGACGGCCTTGGTGATGTACTCGAACGGCTCGGCATTGGTCTTGAGATTGGGCGCAAAGCCACCCTCGTCGCCCACGCCGCCGCCAAGGCCGGCCTCGTGCAGCACGCCCTTGAGGGTGTGGTAGACCTCGGCGCACCAGCGCAGGCCCTCGGCAAAGCTCGGAGCACCCACGGGCATAATCATAAACTCCTGGAAGTCAACGTTGTTGTCGGCATGCACGCCACCGTTGAGGATATTCATCATGGGCGTGGGCAGCAGGTGGGCGTTGACGCCGCCCAGGTACTGGTACAGCGACAGGCCCGCCGACTCTGCCGCAGCGCGGGCAACGGCCAGCGACACACCCAGAATGGCGTTGGCGCCGAGCTTGGTCTTGTTGGGCGTACCGTCGGCGGCAATCAGCGCGGCATCGACGGCGCGCTGGTCGAAGGCATCGAGACCCACGACGGCATCGGCGCACTCGTTGTTGACATGCTCGACGGCCTGCGAAACGCCCTTGCCCAGGTAGCGACCCTTGTCGCCATCGCGCAGCTCACATGCCTCAAAGGCGCCGGTCGAAGCGCCCGAAGGCACCATCGCGCGACCGAAGCTACCGTCCTCGAGCACGACCTCGACCTCGACGGTGGGGTTGCCGCGGCTGTCAAGCACCTCACGACCGTAGACGTCCAAAATGTCACTCATGTTGTCTCCCTCTCACTTGGAAACGTAGTTGATGCAAGCGACTGGCCGACTGTGCACCGTCGGTGCGTCTCCGTAAGTTAGCCTTGTCGCACTTTTTGCATTATGCCCTAAGTTAGCCGAGGGATACACTTGTTTTTCGAAAAATTTAGCGGGAACGATGAGGCGTGTCAGCCCGTCGTTCCCGCAGTCTTACTCCCCTGCCTTTGCTGCGTCCCACAGGTCGTTGAGCCCATGGGTCGAAAGCTCGGCAAGATCAACGTGGGCATCGGCCGCCATCTGTTCCATCGCAGCCCAGCGACGGCGAAACTTGGCCGTGCTCGCGCGCAGGGCGCTCTCGGCGTCGATACCCTCCTTGCGCGCGACGTTGACCAGGGCAAAGAGCAGATCGCCAAACTCCATTTCGCGCTCGGGCGAGCCAGGGGCCTCGGCCTCAAACTCGGCACGCTCCTCGGCAACCTCGTCCCACACGTCCTGGACCGTCTCCCACTCAAAGCCTACGGCGGCCGCCTTGCGTGACACCTTCTGCGCCTGCATCAACGCCGGCAGATGCGTGGGCACGCCATCGAGCAGACCCTCGGGCGCGGCCTCGCCCGCCGCCACGGCCTTGTCCTTGGCGGCTTTCTCGGCAAGCTTGACCTCGTCCCAAATCTTGAGCACCTCGTCGGAGCTCTCGGCATCCGCATCGCCAAACACGTGCGGGTGGCGGCGAATGAGCTTGGCGTCGATATCGCGCGCCACGTCGGCCAGCGTAAACTCGCCGGCGTCGGCAGCAATCTGCGCATGCAGCACGACCTGCATGAGCACGTCACCCAGTTCCTCGCGCAGGTGAACCGCGTCGTCCGCCTCGATGCAGTCGAGCGCCTCGTAGGCCTCCTCGATCATGTTCTTGCCGATGCTGCGGTGCGTCTGCTCGCGGTCCCACGGGCAGCCATCGGGCTGACGCAGACGCCAGATGGTCTGCACCAGATGCTGCAGCTCGGCCGACGCGTCTATCAGCGTGGGCAGATCGCGCGAGCCCTCGGCATTTTGCTGAGCCATATGCTGCGCCATGGTTAGTCCTCCTCCAGGATCACGTGGCGGAACGCGCCGCCCTCGTAGATGCCGTAGCTGTGCGAGCCGTCCTTGGGGATGCTCACGCTGCCGGGGTTGAAGAGCCACAGGCCCGGGTGCGCGGCGCTTTCCTCGTTGACCTTGATGTGCGTGTGGCCGTAGACGAGCGCGGAGCCCTCGGGCAGCGCGGGCGCGTGGTCGACGCTGTTGTGCATGCCGGCGCCAAAGACATGGCCGTGCGTCAGGAACAGCTCGCGGCCGGTCTCGTCAAACAGCGTGGCGTAGTCGGCCATGACGGGGAAGTCGAGGACCATCTGGTCGACCTCAGCGTCGCAGTTGCCGCGCACCGCGATGATGCGGTCGGCTAGGGCGTTGAGCAGCGGAATCACGCGCTTGGGAGCATAGTCGCGCGGCAGGTCGTTGCGCGGACCGTGATAAAGCAGGTCGCCCAGCAGGACGATGCGGTCGGGCTGCTCGGACTCAATGGCGGCGCAGAGGCGCTCGGTCCAGTATGCCGAGCCGTGGATGTCGGAGGCGATGAGGTATTTCATGGGGAGGTCCTTTCGGTGAGGTTGATGGGGGGTTGGTGTGGCGCGTCGTCGACCGTGTCACTCAAATCGCAGTGCCGCGCTCTGAGCCGCCTGCATCACGCGCTGGAGCGGCACATTATGCTCGCGAGCGAGACGGGCGCAGTCCTCGTACTCGGGCGCTGCACGCTCGCTGCCGTCGGGCAGGGTGGCCACCTTGACGGCCACCTCGCCCCATGGCGTCGTCACCTGCTCAAAGCGGCGCGGCAGGCAGACACGTTCCATGACCTGGCGACGAATGCCGTTGGTCGTGGTTTCCAAAAAGATAATCGTCTGCAGGCGCTCGATATCCTCGTGGGTACAGATTACCTGCAACTGCCAGCTGGGGCGGCCTTTCTTGCAATAGAGGGGCAGCCAATGCACCTCGCGCGCACCCGCCTCGCGCAGGCGGTCGGCAGCGTAGGCGAGCACCTCGGGCGACGCGTCGTCAATATCGCACTCCAGCTTGACGATGGTTTCGGGTGCATCGGTCTCGCGAGACAGCGGAGATTTGCTATCGCATGGCATACGGTCCGGCTCCTTTCCGCACGGGCTCGTTTTGTTCATCCAAACGCTAGCACATCGCGGGCGGCGCAGGGGCGGCGTCATGGGATAGGTGCGACTTTTGCTGGGCGCAAGTGCTGGCGCGCTCCAACGCCGGCCCGCTTCACTCAAACGTGTACGTCAGCCTCCAAACATGTCATTTTTTGCAGCTTTTGGAGGCTGATGTACATGTTTTGAGAGCACAAGCGAGGCCGCACCGCGCGTCGCGCAGCCTTTCCAATCGATTTCGACCCCCCGCGTGCCCGGCGTGTTGAGAGCTGCGCCATTACAATGAAGCGGATTCGCTTGACGCAAAGGAGCCGCCATGTCTGCTTGCCCGCTGATCGATTGCCATACCCACACCTCGTTTTCGGACGGGCACGCCTCGTTTGAGGACAACGTCCGCGCCGCTGCTGCGGCCGGTTGCCGCGTCATGGTCTCGACCGATCACCTTACCCTGCCCGCCAGCATGGATTCCAATTGCGAGGTACAGGTTGTCGAGAGCGACCTGACGGCGCATCGACTGGCATTTGAGGACGCCCGCAAGCTTGCCGCGCAGATCGCGCCGGATCTCGAGCTTATCTATGGCTTTGAATGCGATTGGTACGAAGGCTGCAAGCCTTTGGTTGAGCGCTGGTCCGAAGGCGCCGTGGTACGCCTGGGCAGCGTGCACTGGATTGGCAACCCCGGCGATATCATGGCCGGTGCCGCGGGTACGGCGGGAACGGAAAACGTCGCTCGCCCCGATACACCCGATTCCCTTTGCGGTTGGATCGACGACGACACCGACCTGCACGTTTGGGAAAACCTGGGCGTGCGCGGCGTGTGGAAGCGCTATGTCGATGACTGGTGCCGCGCCTGCGAGAGCCCGCTTAACTTTGATGTGATGGCTCATCCCGACCTGGTCATGCGCTTTTCGAAGGAAGGCTTTGCGCCCGATTTTGACCCCGCGCCGTTCTGGGGGCAGATGGCAGAATGCGCACACGACACGAATCGGCGCGTTGAGGTCTCGACCGCCGCGCCGCGCAAGGGGCTCGACGACTACTACCCCGCGACCGGCCTCTTGCGCTGCTTTGCCCATGCCGAGGTGCCCATTACCTTTGGCTCGGACGCACACCGCGCCTGCGACATCTGCTGGAACATCCGCGAGGCCCAGGCGCACGCCTACGACTGTGGCTATCGAACCTTCGACATCCCCCACGCCACCGGCGAATGGGAATCCACACCCCTCGCCTAACTAGTCGTTTAAGAACGTCCCCAATGACTAGTGACGGCGAGCGTTGAGTTCGCCGGCAAGCTCGTCGAGGGTGATACCGTAGCGCTCAAGGGTTACGAGCAGGTGGTAGATCAGGTCACCGGCCTCGTAGCGGATGTGATCGTGATCGTTATCCTTGCAGGCCATGATCACCTCGCTCGACTCCTCGGCAAGCTTCTTGAGCAGCTCATCCTCGACGTCGGTCAGCAAACGAGCGGTATAGCTCTCCTGCGGCGATGCTTCACGACGACCGTGAATCACCTCGGCCAGGCCCGTCAGCGTCTCACCGATATTTCCATCCTGAACGTTTGCGGTGCGCACACCCATAGTTCAATCCTTTCTGGTGGCCGAGCGTCTAATCGAGCGCCCGCCCTACGCGAGTTTCTTAAAGAAGCAGGTACGGTTGCCGGTATGGCAGGCCGGACCCGGCGAGTCGACCTTGACCAGCAGCGTATCGCTATCGCAGTCGGCCCAGAGCTCCTTGACCACTTGCATATTGCCGCTCGTCGCGCCCTTGTTCCAGAGCTCCTGGCGACTGCGGCTCCAAAACCACGTGGTACCGGTCTTAAGCGTCAGCCCCACCGATTCCTCATTCATCCAGGCAACCATAAGCACCTCGCCAGTGTCATACTGCTGAACCACACAAGGAATCAACCCGCGGGCGTCGTATTTGAGCTCGGACGCAGTTGTCACTTGCTCCATTTAAAAATCCAATCTCACGGGAATACCCTGCGACGCCATATACTCCTTCACCTGGCGAATGCTGAAGGTTCCAAAGTGAAAGACGCTCGCCGCCAGTACGGCATCGGCCTCGCCCTCGATCACACCCTCGGCAAAATGCTCGAGCGTACCCACGCCGCCGCTCGCAATAACGGGAATCGGCACCGCGCGCGCCACGGCGCGGGTGAGCGCCAGGTCAAAGCCGGCCTTGGTGCCGTCGCGATCCATGCTGGTCAGTAGGATCTCGCCGGCACCGCGACGAGCCGCCTCCTCGGCCCACGCCACCGCGTCGATACCCGTGGCGTTGCGGCCGCCCGCGGTAAAGACCTCCCACTTGTCGGCTCCCGGCTCACCAGGCAAACCAACACGCTTGGCATCGATCGCCACGACCACGGCCTGGCTGCCAAACGCCGCGGCGGCCTGGCTGATCAACGACGGGTCGCGCACGGCGGCAGAGTTAAGCGACACCTTGTCGGCGCCGGCGGCAACCATGGTCCGCATGCCCGCCAAGTCGCGAAAGCCGCCGCCCACGGTATAGGGAATGGCCAGCTCCTCAGCAGCATGCGCCGCCATCTCGATAGTCGTCGCACGGTTGTCGCTTGTGGCGGTAATGTCCAGGAAGACGACCTCGTCCGCACCCTCGCGGTCGTAGGCGCGGGCCAGCTCCACCGGGTCGCCAGCATCGCGCAGGCTCACAAAGTTGACGCCCTTGACCACGCGGCCGTCCTTAACATCCAGGCAGGGAATCACGCGTTTGGTAAGCATGGGCTACTCCTCCCCTCGGACGGCGTCCAGTGCCTGGGCCAACGTAAAGTTGCCCTCGTAGAGCGCGCGACCGGTAATGGCACCTTCAATCGCGTCCTCACCCACCGCGGCCAGTGCGCGGATGTCGTCGAGCGTCGAGATGCCGCCCGACGCCACGACGGGAAAGCCCGCGACCTCGGCCACGTGGCGATACGTCGCCACGTCGATGCCCGTCTGCATGCCGTCGCGCGCGATGTCGGTGTACACCAGGTGCTTGAAGCCCAGCTCGGTGAGCTGTGCCACGGCATCGTCGAGTGACACGCCCGCGCCATCACGCCAGCCGTTCACCTTGACCTGACCGTCGCGCGCGGCGATGTCTGCCACCAGCAACTCACCAAAGCCTTGGGCCGCCACCTCGGCAAAACCCGGCTCGGTCACGAGCACCGTGCCCAGTGCGATGCGACGCGCGCCGTAGCCGGCCAGCTCGTCGATGCGTGCAAGCGAGCGAACGCCGCCGCCCACGTCCACAGACAGACCGTCGATGCCGCAGATGCCCTTAATCGCCGCCGAGTTGGCAGCGCACGTGTCCTCGTCCTCGCCAAAGGCAGCAGACAGGTCGACGACGTGCACCCAGCTCGCACCCTGCTCGGCAAATGAGCGGGCGACTGCCACGGGGTCGTCGGAATATACCTTGCAGCGGCTGCGGTCACCGCGCTCCAGGCGCACGACCTTGCCGCCGATCAGATCGATTGCGGGAAACAGGATCATCGGCCGGCCTCCTCGACGATGTTGACGAAGTTCTTAAGGATGCGCTGACCCAGCGCGGAGGATTTCTCGGGATGGAACTGGCAGCCCCACACGTTGCCGTGACGCACGATGCACGGGAAGCTCCGCGTATAGTGCGTGCGCGCCAGCACATCGGCGGCATCGGCATCGTCGGCCACCGCGTAGCTGTGGGTGAAGTACATGTTGGCACCCTCGGCAAAACCAGTAAGCAGCGGATCGGCCGCGCCGGCGGGCGTCATGTGCACCTGGTCCCAGCCCACGTGTGGCACCTTCAGGCGACTCGATTCCAAGCGCGTACACGAGCCGCGCATGATGCCCAGGCCATCGACCCAGGGGCCGCCGACCTGCTCGGAGGCACCGTCGTCCGCGTCCGCGCCCTCGTCCGCCGGCACGCCCTCGTCGCCGCGCTCAAAAAACAGCTGAAGGCCCAGGCAGATGCCGAGCAGCGGAGTTCCGGCGGCAACGGCGTCGAGCACGGCCGCCGCCTCGCCGCTTTGGCGCATAAAGGCAATCGCGTCGTAGAACGCGCCCACGCCCGGGATGACCAGGCCGTCGGCGTTGCGGATCTGATCCGGATCGTCCGATGTGCAGGCGGCGGCACCGGCGCGCGCAAGCCCGCGCACAACGCTCGACAAGTTGCCCTTGTGGTAGTCGACCACCACGACCTTCGGTTCGCCCACGCGACCCTCCTTTTCCCCATTCAAAACCTGTCCCTTTTTTGGCAGGTTACAGTGAACCCTTGGTGCTGGGGACGCCATGCACGCGGGGATCCAGCTCACAGGCATGGCGCATCGTGCGGCCCACGGCCTTAAAGGCGGCCTCGATAATGTGATGCGAGTTGCTGCCCGCCAGCTCGCGCACGTGCAGCGTGAGCTTGGCGTCGCGCGCAAAGGCGTAGAAGAACTCGACGGCCAGCTCGGTATCGAAGCTGCCCACGCGCTCGGTCGGCACGGGCAGCTCGCAGTAGGCCTGTCCGCGGCCCGAAATATCAACAGCAGCCATCACAAGCGTCTCGTCCATGGCAATCGCCGCGTCGGCAAAGCGCGTAATGCCCGCCTTGTCGCCCAGCGCTTGGCAAAACGCCTCGCCCAGCACGATACCCGTGTCCTCGACGGTGTGGTGCGCATCGACCTCCACGTCGCCCACCGCGTGCACCGTCAGATCGAACAGACCATGGCGGCCAAAAGCGTTGAGCATGTGGTCGAAAAACGGCACGCCGGTCGAGATATCGCACACGCCGCTTCCGTCCAGGTCGAGCTTTACGACAATGTCGGTCTCGCCCGTCTTGCGGGTCACCTCGGCATAGCGGTCCATCTACATCTCCTCCTTCACCAGCGCGGCAAACGCAGCCAGCACCTCGTCGTTTTCCTGCGGGGTACCCACGGTAATGCGTAGGCAGTCCGCGAGTCCCGGCGCGTAGCTAAAGTCGCGCACCAAAATCGAATACTCGTCGCGCAGACGCTCGCGCACGCGCGTGGCATGCGGCGTGCGCACGAGCACAAAGTTCGCCGCGCTCGGCCACGCCTCCACGGTCAGACCCTCGGCAGCCATTGCGCGTAGGGCGCACAGCTCGCGCTCGCGCTCGGATGCAACCTGTGCCACTACGGGCGCGTACGCATCGCGGGCACGCACGCAGGCAAGCGCGGCGGCCTGGCTCAGCACGTTAACCGAGTAGATTTGGCGAATCGCCGCAAACACATCGATGACCTCGGGTGCCGCGATCACATAGCCCAGACGCGTGCCGGCAGCGCCAAACGCCTTGGACAGCGTATGCAGAATCACCAGGTTGGGATGCTCGGCGATAAGCCCCTGCGCCGTGGTTGCCGCGCCAAACGAATCGTCGGCAAACTCAACGTAGGCCTCGTCGACCATGACCATGCCGGGGCACGCATCGCACAGCGCCGCGACAAAGTCGAGCGGCGCCACGTCGCCCGTGGGATTGTTGGGCGAGGTCACGATCGCCAGGTTGCACCCGGGCGCCGCCGCAAACACAGCCGCTTGGTCGAGCTCAAAGGTCGCCGGGTCGCGCCACACATCGCGCACCTCAGTCTGACAAAGCGACGCAAAGAACGCATACTCACTAAAGCACGGCGGGCAGTTGAGCAGGGTCCGTCCCGCGCCGCCAAACGCCAGCAGGTAGTTATAGAGCAGCTCGTCGCCGCCGTTTCCCACGCAGATGTTCTCACGCGCCACGCCATGCCAGGCAGCAAGCTCATCGCGTAGGTCGTTGGACATGGGGTCGGGATAGCGGTTGAGCGGCGTGGCAGCCAAGGCCGCATCAACCGCCTCGCGCACGCCAGCAGGTACGGGATAGGTGTTCTCGTTGGCCGAAAGATTGATGCGCGTGGGCGTAAAGTTGGGATCGTAGGGCTCGATACCGGCCAAGTAGGGCTGGACGAGCTCCTTCATGCGGGGCGTCAGCTCGGCCATATTAGGCCTCCCCGCCGGTCGCGCCAGCGCCATCCGAGCCTGCAGCCGCCAGGTCTACGCCCTCGGCAACCGTCGCCACGGCGTCGCCCGGCCAGGCAACCTTGGTCAGATCGGCCGCGGCGAGCGACTCGGCGCTCACGGCATCCTCGCCCTGCTCCAACACGCGGCGGCGCAGAGCGGCGGAAAGCGCGTGCGCCCACAGGCCCTCGGCCTCGGCCAGGCGCTGTGTAGCGGGAGCGTCGGAGAGCAGACCCTCGGGCGTATAGCAAATAACACTCGAGCGCTTAACAAACTCTTCGACCGAAAGCGGGTTGGAGAACATGGCCGTGCCGCCGGTCGGCAGCGTGTGGTTGGGGCCGGCAACATAATCGCCGAGCGGCTCGGAGCTCCAAGCGCCCACAAAGATGGCGCCGGCGTTGCGGATACCACCGAGCAGGCCCATCGCGTCCTTGCAGTGCAGCTCCAGGTGCTCGGGTGCCACGGTGTTCACGGCCTCGACGGCGGCCGCCATGTCGGCGGCGACCACGATGGTGCCCTCGTTATCGAGCGAGGCACGCGTGATCTCGGCGCGCGGCGACTGCGCCACCAGGATGTCGATGCCCGCCTCGACCTCGCGTGCAAACTGCTCGTCGCAAGTCACCAGGTAGCAGGCAGCCAGCGGATCGTGCTCGGCCTGTGCCATCAGGTCGGCAGCGACCACCATGGGCTTGGCCGTGGCATCGGCCAACACGCAGACCTCGGACGGGCCAGCGACCATGTCGATACCCACGTCGCCCGAGACAATCTGCTTGGCAGCGGCAACAAAGGCGTTGCCCGGGCCGGTAATTTTGTCGACGTGCGGAATGGTCTCGGTGCCGTACGCCAGCGCGGCCACGGCCTGGGCGCCGCCCACCATATAGATCTCGTCCACGCCGCCAAGCTTTGCCGCGGCGAGCGTGTAGGGGCTGATCAGGCCATCTTTTTGCGGCGGGGTCACCATGACCACGCGCTTGACGCCGGCCACCTTGGCGGGGATGGCGTTCATGAGCACGGTGGAAGGATACTGCGCGCGGCCACCCGGCACGTAGATGCCGGCAGCGGCAAGCGGGGTCACCTTAACGCCGAGCATCGTGCCGTCCGGGCGCGTGGTAAACCAGCTCTGCTCGACCTCGCGCTGGTGGAACTCGCGAATCTGACGCGCGGCCTTCTCGAGCGCGGCGACAAAAGCCGGGTCGAGGCCCTCGAGCGCGGCATCGATCTGATCCTGCGGCAGACGGAAACTCTCCAGCTCAACACCGTCAAAACGCTGGCAGTAATCGCGCACCGCAGCATCGCCGTTGGCGCGCACGTTGGCCACGATATCGCGGGCGGCGTCGACGATGTTTTGCGGCAGCACGCCCTTGCGGTTGAGCTGGTTGGTAACGAGGCGCTCACCGGGAGCAAGCTTGATGGTCTTCATTTCGGTATCCCCTATCGGTCGAGGTTGTGTTCGAAAAACGAGAGACCGGGCGGCGGCGCCAGTCGGCCCGCCGCCCGGACGTTGGGGCGCCCGTGCGTGCTCGCGCTATTGTGCCGAGCCCGCAACGGGCTCAAAATGCTTGTCCTTCACGGCTGCCGCCAAGCGATCTGCCAGATTGCGTACGCGCGGATCCAGACGTGCGGCACCCGGATTGACAAAGAAGCGGGCCGTGCAGTCCATAATGCGACCAGTAATAACGAGGTCGTTATCGCGCAGCGTGGCGCCCGTGGCGGTAATATCCACGATGCGATCGGTCATGCCGACGATGGGACCCAGCTCAATGTTACCGTGCAGCGAGACGATATCGGCGTTCACACCGCGCTCGGCATACCAGGCGCTCGCGATGCGCGGATACTTGGTGGCCACGCGAAGCGACCCGCGACGGGCATAGTTGCGCTCGGCCTGGCCGGCGCGCCACGCGGGCTCCGCCTCAATGAAAGTGCACAGGCCGTAGCCCAGATCGACCAGCTGCAGCAGGTTGAGGTCTGCCTCGATAAGCGAGTCCCAACCGCAGATGCCGCAGTCGGCACCGCCACAGCCCACAAAGGCGGGCGCATCGCTGGGACGCACGATGACAAACTCGATATCGCCGACCGTACCCTCGCCGGCACGCGTGTCGCGGCCGCGCACGATCAGGTGACGGCCGGGATCGCGCAGCTCCGAGACATCCAAGCCCGCGGCCTCGAGCACGTCGAGCGTGTCGACCTTGAGCGAGCCCTTGGGCACGGCAATGCGCAGCGGACCCTCGGCGCCACGGCCCGCGGCGCGATCGCCATCGGAAGCAGCGTCCTCGGCCGAGGTGTGCGCAGCCTCCAGACGCTCGAGCGAAAAGGCGAAACCCGCCGCCGGTACCTCGATGCCGTCGCCAAATGCGCCGGTAAAGATGGAGTCGTAGCGTCCACCCGAACCGACCGGATCGGGCAAGCCACCGGCATAGGCCTTAAAGACCAGACCCGTGTAGTAATCGAACGAGTTCATGATGGAGAAGTCGAACGACAGCACCTGGGCGTCCTCGGGAGCCAGGCCCTCGACCAGGGCGCGCAGCTCGCGCGTGAGCGGCGCGACAATGCCCGCCGCCGCCAGAAGCACATCGACGCGGTCGAGTACCTCGGCGCCGCCGTGCAAGCGCGGCAGCTCGCTAATGGCAACCTTGACGGCATCGGACTCGGCGCTTGCCGCCACGCGGGCATCGAGGCTCACAAAGTCGTTGGCGTGCACGCAACGCAATGCCTCGGCAGCCAGTTCGCGATCCTCACAGGCCGCGAGCAACTCCTTAAACGGACGCACGCTGCCCGCGATAATGCGCGCATCGGGCAGCGCGAGCTTGCGCACCGCCTCGGCCACGAGCGAGACGATCTCGATATCGCCCGCGGTATCGCCCGCACCGATAAGCTCAAAGCCCAGCTGTGTAAACTGGCGCGAGCCACCGGCATTGCGCTGGCACTCGCGAACCACCGGTGCCTCGTAGCGAAGGCGTAGGGGCAGGTCGGCCGCGCGCATGCGGGTCGAAACCAGACGCACGATCGGCAATGTGTTGTCGGGACGAACCACCAGCAGGCGGCCATCATCGTCAAAGAGCTTAAACGGCGTGTCCGCAATGCGGCCGCCCTCCTCGAGCGAACCCTTGTCCTCGAGTAGCGGCGTCTCGACCGGCAGGTAATGATGCTCCCTAAAGCAGCCCTTCACCGTCAGCGCGATCTCCTCGCGCGCCTGAGCCTCCTCGGGCAATATGTCCCGGAATCCCCACGGTGTGGCCGTCATCTGGTGAGCCTCCTCAGGCTGTGTTTCATATAGAGCAGAAGACCGGCATAGCTTCGCCGGTCTTCTGGGTACTTTAGCATACTAGAGTGTTTGCGGGGAGAATCGTCCTCCTCGGCTCACACCGTATTCATTTGGAAACATAGGAGCGGATTGTCGCAACCCAACCCCACCTAGACGCCAATCGCACGACGATACTCTGCCATTACCTGCGCATCGGCAGCTGCGGGGTCGGCAAAATAGCGCCAGTCATAGGTCTCGGCCGAAACAACTCCGCGATAGCCGCGCGCCACCAGCCTATCCAGGTCGGCGCGCATATCGCGGTCGCCGTCACCCCAGGCAAGATGCGTCGTGCCATCTGCCGCAACATCGACAAAATGCACGTGGGCGACATCATCGCCAAGCAGATCGAAATAATCGTCGATGGTATCCCCTGCCACCGCCATAGCGCCCAAATCCAGACACGCCTTAAGTGCCGGATGATCAACTGCCTCGATCATGCGCTTCGTGTCGGCCGCCGAGTTCACGATCATCGACTCAACCGGCTGTAGGGCCTCGAGCACCAGTCGCACGCCGCGCTCTCCCGCATGCTCGGCAATCGCACGCAGCATCGAGGCGCTGCGACCCCACGCGTCCTCGATCGGCTCGTTCAAAAATGCCCAGCCGCTCGAGACCATGACCTGCTCGGCTCCAAGTTCCGCCGCGATATCCACAACGTTCTTAAAGTACGCGAGCGTGCGGGTACGCGCTTCATTCCCGCGCGCCGCGATATTCCACGGCTTGGGGTTGTTCTGTTCGGGACAAAGCCCCACAATCCGAACCCCATACCGCTGCGACAGCTCCCGTACCCGTTCGAGCGAATCGTATCCATGGCAATCGACATACAGATGCATCGCCCCGGTCCAAAGCTCGCAACACGTGTAGCCCGAAGCCGACGCCGAAGAAAAGAACTCCTCAAGGTCAAAATAACGATGGCTGATATTCATGACGGCAAGCTGGGGATAGCTCATAATTACTCTCCAACCCAAGCGAGGCCCCGTTCCATATAGGAGCGAGGCCCGATTACACAAACGTTATTTGCTCTTAGTAGTCGAACTGGTGATAGTAGCGACGGTAGTTGAGGTTGTGCTTGGTGACCGTCTCGTAGTAAGCGGCAAGGCGATCGGTGATCAGCGAGGAGAGGATCCACGGGGAGACGATGACGCGGAACTCGTCGTCAAGGCCGGGGATCGCGAACTCGGCAGTGTCGATGACGTTGATGTCGGTGTCGCCGGTCACGCCGCGGGTCAGGAACGCGCGGACGCGCTCGTCGAGCTTGCGGTTCTCGTCCTCGCCCATGAACAGGAAGACCGGGACGCCGGGCTCCACGAGCTCGAGGGTGCCGTGGAAGAAGTCGGCCGAGGTGATGTAGCGGGTGCGCTTCCACTGCATCTCCTCGAGGATGCACATCGAGAACAGGATCGTCTCGCCCCACAGGGCGCCGGAGCCGATGAACATGGTGTAGGGGGCCAGGGCGTACTTCTTGGCGAGCTCCTCGGCGCGCGGCTCGAAGCTCTTGCGGATGTCGACCAGGTGGGTCCAAACGTCCTTGGTCTGCTCGATGAACTTATCGAACTGCGGGAAGCAGCCACGGCGATTGAGCAGGCGCAGGCCGAAGCAGTCGGCGAGGTAGTAGCCCATCTCGCAGCCACCGTTACCATGATCGGAAGCCATCTTGACGCAATTCTCGGCGCCGACAGCCTGGCCGATGGGGCCCTCAGGCTTGGTCATGGCGTAGACGCGAATGCCCTTTTCCTTCATCTTCTTGACGGCCTCGAGGACCTCGGGGGTGGTGCCGGACTCGGAGGCGGTGAGCACGACGGACTTCTCGGTCATGCGCTTGTGGCCCATGACGTTCCACTCGGCGGCGTGGATCAGGTAGACCTCGAGGTCGCGGTCGCCGAACTTGTTCATGAGGTACTCGAGCTGCATGAGCTCGTCCCAGGTGCCGCCGACGCCCATCAGGAACACGGCGTCGTAGCCCTCGTCGGCGACCTTGTCGGCGAGCTCAATCATCTTCTTGCCGGTCTCGTAGACGTTCTTGCCGTCCTCGACGTAGCCCTCCTGGCTAAAGTGCATGATCTCGATCTTCTCGGTTTCCTTCATGGCTTTTCCTTTCTGTCCTGCACGCAACTCTATACATCGCGTTTCTTTTCGATACCAATTATAGACATACACCTAATGTGTTTTTAATACCACTTATCAATCTGCTCCAATCCTCGGTGAACGGTCGAAATTCTCTGGTGAGTGGTATTAAATTAGAATTGAATGTATAGCTAACGCCTCTGGCGCCTCCCTTGTGTGACAAAGAACAGCGTTCCTACCAGCGCAATAATGGTCGATGCCCCAAACAGTACCGTCTGGACACCCAAAGCCTCCGCCAAAAACGGAGCCGCCAGCAGCGGCAGCACGCCGGCGCTCATCAGGCCAAAACGCACAAAGCCGGTAATGCGCCCCAGGTATTTGATGTCAGCGCGCTCCTGAATCAAGATCATCTGCAGCGGTTCCAGGAATCCCCAGGCCAGACCGTTAATCGCCTGACCGATAATCGCGACCCCCAGCATATCGGTGCCCACGTACACCATGGACCCAATGCCCACGGCCATGAGCGCGCCGAGCAGCAATCGCAGGTTGACATGGCGGGCAGAAAGCTTGGTCAGGATGAACGCGCCCACCGAGGAAGTGAGGCCCACGACCGAGGACAGCCAGCCCAGCCAGACGATATCCACGTTGAGCACATCGCGATAGAACAACGACTCCAGCGAATCGAACGCGCCAAACGCAAAGAAGCCCAGAAAGCCCGAGATAAAGATAAGGCGCAGGTCGTGGTCGCGAAACGTAAGTCGCGCGCCCTCGGCCATGCCGCCCAGAATGCCGCCCTTCGGCTTCTCCCCTTTTGCGGGAGCAACACACTCGTGACAGCCCAAGGAGAGCACGGCCGCCACACCCATCATGCCCGCCATGAGCAGATAGACCGATTGCGTGGCAAAACAGCTCACGATGGCACCACCGAGCAGCGGGCCAGCGGTATAGGCGATATTGCTGTAGAACACCATGAGACCGTTCACGCGGGTACGGCCCTCGGTGGTCGACTCTAGGTATCCCGGAAACGCATGCGTACAGGTGTTGATAAAGCCGCCCGCAAGCCCCAAGACGCACGCGGCAAACACAAGCCCGGGGACAGACAACGGCGCCAACCCCACGCCAAGCGATAGCACCGCCGTAATCACGCACGTCACAAACGACGTCCGGCGCGGTCCAAAGCGGTCGATGACCGAGCCCGACACCATATTGCCCGCCGACGTCATAAGATTGCGTACGAGCGTAATGGCAGCAACCAAAAAGGCCGTGCCAGCCAAATCATACGTCGCCGCGCCGATAAGCCCTAAAAAGTACACCGCGTTGTTGGCGCACCATTGCAGGGACTCAATAAGAATCAGCCTGACCTCTGCCGGCGTCAGGCGCATTGCTTCGCGATCCTTCGCGAACATACGAACTCCCTCTATACAAGTAAGGGGATGGAGGGCATAGGCCCGCTCCATCCCCTTACCAGGTTGCAATGACAGTCTATGCAGCCGGGCCCTTACGCCAGCACGCCGAAGAACGCGCCGACGATGCCCACGACCATG
>CABUPH010000002.1 GCA_902493375.1 uncultured Collinsella sp.
CATGCGAACCTCCAGTCCGGACCGCCCCGCGGTCCAACTTTCTGTCCGCACCCCCGAGGCTTCAATTAGGAACTATTTCACCGCAACCGCGTTTGATGTTCTATTGGCTACGACAGTTCGTTGGCTACTTGGTGTTCGTAGAAGGCTTCTACTACGGCGTTAAAGTTGCGGGCGAAGTCTTCCATGGTTCCGCGCCAGGTGGCTCGGCTGGGCTTGCCCTGGCCCGCGTAGGCAGTCTGAATGCCGCAGGCGGGGCTGGGGAAGTCGCGCTTGGGGTCGTTGCCCACCATGAGGACCTCATGCGGCTCAAGTCCCATCACCTGAAGCTGCTCTAGATAGTAGGTGGCATCGGGCTTGCAGCGGGTGGCGTTTCCCATGTGCGTCACGAGCTCAAAGGGGGCGTCGGCCAGGTCGCCCCAACCCATGCGGCACTCGATGGCTCCCTGCGTAAAGCTGGGGTTGGTAAAGAGCGCGCAGCGCAGTCCTGCGTCCTGTACGGCCTGAAGCGCGGCGTGTGCGCCCGGCATGGCGTGGGCGTTAATGACATCGTCGTTCTTGTACGGCAGGACTTCGCGGTCGTAGTAGGTAAACGCCTCGTAGATGAGTGGGTCCGAGAGGCAAATGCCGCACCGGCGCTCAACCTCTTCTTGGTAAAACTCAAGATTGGTACGATTGTCCGTGCCTCTGCGGCGATTGGCGTTGAGGTCGACCAAGATGGTGCCGAGGCGTGCCATCGTGCCACCGCGGCTGCGGCGCCCGATATCCGCGAGCATCGAAGAGACATCCTTAAAATAGCGAAGGATGAACGCGTTGAGGTTGATGCTAAGAAGCGTCTCGTCCATATCGAAAACGACTGCTTTGAGCAC
This sequence comes from uncultured Collinsella sp., assembly GCA_902493375.1. Taxonomy (GTDB): domain Bacteria; phylum Actinomycetota; class Coriobacteriia; order Coriobacteriales; family Coriobacteriaceae; genus Collinsella. The sequence continues at coordinate 867 of CABUPH010000002.1, forward strand.
GCGGGCACCTTTCTCGTAAATTTAATCTAGAGTCGTTGGTTCCGGATACTTTACCCCAAAGCCGAATGCCTGGCTGGTTATCGTCAAGTTGTGGAGACGTGTGTTCATAAGATTACGAAAAAGTCTCCACACGAGTAAAAAATCGCAGTTCACGCTTGAAATCGAACTCATTTCCCCGTAACCTATACGAACGTGATTGCATAAGCGTCACATTAGTATCTGTCGGCTCCCGAGTGTTCCTAAACGTTGTGTGCTTGTCGCACCCTTCTGTAGGTCCTAGCAATCGGGGCCCCGTAGTTCGAAAGGGGTCCACCTTTGAGTGAGATTCAGAACTCGTCCATTTTCTCTCTTGACGATGTCAATGAGGAGGAGATGAACAACCTCATCGACGGTACGATTACCGACTTTGATGAGGGCGATCTCGTTAACGGCACTGTCGTTAAGATCGAGCATGACGAGGTGCTCGTTGACATCGGATTCAAGTCCGAGGGCGTTATCCCGGTCCGCGAGCTGTCCATCCGCAAGGACGCTAACCCTGCAGACATCGTTGCACTCGGTGATCCCATCGAGGCTCTGGTTCTCCAGAAGGAGGACAAGGACGGTCGTCTGGTCCTGTCCAAGAAGCGTGCCGAGTACGAGCGTGCTTGGAACCGCATCGAGGAGAAGTTCAACTCCGGCGAGAACGTCGAGGGCGAGGTTATCGAGGTTGTCAAGGGCGGCCTGATCCTCGACATCGGCCTGCGTGGCTTCCTGCCCGCTTCCCTCGTCGACCTCCGTCGCGTCAAGGACCTCACCTCCTACATGGGCACCCGCATCGAGGCTCGCGTCATCGAGATGGACCGCAACCGCAACAACGTCGTCCTCTCCCGTCGCGTCGTGCTCGAGGAGTCCCGTAAGGCCGAGCGCTCCGAGATCCTGTCCAAGCTCAAGTCTGGCATGCGTCTCCAGGGCACCGTTTCCTCCATCGTCGACTTCGGCGCCTTCGTCGACCTCGGCGGTATCGACGGCCTCATCCACATCTCCGAGCTCTCCTGGAACCACGTCAACCATCCTTCCGAGGTTGTCAAGGTCGGCCAGGAGGTCGAGGTCGAGGTTCTCGACGTCGATCTCAACCGCGAGCGCATCTCCCTGGGTCTCAAGCAGACCACCGAGGATCCGTGGCGCGCACTGGTCAAGAAGTACCCCGTCGGCGCTATCGTCGAGGGCACTGTGACCAAGCTCGTCCCGTTTGGCGCTTTCGTCGACCTGGGCGAGGGCATCGAGGGCCTGGTGCACATTTCCGAGATGGCCAACAAGCACGTCGATCAGCCTTCTCAGGTCACCCACGTGGGCGACAAGGTTCAGGTCAAGGTCATGGAGATCGACCTCGACCGTCGTCGTATCTCCCTGTCCATGAAGTCCGCTGCTGAGACTCTGGGCGTCGAGATCGAGGTTACCCCGCTGCCTTCCGAGAAGAAGGACGAGGAGACCGACGCCGAGTAAATCGGTTTTACGATCACTTGTTTTAAGGGATCCGTCCGCAATGGACGGATCCCTTTTTGCATTTGGTGCCGAGATGCATGATGCTGCCCATGCTATCCACAGGCTATTTGGGTTGTCGGTGCATGAAAAATGCCGACATCCCGCCTCGGGGAGGAGGCGGGAACACACCGAGTAGACGGAGGGGTGCGGAGCGCGGTCGCGTCTCGACTGACGACGTTGCCCATCGACAGGACCATTGTAACGCATGGCGGTTCTTGGTTTATCGTGTCGAGCGTTTGCGTTGTGCCATTGCCTGCGGCAACGGTGTGTTACACTCTTGCACTGCTGAGTGGGCCAGACGGTCGCGCGATGTGCTGCTTGCAGTACGCGTGAGGAAAGTCCGGGCTCCAGAGGGCGGGATGCCGGCTAACGGCCGGGCGGAGTGATCCGACGGAAAGCGCCGCAGAAAAGAAGACTCCCACCTGCGCCGCAAGGCGTAAAGGGAAAAGCTGAAACGGTGGTGTAAGAGACCACCAGCGTCGTGGCAACACGGCGGCTTGGCAAGCCCCATCCGGAGCAAGCGCGAATAGGAACGCTATGGGCCGGCCCGGTCCGCGTTCGGGTAGCGTGCGTGGAGCTGCACGGTAACGTGCAGACAAGATAAATGACCGTTCACGACAGAACCCGGCTTATAGGCCCACTCAGCACTTTGTTGACGCTGCGAACCCGTCAGCGCGGCAATCTGCCTTTCAAGCCTTCGGGCATGACCATAAGGTCAATGCCCTCGTCTTTCAAGGCACCTTGCTCGCGCTGACGGGTTCTCGCTTTCGTTTACGGAATCATCGGTGTTGCCGTTCTATTTACCGGGATTAACGGTACGGCCTTTGCCGTATTATTGAGGCTGTTTGTTGCTGCGCTTTATTCTGTTGAGGGACTTTGTTGGACAGCTATTTTACTCTGCAATCGAATATTGAGGCTTCGGGCGAGTTTGTGGACCGCAAGAGCCGGTTTATTGCCCAGCTGGTCCATATTGAGTCCGAGGATGAGGCGAATGCCTTTATCGAGATGGTTCGCAAGCGTCATTACGACGCTCGACACAATGTTCCCGCGTGGATTTTGGTCGATGGACGCGAGCGCCAGAGCGATGATGGTGAGCCGAGCCGCACGAGCGGTATGCCGACGCTCGAGGTGTTGCGCGGCGCGGAGCTCAAAAATGTTTGCTGCGTAGTGACGCGCTATTTTGGTGGCACGCTGTTGGGGCCTGGTGGCTTGGTGCGCGCCTATACCGCGGCGACGCAGGCGGCGGTGGCCGCGGCTCAGGAGGCCGGGCAGATCGTTGAGATGACGAGTGTCGTGCCTGTTGACGTGCGTGTGGCCTATCCGCAGTATGAGCAGGTGCTTCGTTTGGCGCAGGATTCGGGTGCCAAGGTTTCGGATGCTGATTACACTGATGCCGTGACACTTCATTTGGTGTTTAAGGCGGGGGAGCAGGAGCCGTTTTGCGCTAAGATACGCGAGCTTTTGGCGGGGCGCGAGGAGATTGAGGTCGGCGCTCCCGAATTTGCCGAGTTCTAACGGCGACGGCCGGCGTGCTTTTGGATTGATTCCAAGCGCGCCGGCTGTCGAATTATGTTGCCGCCGTTTACTCGGCGAGCTGCTTTAGCACATCGCAGGCGATCTCGACGGCATCGTCGATGCAGCCGGGGCAGCTGCGGAGCGGACCCTTGTCCGATCCGATGCCCTTGAGCGTGCCGCAGACGGTCGTCGTGTTCTTCTCGCCAAAACGCTTTGCGATTTCGCGCGACAGCTTGTAGGTCTGGCCCTTGGTCTTGGGGTTTTCCATGCCGTCGCTCATTACAAAGCCCATGATGGCCACGGCGCCCGAGATGGCGCCGCAGGTTTCGGTCATGCCGCCCATGCCGGCGCCAAAGCCCTCGGTGAGGGTAAAGGCGACCTGGGGGTCGAGCCCTACGGCAGGCGCGAGCGTGCAGGCGACGGCCTGGGCGCAGTTAAAGCCACGGGCGTGGTATTCGGCAGCCTGAGCCTGACAGGCGGTGATGTCGAGCTGGGCCGTATCGATTTGCTTCATCGTTGTCTCCTTGGTTACGGTGTACTCGCCTATGGTACCCGTGACGGTGCATGTATTCATCGAGAGCTTCATGGATGCCTCATTTTTATCTATCGAGCAAATGTCCAAGGCTTGAGATAAATGCCCCGGATCAATTTGTCTCATAACCTACCTTGGGGATGGGTTGAGAGGGGTGCAGGGTAGCGGTATCGTGAACCGAATAAAACGTAACCCAGGCAAGGGAGCAAGATATGAGCGAGCAGACCATCGGTACCACATGTGTTCAGGGCGGCTATCATCCGGGAGATGCGGAGCCGCGCCAGGTGCCCATCTACCAGTCCACCACGTGGAAGTACGACACGTCGGAGCACATGGGCAAGCTGTTTGACCTAGAGGAGTCGGGCTATTTCTACAGCCGTCTGCAGAACCCCACGTGCGATTTGGTTGCCGCCAAGATCTGCGAGATGGAGGGCGGCACTGCCGCGATGCTCACGAGCTCGGGCATGGCGGCGAATTTCCTCGCGATCTTTAACGTGGCCGGTGCCGGCGATCACGTGGTCGCGAGCTCTGCCATCTACGGCGGTACCTACAACCTGCTCGCACATACCATGGGTCGTATGGGCTTGACCTGCACGTTCGTTGCCCCCGACTGCACCGACGAGGAGCTCGAGGCAGCCTTTGAGCCCAATACCAAGCTCGTCTTTGGCGAGACGATCGCCAACCCCGCCCTTGCCGTGCTCGATATTGAGCGCTTTGCCAAGGCCGCACATGACCACGGCGTGCCGCTGATGGTCGACAATACCTTCCCGACGCCCGTGATGTGCCGTCCCTTTGAGTGGGGCGCAGACATCGTTACGCACTCCACCACCAAGTACATGGATGGCCATGCTGCCTACCTCGGCGGCGTGATCGTCGACCACGGTCAGTTTGACTGGATGGCTCATGCGGACAAGTTCCCGGGTCTCACCACGCCCGACGAGAGCTACCACGGCGTGACGTATGCCGAGAAGTTCGGTCGCGAGGGCGCCTTCATCACCAAGGCCACCGCGCAGCTCATGCGCGATCTTGGCCCCATGCAGAACCCGCAGGCGGCGTTCTTCCTGAACAGCTCGCTCGAGAGCCTGCACGTGCGCATGCCGCGTCATTGTGAGAACGGCCTGGCCGTTGCCAAGTTCCTGCAGAGCCATCCCAAGGTGCGCTTCGTGAGCTATCCGGGTCTGGAGGGCGATAAGTACTATGACATGGCTCAGAAGTACATGCCCAACGGTACCTGCGGCGTTGTGAGCTTTGGCTTTAACGGTGGTCGCGCGGCGGCCGAGACCTTTATGAAGAGCCTCAAGCTTGCCCAGATCGCCACGCACGTTGCCGACGCCCGCACGTGCTGCCTGCATCCCGCTAATGCCACGCACCGCCAGATGAACGATGAGGAGCTCATCGCCTGTGGCATCTCCGCCGACATGGTGCGCCTGTCGTGCGGCCTTGAGGACACGGCCGATCTGATTGCCGACCTTGAGCAGGCACTCGAGCAGTGCTAGGCTAGCTCCGTACAAGGCGCCGATGCTGGCAGAAAGCTTCGGCGACCTTTCGTTCCGATTCCGTAGGCGGGACCCCAATCGCGGCAGTTTGCAGGCGATTGGGGCCCCGTTTTTGCGTTGCGCCACTCGAAAGGATGGATATGGAGAAAACTGCAGAGCAGCTGCGCCGCGAGCACATTGCCCTAGAGGGCGACACCCATGGCAAGAACAAGTGGGCGATTCTGTTTACCGTGCTCATCATGACGTTTATGGTGTGTCTGGATTCGACCGTCGTGACCGTGGCGCTGCCCGTGATGCAAAAGGAGCTGGGCGTGGGCCTCGACCGCATCCAGCTGGTGAGCTCGGTGTATCTGCTTGCGACTTGCGTGGCTATGTTGCCGTTTGGCCGTCTGGGCGACGTGCGCGGCAAGGTGAATGTGTTTCAGCTGGGCGTCATCGTCTTTTCGGTCGGTTCGCTGCTGTGCGGCCTTTCGGCCTCGCTCGAGGTTCTTATCCTGGCACGCATTGTGCAGGGCGTCGGTTGCGCGGCGGCCATGGCCAACAACATGGGTATCATCACCGAGTCGTTTCCGGCGCGCGAGCGCGGTCGTGCCATGGGTATTCTCGCGACCTTCGTGGCCCTCGGCATGATGTGTGGCCCCGTGCTGGGCGGCATGCTGGTGGCAAGCTTTCCCTGGGAGAGCATCTTCCTCATCAACCTGCCCATTGGCGTCATCTCGTTTATCGTGGGGCTCTACACGCTGCCGCATGTTAAGCCGGAAGCCGGCGAGCGCCCCATGTCCCTGATTGAGGCTGCTCGTCGCTGCTTTGCAAATTCGGCCTTCACCATCAACCTTGCCTGCATGCTCATCGTGTTCGTTGGTATTGGCGCGTCCGAGTTTATCCTGCCGTTCTATTTTCAGGACGCCCACGGCTTTGGTTCTGACATTTCCGGACTGCTCTTTTTGGCGCTGCCGATGGTGAATGCCTTTATCGGACCTCTTTCGGGTACGGTTTCGGACCGTGTTGGCTGCGAGGGTCCCACGGCGGTCGGCCTGGGCGTGTACGTGTGCGGTCTTTTTGCGGTAAGCACGCTCGATGAGCACTCTTCTATCCCTGTGATCGTGTGCTGCGTCGCGTTTATGTCGTGCGGTACGTCGATTTTCCAGAGTCCTAACAACTCGCTGTACATGGGCTCGGCTCCGCGCGAAGCGCTCGGCTTTGCGGGCAGCCTGGGTAGCCTGGCGCGCTATGCGGGTATGGCAGTGGGCATTACGGCGGCGTCGCATATCCTGTATGGGCAGATGAGCGTGGCGATGGGCGAGGCCGTGACCAGTTTCGTTACAGGCCGTCCGGATGTGCTCTTGTTTGGTTTCCGTTCGGTGTTCTATGTGTTGATGGCTGTGGCCGCTGTGGGCTTTGCGCTTGCCATGGTGCGTTTGGTGAAGATGCGCGCCCGCCATTAGCGTGTTGGGAGACTGTCTGCCACGATTCGCGCCGTCCCAAAAAGACTGGTTTGTGGTGCGATGCGGCTTGTGGGGCGGGCGGGGGTCGGTCCGTGGTAGACTATCGAACAACGTTTATTAATCGCGCGGTATCGTTGCCGCGAGAAGGGGTTGCGCCATGCAGGAGCTTGAGGATCGTATTCGCCATGACGGCATCGTAAAGGCCGGTAACGTCCTTAAGGTTGATGCCTTCCTCAACCACCAGTGCGACGTTGAGCTGTTCGACCACATGGGCGCCGAATGGGCCCGTCTGTTCGAGGGCGTCGAGATCAACAAGATCCTGACGATCGAGGCTTCGGGTATTGGTATGGCCTGCATCGCAGCTCAGCATTTTGGCGGCGTGCCGGTGGTCTTTGCCAAGAAGGCCCAGTCCATCAACCTTGACGGCGAGCAGTATGCCACGACCATCTATTCCTTTACCAAGCAGAAGGAGTACCCGGTCATCGTCGGCAAGCGCTTTCTGTCCGAGGGCGATAAGGTCCTGATTATCGACGACTTCCTGGCCAACGGCTGTGCGCTCGAGGGCCTTATTAAGATCTGCGAGGCTGCGGGCGCCGAAGTTGCCGGCATTGGCATCGCCGTTGAGAAGGGCTTCCAGGGCGGCGGCGATAAGCTCCGTAAGCGCGGCTTCCGCGTTGAGAGCCTGGCCCGTATCGCCGATATGGACTGTGAGAACGGCGAGATCACCTTCGCCTAGGCTCGCAACACAAGCGATTGGTATGCGATGTGACAAAGGGACTGTCCCTTTGTCACATTTTTTGTATGAGGGGAGGTGTTGATATGGATGAGAACAAGATGGGATGGCGCGAGTATGCGCGCTATGCCGAGATGTCGGTCGAGGAGTTGGCGCGCGATTGCGAGGTGCAGGTGTTTCGCGCGACGGGTCCGGGCGGGCAGGGCGTGAACACGACGGATTCAGCGGTGCGCATGAAGCATGGGCCCACGGGGATTACCGTGACGGCGCGCGAGAGCCGCAGTCAGTTTCAGAATCGCGCGAGCTGTTTGCGTAAGCTGAGGACAGAGCTTGAGCGTCGCGGGCGTCCACCGCGTCGACGCGTAAAGACCAAGGTGCCTCAACGCTCTCGCCAGCGCAGGCTCAATGACAAGCACTTCAACGCCATTAAAAAGGCCAACCGTCGCAAGCCGGACAGCGACGAATAGCCACCCCTAAGTTGCGGTGAAATAGGGACTGTTTATGCAGCTAAAGCCGCAAGGCAGTCCCTATTTCACCGCAACTTAGGTGGGGCTAGCGGGTTGGGCGCCAGACGTTGAGGGCGCCGCCGAGGATGTCGACTTCGATGCGCGAGGCGACAACGGGCTCGCCGTCGGCCTGGATGGGGTAGTCGGGCTCCTCAAAAGTGAGCTCGGCATGGCGGCAGCGGCGCATGCGAACCTGCGGCAACTTGGTATGGCGCCCGTCCTTGGCCGAAAGGAACATAGGCAGGGCAACCGCGCGAGGGACGGGGCCGCAGGCGTAGCAGACGTCGAGTGCGCCGTCACAGGGGTCGGCGTCGGGACAGATGCGATAGCCCGAGCCATAGGTAGGACCCAGCTGAATCGCCATGATGATCGCCCTCACGCGCTCGGCGGGTGCCTCGTCAAAGCTGACTGTCATGGGGTAGTTGCGATAGCGTAGGCCAAACTGCTCAAGTCCCGAGAGGGTGTAGAGTGGCGCGCCCGTCAAGCCGGTCTTTTTGCGCAGCTCGGTGGTGCCAAGGCCGATGGCGGCATCGATGCCGATCGAAAGCGTTTGGTCGTAGTACTCGACGATCGCCTCGCCGCTGCCGTTTGCGGGGTTCCATGAGCGAATCCGCCCGATGTCCTGACGCTGCAGCTCACAGGTGAGCAGCGCGCCGAAGTCTTTGCCGGAGAAATCGTCGATGCCGAGCGTTTGGGCAAAATCGTTGCCGGAGCCTACGGGCAGGACGGCAAGGGCGGGACGGACCGCCTCATCCTGCGTCATAAGCCCGTTGACGACCTCGTGAATCACGCCGTCGCCGCCAAGGGCGATAACGGTGCGATAGCCCTGAGCCTGTGCGGCCAGCTCCTTGGCGTGTCCCATGCGCTCGGTCAGCACCAGGTCAAACTGGGATGCGCGCGCGGTCATATCCAAAAAGCGTTGCAGGCGCTCGGCAACTTCGTGCGCCGCACCCGATTGGGCTGCTGGGTTGGCGATGATGAGCGTGCGGCCAAAATCAGTTGCGTGCATGGGGCGACTCCCGGCGTATGACGTGACGGTGCGGTCGCGCTCAGGTCGAATTGCCCCCGATTGTGGCTGCACGGCGAATACTAACGTCTACTCTATCAGGTCGTTGTGGCGCTCGATAGCATCCGCTACCGTACCGCCCTCATCCACAATAAGCGAACGGCGCTTGGGTGAGATGATGCGCTGAGCGGGGTATACGCCGCGGTGTCCGCCGGTTAGGTAGCTGATAAAGGCCACGATGACAAAGAACCCGGCGGCCGTGCCGTGGAACAGGTCGATGGCCATCATGCAGGTGGTGATGGGCACGTTGAGGCCGGCACAGAACACGCCGAGCATGCCCAGCGCCGCCAGAAAGCTGGGGTCGATTCCGACGAGGCAACCGATCCAGCCGCCGAGCGCCGCACCGATGCCAAACAGGGGCGTGACCTCGCCGCCTTGGAAGCCTGCGCCCAGGGTGAGGGCCGTAACCACGAGCTTGATGGCTGCGTCCGCCAGGGTGGTGTTGCCGGCGAACCCGGCGCCCGAGAGCCAGGTGGCAAGGCCGGCATACTTCCAGGCGTCGAGCATCGCGTAGGCCGCGAGCACCACGAGCGCACCCACGAGCGCGCGAACGAGGTAATTGGTGATAATGCGACCGTACAGGCTCTTGACGGTTCGAACCGACCAGGCAAAGAGGCGTGCCGTCAGACCGAAGATGATGGCGCTGATAACAACGATGGCAACCGTCCGCGGTGTCATGGCGGGAACGCTGGCGATGGCATTCGCCTCGTACTCGGTACCCAGGGCGAGTGATGTAAAGTAGCCGGTAAACGAGGCGACCAGGCAGTAGATGCCCGCGGTGTAGTCGATCTTGCCGATAAAACACATCTCCATGCCAAAGAATGCTCCGGCAAGGGGCGAACCGAATACGGCGCCAAAGGCCGACGAGATGCCGGCGAGCATGAGGTCGTGGTGGTCATGCTTTTTGAGGTGGGCGAGGCTCGAGATGTTGCTGGCGATGGTGCCGCCAATCTGCACCGCGGCTCCCTCGCGACCGGCCGATCCGCCCGTTAGGTGCGTGAGTGTGGAGCAGACGAAGGTGAGGACGGCCATGCGCATATGGATGAGGCGTGTGCCCAGGGCGGAGTCGATGACCAGGTTGTTGCCACGCTTGGCGGCGAGACCGTGGTTCTTGTAGACCCACGCGGTGGCCATGCCCACAACGGGAAGCAGCGCGTAAATCCACGCATGGTGCTCGCGATAGTCGGTCGCGATATTCAGCGAGGCCAAAAACGCCCAGGCGGCAACGCCCATGGCGAGCGAGACGATGACGACGAGTGCGAGCAACTTAGCGCTCGCGAGTAGGTTGCGGGCGTTGCGGCGCGTGTCGGCAGCCAAGAGGTGCTCGGAGCGGGTGAGCTGATGCCTGCCTGCCGTGATGACGTCGTTCAGGGAGAAAAAACCGCCTTCGTCGAGCGGCTGGGAATGATCCTGCGCTTCGTTTGCGCTTTCGGGTTTGTCGTTATGAGCCATACGTTCCTCTTTTAGGTTGCAACGCAAGCATTATAAAACGCGGTAAACGCGACGAGCCGGTGGGTTGGTTTCCATTCTGTTTCGCGGCCTGCAACCGACAGGTGTATTTGCTGGTGCAGGCCGAGTCGCGGTCGTGCGTCGGGGGATTATACTGAGACAAGCATAAAGAATCGGCGCCCCTGTTGTGCGCCGTGGCATTAAGAGGTGCATATGGCAGAGAAACTCATTCCGCTGGAGGACGCGCAGTCGATTGTTCTGTCGCACGTTGCTCCGACCGATCTGGTCGAGATTCCCGTGTGGCAGGCGGCTGGTTTTCCCTTGGCCGAGGACGCGGTGGCTGATATCGACATCTCGCCGTTTGCCAACAGCGCTATGGACGGATATGCCGTGCGGTCGGCGGACTTGGCGCAGGCATCTGGCGAGGCACCGGTGACGCTCGATGTTATCGGACATGAGGCCGCGGGCCATGTGTTTGAGGGCACAATCGGAGTGGGCGAGACGGTCCGCATCATGACGGGCGCGCCGGTACCCGAAGGTGCCGATGCCGTAGTGAAATACGAGATCGTCGACGTGCTCGATGGCGACGGCAACGAGGACTCGCACGTTCGTTTCTCGGCGCCTGCCAAGGTAGGGGAGAACGTTCGCTCTGCCGCCGAGGAGGCCCATGCCGGCGATGTTGTGATGCACGCCGGCGAGGTCGTGGCTCCGGCGGGCGCGGGTCTGCTGGCAAGCGCCGGATATGCGCGCGTGAAGGTGCACGCCGCCCCGCGTGTGGGCATCATCTCGCTGGGCACGGAGCTGGTCGCACCGAGTAACGTGCCGGCGCGCGGGCAGATTCGCGACTCCAACTCGTCGGCGTTGATGGCCGAAGCACTCGATGCAGGAGCCGAGCCTGTTTTCTACGGCATTGCGCCCGATGATGAGCAGGCGATTGCCGAGCTGGTGCATCGCGCCGTGCAGGAGTGCGATTTTGTCATTACGAGCGGTGGTGCCTCGGCGGGCGATTACGACTACGTGACGGCGCTCGTCCGGCGCGAGGGCGAGGTGCTGTTCGATCGCATCTCGATGCGCCCCGGCAAGGCCATCACGTTTGGCTTGCTCGGGGGCAAGCCCTACCTTGGGCTTTCAGGCAATCCGGCCGCGGCGTATGTGGGCTTTGAGATGCTCGCCCGTCCGGCGATTCGCAAGATGCGCGGCTTTGCCGAGGGTGCGCGTCCCGTGCAACAGGCGATATTGACGCACGGCGTGAAGAAGCGCCAGGACCGACGCTTCTTTGATCGCGCCACGGTTTCGCGCGACCCCGAGACCGGTGAGCTGTTGGTGACCGAGGCCAAGACGCAGAATTCGGCGCTGCTCGGCACGATGCAGCGGGCCAACTGCCTTCTGCGTATTGACGAAGGGCCGTGCGAGCTCAAGGCGGGCGACGTCGTGGACGTTGTTCGCGTCGACCTGCCCGAGGGCACGGTGTTGTAGGAGGAAGACTATGGAGTTGAAGATTTCGATCGTGACGTGCTCGGATACGCGCGATCTTGCCCAGGACGAGGCGGGTGCTGCGCTCGAGGAACTTATCGAGGCGCAGGGCTGGACGGTCGCCTCACATGTGGTCGTGCGCGACGACGTCAGCGAGATCGGTGATGCCATTGTGGAAGCCGCCGATGAGTGCCACGCCAATGTCGTGCTCACCTGCGGCGGCACGGGACTTTCGATGCGCGATGTGACGCCCGAGGCGACGCGTGCCGTCTGCGACCGCGATGTGCCGGGTATTGCAGAGGCAATCCGTGCGTACTCCATGACCAAGACGCGCCGCGCTATGCTCTCGCGCGCTATTTGCATGCAACGAGGTCATACGCTTGTCGTAAACTTTCCCGGTTCTACGAAGGCCGCCCGCGAAAGCTGGGAGGCCATAGCAGACCAGCTGGAGCATGCGGCTCAGATGACAGCGGGCGGCGGACATACCAACTAAGCGGTTTACCTGCGGCGGGGCGACCTGAACGGCTGCTCCGCCTTTGTTTTCCGCCGAAGCGACGCGAGGTGCACGGCAACTCGAAACTATATTCTCTAACGAGAATAATTTCTCACTATCTCTATTCGCGCGGAAGTATAATCTAGTAACAGAATAAAGCTCGCGGTGGGGTACCCGGGCACAAGGTCCGAAAGGGTTGAATATGTTCGATATGGTTTCACGCCGCGGTTTTGTCTCGCTTTCTGCTGCCGCTGCCGCCGGCCTTGGCCTTGCTGGCTGCTCGGGCAACAAGACGTCCGAGCCCGCTGGTTCCGATGCCGGCTCCGCCAAGTCTTCCTCTAAGAAGAAGACTGCCGAGCTGCAGGTCTTTGCCGCCAACTCGCTCGAGAAGGCGCTCCCCGAGGTTCAGGAGCTCTATACCGAGCAGACCGGTACCACGTTTGCCGACACGCAGTTCAAAGCGTCCGGCGACCTTGTCGAGCAGATGCGCGCCGGTGCTGCGGTTGACGTGCTCATTACCGCTTCCAAGGGCACCATGGATGATGCCGAGACCGCTGAGCTCGTCGATACCGATACCCGCGAGGATATGTTCGTCAACGACCTCGTGATCATTCGCGCCGAGGGCTCCGACACCAAGGTCGAGGCCATCGCTGACGTCGCGAACCTGGACGGCAAGATCGCCATTGGCGACGCCAAGACCGTCCCCGCCGGCAAGTACGCCAACCAGGCCCTGGCCTCCGTGGGCCTCTACACCGGCACCGAGGGCGACGACGGCGAGTATGCTCCCGAGCTCGCCGACAAGGTAGCACTGGCCGACAAGGTCGGCACCGCTGCTTCTTACGTCTCTACAGGCGACTGCGTGGCAGGTTTTGTCTACAGCTCCGATATCTTCCGCTACGACGGCATCGAGGAGGCCTTCGTGTGCCCCGAGGACTCGCACAAGCCCATCGTGTATCCCGGCGCTGTCGCCGATAGCTCCGAGCATGCCGACGAGGCCAAGGCGTTCATCGACTTCTGCCTGACCAACAAGAAAGCCCAGAAGATTTGGGCCAAGTACGGCTTTGAGCTTTCCGAATAGTGCGGAAGGGCACTGTATAACGATATTCTTGAGGGCGGGCGTTCTTGCGATCGCCTGTCCTTTTTGATTGAACCGGCGTGCCTGCGCGCCGTTGCCCTGTGTTTGAGGAGTCGCCCGTGTCAAGGAAAACGATTCGCCTGCTCGCCGCGCTGGCAGCGGTTCTCTTTGCGTTTACCTCGCTGCCTGGGGCTGCCTGTGCCGAGGCTCTCTTTACCACCGCCGATGGGTGCCAGGCGACCGAGGACTCCGCGCTTATCGATGGCGTCGAGTTTGGCCTCAACGCGTTTGAGCGCAATGCCAAGGGCACGGCACGCTCGTTTGCAGGTCAGCCCGAGGGCTATCGATTTCCCATCTACAAAAAGACGACGCTTGTGACGGTGACGACGCCTTCGAACATCGTGGTGTGGGTTGATGCACACGCCGCTAAGGACGCGGGGCTCGACATTACAAACGCCTCTGACCAAAAGGCGCTTAAGAAGATGCTCACGGGGCTCGATAAGTCTCACTCCATGGGCGGAGCGCTGCTGGAGGACTCCAGGCTTGAGTGGGTGTTTACCTCGGACAACGAACTTGTGCAGGGCGATTATCGCTATCAGTTTAAGGTGAAGGGCGAAGACGGCGATTGCTACACGGTGGTGAATGCCGCCGAGGCCGCGAACGCCGAGCTTGATCTGGGTGGCGGAGTCCTGTGGAGCGACAACGCCGCCTTAGTGCCGTATGCGATCGTCTCGACGACGGAGCCACCTTCGCTGGCGGAGTGCGCCCAGACGTTTTTTGGCGGCATCGACTACCGTCCGTTTTGGGTTTCTATCAAAACGAGCGGCCTTGCCCTGCTGATCTCCTTTGCGCTGGGCCTGTTCGCCGCGTGGAAGACTATGGGTACCTCGAGTCGCATCAAGGGCCTGCTCGATTCGGTCTTTACGATTCCTATGGTGCTGCCACCCACGGTCTGCGGCTTTTTGCTGCTTATGCTATTTGGTCGATCGACCGGGGTGGGCCAGTGGCTTATCGCGCACGGCATCTCGATCGTCTTTACGTGGCCCGCGGCGGTCATTTCGGCCGTCGTCGTGTCGTTTCCGCTGGTCTACCGCACGGCGCTCGGAGCCTTCGAGAGTCTTGACGCGCAGATGCTCGACGCCGCGCGAACCCTGGGATGGTCCGAACGTCGCATCTTTGCCAAGCTCATGATGCCGCTTGGCTGGCCCTCGATTGCCGCCGGCACGGTGCTCGCCTTTGCCCGCGCGATGGGCGAGTTTGGCTGCACCCTGTTCTTTGCGGGCAACTACGCCGGTATTACGCAGACCATCCCCATTGCGATTTACTTTGAGTGGATGGGTGGCAATACGTCGGTGGCGCTCTTTTGGGTCCTGGTCGTAATCGTGTTCAGCTTCCTGGTCATTCTGTTCATCAATATGTACACGGCGCATTCGCAAAAGTATCGCGAACGTGGCCTTTCCCGTGCGGAGCGCAAACAGGCCAAAGGTCTCGCCGGACAGGGCGATTCGCTCGACCCAGTCGGCGGCGATGCGCTGCGTATCGATCGCGAGGCGCTGGCCGAGCTCATGCGTGATGATGCGGCGCCGCAGGGAGGTCGATAAGCTATGTCGCTCGTTTTGGATATTAAGAAACGTTATCTCGGGTTTGTGCTCGACATGCAGCTTGAGGCCGGCGAGGAGCGCGTGGCCCTGCTGGGCGCCTCGGGTTGCGGCAAGAGCTGTACGCTGCGCTGCATCGCCGGTGTGGAGACGCCCGACGAGGGTAAGATCGTTGTCAACGGCGTGACCTTTTTTGACTCGGCGGCGGGCATCAACCTGTCGCCCCAGGAGCGAAAATGCGCCCTGCTGTTCCAAAACTATCAGCTGTTTCCCAACATGACGGTGGCCGATAACGTATGCGCCGGTGTAAAGGACGCGGGCGACGCAGCCGCGCGCAAAAAGCTCGCCGAGCGCTACCTGGGTATCTTCGGTCTGGCCGAATTTGCCGACCGCTATCCCGCGCGACTCTCGGGCGGGCAGCAGCAACGCGTGGCGCTTGCTCGCATGGTGGCGGCGCATCCGGGCATTTTTATGTTCGACGAGCCCATGAGCGCGCTCGATTCCTATCTTAAGAGCGCCCTCGAGCAGAACATGCTCGACCTGTTCGATGTATGCAACCGCACCGTGCTCTACGTGAGCCACGACATCGACGAGGCGTGCCGTCTGTGCGAGCGCATCTGCGTGATGCACAACGGGCATGTTGAGGAGATCGGCTCCATCGAGGACGTGGTTCGCCGTCCGCAGACGCTGGCGGCGCTGCGCCTGTCGGGATGCAAGAACACAAGCCGGGCGCGCAAGATCGGCGACGAAGAAGTTGAGGCCCTCGACTGGGGTATGACCTTTAACGTGGGTCGCGAGGTCCCCGATGACGTGGCGTACCTGGGTATTCGTGCGAGCTACTTCCATGTGGACAACCGCGCTGAGCGGGGTCGCAACAGCTACGACCTGCACGTGGCCCGTGTGAGCGATTCACGCTTTGAGCGGCTGGTGCTGCTGGACGTGCCGCGCGGCGATGCGCCCACGCGTCTGCAGTGGAAGGTCAACAAGGTGGGCGTGCCTGTCGACGAACTGCCGCAAGCAGGCGAGACGCTGCGCATGCACTTCGATGCGAGTAGGATCCATTTGGTTTGTCGATAGCGCCGGGTAATGCCGTCGGGGATATAAGCCTCGGCGGCCTTGTTTTTGCCGTTCGCCGAATGGGGAATGACAAACTCTTATCAAGCAAGATAATAATTTATTAAACGACGGCACACGACGCTGTCGTACGAATGTCAACGGTGTTCGCATGGTCGATGACCGTTGATATAGTTAACCTCAACTTGTAAAGGAGGGTGCGCACATGCCGCAGACGACATATATTCGCCGCGTTGCCGCGCGCGCCCTGTATATGGCTCGGAGCCGCATATGAGCAGGTATGTTCACGGCTCCGGGAGAGACGACGCTCAACTAAATAACCGAACGCAAGGCAGGTTCCCCAAAATTCCGGGTTTAGGCGCGGCTGGGTTTTCGCCACCCACCGTGCAGCAATACCGTAGCTATTCATTTTTGGTTCGAGAGGGGAACCGTTATGGCTGAAGAATTTGATTTCCATCCGATGTGGGAGAGCCTCGGCATGAATCTTGCCGACCACGACATGCTGCTGGGTGCCGTGGGCCAGATGTACGGCGATATGTTCCTGACGCAGAACAATCGCCCCAAGTCCACGTCCTACCTGGATTTTGTCGCCACCAACATCCACAGCGGCCGCATTAAGGAGATGCTCGACAAGAAGGAGGCCGGCGAGGCCACCAAGATCGTGGGCTCGTTCTGTGTGTACGTGCCCGAGGAGATCGTGCTTGCCTGTGACGGCATTCCCGTTGGTCTGTGCTCGGGTGCCGACTGGGCAACCGATAAGGTTGAGGAGCATCTGCCGCGCAACACCTGTCCACTTATCAAGAGCTTTGCCGGCTTTAAGCTGGGTGAGGTCTGCCCCTACATTGAGTCGAGTGACCTGGTGGTAGGCGAGAACACCTGCGATGGCAAGAAGAAGGCTTATGAGTTTTTTGCCACGCAAAAGAACATGTACGTCATGGATATTCCCAACGTGCACGACGAGTCGACGCTCGCGACCTGGAAGGCCGAGGTCAAGAAGCTCGCCGCCAAGATCGAGGAAGAGTGTGGCGTCAAGATTACGCCTGAGCGTCTGAAGGCCGCCATCCACGCCGTCAATGAGAAGCGCAGTGCCCTGCAGCGCCTCGCTGCCACGCGCGCTGCCGACCCGGCGCCCATCAGCGGTCTCGACAGCCTGCTGACCGTTCAGGCCGCCTTTATGGACGACACGCCGCGTCTGACCGGAGCCATCAACGATATGGCTGCCGAGTGCGAGCAGCGTGTCGAGGCCGGCGAGGGTGTGGCACCCAAGGGGACCAAGCGCATCCTGTACACCGGTACGCCCATGGCCGTGCCCAACTGGAAGCTGTTCAATCTCATCGAGAAGGCCGGCGGCGTCGTGGTGGGCGAGGAGTCCTGCACGGGCTCGCGCTACTACAAGGACCTGGTCGACGAATCCGGCGAGACGGTCGACGAGATGCTCGACGCCATCGCCGAGCGCTACTTTAAGATCAACTGTGCTGTCTTTACGCCCAACGACCAGCGTATGAAGGACATTGTCCAGATGGCCAAGGACCTGCATGCCGACGGTATCGTCGACGTGGCCTTGCAGTTCTGCACGCTCTACGAGATGGAGTCGTTTGCCGTGGAGAAGGCCGCCGAGGAGGCGGGCATTCCGTTTATGCACATCACGACCGACTACGCCGGCGAGGATACCGGTCAGCTCCAGACCCGCATCGAGGCCTTCCTCGAGACGATTTAGCCGCACCTGCGCCAAGCTGTGCCGCCGGGTGTTCCTATCCGCGCGATAGGGATTTCTCTGTTGCCATGCCGGTCGGTGTTCGGATGCACCGCAGGGCGCCAATCGGCTTCGCATAGCTGCCGGGACGGGGATTTCCACCGTCCCGGCAGATTCTGTCCGTTTGTTCAGACACGAAAGGAACTCAATGAACAACGACCTTTTCAAGGCGGGCGTTTCCCGTCGCGGTTTTCTGACCGGCTCCGCTGCCCTGTGCGCCATGGCGGGCCTCGGCCTCGCCGGCTGCGGCGGTTCGGGCGCCGAGAGCGGTAGCGCCGCTGCCTCCGGCCAGGATGTGGAGTATCGCGACGAGCTGCAGATCGCGCTCCCGGCGAGCCCGGACGGCCTCGATCCGCACACCACGTCGTCGCTTGTGACTATGGACATCATCTGCAACGTCGTCGAGCCGCTCTTTGGCCTCGATAGCGACTACGAGCCCCAGCCCGTGCTGGCCAAGGGCTATGAGGTCTCCGACGACGGCCTGACCTACACCATCAAGCTGCGCGAGGGCGTCACCTTCCACAACGGCAAGGAGTTTGGCTCCGAGGACGTCGTGGCCTCGATGAACCGCTGGCTCGCCGTCAACGACCGCGCCGCGAGCCTGCTGCCCGGTGCCACCTTCGCCGCCTCGGGCGACCACGAGGTCACCTGCACGCTGACCGAGCCCGCCATCGACTTTCTGATCATCCTGGGCAACCACTCCCAGTATCCGGGTATTTTCCCCTCCGAGGTCATCGAGGCCGCGGGCGATACTGGCGTGACCGAGTACGTGGGTACCGGTGCCTACAAGTTTGTGGAGTGGAAGCAGGACCAGTACGTCCATCTCACCCGCTACGAGGACTATGTCGCCGCCCACGGCAAGGCTTCGGGCTACACCGGCAAGGTCTCCGCGCCCACCAAGGACATCTACTATCAGTTCGTGACTGAGGCCTCCACGCGCGTGAGCGGGTTTGAGACCGGCGAGTACGATGTCGCTGGCGAGATCCCCACCGAGAACTACCACGACTTCGACGGCAACGACGACGTCAAGCTCTACACCCATAACGCCGGCGTTCTGACCGCCTTCCTCAACATGAACGAGGGCGTCTTCGCCGACGAGGAGATCCGCAAGTGCGCACTCATGGCTATCGACTGCGAGGCGGCCGCTCTTGCCGCCTATGGCGAGAAGGAGCTCTTCAATATCGATCCCAACCTTGGCAACCCCGAGAACGCTCAGTGGGCGACCGACGCGGGCAAGAAGTACTTCAACCAGGCAGACGCCAAGGCCGCCAAGAAGGCTCTGGCCAAGACCTCCTATGCCGGTGAGACGGTCAAGCTGCTGACCACCCCCGACTACAAGGATATGTACAACGCCACCGTCGCGCTGCAGGAGCAGCTCGAGAAGGCCGGCTTCACCGCCGAGGTCGACAGCTACGAGTTTGCTACCTTTATGGACATCCGCTCCGGCAAGCCCGAGCAGTGGGACCTCTTTGTGGCCTCCACCAACTACAAGCCCATCCCGGCCCAGTCCCTCTCGGTCTCTAAGGCCTTCTATGGCCTGTCCGACGAGAAGGCGCTCAAGCTCGTTGCCGAGACCCGCACCGCCAAGGACACCGACGCCGCGGCCAAGAAGTGGGCCGAGGCTCAGGAGCGCCTCTATGAGATCGCCGTTATCGAGCCGCTTTGCCACTACGCTTCCATCACGGGCACCCAGGCAGACGTCGAGGACGTCGAGGTGCTCGACGGCGCCATCATCTGGAACGCCAAGCGTCCGGAGTAATGCAATAGATGGCGTGGCGGCTGGAGGGGTCTGGTCCCCTGTGGCCGCCACGCCCTGTCCACGTTCAGAGGGGAAATAGACGCCTCGCATGTTGAAGTACACGCTCAAACGTATAGGCGCGATGGTTCCGGTGATGCTCATCATCTCGGTCGTCGTGTTTTTGATTATCTATCTCACACCGGGTGACCCGGCCTCTTCGATGCTCGGCATGGAGGCTTCGGCCGACCAGATCGAGCGCGTCAACGATAGCCTGGGACTCAACGAGCCGCTGCCGCAGCGCTACGTTGAGTGGATGGGCGGCGTGCTTACCGGCGACCTGGGCGATTCGTATTTTATGCGCCGGCCCGTAACGCAGGCGATCGCCGAGCACTTTGGCCCCACGCTATCGCTCGCGCTTCTGGCACAGCTCATCGCGCTGCTGATTGCACTGCCCTGCGGCGTCGTCGCTGCCCTCAAACATGGGTCGCGCACCGACGCGGTCTTGCGTGTCGTTGCTCTTTTGGGCGTGGCGATACCCGGCTTTTTGATGGCGCTCATGCTTATGTGGCTGTTTGCCGTCACGTTGCGTGTGTTTCCGGTGGCCGGCTATGCGCCGCTATCGAAGGGCTGGTTCAGCCATTTACGCTATCTTGCGTTGCCGGCCATATCGCTTGGATGCGTGCAGGCGGCCCTGCTCATGCGCATGACCCGTTCGAGCGTTATCGAGGCCATGCAGCTTGACTGCGTCAAGACGGCGCGTGCCAAGGGCGTCTCCGAGGTTCGCGTGGTGCTGGCCCATGCCCTGCGCAACGCAGCGCTGCCGATTCTCACCTCGGTCGGCTATTCTTTTGGCGCCCTGATTACGGGCGCCGTGGTGACTGAGGCCATTTTTAACATCCCCGGTTTGGGCCAGCTGGTCACGAGCTCTATCGAGCGTCGCGACTATCCGGTGATTCAGGGCGTGCTGCTGGTCATCGCCTTGTTGAATTCGGTGATCAATCTGGTCGTCGACCTTGCCTACGGCGCTTTTGACCCGCGCGCTCGCAAATGGGGCGATGCATGATGGCAAACTTTAAGAAGGCCCTTGCCAACAAGGGGTTTGTGGTCGGTGGCTGCATTTTCCTGGCGATTGCGCTGATCGCGCTCGTCGGTCCGCTGGTGTGGACGGTTAATCCCAATGCGCAGGAGATGACGTTGCGACTTTCGGCGCCCTCGCCCGCGCATCCCTTTGGCTGCGATGACTTTGGCCGCGACCTGCTTGCCCGCGTCATCGCGGGCGCGCGCGTGTCGCTTGGCGTTGGCATTGCCGTCACGCTTGCGACGAGTGCGCTCGGCTTGGTGATTGGCGCCTATGCGTGCTACAACGAGAGACTCGATCATATTCTCATGCGCATCTGCGACGGCCTTATGTCCATTCCGGGCGTGCTTTTGGCTATCGCACTCATGGCCATGATGGGCGCCTCGGTCTGGAACGTCATCATCGCGCTCTCCATCGTCTATACGCCCAGCATGGCGCGCATCGTGCGCTCGCGTGCGATGGTGGTCAAGGAGGAGCCCTTTGTGGAGGCCCTGCGCGTACAG
Source organism: uncultured Collinsella sp. (assembly GCA_902493375.1). Classification (GTDB taxonomy): domain Bacteria; phylum Actinomycetota; class Coriobacteriia; order Coriobacteriales; family Coriobacteriaceae; genus Collinsella. The sequence continues at coordinate 21,915 of CABUPH010000002.1, forward strand.
GGCGCCTCCACGGCCCGTATCGTGTGGTTGCATATCGTGCCCAACGTTATGGCACCCTTCCTGGTGCAGGCGACCTTTGTCTTTGCCGAGGCCGTGCTCTCGGAGGCCGCCCTCTCGTTTCTGGGCCTGGGTATCAAGGCTCCCGATGCCAGTTGGGGCAACATCCTGCAGGCGGGCAAGAACGTGATGCGCAAAGCCTGGTGGATGATCTTCTTCCCGGCAGCGGCCATCATCGCGAGCGTGCTTTCGCTGAACCTTGCCGGCGACGGCCTGCGCGACGCCCTCGACCCCAAGACCAAGGAGGACTAGCCCATGAGCGAACATCTTTTGGACGTGCGCGACCTGTGCATCTCGTTTGTGGGCCGCGATGGCAACGCGCTGGAAGCCGTCAACAAACTCAACCTACATATCGATGCCGGCGAGATCGTTGGTGTTGTCGGCGAGTCCGGCTGCGGTAAGTCGGTGTTTGCCCAGAGTGTCATGCGCCTATTGGAGCATGAACAGAAGATGGCCTATACCGGTCAGATTCTCTTTGACGGGGAGGACCTGCTCGCGCGCCCGCTCAAGCGCATGCGCGAGGTGCGCGGCTGCGACATCGCCATGATCTTCCAGGACCCGTTGTCCTCGCTTAACCCCGTCATGACGGTGGGTGCGCAGGTTATCGAGGCGGTGCGGGCCCACCGTAAGGTGAGCCGACGCGAAGCCCGCAACGAGGCTCTATCGCTGTTGGAGCGTGTGGGAATTCGAGATGCCGCGGCACGCTTCGACATGTATCCGGGCGATTTTAGCGGCGGCATGCGCCAGCGCGTGATGATCGCCATGGCGCTCGCCGGGCACCCGCGCCTGCTTATCGCCGACGAGCCCACCACGGCACTCGACACCACCACCCAAAAGCAGATCCTCGACCTACTGCGCGACCTCAACCGCACCGAGAACATGGCGGTGCTTTTTATCAGCCATGATTTGGGTGTCGTCACGAGCATCTGCTCGCGCGTACACGTCATGTATCTGGGCCAAATCGTAGAAGAGATCGACGCCTGCGGCCTTATGGAGCGCCCGAGCCACCCGTATGCCCAGGGGCTCATCGCGAGCATTCCGCCGCTCGAAGGCGAGCGAGTTGACACGCTGGCGGATATTCCGGGCACAGTGCCGCCGCTTACGGCAATACCCTGTGGATGCCGCTTTGCGCCTCGTTGCGCCCGGGCGGACGAGCGCTGCCGCACGCAGGAGCCTCCGCTGGTTGCCGTGAATGCGTGCGACCGGTCTAAATGCTGGCTTGTCGAGAAAGGGAAGTGCCATGGCTGTTGATAGCGAAGCCCTGCTTAGGGTCTCACATCTGACTAAAACGTATCCCATGCCGGGATCAGGTTTTAAGCGTCAGGCCTTTACCGCCGTGGACGATCTGTCGTTTGAGATCGCACCGGGCGAGGTCTATGGCCTGGTTGGCGAATCCGGATCGGGCAAGTCGACGACTGGACGCCTGATCTGTGGTCTCGAGCGTGCGGATTCCGGCTCGATTGTCTATCGTGGGCACGACCTCGCCACGATGTCGGAGCGCGAACGCAAGCCGTTTCGCCGCGAAATCCAGCTGGTATTCCAGGATAGCTATACGGCTTTTGACCCACGTAACCGTGTCGGCCGCATTTTGGAGGAGCCGCTGATTATCGCCGGCGTGCGCGATGTGGATGAGCGCCATGGGCGCGCTCTCTCGGCCCTGGCCTCGGTCGGTCTTCTGGCAGAGCATTATGACTGCTATCCGCATGACCTTTCGGGGGGACAGCGTCAGCGACTCAATCTGGCACGGGCGCTTATTTGCGAGCCGCGCCTTGTGGTATGCGACGAGCCGGTCTCGGCGCTTGACGTGTCCGTTCAGGCCCAAGTGCTCAACTTGCTTCGCGACCTGCAGCGCACGACGGGCGTGGCGCTGCTGTTTATCACGCATGATATGCGTGTGGTTCGGCATATGTCCGACCGGATTGGCGTGCTCTATCACGGTCGTCTTGTCGAGGAGGGCGCGGCCGAGGACGTGATCGCGCACCCGAGCGATCCGTATACGCAGGAGCTTATCGACGCCATTCCCTAGAGGATGCTTCCTTTTGGGTATGGCGTGGGTTCGTTGTTTAATTGTCGGTATATCGGTACAAGAGAGGGGAACTACTATGGCCGATATCGAGGAACAGCCGTTGCCGCGCACGTTTGAGGAGTTCAACGAGCAACGCAAGGCGGCGTTTATTCGCGTTAAGGATTATAAGCAGGCCGGCAATCGCCTGGTCGGCTTTTTGTGCAGCTATACGCCGCTCGAGATTATCGATGCCGCGGGGGCTGCGAGCGTGGCGCTGTGCGGTACGTCCGATGAGGTGATTCCCGAGGCCGAGAAGGTGCTGCCGGCAAATCTGTGTCCGCTCATCAAGTCGACCTACGGTTTTGCCTATTCGCAAAAGTGCCCGTTTACGTACTTTAGCGACATGATCATCGGCGAGACCACCTGCGACGGCAAGAAGAAGATGTACGAGCTGCTCAACGAGCTCAAGCGCACGCACATTCTGCATCTTCCGCAGGGTCGCGATCGCGCCTACGAGCGCGAGGGCTGGTACGAGGAGTGCCGTCTGCTCAAGGAGGAGCTCGAGAACTTCTACGGTATTACGATTACCGACGATGACCTGCGCGCCGCCGTGCGCCGTCGCAACCGCTTGCGTGCGGCCCAGCTCGACATGTTTGCGCTGCAGGCCAACCAGCCGGCGGCCATGAGCGGCGTCGACCTGATGAGCACCATGTTTGCCGGCACGTTCAGCTTTGATATCGAGGCCTATACGCAGCAGCTGGAGCAAAAGGTTGCCAAGCTGCGCGAGGCCTACGACGCGGGTGAGCGCCCGGTCGCGGCGGATGCCAAGCGCATTCTGATCACCGGCTGCCCAGTGGGCGGTGTGATCAATAAGATCGGTCGCACCATCGAGTCCAACGGCGGCGTGGTTGTGTGCATGGACGACTGCTCGGGCGAGCGTACGGCGGCCATGATGATCGACCCGGAGGCTCCCGATATTCTGCGCGCCATCGCCGACCGCTACTTGGACATCAACTGCTCGGTCATGACGCCCAACGACGGTCGTATGGAAAACACGCTGGCCATGTGCGAGAAGTATCATGTCGATGGCGTGGTAGAGAGCGTGCTACAGGCGTGCCACACCTTTAACGTGGAGAGCGCGCGCATGCAGGAGGCCGTCGAGGGTGCGGGTATTCCGTACATGAAGATCGAGACCGACTACAGCAACGGCGACATGGGCCAAATCGAGACGCGCATCGCAGCCTTTATCGAGACCCTGTAGGTGACGGTATGTGACAAAGGGACTGTCCCTTTGTCACATGTGAGGGAGGATGCCAAGGCGCCCGAACGCGCCGCTACCTTTGATGTTTAGATTGGGAGAGGGCCATGATAGGGATCGGGATCGATATCGGGTCTACGGCGGCTAAGGCCGCTGTGGTCGATGGGGAAGGTTCGGTGGCGTGGATGTGTGTGCAGCCAACCGGGTTCTCCTCGGTTGATGCGGCCGAGCGTCTGCGCGGCGAGCTTGCCGCGGCTGGCTATGACGTGGCTGCCGACGACGTGCGCGTGATCGCGACCGGCTACGGACGTGTCGCCGTGCCCTATGCGCATAAGGTCGTGACTGAGATTACCTGCCACGGTACCGGTGCCGTGCGTCTGTTTGGTGACCATGGCACCGTGATTGATGTGGGTGGTCAGGACACTAAGGTCATCCAGCTTAAAGGCGGCCGCGTGGCCAAGTTTGCCATGAACGACAAGTGCGCCGCCGGCACGGGGCGCTTTTTGGAGATCATGGCCGACCGCCTGGGCATTTCCCAGCAGCAGATGGCCGACCTGGCGCGTTCCGGCGAGCCCACCAAGATCAGCAGCATGTGCACGGTGTTTGCCGAAAGCGAGGTTATCAGCCTGATCGGTCGCGGTGAGCCGCGCGAGAACATCGCCCGTGGCGTGATCGACAGCGTGGTCTCGCGCGTGGCGACCATGGCCGGGCAGGCCGCGGGCGCCCCGTACTACCTGACCGGTGGCCTGTGCGAGAACACCTTCGTGGTGGAGCGGTTGGGCGAGCTACTGGGGTCGCCGGTGACCACCTCGCCCCAGGCTCGCTTTGCCGGAGCGATCGGCGCGGCTGTCCGCGCGCGGGCGCTGGTTTAAGGGGCCCTGTCGATGCGCATCCTCAACATCTCGGCCCAAAAACCCGATAGCACGGGAAGCGGCACGTATCTCGCTGCACTGGTGTCCTCGCAAATTGCCGCGGGCTACGAGGCGGCGGTGCTGTGCGGTGCTGCGCCCGGGGACACGCAGGGGGAGCTCGATTCCGCCGCGCGTGTGTTTGCGGTGCCGTTCGAGACGCCCGAGCTGCCGTTTTGCATTTGCGGCATGTCGGACGTGATGCCGTATCCTTCGACACGCTATTGCGACTTGACGCCCACGATGGCCGCGTCCTTTGAGCGCGCCTTTGGTGCGGCGATCGACCAGGCCATCGCCGTCTTTAAGCCTGATGCGATAATCTGCCATCACCTGTATCTGCTGTGTGCCTTGGTGCGGGAGCGCGTGCGGGGCATTCCCGTGTGCGGCGTGTGCCATTCGACCGATATTCGGCAGATGTTGACCCATGGACTCGCCCATGATCGCATTGTCGCGGCGGTCCGCTGCCTCGATGCCGTCTTTTCGCTTCATGCCGAGCAGGCCGACATGATCAGGCGTGTTTATGGCGTTGATCCGTTGCGTGTTCATGTGATTGGAACAGGCTATGACCATCGGGTGTTTTGCCGCGATGGACAGATGATAAAGGTTCCCGGGTCGCTCGTCTTTGTGGGCAAGGTGTGCGTTAAGAAGGGCGTCGAATCACTGGTGCACGCGATGGGGCGCTTTGGTGAGGACTCCGATACGGCGCGTGAGGTACGCCCGAGTCGGCTTGTACTGGTGGGAGGCCATGGCGATGCGGATGAATATGAGCGCATCGCTCGGGCTTCCGGAGATTCCCCCGTGCCGGTGAAGTTTGCTGGCCGTCTGAGTCGCGACGAGCTGGTGCGCGCCTATCGCGAGGCCGAGGTGTTTGTGCTGCCGTCCTTTTACGAGGGGCTGCCGCTGGTGCCGATTGAGGCGATGGCCTGCGGATGCAAAGTCGTCATGACCGATCTGCCCGGCGTGCGTCCATGGCTCGAGACTGCCTTGCCAGGCGCGCCCGTAACGTGGGTAACGCCGCCGCGAATGACGGATGTCGATACACCCGACGCGCGCGATTGTCAGCGGTTTGAGCATGCACTGGCAGATGCCGTGGCCCAGTCGCTTGCGGAACCCATTTCGACCTTTGACCCATCTGCGGTTTCGTGGGATGCCTGCTGGGCGCGTATACTGGAGCAGTTGGCAACCTTGAAAGGAGGTATCGATGGATAAGGATCAGATTAGGCTCACGTCCATGACGGCCGCGAGCGGTTGAGCCGCTAAGTTGGCTCCCGGAGCCCTCGCCCAGGTCCTGGGCGATTTGCCCAATGTGCATAACGACAACCTGCTCGTGGGGTTCGATACCTCCGACGATGCGAGCGTCTTCCGCGTAGGGGAGAACCTGGGGCTTGTGCAGTCCATCGACTTCTTTCCGCCGATGGTCGACGACCCGTTTCTGTTTGGCCAGATTGCCGCGGCCAACTCGCTGTCGGACATCTACGCCATGGGCGGGCGGCCGAGCCATGCCATGAACCTGCTCTGCATACCCAGTTGTCTGGGCATTGAGGTTGCCGGTCAGATTCTGGCGGGCGGCGCCGACAAGTGCGTCGAGGCGGGTTGCTCCATCGCGGGCGGCCATACCATCAACGACGACGAGCCCAAGTACGGCTTGTCCGTGAGCGGCTTTGTCGCGCTCGACCGCATGCTCGCCAACAGCGGCGCACGCGTGGGCGATGTTCTGCTGCTGACCAAGACGATCGGCTCGGGCATCATCACCACGGCCATTAAGGGCGAGCTTATCGAACAGGACGAGGCCGCAGCCATGTTTGACTCGATGCGCACCCTCAACGAGGCGCCGATTCGTCTGGCCGAGGGACTTGAACTTCACGGCTGCACCGACATTACGGGCTTTGGCCTGATTGGGCACTCGTGCGAGATGGCCGAGGGCTCGGGCGTGCAGATTGAGCTTGCGTCGGGGGCGGTGCCGCTCTTTGATCAGGTGCTCGACATGGCGCGTCTGGGCATTATCCCCGCGGGCTCCTACCGCAACCAGGACTTCTTTGGCCCGCGCGTGGCTGCCGACGAGGACCTGGAGCCGGGCATGCTCGACTCGCTGTACGATCCACAGACGTCTGGTGGCCTGCTTGTCGCGGCACCTGCTGCCGATGTGGATGAGCTTGCGCGCCGTTTGCATGCCGAAGGACGTATCGCCGCCGTCGTCGGTCGCGCGTGCGAGCCGGTGCCAGGCGGTCCTGCCGTTCACGTTGTCCGTTAACGACACGTTTATTGAGCTATGTGCCGTTCTAAAACGATTTATTCGAAAGGAAAAGCTATGTCTACCAAAATTGAAGTCAATGCCATGGGCGATGCCTGCCCGCTGCCCGTCGTCAAGACGCTTAAGGCGCTCAAACAGCTTGAAGGCGAGGGTGCCGTGGTGACCTCGGTCGATAACGAGACCGCCGTCAAGAACATCTCCAAGATGGCGCAGGAGAAGGGCTGCACGGCCTTGGTCGAGAAGGTTTCTGACGCCGAGTGGCACGTGACCGTGGCGACCTCTGGCGCCGTTGCCGTGGCCGATCCCGAGCAGGATGGCGCTGCCTTCTGTGATGCCAGCGCCGGCAAGGGCAAGCTCGTCATCTCCGTCTACACCGACTGCATGGGCCGCGGCGACGACGAGCTGGGCCACAAGCTCATGAAGGCCTTCATCTTTGCCGTGACACAGCAGGAGGAGCTGCCTTCGACCATGCTGTTCTATAACGGCGGCGCCAAGCTCACCGTCGAGGGCTCACCGGTGCTCGACGACCTGAAGGGTCTGGCCGAGCAGGGCGTCGAGATCCTTACCTGCGGCACCTGCCTGGACCACTATGGCATTAAAGACCAGCTTGCGGTGGGCGAGATCACCAACATGTACGTGATCGTGGAGAAGATGGAGCAGGCCGTGCGCGTCGTGCGCCCGTAGCGTATTGGTTGGAGTTGCCATGAGAGAGAAGCGCCCGGCGCTTGTCATCACGTTTCCCACCACGGCGGCCGCTATGGGTTGCGAGTCCCTGTGCATCGAGCGCGGTCTTCCCGGGCGAACGATTCCCGTGCCCGGGGAGGTCGCTGCCGGCTGCGGTCTGGCGTGGAAGGCGTTGCCTGCCGATGAGGAGCTGCTGCGCGGCGAACTCGCCTCGGCGGGCGTTCCCACCGAGGGCTATACCGTGATTGATATGTGGGAGGTCGTGCGATGATCTACCTGGATAACGCGGCGACGACCATGCACAAGCCGCAGACGGTCATCGATGCCGTGACGCAGGCGATGTGCTCGCTCGGCAATGCCGGGCGTGGCGCCACGTCGGGTGCGCTCGACGCGGCGCGTACGATTCACGGTTGCCGTGCCAAGCTCGCGCGCCTTTTAGGTTGCCCGAGGGCGGACCATGTGTGTTTTACGCCCAACTCCACGGCGGCGCTCAACACCGTTATCAATGGCGTGGTGCGCCCCGGCGACCGTGTGGTCACGACGGTGCTCGAGCACAACTCCGTGCTGCGTCCGCTCAACCGCCTGGCGGCAGAGCAGGGCGTGACCGTTGAGCATGCGGGCTGCGACGCGAACGGCGTGCTCGACTACGACGAGCTCGAGCGGTTGGTCACGCCGGGCACGCGTGCCGTGGTGGTGACGCATGCCTCTAATGTGACCGGCAACGCGGTCGACATTGCGCGCGTGGCGGCCATAGCCCATGCGGCCGGCGCGCTTGTGATCGTCGACGCCTCTCAGTCTGCCGGTACGGCGAAGATTGACATGGATGCCATGGGGCTCGACGTCGTGTGCTTTACCGGCCACAAGGGGCTCATGGGACCCCAAGGCACCGGCGGCCTGGCCGTGGCGGAGGACATTGACGTGGTTCCGTGGGCCATGGGTGGCACGGGTGTGCACAGCTTCGATGCACTGCAGCCGCTTGATTGGCCCACGCGCCTTGAGGCGGGCACGCTCAACGGTCACGGCATCGCGGGCCTTTCCGCTGGTCTCGACTTTATCGAGGCCCAGGGTGGGGTCGAGGCGATTGCTGCCCACGAGCGTGCGCTCGCTGATCGCTTCCTTGCCGGTGTGCGCGAAATCCCCGGCATTGCGCTCTACGGTGCGTTTGATCAGCCCATGCGCTCGGCGATCGTCTCACTCAACGTGGGCGCTATCGATTCGGCCGAGATCTCGGACGCGCTCATGCAGGGGTGGGGGATTGCGACGCGCCCCGGCGCCCATTGCGCTCCGCTCATGCACCGCGCGCTCGGGACCGAGCGCCAGGGTATCGTTCGCTTCTCGTTTGGGTATTTCAACACGGACGAGGAAGTCGACACCACGATTGATGCTTTGCGCGATTTAGCCTGCTAGAGCGTATATACTTGCGGGACGGGTGTTTTGCCCGTCCCGTTTTTGTTTCGACCCGAAAGGTGTGCATATGGCCTCATCCGCTCCGCGCGGTTTGCGCTCCGACCATGTCGTTACCGTCGGCATTGCGCTGTTCTCGATGCTCTTTGGCGCCGGTAACCTCATCATTCCGCCGTTGCTGGCACTTCAGGCCGGCACGGCCACGCCGCTTGCCATGATTGGCTTTTTGATTGCCGCTATCGGTCTGCCTGTTATGGGCTTTATTGCCGTGGCGCTTGCCGGAACGGCGCGCGAGCTTGCCGGCCGCGTGCACCCCAAGTTTGGTGAGTTCTTTGTCGCGGCGGTGTATCTGGCCATCGGCCCGTGCCTGGCTATTCCGCGCACGAGCTCCACGGCCTTCGAGATGTTGGTGCCGCTGCTGCCCGAGGGTGTTTCGCTCGGCACGGCTCGCCTGGTGTTTGCCGTTGGCTTCTTTATCGTCGCGTTTGCGCTCACGCTGCGTCCGGGCGTCATCACGCGCGTGCTCGGCCGCATTACGGGTCCCGCGCTCATTGCGCTCATCGTGCTGGTCGTGGGTGCCGCCGTGGTCTCGCCACTGGGACCGGCTGCCGCGCCTCAGGCTCCCTACGATGCAGGCGCCGCCGTGCAGGGCTTTTTGACTGGCTATCAGACCATGGACCTGCTCGCGTCGCTCGCCTTCGGCATCATCATCGCCGAGACCATCCACGAGTTGGGTGTTACCGATGACAAGCGCGTGGCCTTTGAGATTTCGCGTTCCGGTGTGATCGCCGGCGTGCTCATGGCCATCATCTACTGTGGCCTGGCGCTTGCCGGCATGCAGCTCGGCACGGTTATGCCCGATGTCACCAACGGCGCCGCCATCCTTGCCCGTTCGGCCTCCATGCATTTTGGGCTTGCCGGCACGGTCGTGGTCTTTGCGATCTTCTTCCTCGCCTGCATGAACGTGTGCATCGGCCTCATCAGCTGCTGCTCGCGTTACTTCTGCGAGACGTATGTGGTCGAAGGGGGAGCGGAGGCTTCTGAGGAGGCCATGCGTCGCCCCTTTGCGGTTCTCGCCTTTGTGTTCGCGGCGTTTTCGTGCGTGCTCTCCAACGTGGGCCTCGACGTGATCCTTATGTTCTCGGTGCCTATGCTCAACGCCTTGTATCCCGTTGCCATTGTGCTGGTGCTGATGGGCCTGGTGCACGGCTTTTGCGACGCTCATCCGCAGGTGTGGGTCTGGGTCGGCGGCGTTGTCGCGGTGCAGAGCGTAATCGCTTCGGTCCGCGATGCGTTCTTTGCGGGCGCGTGGCTGCCGTTCGATGCGTTGCCGCTGGCGGACATTGGAGCCGCGTGGGCGCCGGTCGCCGTGGTTGCCTTTGTGATCGGCCTGCTCCATAGTCGTTTTGTTGCACATTCGAGGAGCTAAAGCATCAATGCTTGCACGGGCGGGGAGTCTCCCTTATAATTTCCTTCGCTTTGGGACACGCAAGGTTTAGACCTTAGCTGCTCAACACCTTCGGGACGTGGCGCAGTTTGGTAGCGCGCCTGCTTTGGGAGCAGGATGTCGCAGGTTCAAATCCTGTCGTCCCGACCATATCTTGCGGGCGTAGTTCAATGGTAGAACCCCAGCCTTCCAAGCTGATGACGCGGGTTCGATTCCCGTCGCCCGCTCCACAAGATAGCTTAACGGCTCTGATTCCCTTTGGGATCAGAGCCGTTTTCGTAAACGTGCCGGGCGACGGGAATCGAACCCGGCAGGGTGCGAAGCTGAGAAAATGCGTGAGCATTTTCCAGCGCAGCACGCAAGGGCCAATGGCCCGCAGCGAAACAAGGGTTTGCGAAGCAAGCCCTTGGACTTCCCGTCGCCCGCTCCACAAGATAGCTTAACGGCTCTGGTTCCTTTTTGGGACCAGAGCCGTTTTCGTAAGTGCGCGTGGTGACGGGAATCGATGCCGCCCCACGCCCACAAAGCCGCGATGAAATAGTTCCTGTTTAGGCTTTTGATGGCCATTCAAGAACTATTTCACCGCAACTTAGGAGGGGATGGGGTTAGCTGCGGGGACGGTGGCGGAGCTTGTCGATGGTGGAGTCGGTGCTTCGGCTGCGGGCGTCGGCGGCGGTTTGGCGCTGGCGGCGGTAGTCGATCATGCCTTGGATGATGGGCTTGCCAAAGCTCACGACATCATCGTTGTAGATGGCGGTTCGGGCTGCGAGGAGGCAGTCGGTAAAGTCCATATGGGTCCTGCCAAAGAGTTTGACGGCAAGGGCGACAACGGTAGGCTCGTCGACCATGACGTCATCGAGCAGCCTTTTCAAGGCCGTAGCAATCTCAACGCGGGGAACCTTATAGACGTCGCGCAGCGTGACCACGACGCGCGTGATGATTTCGGGGTAGACGCGAGCGGTGCGCGTGGCGATGACCTTGGCGGCGCGCGGTGACAGGACCTCGTCGTCGTTAAGCAGGTAGCGCAGGATGACGGTCTCGTCGATGATGGTGCTACTCATGGATATCTACTTCCTCGGGACCCAAAACCGACTCGTCGCTTTCTGTGGCTAAGTATTCAATCCAGGCATTGCGCTCCTCGGAGCGGCGATTGGGGTACCCATATGCTTTGAGCAATCCATAGGCGGCCGTGCCGTCCTTGGAGCGCACGGCGACCGGCTGAAAGGGGAGCTTGCGCATCAAAATACTCTGCGCGACAAATAGACGGACAGCCTCGGCGAGCGATGTGCCCATGGCGTCGTAGAGGCGCTCGGCATGCTGTTTGTTCTCTTCGCGAATGCGCACCTGCAGGATGGCTCGTTTTTGCGTTGATGACATCACTGCCCTCCCTTAGCTAGCGTGCAATATGAATAGTCAAATACAACATTGGATAATAGCCAATCTTATAACCACTGCTTTATTGCACTCAAGTTAATGAGCGCGAAATATATATCAAACGTATTACATCCTTTATAAACGAGCGTGAAATCTCTCCTGGATGTACGCATGTAATACACTCACCTTTATAGCAATCCGAGAATAGTTCCAACCTGCCAAAACCCCTGCAATACAGCCGTATTGCAGGGCCTATGCTCAAGTTTGCCACCTGCAACTGCGTATATTTAACCTGTATATCGTTGGAGGAATTCTATCGAAGTGCCTGTTTCGCCGCATGCGCTCGATACGTCGATGCCGGACCACGGGCGGTCCGGGGCAACGTCGACAGGGTCTCTCCGGCATGGGATTCAGGAGGGAGTGAACAACATGGGCAATAAACGAGTCGTAGCCGATTCCTCACGTTGCATTGGGTGCCAAACCTGTATGGCGGCGTGCATCGAGGCACACGATATTCCCGGCAACATCGCCGCGCCGCGCCTGCGCGTGACGCGTACGTACGAGATCTCCGCACCGGTGGCTTGCCATCACTGCGAGGATGCACCGTGTGCCAAGGCTTGTCCTACGGGCGCCTTGTTCTTTGATCCAAAGAACCATCGCATCGGCGTTAACGAGGACAACTGCATCGGCTGCAAGAGCTGCGTCATGGCCTGCCCCTTTGGCGCCGTGAGCGTGGCGACCACGCAGGTCCCCGTCTTGATGGGCGACGTTCGCGTCGGTTCGCAGACTAAGAGCTTCGTGCTCAAGTGCGACCTGTGCGTGGACCGTCCCGGCGGTCCGGCGTGTGCCGAGGCGTGCCCGACCAAGGGCCTCACCCTGGTGGACGAGGAGCGTCTGGCAGAACTGACTGCCGAGCGTGCCCGCGCCACCATCGAAAACGAGGCGTAAGCGTCGGGCGACAGGCCCAATGATTGTCAAACAAGTACCGAGCATTCGGTAGCAGAGAAAGGAAGGAGGGTGTCATGGAGAAGCATAAAGTGATCTGCCCGTACTGCGGCGCCGGTTGCCAGTTTAACCTCCTGGTCCAAAACGGCCAGGTCGTGGGCACCGAACCGCTCAACGGCATCACCAACCAGAGCGAGCTGTGCCTTAAGGGCATGAGCGGCTACGACTTCATCAACGACACCAAGATCTTGACTCCTCGCGTACTGCACCCGATGATCCGCCGCACTAAGGGCGCGGATCTTGAGCGCGTAAGCTGGGACGAGGCACTGGATTTCACCGCATCTAAGATGCAGGCCATAATTGACGAATATGGTCCTAACGCTGTCATGACCACCGGCTCTTCGCGAGGCGGCGGCAATGAGGCGAACTACGTCATGCAGAAGTTTACGCGTGCGTGCATCGGCACCCACAGCGTGGACAACTGCGCCCGTACTTGACACGGCCCTACTGTCCTCGGTCTGATGGACACGGTTGGTTCAGGTTGCATGTCATGCTCCATCCCCGGTATGGAGGATGCGGGCTGCATTTTCCTCTTCGGCTATAACCCTGCCGATTCGCACCCCATCGTCGCAAGGCGTATCGTGCGAGCCAAAGAAAAGGGTTGCAAGATCATCGTCGCCGATCCGCGCCATATCGAAACCGCGCGTATCGCCGATCTCTACCTTCCGATCAAGAACGGTTGCAACGTTGCGTTCCTCAACGCCTTTGCCAACTGCTTGGTCAACGATGGCCTCTACGACAAGGAATTCGTCGCCGAGCACACGAACGGCTTTGACGAATGGTGGGAGACCATCAAGAACTACACTCCCGAATCCGTACAGGACATCACGGGTGTCGAGCCCGCGCTGATCCACCAAGCTGCCGAGATGTACGCCACGGCGAAGCCCTCTGCCATCATTGGCTGGGGCATGGGCGTATGCCAGCAGAAGCAGAACCTGAAGACGGTGCACACCATCGCCTCCATCGCCTGCGTTGCCGGCCAGATCGGCAAACCCAATTCCGGCCTCGCGCCCGTGCGCGGTCAGAACAACGTCCAGGGCTCCTGCGATATGGGCATGCTGCCCAACCTGTACCCTGGCTACCAGAAGGTCACCGACCCGGCAGTGCGTGCCAAGTTTGCCAAGGCTTGGGGCGTGCCCGAGGAAAAGCTCCCGCTCGAGGAGGGCTACAAGCTCACCGACCTGGGCCACCTGGTCGACGAGGGCAAGGTGCACTGCTTCTACAACTACGGCGAGGACCCGGTGCAGACCGAGCCCGATTCGGCCGGTATGCGCAAGACGCTCTCCGAGCTGGATCTGTTCATTTGCCAGGACATCTTTATGACGCAGACGACCATGCTCGCCGACGTCATCCTGCCCGCTACCTCTTGGGGCGAGCACGAGGGTGTCTTTACCGCATCCGACCGTAGCTTCCAGCACTTTGATGCGGCCGTTCCGCCCAAGGGCGAGTGCCGTCACGACTGGGAGATCTTCGCGGACCTGTCTACGCGCATGGGCTATCCCATGCACTACGACAACACCGAGCAGATCTGGAACGAGTGCATTAGCCTGTGCCCCAACTTTGTGGGCGCGACCTACGAGAAGATGGCTCCCGAGGGCGGCTACGCCCAGTGGCCCGTCAAGAGCACCGATGTGAACGACCACGGTACGCCCGACATGTTCGCTGGTGGCAAGTTCACCACCAAGGACGGCCGCGCCAACCTGATGGCGCACGACTGGGAGGCGCCCTCCGAGCTTCCCGACGATGAGTACCCGCTCATCCTGTGCACCGTCCGCGAGGTCGGCCACTACAGCTGCCGCTCGATGACCGGCAACTGCAAGACGCTGGCGCTGCTTGCCGACGAGCCCGGCTTTGTCCGCATGAATCCCGCGGACGCCCAGGCGCGCGGCATCAAGAACGGCGATATCGTCTCGATTCACAGCCGCCGCGGCCAGGTATACAGCCGCGCCGACGTGAGCGACCGCATCAACAAGGGCACGGTCTATATGACCTACCAGTGGTGGATCGGCAAGTGCAACGAGCTGACCATGCACAAGGTCGACCCGGTCTCGCATACGCCCGAGGACAAGTTCTCCGCCTGCCAGGTCGACGCTATCGCCGACCAGGTCTGGGCCGAGGGCGAGGTCGAGCGTCAGTACACCGAGCTCAAGCAGGCTCTGGTGGACGCCGCCGCTCCCCAGGACGTTGAGCCTGGCGCCGCCAAGTTCGACGACGAGACGCACGTGAATCAAATCGTGTAGTCCCGTTCTCGTTGGCTTTTTGGGCCGGGCGTCCCGTACGTTCGGGAGCCCGGCCCGTTATTTTGAAAGGAAGTGGGGATGAACCGCTTCATCGACATCAACCCGGAGAGGTGCATCGGCTGCGGAACATGCCAGTCCGCCTGTGCCGACGCCCACCGGATGCAGGGTCTTCAGGATACGCCGCGCCTGGCGCTCGTGAAGACCGGCGGTATTTCGGCCGCCCTTGCCTGCCACCATTGCGAGGGTGCCCCCTGCGCCGAGGTCTGCCCGGTGAATGCCATCGAGCACGATGGCGATCGCATCCACGTCAAGGAGCAGGAGTGCATCGGGTGCAGGCTGTGCGCCATCGCGTGCCCCTTCGGAGCCATCCATCCCGATGGCACGTCTATCGCCGGTGTCGCAGGCATGTGCGACCCGACGCCTTCGTATCCTAAGTCCCTGAGCAGCCTGCTTACGTGGGCTCCCGGCCAGTACACCTGCGCTGTCAAGTGCGACCTGTGCGCCTTCGATCCGGACGGTCCGCATTGTGTGGCGGCGTGCCCCACCAAGGCGCTGACCGTCATGGGCGGCGCGGCCGATCGCGAGCTCGACGAGGCCAAGCGCCTGCGCTCGATCGAAAACGGTCCGGTCGTCGACGTTACCGCTGTGGCCCAGGGTCTGTCCGAGAAAGCAGAAGGGAGCGTAAACAATGGATAGCATGACGCTGTTTATCGCATCGCTTGCCGTCTCGTGCATCGGTGCGCTCGCCTCGGTTCTGCTGATTAAGGCCGACAACGCCGCCAAGACCGCCGGCTGCCTGATCGGCGCCGTCGCCGCGGTGCTTTCGTTTGTGGCCGGTATCCAGGCCGTGCTGGGCGATGTCACGTCGGTCGACACCATCGTGTTCTTCCCGTTTGCCCATTTCCAGCTGCTGCTCAACCAGCTGTCCGGCCTGTTCGTGGCGCTCATCTCGGTGCTCGCGTTTGCCGGTTCGATCTACGGTCTCAACTACTTTGATGAGTACCCGGGCAAAAAGGGCCGCGCCGGCTTCTTCTTTAACACCTTCGTGGCGTCCATGATGCTCGTCATTACTGCCGACAACGTGTTTTGGTTCCTGGTCGCCTTCGAACTCATGTCGCTGACCTCGTACTTCCTGGTCGTGATCGAGGAGAACGAGAACTCCATCCATGGCGGTTGGCTCTACTTTGTGATCGCGCACGTGGGCTTTGTGCTCATCATGGCGAGCTTCCTCACCATGACCAACTTCGCCGGCGGCTCGTTTGCCTTTGCGGATTTCCGCGCTACGCAGTTTAGCCCCGCGGTCGCATCCGTGTGCTTCGTGCTCGCCTTCTTTGGCTTTGGCGCCAAGGCCGGTATCATCCCGCTGCACGGCTGGCTGCCCAAGGCACATCCCGAGGCGCCGTCCAACGTGTCGGCCCTCATGTCCGGCGGCATGATCAAGATCGGTATCTTCGGCATCCTCAAAGTGGGCCTCGACCTGCTCTCCGCCTCGGGCGTTCAGGTCTGGTGGGGTCTTATGGTCATGGTCTTCGGTGCGATCTCGTCGGTCCTCGGCGTGGCCTTCGCCCTGCAGGAGCATGACATCAAGCGCCTGCTGGCCTATCACTCCGTCGAGAACATCGGCATCATTCTGATCGGCGTCGGCGCCTCCATGGCCGCTATGGCGCTCAACTCGGTCGGCATCGCCGTCCTGGCTCTGATGGCCGCCCTCTATCACACGTTTAACCACGCGATGTTTAAGGGCGAGCTGTTCTTGGGCGCCGGTGCGCTGCTGTACTCCACGGGTACGCGCAATATGGAGAAGATGGGCGGCCTGTTCCGTCGTATGCCGGCTACGGCCATCTGCTTCCTCGTCGGCGCGCTTGCCATCTCGGCCATCCCGCCCTTCAACGGCTTTGTGTCCGAGTGGTTTACCTACCAGTCGTTGTTTAACGCCGCCATGCAGGGCGACAAGGCCGTCATGATCGTGGCCGTGTTCGCTGCCGTCGCACTTGCCATTACCGGCGCTCTGGCTGTCACGTGCTTCGTCAAGGCCTATGGCGTCTCCTTTGCCTCCGCGCCCCGCTCCGAGGCCGCGGCCAATGCCAAGGAGGTTCCCGCCCCCATGGTGTTTGCGCAGGGCCTGCTCGCGGCCATCTGCGTCGTGCTGGGCATTGGCGCTCCCGTGATCGCGCCCGTGCTGGTCGATGTCGCCGCGTCCGTGCTGCATCCGTACGGTGGCGTGTTTGCCGCCGAGGGCATGGAGCTCATGAACCAGTACTCCGGCGCTGCCACTTCCACGCCCGCGATCGCTATTGCGCTCGTGGTGCTCGTCGGCCTTGCCTGCGGTTATCGCAAGCTCAAGACCGTCGGCAAGGTGCAGAAGTCCCAGCCGTGGGCATGCGGCTATGCTCCCAACGAGCATATGCCCGTCGTGGCCACGACCTTTGCCTCCGAGGTGTCCTGGTTTATGCAGCCGCTCTACACGCTGCGTGACCGCTGCACGGCCGTCTGCTGGTCCATTGCGCACTTCTTCCAGAAGCTTACCGGTGTGGCCGAGGCTGTGGAGCCCGTACCCGACAAGGTTCTCGTCGATGCCCCGCATAAGGGTGTCGAGAAGCTCGCCGACCTCGCGACTAAGCTTGAGGGCGGCAACTACAGCATCTATATCTGCTACATCGTCGCGGCACTCGTGGTGTTCCTCGTGCTCGCCGTGCAAATGGGTTAAGGAGGGGAGAGCATGAACAACATCGTACTTGCCGTTCTGCAGGGCGTGGTCGTCATGGCCGTCGCACCGTTCTTCTCCGGTCTCGGCCGCGTGATCCGCGCCAAGATGCACAACCGTCGCGGCCCCAGCATCATGCAGGACTACCGCGACCTGGCCAAGCTCTTTGCGCGCCCCGAGTCCCAGAGCGAGGATGCGAGCTTTGCGCTGCGCATTATGCCGCCGCTGTTCTTCGCCGTCGCCTTTATGCTCGCGATGGGTCTGCCGCTCTTTACGGCACAAAGCCCCATCCCGGTCTTTGGTGACGCCATCACCATCATGTACAGCCTGGCGCTCGCCCGCTTCTTCTTCGCCCTCTGCGGTGTGGATTCGTCCAACGCCTACGCCGGTATCGGCGGCGTCCGCGAGCTGCTCATGAGCGTGCTCATCGAGCCGTCCATGCTGCTGGCGCTGTTTGCCGCCGCCCTGGTGTGCGGCTCCACCGACATCGCCACCATGGGCCAGCACATCATGACGGGCGCCATTGACGCACCGGTCGCCGTGATCCTTGCCGGCATCGCTTTTGCGATTGCCTGCTACATGGAACTCGGCAAGCTGCCGTTTGACCAGGCCGAGGCCGAGCAGGAGCTTCAGGAAGGTCCGCTCGCCGAGCTTTCCGGCCCGTCGCTCGCCATGGCCAAGCTTGCCATGTCCATGAAACAGGTCCTGGTCGTCGCTTGGTTCTGCGCGATCTTCGTCCCCTGGGGCGAGCCCGCGACCGTGGGCACCGCCGCTGTTCTGGGCGCAGTCATCTTCCTGGTGAAGTGCCTGATCGACTTTGTCGTATGCGGCGTGATCGAGAACTCCTGCTCGCGTTCGCGTTTTAAGGTGCTCGGTAATCAGACCTGGGCCGTCGTTGGCATCGCCGTTCTGGCGTTTGTCTTCGTGGTCGTCGGCGTGTAGGAGAAGGGAGAAACAATGTCATTTGCAGTCAGTCTGTCCCTTCTCGGCTTGGTCGCTATCGCGGCCCCGATGGTGGCCTCGGTGCTCGTCGCCCTGTTCCCCCGTCCGTACGCCAAGTGGTTCAGCGTTTTGGGTGCCGCCGTCTCGACGGTCTGCACCATCGCCCTCGCCGCGAATTTCGCTGGCGCCGGCATGCCCGACACGCAGGTCCCCCTGATCTCGTTTGGGCAGACCCTCGTTATGGGATTCACCTTCGATCGCATGAGCACACTGCTCGCGCCCGCCTTTGTGGGTATCGGCCTGCTTGTCGTGATCTATTCGATTCCCTATATGAGCGAGAATAACCGTGAGCATCCCGACGCGCCGCGTCGTCGCTTCTACGCGTACCTCGCGACCTTCATCGGTGCCATGGCCGGCCTCGTGTACAGCTCGACCCTTTTGGGCCAGCTCGTGTTCTTTGAGATCACGGGTGCGTGCTCTTGGGGCCTCATTAGCTACTACATGACGCCTACGGCCAAGAAGGCCGGCATGAAGGCCCTGATCATCACGCATATCGGTGCGCTTGGTCTGTATCTGGGCGCCGCCATCGTGTTTGCCCACACCGGCACCTTCGCCATCACCGCGATCGCCGGCCTCGACGCCAAGCTCAAGGCTATCGTCCTTTTGCTCGTGCTGTTTGCGGCCTGGGCCAAGTCCGCACAGGTTCCCATGTACATGTGGCTGCCTTCGGCCATGGAGGCTCCGACGCCTGTTTCGGCCTACCTGCATGGCGCCTCGATGGTTAAGGTTGGCGTGTGCGTGTTCGCGCGCGCACTCGTCTCTGCCGGCGAGATTCCCGAGATCGTGGGCTGGGTCGCCATTATCGACGCCATGGTCACCATGCTCTTTGGTTTCCTTATGTACCTGCCGCAAAAGGACATGAAGCGCCTGCTGGCCTTCTCCACGATCGCCCAGCTCTCCTATGTGTTCTTTGGTCTGGGCCTTTCGGTCTTTGGCAGCCAGCTGGCCTTTGATGGCGCCGTGTGCCACATCTTTAACCACGCTTTCGCCAAGACGCTGTTCTTCCTGATCGCCGGTTCGTTCTCCTTTACGCTCGGCACGCGTATGCTGCCCAAGCTTCGCGGCATCGTAAAGAAGTACCCGATCTCGGGCGTGGGCTTTGGTGTCGCTGCGCTCGCCATTGCCGGCGTGCCGCCCATGAACACGTTCTTCTCGAAGTTCCAGATCATCGCCGGCGGCTTTTCTGTGGGTGCCGGCAACGTCGCGATCCTGGTGCTCGTGTGCATCATGGTTGCCGAGACGGTTGCCACCTTTGCCTGGTTCCTCAAGTGGATGGGCTATTGCCTGCCTGGCGAGCCGAGCGAAGAGGTCGCTGCGGGAGCCCCGCTTCCCCGCGCGATGGCGTTCGTGTTCATCGTGCTCATCATCATGGTTATCGTCAGCGGCCCGCTTTCGGCCAGCTGGATCGGTTAGGAGGTAGAACGACATGGGTTATTCGATCGTCAACATCCTTGGCGGCCTTCTGATCGTCACGTCCACCATGGTGGTTGTCTCCAAGAACATCAAACATTCCATCCACTGGTATGCGGTGCAGTCGCTGGTGCTCGTGGGGCTTCTCGCCACGCTCGGTGTCACCACCGGTGCGCAGGAGCTGCTTATGTGGGCCGGATCTGCCTTTATCACTAAGGTCGTCCTGGTCCCTTACATCCTCAACCGCGCATATAAGAAGATGGGCGAGCCGAGCGACGCATCGCTCAAGGCCGGCCTTAAGCCCGCGTGGGCCATTTGCATCATCGCCGTCGAGGTTGCGATTTGCTTTGCCGTCGTGACGCAGATCAGCCTGCCCACGGCCGAGGTCGCAACGCCTGCGCTCGCTATTAGCTTCGCTCACTTCTTTGTGGGCCTCACCTGCATCATCTCGCAGCGCAACATCATGAAGCAGATCTTTGGAT
Organism: uncultured Collinsella sp.; assembly: GCA_902493375.1. Classification (GTDB taxonomy): domain Bacteria; phylum Actinomycetota; class Coriobacteriia; order Coriobacteriales; family Coriobacteriaceae; genus Collinsella. Next base: position 42,146 of record CABUPH010000002.1, read on the forward strand.
ACTGCCTCATGGAAAACGGCAGCCACGTGACGCTCGCGCTTTTGGCCCCCACCGCTCCCGAGATCATCGAGATCGGTATCGCCACCGACGCCATCTTTGCCGTCATCATCATGTCCATCGTCGTGCGTCGCATTTGGGACGACTCCCACTCGCTCGATGCGCGCGACCTGTCCGAGCTGAGGGGGTAGTCCATGGAAACGTTGATTCTCGCCCTGCTCGCGACCCCTTTGGTGTTCTCGCTGGTCATGGCGTTTTTGCCCAAGAACACGTCCTATAACGTGTTTGCCGGTCTCAACCTGGTCTCCGTCGCAGCCGTCCTGGTGCTGTCGATTGTGACGGCCGGTGACGTCCTTATGAGCGGCGACACCGCGAGCGCTCTTGGCCTGTGGTTCCACCTCGATTCGCTGGGCGCCATCTTTGTGCTGCTCATCGGCTTTATCGGTTTTCTTACGGGGCTGTTCTCGCTGCCCTATGTAAAGGCCGATATCGAGGAGGGCTCCATGCCCGCCGAGCGCGCCAAGCAGTATTTTGCGCTGTTTAGCCTGTTTGTGTTCACTATGCTGCTCGCGTGCCTATCCAACAACATGATCCTCACGTGGGCCGCCGTGGAGGCGACCACGCTTTCCACCGTGTTCCTCGTGGGTATCTACAAGAACAAGACGGCCCTCGAGGCTTCTTGGAAGTATGCGATGGTCTGCACCGCCGGCGTGGCCTTTGGCCTGTTCGGTACGCTGCTGATCTACGCCAACGCCGCCGACGTGATTCCCAACGCCCACGAGGCCGCGTTCCTGTCGTGCGTGCTGCCGTATGCCGACCAGTTCGACCCGACGCTCATGCGCCTCGCCTTTGCGTTTATCGTGATCGGCTTTGGCACCAAGGCCGGCCTGTTCCCCATGCACACTTGGCTGCCCGATGCCCACTCTCAGGCCCCGAGCCCTGTCTCGGCCCTGCTCTCGGGCGTGCTGCTTAAGTGCGCCATGCTTGTGATCATGCGCTTCTATGGCTTTACCATCCAGGCCGTGGGCGCCGAGTATCCGCAACTTTTGCTGCTGATCGTCGGCACGCTGTCCATTTTGGTGGCGGCACTTTCGATGTTTCGCCAGGACGACCTCAAGCGCCGCTTTGCGTACTCGTCTGTGGAGAACGTTGGCGTTATCGCCCTGTGCCTGGGTATCGGTGGCCCGCTGGGTATCGCCGCGGCCCTGCTGCACTGCGTGTTCCACGGCTTTACCAAGACGCTTGCCTTCTGCGTGTCCGGCAACATCCAGCACGCCTTTGGCACGCGTAGCCTGGCTAAGATCCAGGGTGTTGTCGAGGTTGCTCCCGCAACCGCCGCGCTCGCCGTCCTGGCGCTGCTCGGTCTTGGTGCCTTCCCGCCCTTTGGCATGTTTATCTCCGAGTTCCTGACTTTTGTCGCCGGTGTTACCGCCGGTCCCATGTGGCTGGTCGTCGTGGTCGCCCTCGGCCTTACCGTGGCCATCTCTGCGCTCACCCGTATCGCACTCAAGTCGGTATTCGGCCATGCGCCCCAGGGTATGGGCAAGCATGAGGCCCCGGCGCTCATGCTTATCCCCGAAATCATCCTGGCTGTCATGATCTTGTGGTTTGGCATCGCCACCCCGTTGCCTCTCGTGCACGGTGTGGAGACCGCGACCGGCATCGTGCTCGAGCAGAGCACCGAGGAACTTCACGCGACGCCGATGTACCGCGCTGTGTTCGGTACCGAGACCGCTCAGAGCGAGGTGGAGTAACGAATGATTGAAACTGAGAACAAGGTGTATGCCCGTCGCTGCGAGAGCCATGTCGAGGCCCTGCGCCGCGCCGTTCCGGGCTGCATCGAGAAGGTTGAGTGGCAGTGCGAGGACCAGCTGACGATTACCGTCAAGCAGGACAAGCTGCCCGAGGCCGTCCACTACCTGTACTACGAGCGCTACGGCTGGATTCCCGTGATCATCGGCAACGATGAGCGCAGCCTGTGCGGCCGTTACGCCGTGTACTACGTCATCTCCATGGAGGGGGAGGACCCCGGCTGGGTGACCGTGCGCACCGAGATCGATCCCGCCAAGATGACGTTCCCGTCCGTGACGCCGTTCGTCCCCGCCTGCGTGTGGGGCGAGCGCGAGCTGCGCGATATGTTCGGCCTGATTCCCGAGGGCCTGCCCGATCGTCGTCGCCTGGTGCTGCCCGACGATTGGCCCAGCGGCCTGTACCCGCTGCGCAAGGACTCCATGGACTACCGCTTCCGTCCCGCTCCCGCGAGCGACATGGAAAACTACGAGTTCTTGGCCGACACCAAGGGCAAGGAGACCACGCTCGTTCCCATGGGCCCGCTGCACATTACCTCCGACGAGCCCGGCCACTTCCGCCTGTTTGTCGAGGGCGAGACGATCGTCGACGCCGACTACCGTCTGTTCTACGTGCACCGCGGCATGGAGAAGGTTGCCGAGACGCGCCTGAACTATGACGCCGTGACGTTCCTCGCCGACCGCATCTGCGGCATCTGCGGCTGCGCCCACTCGGTGGCTTATGCCGAGGCCGTCGAGCGCGCCCAGGGCATTCATGTCCCGCCGCGCGCCCAGTACATCCGCGCCATCATGCTCGAGGTCGAGCGCCTGCACTCGCATCTGCTCAACATTGGCCTGGCGTCGCACTACACGGGCTTCGACTCCGGCTTCCAGCAGTTCTTCCGCGTCCGCGAGAAGTCCATGGACCTGGCCGAGAAGCTCTCCGGTCACCGCAAGACCTACGGCCTTAACGTGATCGGCGGCGTGCGTCGCGACATTTTGGCCGAGCAGAAGCTCTCCACGCTCACGACCATCCACCAGCTGCGCTCCGAGGTTCAGGAGCTCGTCGACGTCTTGCTCTCCACGCCCAACTTTATTGAGCGTACGAGTGGCATCGGCATCTTGGACCGCAAGATCGCACGCGACTTCTCGCCGGTCGGCCCGCTCATGCGTGGCTCGGGCTATGCCCGCGACGTGCGCTTTGACCATCCCTTCGACGGCTACGCCGATCCGGACGTCCAAAAGATGCACGCCGCTACGGCCGACACCTGCGATGCCTTCGGCCGTACCGCCGTTCGCATCCAGGAGGTCTACGATTCGATCGACATGATCGAGACCATGCTCGAGAACTGCCCGTCGGGCCCCATCCTCACCACGGATTGGGAGTACACCCCGCACAAGTACGCCATCGGTGCCACCGAGGCGCCGCGCGGCGAGGACGTGCACTGGGCCATGCTCGGCAACAACCAGAAGTGTTACCGCTGGCGCGCCAAGGCCGCCACGTACAGCAACTGGCCGGTCCTGCGCTACATGTTCCGCGGCAACACCGTGGGCGACGCGGCGCTGATCGTCGGCTCGCTCGACCCGTGCTACTCCTGCACCGACCGCGTGACGGTGACCGATGTTGCCGCCAAGCGCGACCATGTGCTCGACAAGGAGCAGTTCGAGAACGTCTGGCGCGACAAGTCGCCGCTTGCGGGCGAGGGCACCATGGCCGCTCCGCTCGATGAGGAGGCGCTCTAATATGCTGAAGCTTTGGAAGGTTAACGCCAAGGCCGGCGACGCGACGGTCAAGTACCCGTTTGCGCCGTTCCCCACCAACAAGGACATGCGCGGCAAACCCGAGCACAACGCCGAGCTCTGCATCGCCTGCGGTGCCTGCGGCGTGGCGTGCCCGGCCGATGCTATTCGCATGGACACCGACCTTGCGGCCGATACCATTACCTGGTCGATCGACTACGGCCGCTGCATCTTCTGCGGCCGCTGCGAGGAAGCCTGCCCCATGGAGGCCATCAAGCTCACCGAGGAGTTTGAGCTGGCCGTCATGAGCAAGGACGACCTCACCAGCAAGAGCGTCTATACGCTCGAGCATTGCTCGCGTTGCGGCAAGCCGTTTGCCCCGCACAAGGAGATCGGCTACGCCAAGCGCCTGCTGCAAAAGGCCGGCGGCATGGAGGCCGAGCAGGCTGCTCGTACCGTCGGTATGTGCCAGGAGTGCAAGCGCGAGCTCGACGCCCTGCGCGCCGCCTCGGCCGTAAAGACCGGCAACGCGCACGGCATGGCTGCCAACGAGACGCTTGCGTCCGGTGAGCCCCAGGGCCCCGGCATGGAGTATCTGGGCGGCCACGGCGTGAACCCGGAGTATATCGACCGCGAGCTCAACCCCGATGCGCCCGAGATTCCCGCCGGTCCGGCGCCGGTCGAGGGCATCATCATGGATTTTGAAACGAAGGAGGAGTAACCATGGCCGAACCCACGCTTTTGCCCGAGCGGCTCCAGTACCGCCCGACCAAGATCGAGCTCGACGAGAGCATCGAGAAGGCCAAGGCGACCCTTCTTAAGAAGATCAAGCGCTCGGTGTACGTCTACCGTGTTGACTGCGGCGGCTGCAACGGCTGCGAGATCGAGATCTTCGGTTCCATCACGCCCGTCTTCGACGTCGAGCGTTTTGGCATCAAGGTCGTGCCCTCGCCCCGTCACGCCGATGTGCTGCTGTACACCGGTGCCGTGACGCGCGCCATGCGCATGCCGGCCCTGCGCGCCTTTGAGGCCGCGCCCGATCCCAAGATCGTGGTGTCCTATGGCGCGTGCGGCTGCACCGGCGGCATCTTCTACGACAACTACTGCGTCTGGGGCGGCACGGACAAGATCTTGCCGGTCGACGTCTATATCCCCGGCTGCCCGCCCAGCCCCGCGCAGACCGTCTACGGCTTTGCCATGGCACTTGGCCTGCTGGACCAAAAGCTCCATGCCGAGACCACGGTGGAGGCCGCCGGCGAGCAGGCCGATATCCTGCACCCCGGCGTGCCGTACAAGCTGCGTGTGGCCATCGAGCGCGAAGCTCGCGCCATGAGCGGCTACCGTTACGGCCGCGACTTGGCCAACGAGTTTATGGATACGCTTGAGGGCGCGCCCAAGGGCGATATCCGCGGCGCCATGGCGCTGCTCATCGACAAGCAAGATGATCCTCGCCGCGTCGAGGTGTACTCGGCGCTGCAGGATCTGGTGCTGGCCGGAGGTCACTAGATGGAGCTCACGGACCGCTCTGGTTACTTTGCGGGTCCCGGCATGCTCGGCGGCTCTTTTGGCGATGCCTCGCGCGCAAGCGACGAGGCCGCCGAGGGCGTCGCCGACCCTTGCCTGGGCCATTCGCCCGACCAGGTGGTCTTTTACGAGCTCACGCGTAAGTTTGTGGAGACCGAGGAAGACGTTCCCCAGGAGGCCTGCGACGTGCTGTACTACACGCTCGCCGTGGGCCACCACACCGGCGTGCTCGACTGCTTTGAGCCGCGCCTGTCGGTGCCGGTGGATGTGTTCTATTCGCTCGTCGACGCGTTGCCGGAGGGGGAGGCCAAGACCAAGTTTGAGGCCATCCGCTCCTTTGGCGAGTGCCAGCTCGACAAGGCGGCGGTGCCGTCGCTGCTCGAGGCCTGCGACACGCTGCTCGACGAGCGCGGTTTTCGCGGGTCGGCCAAGGCCGGAATCTCGGTGTTCGATGACGACTTTGGTCTGCATGCCCAGCAGGTCGCGTTCTTAATGAAGTTTCGCGATCTGGTTGAGCGCGTGCGCGATGTGTCGGGCGTGTATCTGACGGGAAGGTTGCAGTAATGGGTCGCGTTGTGGATGGACGTGTGAACGGCGCTCCGTTTGAGGGTATCGTGCTCACGGCGGGAAGCGTGCTGCGTGCCGACGATGCCGCCGGCCCCGTGCTCTCCAAAAAGATGGAGGACGCACCCATCGCCGGTTGGTACACCATCGACGGCGGCCAAACGCCCGAGGACGACATTATCGAGGTCAAGCGCGAGCGTCCGTCGCGTTTGGTTTTGGTCGATGCCGCCGACATGGCGCTGCCCGTCGGGTCCATCCGCTTGCTCGACAAGCGCGATGTGGCCCGCAAGTCGATGTTCACCACGCATTCGCTTCCTTTGTCGATTCTGATCGAGGAAATCGAACAATCGTGTGATGATATCGTCTTCGTTGGGATTCAGCCGGGCGACACGGAGTTCTACAACCCCATGTCCCCGGAGGTCTTTGAGGCCGTCGACGCCGTGTATGACGCCGTGGCCGCCAACGACTTTTCCCACTTTGTCCGCTTGGGGCAGGAGTTGTAGCAGCGCTTGCCTCTGCTGAATAGGAAAGAAGTGATTGACATGGCAGATTCCAAGGTGGAGTACCCCGCTCCCGATTGCCTGGCGCCCGCCGCGATCGAGGCCAAGACCGAGGCCGCCGGCGTGACCAAGGCTAACCTGCCGGTCGCTAAGGCCTTTCTGTTGGCAATGTTCGCCGGCGCGTTTATCGCCTTCGGCGGCCTGTTCTTTACGGTGTTTTTGAGCGACAGCACGCTGGGCTGGGGTGCCCAGCGCGTCGTGGGCGGCCTGTGCTTTTGCCTGGGCCTGGTGCTGGTGCTGGTGTGCGGCGCCGAGCTGTTTACCGGCAATTCGCTTATGGTCTGCGCGCTCAAGAGCAAAAAGATCACCTTGGTCCAGATGCTTAAGGCCTGGGTCGTCGTGTGGGTCGGCAATTTTGTCGGTGCTCTGTTCATCGTCTTTTTGGTGTACATGGCCGGCATTTACAAGCTCAACGGCGAGGCGGTCGCCAACTCCATGGTGAGCGTCGCCGCCGGCAAGGTGACGATCGACTGGGTGACGATCTTCTTCCGCGGCATCCTGTGCAACATCTTTGTGTGCCTTGCCGTGTGGATCGGTACCGCCGGCAAGACCGTGGTCGATAAGGTTGTGGGCATTTTGCTGCCGATCGCTGCCTTTGTGGCCTGCGGTTTTGAGCACTGCGTTGCCAACATGTACTTTTTGCCCATGGGTGCCGTGATGCACGCGTGCGGTTATGGTGCCGACGTCGCCGGCGCCGATGCGCTCAACGCTGCGGGCATTGCGTTTAACTTGTCCGCCGCCACGCTGGGCAACATCGTGGGCGGCGCGGTCCTGATCGCGCTCGGCTACTGGTTTATCTACGCCAAGAAGTCCGAGGCGTAAGGTACCGTCTGTTTGACGTTGGGCCTCCCGCGGGGCGTTGCCGTGCGGGAGGCTTTTTGGGTCTGGGGCTCGTTGCCGGGCTGTTGGCCTGTTGTGTTTGGCTTGTGAAAGGGGTAATCGAGATGGCATCTGCTGTGGAGCGTGACGGTCGCGCTGTGGTGACCACATGCGGGGGATGCTATGCCGATTGCGCCTTTGAGGCACGCGTTGAGGACGGTCGCGTGGTGGCCGAGTTGCCGGTTGTGGGGCATCCGTGCGCGGCGCGTGCGCTGTGCGCCCGCGGGCGGCATCGCCTGGACATGCCGTTTGACGAGCGCGACCGGATTTTGCATCCCATGCGCCGACGAGCTGATGGCTCGGGGTTCGATGTGATTTCGTGGGACGAGGCGTTTGCTCAGATTGCCGAGCGTCTTGGGGGGATTATTGACGAGTGCGGGCCTCGTGCGCTGGGCATGACGCTCGGCGTGCCCTCGTTCGACCGCTACTGGGCGTATCGTTTTATGCATGCGCTGGGTTCGCCCAACGTATACGGTGCCGATGGTGCCTGCGAGGTAAGCCGACTTACCGGTTGGGAGCACAGCCTGGGCTATAGTCCCGCCTCCGACCTGGCGCATACCGACTGCATCATGTACCTGGGGCGTTCCATTGTCGATTCGTCGACGATGGGGGCCGTCGATGCGCTCAACGATGCGCGCCGGCGCGGGGCGAAAATCATCGTGGTTGACCCTCGGCGCAGCGGCTCGGCCGCGCTTGCCGATCGCTGGCTGCGCGTGCGCCCGGGCTGCGATTTGGCCCTGCTGTTGGGCATCGCGCATGTGCTGATTGCCGAGAACCTGTACGACCACGACTTTGTGGCCCGCTATACCACGGGTTTTGATGAGCTGGCGCAGGCGGCTGGCGCTTGGACGCCCGAGTGGGCCGAGTCCATGTGCGACGTGCCGGCAGATGACATCCGCGCGACGGCGCGCGACCTGGCTGCTGCGGCGCCTGCCGCCGTTGTCGACGCGGGCTTTCACGGTGGCATTGGCATTGCGTATGCCAACAGCACCCAGACGGCGCGCGCTATCTGCCTGGTTGATGTGCTGTTGGGCTGCCTGGGGCATGTGGGCGGTGCGCTCAACCCGCCCACGCCGCTTGTGTTGGGCGAACTCGATCCCGCACGCTTTGCGACGCCGACGGTGCCGCGTGAGCCCAAGTTGGGCTCCGAGCGCTATCCGCTCGTCGATCCGGTGCGCGGCCTGTGCACGACCATCGGCCAATCGATCCTCGCCGGCGACCTGCGTGGGCTCATCGTCTATGCCAGCAACCCTGGTGCGGGTTACGGCAACGCCGATGCGTGGCTTGGCATCTTGCAGCAGCTCGACCTGCTCGTGACGATCGATATTCGCTGGTCTGAGACGGCGCGTGCGTCTGACTATGTGCTGCCCGACGTGACGTATCTGGAGGCCGACCGCGGCGTGGGTACGGTCGTGGGCTGCAACGATGCGCGCGTGTTCTACCGCAGCGCCGTGCTGCCGGTCTTGCATGACGATACGCGTCCCGGCCGGGAGATCTTTGCCGGCCTGGCTGCTGCCTGCGGCGTGGGCGAGTATTTTGACTTTACGCCTGACGACTTGGCGGCTGCCCAGGTGGCTCCGTTTGGGATCGACCTCACTGCGCTCAAGGAGCGCGGTTGGGCAGACACGGGCGTGCCGCTGCCGTCGCGTACGGGCAAGCCGGTGGTTCCGCTCGGCGGCGGCAAGATTGCGCTGGCAAACGACGTATGGGAGCGCGCCGGCTTGGGTCGTGTGCCTGGCTGGATTGCGCCCATGGTGGAGCCGGGGCTGGGGATGTTTCGCCTCATTAGCGGCAACCGGCCCTTTGAGTCGCACACTTCGCGCAGACTTGCTGCGGCGGGTGCTGTCGAGGCAGGTTCCGACTTGGACGCCGTGCAGATGAATGCCGACGTCGCCGAGCGCATGGGTATCGCCAACGGCGAGGTCGTCGAGCTGGTGAGCGACATGGGCCGCGACCGCGTACGCGTGGAGACCACGCCCTATCTGCATCCTGCGTGCATCTTTACGTCGGCGGCTCCGGGCGGGCGTTCGTTTGGCGCTGGCGCGGATGGCGCCCAGGCACTTGGCGTCGGCCCGCTCGACCACACGCCGCTGCGCTGGGATCCCATTACGGGAGCCGCGCTCACCCAGGAAAATGCCGTTCGCGTGGAAAAGATTGCTGCGCGCGGGGATAATGACGAGTAATTGACTCAGCCGATGCGTTCGACTGATTTACGTTTGTTTTGAAAGGCCGTACATGAGCGATAGCCAGAACATTTCCGATGAGGTGCGCGCCCGTCTGCGCGCCATTCCCTCCGTCAACGAGCTGCTCGCCGAGTGGCCAGTGGTGAAGGCGGCGGGGGAGACGTGTGATGCGGTAGTCCATGCCGCCGTCACGGCCGTGCTCGACGAGGAGCGCGCCGCCATTCGCGCCGGCGCCGCCCCACGCTCAAAACGCGAGCTGGCGTCGGCTATCGAATTCCGTGCGCATCGTTCTGCGCTGCCGAGTCTACGTCCAGCCGTCAACGCCACGGGTGTGGTCATCCACACCAATCTGGGTCGCGCCCCGCTTGCGGAATCGGCTGCCAAGGCCGTGGCCGAGGTCGCGCGCGGCTACAGCACGCTCGAGTACAGTGTGGACACCTGCTCGCGCGGCTCGCGCAAGGAGCACGCCGCGCAGCTGATCCGCTCGCTCACCGGTGCCGAGGACGCGCTTGTGGTCAACAACAACGCCGCCGCGGTGCTGCTGGTGCTGGCGACCCATGCCGCAGGCAAGGAGGTCATCGTCAGCCGCGGCGAGCTCGTCGAGATCGGCGGCAGCTTCCGTATCCCCGATGTCATGGTGGCCTCGGGCGCCAAGCTCGTCGAGGTCGGAGCCACCAACCGCACGCATTTGAGCGACTACGAGCGCGCCATCACGACCGATACGGCGATGATCCTTAAGGTCCATCCTTCCAACTATCGCATCGAAGGTTTTCACGAGGAAGTGAGCTCAAGGGGGCTCGCCGCACTGGCCCATAAGCACGGCCTGCTGTTCTATGAAGACCAGGGGTCGGGCGCGCTGTTGCCTGACGACATCCTGGTTCGTGGCGGCGAGGAGACTACACCCACTTCGGTGGCGGCGGGGCTCGATATCGTGTCGTGCTCGGGTGATAAGCTGCTGGGCGCCGCGCAGGCGGGCATTATCATGGGCCGCCGCGATCTGGTCCAGGCATGCGGGTCGCATCCGCTTATGCGTGCCCTGCGTCCGGGCAAGCTCGCACTGGCGGCGCTCGAGGCCACGCTGCGCATCTACATGGACGGTGCCGATGTGGCCCATCGCGACATTCCGGTCCTCAGCATGCTTACGCTTCCTCAGGCTCACCTGGAGCGTCGTGCGCGCAAGTTGCGCGATCTTATGGCGGCGGGGCTCGATAAGGCCGGCTGCCCGTGTGCTGTTGAGCTGGAGATCGTTGAGGAGGCGTCGACTCCCGGCGGCGGTTCGCTGCCTACCGTCGAGCTGCCGACGATGTGCGTTGCCGTACGCCTTGTTGACGAGCACCTGACGGTCGACGCGCTCAAGCGCTCGCTCGTTCAGGACTTCGATACGCCGGTCGTCACGCGCACCTCGCACGATCGCATTCTGTTTGACGTCCGCACGCTCGTGGGCGACCGCGATATCGAGACGGCGGCGTCGACGCTTTCCTCGTGCGTTGCCAAGGTGGCGCGCCGATGAGTGGGGTCGAAGCGTTGGTGGAATGCCCTGTTATCGTTGGAACGGCGGGCCACGTCGACCACGGTAAGTCGGCGCTCATCGAGGCGCTGACCGGTAAGAATCCCGACCGCTTGGAGGTCGAGCGTCTCCGTGGCATGACCGTGGAGCTCGGCTTTGGCGAGCTGGCGTTGCCGAGTGGCAAGATCGTTGGCCTGGTCGACGTGCCGGGCCACGCGCATTACTTGCGCGCCATGGTGCAGGGCGCCACAGGTATCGACGTGGCCGTGCTGGTGGTTTCGGCCGTCGAGGGTGTGATGCCGCAGACCCGCGAGCACGTGCATGTGCTGGAGCTGCTGGGCGTCTCGCATATGGTGGTCGCGCTGACGATGTGCGACTTGGCCGATGCCGAGATGACCGAGCTTGCCGAGCTCGATGTTGATGACTTTTTGTCGGGCACCGTGTTTGCGGGCGCGCCGATCGTTCCCGTGTCGTCAAAGACGGGCGAGGGGATTGATGCGCTGCTGGCAGCGCTCGACGAGTGCGTTGACGCCTGTTGGGCTGCCTGTCGCGATCGCGCCGAGCGAACCGACGCCGCGCCGCGCCTGCCGATCGATCGCTGCTTTACGATCAAGGGTGCCGGCACCGTCGTGACGGGTACGCTGCACGACGCGCCGGTTGCGGTGGGCGATGAGCTGGTCGCGCTGCCGTCGCGCACGGTCTGTCGTGTGCGCGGGATTCAGGTTCATGGTGACACGCAGCGGGCGTTGCCCGGTCAGCGCGTGGCACTCAACCTGGTGGGCGACGGTGCCGCTTCGCTCGATCGCGGCGAGATGCTTGGCGTGGAAGGCCGTTTTGGCCAGACGCTGCGCTTTATGATGACGTTGACCTACCTGGGCCGTGAGGGCGCCAAGCCGCGCGTGCTCGAGTCGGGCGCGCGTGTGCACGTGATGGCGGGTACGGCCGAGGTCGTCGGCCGCATCATGTTCATGGAGGGCGAGGCCCCCATGGCGGTGGGCGAGACCCGTAATGTTCAGGTACGATTGGAAAACTCGCTGCCGCTACGTGCCGGGGACCATGCCGTGGTGCTGTCCTATTCGCCCGTGATGCTTATTGGCGGCGGGCGTGTGCTGCTTTCGCGCTGCCGTCGCTCGCGCGAGCTTGCCGAAGGGGAGCGTGTGCTGTATACGGCACTCGAGTCCGGCGATATCGCGGGCGGTGTGGGCGCTTGGCTGGCGCTGCAGACGCTGCCGGTTGCGGCCGTTGATGTTGCCGAGGCTTTGGATCTTGGTGTCGGCGAGGTCGATGCCGCACTGCGCGGGTTGGTGGCGCAGGGCGCTGCTCGCGCGCTTGCTGGCTCGGATGGCTCGCTGTATGCAGATTCTTCCGCGCTCGACGCCGCGATGGATTCACTGGCGGCGACCCTGTCAGCCATGCACGCGGCGGCTCCCAAGGAGACGGGCTTTACGCCCGGCGCCGTTGCCCATGCTGCGTGGCCTGCCGCTGATGATGGCGTTGCCGCGGCTCTGATTGCCGAGGGCTGCTCGCGTGGCGTGTGTGCCGCCGAGGGTGCCGAGGTATTCGACCCGCACTCCGCTGCCGCCGCGGCGCGTGTGGTGCGCGAGGCCTGCGAACGTATCGTTGCCTTGCTGGACGAAGCCGGCCTCGATGCACCGACGTTGCCCGAAGTGGGCGAGCAGTTGCAGCTCGATCGCGACACCATGACGTGTGCCCTGCGCGAGCTTTCGCTCAATCGCTCGATCGTTAAGGTCGAGCGCGACGTTGCCCTGTCTGCCGCCGCCGAGGCCCATGCGCGTGAGCTCGTCGCCGCCGCCATTGAGGCAGCCGGCGACGCAGCCACCACGAGCGTGCTGCGTGAGGCTCTGGGCGTGTCGCGCAAACGTGCCATCAGCATCTTGGAGCACCTGGATGCCGTGCGCTTTACGGTGCTCGACAAGGAGGCCGGCGGCCTGAGGTCCCTGCGCTAGATTGGCTGCTCGGTTTGGTAAAATACCGCCGCACTTGGGAACGGATGGGCTCCGGTGGGCTCCGCGGTCCTCAAAACCGTTGCGAGGCGTGCAAAACGTCTTGGATGTGTTCGATTCACATACGTTCCCGCCATACGCTACCAGCGCTTTTGTGCTCGCGGTCTTGCTGCGTGCCGCAAAGGCGCTGTTTTGTTTTTGCATGGGTTTGCCGTGTTGTCTGCCTTGTCGCCTACGGCAATTGGTCCCGTGCGTTGGGCTTTGAACGTTCCGATGGAGGTGTTTTGCCGTATGACTACCGTAAGACGTGCCGATCTTTCTTGTGTTGTCCAGGCGGGCGGGCTGTCCTCGCGCATGGGCCGTGACAAGGCACGGATGTTGTTTTGCGGCGAGCCCTTGATCGAACGCGTACTGTGCCGCCTGGCTCAGGTTGCCGGCGAGCTGGTCGTGACGACTTCGCGTCCCAGCGAGCTTGCCTATCTTGAGGAGCACGCGTTTGGCGGCCTGGTGCCGCGTGTGGTGGCGGACCTTGAAGGACCGGCGGGTGCCATGCGCGGCATCGCGAGCTCGTTGGTTGCGGCCCGATTGCCGCTCGTGGCGATTGTCGCCTGCGATATGCCGTTTGTCTCGCCGGAACTTATCGGCGCGCTTGCCGATCGTGCCGAGGCCGAGGCGCTCGACGTGTGCGTGCCGCGCGAGGAGCGTTGGATTGAGCCGCTTTGCGCCGTCTGGCGCCGTGACGCGTGTGCGCCGGTTGCCCAAGAGCTGCTCGCCTGCGACCGCCAGCGTATTCGCTGCCTGATCAATCGCGTTCAGGCTGGTTATATGGATGAGCCGCAAATCGTTGAGGCCGCGGGCTCGACGCTCTGCTTCGAAAACGTCAATACGCCCGAGGAGTTTGCGGCGGCCGAGTTACTCGTCTAGACGATTGGAGTTGCCATGTCTCACGATATTTGTCCCGACACGGGAGAACCTTGCACTTGCGACGGGTCCGAACCCTGTACCTGCGGTTGCGGTGGCTGTGGACATACTGCGGAAGAGGAAGCGGCCGCCGCGGCGTATCGCGATGCACACCGCGAAGGCCCGTCCGGTGATGCTCTCGACCATGAACGCAAGATCATCGTTTCGTTCGATAGCACCTTCGATGTGATGGAATGCGAGCAGCTGTGCCTTGCCGCCGGTGTGCCCGGGCGCATCATGCCGCTTCCCGGCTCCATCACCGCCGGCTGCGGGCTGTGCTGGGCCATGCCGTTCTCGGGCGACGCCCTCGCCGCCTTCCGCGCTGTCACCGAGGGCCGCGTAATCCCCGCCGACTACCATCAGCTCCTCCTCTAACCACCAACATCACCACAAAGGTGCCTGTCCCCAATGTGGTGGCTTGGAACACGTGGACGAAACAGGTTTGAAACACAGGTTTTGCACGTCAGGCACTCAAAAACGCTTCTACCTGCATCGTAATCAAAACGAAACATCTGCTCGTCGGCTTATGCGTAACTTTGCTGCAACAGTGCGATATTATCCATACTCGATAAAGCTCGCGGCGCATGGGGCGCCTCGAACGACACTTTTCTTTTCCATCAATTGGAGGAAGCATGAGCTACACGCAGAAAGTTCTCGACGAGCTCAAGGCCCGCTATCCCGAGCAGCCTGAGTTCATCCAGGCCGCGACCGAGATCCTCGGCACCATCCAGCCGGCGCTCGACGCCCACCCCGAGTACGAGGAGGCCGCCCTGCTGGAGCGCCTCGTCGAGCCCGAGCGCATCGTTATGTTCCGTGTCCCTTGGGTCGACGACCAGGGCAAGGTCCAGGTCAACCGCGGTTACCGCGTCGAGTTCAACTCTGCCATTGGACCCTACAAGGGCGGCCTGCGCTTTAACCCGACGGTCACCCTGGGCATGCTCAAGTTCCTGGGCCTGGAGCAGATCCTCAAGAACAGCCTGACCACCCTTCCCATGGGCGGCGGCAAGGGCGGTTCCGACTTTGACCCCAAGGGCAAGTCCAACAACGAGATCATGCACTTCTGCCAGTCCTTCATGACCGAGCTCTATCGCCACATTGGCCCCAACACCGACGTTCCCGCCGGTGACCTGGGCGTTGGCGGCCGCGAGGTTGCCTACCTGTTTGGTCAGTACAAGCGCCTGACCAACGAGTGGACCGGCGCCCTCACCGGCAAGGGTCTCTCCTTTGGCGGCTCGCTTGCCCGTACCGAGGCCACCGGTTACGGTCTGGTCTACTTTGTGGACGAGTACCTCAAGAGCCGCGGCGACTCCTTCGAGGGCAAGAACGTCGTCGTTCACGGCTCCGGTAACGTCGCTATCTACGCAGTCCAGAAGGTCGCCCAGCTCGGCGGCAAGGTGCTCGCCTGCTCCGACACCCACGGCTGGGTCGAGGATCCCGACGGCATCGACTACACCGTGCTCGAGCATGTCTACAACAAGAAGCGCTCCGGCCACGACAAGGGCGTCACGCTCGCCATGTACGTTGACGAGAAGCCCAGCGCCGTGTGGCACGAGGGTGACGGCCGCGGCGTGTGGCAGCTTCCCTGCGACATCGCGCTGCCCTGCGCTCGCGAGAACACGCTGCTGCTCGAGGACGCCCAGGCGCTCGTCGCCAACGGCTGCAAGGTGGTCGGCGAGGGCGCGAACATGCCCACGACCATCGAGGCCACGACCTACTTCCAGGAGAACGGCGTCGCCTTTATGCCCGGAAAGGCTGCCAACGCCGGCGGCGTGCTCGTGTCCGGCCTGGAGATGAGCCAGAACGCCGAGCACCTGTCTTGGACCTTCGAGGAGGTCGACGGCAAGCTCGAGCAGCTCATGCGCGGCATGTTCCACAACGTGGACGACACCGCCAAGGAGTACGGCGAGGAGGGCAACTTCGTCATGGGCGCCAACATCGCCGGCTTCCTGAAGGTCGCCGATGCCATGCTCGCCCAGGGCGTCTGCTAAATCTTCGCTTGATATAGCATCGCGGAAGGCTCCCAGTCATTTTGGCTGGGAGCCTTTTTTGATCCGCATGCGACGGCGGAAATCGGATCATTTTGTCCCGACACGAGCTGTGCCCCCTCGTTTGGTACACTTAAAGGTACTGGACAAGTGAAGAGATGGGGGAGAACGTGCTCAAGTTCGGTACCTACGTCCGTGTTGGAAACGCGGCCGAAGCCTATGAGCTCTTACAGAAGAACCGCAACAACAAGATTGTGGGCGGCGGCATCTGGATGCGCCTGGGTTCGCGTCGCGTGGCGACGGCGATTGACCTTTCGGCCTGCGGACTCGATCAGATCGAGGAGACCGAGACCGAGTTTCGCATCGGTGCCATGTGTACCCTGCGCCAGCTCGAGCGTCATGCCGAGCTCAACGCGCTTGTCAACAATGTCTTTGAGTTTGCCGTCCACGATATCGTGGGCGTTCAGCTGCGCAACACCGCCACGGTGGGCGGCAGCATCTACGGTCGCTTTGGCTTCTCGGACGTGCTCTCGGCCTTTTTGGCGCTCGATTCCTATGTTGAGCTGACGGGCGCCGGCCGCGTGCCGCTTGCCGAGTTTGTGAACATGGGCTACGTACGCGACGTGATCGAGCACGTGGTGGTCATCAAACACGACTACAACGCGAGCTACGAGGCCGTGCGCAAGGCTGCGACCGACTTCCCCTCCTTAAACGTCACCGCCGCCTGGTGGGATAACACCTGGCATGTCACCGTGGGCGCTCGACCGCTGCGCGCGACCCTGCTGCAGGGCGAGGCGTGTGGCCTTGCCGCCGAGCAGCCTTCCGAGGACGAGCTGCGCGCCCTGGCCGCATCCGTGCGCTCGCTGAGCTACGGCACCAACCTGTGGGGCTCTGCCGAGTATCGCCGCCGCATTTCGGCCCCGCTCGCCATCCAGGCTGTGCGTCGCGCCGCCGGCATCGAGCTTTCGGCCGTGCTTGCCCGCGAGCTCGAGACCGTGCAGATCCCCAAGTTTGCCACGGACGAGTATTCCTGTCGCCGCGTGCCCGGCGTCGATTCTAGCGAGGTGCGCTAATGGCTGCCAAACTCATCGATCTTTCCTTTACGCTCAACGGCCGCAAGGTCAAGGTTCAGATTGCCCCCGACACCATGCTCTTTGCACTGTTACGCGAGCAGGGTTGTGCGTCGGTGCGCTGCGCCTGTGAGACCACCAACTGCGGCCTGTGCACGGTGTGGCTCGACGGCGACCCGGTGCTGAGCTGCTCGGTTCCCGCCGCCCGTGTTGAGGGACACACCATCACCACGCTTGAGGGCCTTAAGGCCGAGTCCGAGGCTCTCGCCCGTGCGATGGCTGCCGAAGGCGCTGAGCAGTGCGGTTTTTGCGCCCCCGGCCTTATCATGAACGTGCTGGCGCTCGCCCGTGCCGCCAAGGAGGACCCGAGCCTCGTCGCCACGCGCGAGGAGCTCTCGCGCCAGCTCGCCGGCAACCTGTGCCGCTGCAGCGGCTACGAGAGCCAGCTGCGCGCAATCGTCCGTTTCCTCAACGAGTCCGGCGTGCAGGTGGGCTTTGAGATGCCCGAGCTGCCCGTCAACGACACGAGCTCCGACGGTGTCGCGTACAAGCAGATTACCCACAAGCAGCCCAAGAAGGACTCGAAGGCTCTGCTCGAGGGCAGTCCCGTCTACACGGGCGATATGGTGCCCGCCGGCGCGCTCATCGTCAAACTCAAGCGAAGCCCGTATGCCCGCGCCAAGATTCGCTCCATCGATACGTCGCGCGCCCTGAAGGTGCCCGGCGTGGTGGGCGTCTACACCTACGAGGACGTGCCCAAGCGCCGCTTTACCATCGCCGGCCAGAGCTATCCGCAGCCGAGTCCTTACGACCGCCTGATCCTCGAGAACCTCGTACGCTACCAAAACGAGGAGGTGGCGATCGTCGCCGCCGAGACCGAGGAGGCCGCCGACAAGGCGCTCAAGCTCATTAAGGTCGACTACGAGGTGCTCGAGCCCCTGCTCGACTTTACCCAGGCACTCGATAACGACATCGTAGTCCACCCCGAGGGCGACGTGACCTTTATGTTCCCGCAGGGCGGCGACGTCCCGCGCAACTTGGTATGCAGCGGTACCAGCGACTTTGGCGACTTGGACGAGGCCTTTGCCCAGAGCGACATCGTCTTCACCCGTACCTACACCAGCCAGGCCACGCAGACCGCGCCCATGGAGACCTTCCGAGCCTTCGCGACGACCGACGCGTTTGGGCGTATCTCGGTGACCACCTCCACGCAGGTGCCCTTCCACGTGCGCCGCATGGTCGCGCAGTCGCTCGACATTCCGCAGTCGCAGGTGCAAGTCATTAAGCCGCGCATCGGCGGCGGCTTTGGCTCCAAGCAGACGGGCTGCTGCGAGATCTTCGTGGCATTCGTTACCCAGCAGACCGGCCGTCCGAGCTACTGCTGCTACACTCGCGAGGAGACCATCACCGCGGGCAACTCGCGCCACCAGATGCAGATGACCGTCAAGCTGGGCGCCATGAACGACGGCACCATCACGGCCATCGACCTGCACACGCTGTCCAACGCCGGCGCCTATGGCGAGCATGCCACCACGACGATCGGCCTTTCGGGTCACAAGAGCCTGCCCATCTACAATCACGTGAAGGCGAGCCGCTTTAGCTGGGACGCCGTCTACACCAATACCAACCGTGGCGGCGCGTATCGTGGCTACGGTGCCACCCAGGGCCAGTTTGCCGTGGAGAGCGCCGTCAACGAGCTCGCCGACATGCTGCACATGGACCCGGCCGACCTGCGCCTTAAGAACATCGTGCGCGAGGGCGAGATCATGCCGCAGTACTACAACGAGAAGCTCAACGCCTGCGCACTCGACCGCTGCCTGCTGCGCGCGATGGACATGATCGGTTGGCGCGACAAGCCGCTGGCCGTCGACCTGGGCGATCGCGTGCGTGCTCTGGGCTGCGCGCTCACCATGCAGGGCTCGGGCATCTCCAACGTGGATATCGCCGGCATCGACATGCGCCTGGAAGAGGACGGCTTCATTACGATTTCGACCGGCGCCACCGACAACGGCATGGGCGTCGATACGATCCTGGCGCAGATTGCTGCCGAGGAGCTGGGCGTGGAGAGCTCGCTGATCGTGGTGCGCGGCGTGGACACCGACGTGTCGCCGTTCGATGCCGGCTCGTACGCGAGCTCGGGCACGTACGTGACAGGTCTGGCAGCCAAGAACGCCGCGACCGAGCTGCGTGAGAAGATCTGCGCCAAGGCCGCCCAGATGTGGGACGTGGACGCCGCCGATGTGGTCTTTGATGGTCAGTACGTGCGCCTGTCCGACGAGCGTGCCGCGCGCGAGCAGAACCGCTACCTCACGCTGCGCGACTTTGCCAACCTGTGCGTCAAGAACATCGCGGGCGGAGACGCTCTCACTTCGCATGCTTCTGCCTGCCTGCCAGTTTCGCCTCCGCCGTTTATGGCCGGCATTGCCGAGGTCGAGGTCGACAAGGCCACCGGCAAGGTGACTGTTGTGGATTACGCGGCGGCTGTGGACTGCGGCACCGTGATCAACGAGGCGCTCGCGCGCGTCCAGGCCGAGGGCGGCATTGCCCAGGGCATCGGCCACGCGCTCTACGAGATTGTCGAGCACGACGACCGCGGCCGTCTGCGCACCGGCAACTTTATGAGCTACAAGCTGCCCACGCGCCTGGATATCGGCAGCATTCGCGTGGCATTTGAGCCGAGCTACGAGCCGACGGGTCCGTTTGGCGCCAAGTCGATCGGCGAGGTCGTCATCAACACGCCGCTCGCCGCCGTGGCCTCGGCCGTAGCGCACGCCACCGGCCACCAGGTCCGCTCGCTGCCCATCACGCCCGAGAAGGCCCTGCTGGGGGAGTAGCGGGTCGGCGAACAAGTCGTAATTTGCGGGGCGGGGCAACTCGCCCCGCCTTTTGCACTCGTGGTGAGGTCGTGAGCCTGTAAAAGGTGTGCGTGCGCTTGCCGTTCGTATCTGCTATCATTCCTAGTCTGTGCGCTCATGCGGGCGTGGCGGAATTGGTAGACGCGCCAGATTTAGGTTCTGGTGGGATTCCCGTGAAGGTTCGAGTCCTTTCGCCCGCACCAACGCACCAGCGTCGGTCTCGGCCGTCGCGACACTTTGTTGCATAAAGGTACCAGCACCTCAGATAAGCTGGGCAGTATGAGGAGGAACGTGTTGAACATCACCGCTTCTGACGTCAAGGACGCCAAGCTCACCGCTACGGTCACCATCCCGGCCGCCGACGTCGACGCCGCGATCAAGAAGGCCTACAAGGACACCGCCAAGAAGTACCGCTTCCCGGGCTTCCGCGCCGGCAAGGCTCCCCGTCCGGTCATCGACTCCGCACTTGGCGCCGAGGCTACCCTCGCTCAGGCCACCAACGACCTGATCGCCGCCAACGAGCCCGCCGTCCTCAACGAGCTGGACATCGTCCCCACCAAGAACGGTGACTACAAGGAGCTCGACCTCGCCAAGGATCACGAGGACTACACCTACACCGTCGAGTTCTCCCTGCGTCCTGCTGCCGAGCTCTCTTCCTTCGACGCTGTCGAGATCGAGATGCCCCCTGCGGAGGTCACCGAGTCCGAGATCAACAACCAGGTCGAGATGCTCCTCAACTACCGTGCCACCTTCGAGGACGTCGAGGGTCGCGCCGTCGAGGCCGAGGACTACGTCACCGTCGATCTCAAGGCCGTCGAGAACGCCGACAACTTTGCCGCCGAGGGCCGCATGCTCATCGCCGGTAGCGACAGCAACCCCAAGGAGTTCAACGAGGCCCTGATCGGCGCTAACGTTGACGACGTCAAGACCGTCACCTGGACCGACGAGGTCGAGGAGGGCGAGGAGGCCGAGACCCACACCGTCGAGGTCACCGTCAAGGGCATCAAGGTCCGCAACACCCCCGAGCTCACCGACGAGCTCGTCAAGTCCGACTTTGGCTTCGACAGCATCGACGCTATGCGCGACGCCATCAAGATCGAGATCGAGCAGGACAAGGCTTCCCGCCTCCCGGCCGAGAAGGAGAACCGTTGCGTCTCCGCTCTCGCCGAGCGTCTGCAGCTCGACGAGATGGATGCCGACTACGAGCAGTCCGTCTTTGAGGAGCTTGGCCAGAACTTCCTGTCCAACCTCGCTGCCCGCGGCATGACGCTCGACACCTGGCTGCCCGCTTCCGGTCTGACCATGGAGCAGTTCATCGGCGACCTGCACAAGCAGGCCAACGACGTTGCCCGTGAGTCCCTGGCTCTGGACGCCCTCGCCCGTGAGCTCAAGATTGAGGTCACCGAGGACGACATCAACGCCGAGTTCGAGAAGGCCGGCGTCAAGGACGTCGAGGCTTCCAAGGCCGAGTTCATCGCCGATGGCCGCATGCCTGCCGTCCGCGAGTCCATCCGTCGCTCCAAGGCCGTCGACCACCTGGTCGAGAACGCCAAGGTGACCGAGGTCGACGAGACCGCCAAGGACGCCGAGTAATTCTCGCCACCTTGCCCGCGAGCGCATGCGTGCGCCCGTGATGGGGTAAAGTTATACACCGATTATCCGGTTGCTTCGTACGGTGCCAGCCAATGCATAGCATGCGGGCACCGTACGTTTATCTAGAACCAATTTGGTCCGCAAGAGAGAAATGGAGATGCGTATGATCGCCAAGTTCGATTCCGCCCTCGTGCCATACGTTATCGAGCAGACGCCGCGCGGCGAGCGCAGCTACGATATCTATTCGCGCCTGCTCAACGACCGCATCATCTTCTTGGGCGAGGAGATCAACTCCGTCAGCGCCAACCTGGTCGTTGCCCAGCTGCTGCATCTTGAGAGCCAGGATGCCGAGAAGGATATCTCGCTCTACATCAATTCGCCCGGTGGCGAGGTCTACTCCGGCCTGGCGATTCTGGACACCATGAACTTCATCAAGCCGCAGGTCTCCACTATCTGCGTCGGTATGGCCGCGTCTATGGCCGCTGTGCTGCTTTCGGCCGGCGCCAAGGGCAAGCGCTTCTGCCTGCCGCACTCCAAGGTCATGATTCACCAGCCCAGCGGCGGTGCCCAGGGTCAGCAGACCGAGATCGAGATCGTGGCCGAGGAGATCAAGAAGACTCGCCGCGAGCTCAACCAGATCCTGTCCGACGCCTCGGGCCAGCCCATCGAGAAGGTCCAGGCCGACACCGAGCGCGACAACTACCTGACCGCTGCCGAGGCCCTCGACTACGGCCTGATCGACCGTATCGTCACCTCGCGCGATCTCGCCGCGAAGGACGCCTAGGATGGCAGGTAACATGCAGGACAACTTTGACGAGAACGGCAACCCCATCCGCTGCTCCTTCTGCGGAAAAGAGCAGGGCCAGGTTCGTCGCCTCGTAAAGGGCCCGACCAACATCTTTATCTGTGACGAGTGCGTCGCCGCCTGTTCCGAGATTCTGGAAGAGTCGCTGGCTTCGGACTTTATGGACGCTGCCCGCAACGGCAAACTGCCAGGCTTCCTCAACGACCACGGTCAGGCTGCATCCCAGCCGGCTGTGGACCCCGAGACCGAGGGCTTTGAGCTTGAGGACGACCGTCAGGTCATCACACACGTGCCGACGCCGCACGAGATCTATGACGAGCTTTCGGCCTATGTTATGGGCCAGGAGGACGCCAAGCGTGCCATGTCGGTGGCCGTGTACAACCACTATCGCCGCGTGATCGAGGGCGGCGCTGCGCTTTCGGCCTTTGACGACGGTTTGGACTCGCAGCTCGATGATGATATGGACGAGGTGGAGCTCGCCAAGTCCAACATTTTGCTGCTCGGTCCCACCGGTACCGGTAAGACGCTGCTCGCCCAGACGCTCGCACGTATCCTCGAGGTGCCGTTTGCCATCGCCGACGCCACCGCGCTCACCGAGGCCGGTTACGTGGGCGAGGATGTGGAGAACATCCTGCTCAAGCTCATCAATGCCGCCGATGGCGATATTGAGCGCGCGCAGGTCGGCATTATCTACGTGGACGAGATCGACAAGATCGCCCGCAAGGCCGAGAACCTCTCCATCACCCGCGATGTTTCGGGCGAGGGCGTTCAGCAGGCGCTGCTTAAGATTCTTGAAGGTACGGTGGCAAGCGTTCCGCCCACCGGCGGCCGCAAGCATCCCCAGCAGGAGCTGCTGCAGATCGATACGACCAACATCCTGTTTATCTGCGGCGGTGCCTTTGTGGGTCTGGACAAGATCATCGCCGATCGCGTGGGCAACAAGGGTGTGGGCTTTAACTCCGAGATCGCCGGCCCCACCTCGGTCGACGAGAACGACCTGCTGCGCCAGGTGCTCCCGCAGGACCTCAACGCCTTTGGCATGATTCCCGAGTTTGTGGGTCGTACGCCCGTCGTCACCCAGGCGCAGGCGCTCGACGAGGACGACCTGGTGTCGATCCTGACCGAGCCCAAGAACGCCGTGGTGCGTCAGTACCGCAAGATGTTCCAGCTCGAGGACGTTGAGCTTGAGTTTGAGGACGCGGCGTTGCACGAGATCGCCCGCATGGCGCTCGCCCGCAAGACCGGCGCCCGCGGCCTGCGCGCCATCTGCGAGGACGTGCTGCAGCAGACGATGTTCGACCTCCCCAGCGAGGAGGGCGTTGCCAAGGTCGTCGTAACCGAAGCCGCCGTAAAGGGCGAAGAACAGCCCCAACGCATCTACGGGTAAATAGTTTGAATCCAGGCCCCGCGGCAACCACCGCGGGGCCTGCCATTTAGGGACAGGTTTATTTTGGTCGGTTTTATATGGGCAAATGTCGTTTCCCCTGATAAAACCTACCAAAATAAACCTGTCCCTTTTCGGCAGGTATGCCTGTGCTATTCTGTGAGATTGTCAAGTTAGTACCTTCAGACTGAAGTAATCGATACCTAAGGCGTGTCCGCCTGCTTGGTTTTCGTAGATTCCGCACGAGCCGAAGAGCACTTAATGTGCTCTTCGTGCGAGCCAGGACCTGACCGAGCGAAAACCAAGCAGGCGGACACGCCGGCGGGACAGGGAGAGATATATGGAAGAGATGCCCAAGAACTACGATCCGTCGACCAACGAGCCGGCGATCCTGCAGAAGTGGCTCGACGGCGGCTACTACAAGCGCCGTGAGGGCGTGGGCGACTGCACCGTCACCATTCCGCCTCCCAACGTGACCGGCAAGCTCCACATGGGCCATGCCACCGACGACTCCATCCAGGACGCCATCATTCGTATGGCTCGCATGCGCGGTAAGTCCACGCGCTGGGTGCTCGGCACCGACCATGCCGGTATCGCTACGCAGACTAAGGTCGACAAGAAGCTCAAGAGCGAGGGCATCAGCCGCCTGGAAATCGGTCGCGACAAGTTCGTCGACGCCTGCTGGGACTGGACCCACGAGTACGGCGGCATCATCGTCGAGCAGATCAAGCGCATGGGTTGCTCCGTCGACTTCGATAACGAGCGCTTTACCATGGACGAGGACTATGCCCAGGCCGTGCGCAAGGTCTTCTGCGACTGGTACCACGACGGTCTGATCTATCGCGGCAAGCGCATCGTCAACTGGTGCCCCAACTGCACCACCGCCATCTCGGACGACGAGGCCGAGTACAAGGACGAGAAGGGCCACCTGTGGCACCTGCGCTACCCGCTGACCGAGCCGGTCAACGGCCAGGACTATATCGTCGTCGCCACCACGCGCCCCGAGACCATGCTCGGCGACACGGGCGTCGCCGTTTCCCCGAAGGACCCCGAGAAGGCCGCCTTCGTGGGCAAGACCGTCAAGCTTCCCATCGTCGACCGTGAGATCCCCATCTTTGAGGATTGGCATGTCGACGCCAACTTTGGCTCCGGCTTTGTCAAGGTCACCCCGGCCCACGACCCCAACGACTACGCCATGGGTCAGGCTCACGACCTGCCGCAGATCAATATCTTCGACGAGCACGCGGTGGTCGTCGAGGGCTACGGCGAGTTCACCGGCATGACCCGCGAGGAGTGCCGCGAGGCCGTCATCAAGTGGTTTGAGGAGCATGACCTGCTCGATCACGTCGAGGACCTCGATCACTCCGTCATGCACTGCTACCGTTGCGACGCCGCACTGGAGCCGTGGCTGTCCGAGCAGTGGTTCGTCGCCGTCGATAAGCTCAAGGGGCCGGCGCTGGACGCCGTCAACTCTGGCAAGGTCACCTTCCACCCCGCGCGTTGGACGCAGACCTACACCACCTGGATGGAGAACCTTAAGGACTGGTGCATCTCGCGCCAGCTGTGGTGGGGCCACCGCATCCCTGTGTTCTACTGCGAGGACTGCGGCTGGGAGGACGCCCTTACCGAGGACACCGACGTGTGCCCCAAGTGCGGCGGCCATCACGTGCATCAGGACGAGAACGTGCTGGACACCTGGTTCAGCTCGCAGCTGTGGACCTTCGCCACGCAGGGCTGGCCGCAAAAGCCGGAGCTGCTCGAGGGGCATCACCCCACGACGGCGCTCGTCACCGCGCGCGACATCATCGCGCTGTGGGTCGCCCGCATGGTCATGAGCTCGCTGTATTTCCTGGACGAGGTGCCGTTTAAGGATGTCGTCATCTACCCGACGATCCTTGCCAAGGACGGCAGCCGAATGTCCAAGTCCAAGGGCAACGGCGTTGACCCCATGGACCTCATTGGCATGTACGGCGCCGATGCCATGCGCTTCAACCTGCTCACGCTGTGCACCAACAACCAGGATGTCAAGTTCGACGCGAACATCGATAAGAAGACCAAGAAGCTCATCGACAGCCCGCGTACCGACCAGGCTAAGTCGTTTGTGACCAAGATCTGGAACGCCAGCCGCTTCCTGCTCATGAACATGGAGGGCTACACGCCCGGTGAGCCCGTCGTTGAGACGCCGGCTGACGCCTGGATGTTCAGCCGCCTGGCCAAGGCCGTCAAGATGGTCACCGAGGGTATTGAGAACTACACCTTTGGCGACATGGCCCGCGGCGTGCAGCAGTTCTTCTGGAACGAGGTCTGCGACTGGTACGTCGAGGTCACCAAGGCCCGCCTGAAGGGCGAGGGCCGTCTGCAGGCTCAGCGTAACCTGATCTTTGTGCTCGACACCTCCATTCGCCTGATGCACCCGCTCATGCCGTTTGTCACCGAGGAGATCTGGGACAACATGCCGGCGAGCGTGCTCGACCTGGACGCCGAGGGCAACGTGAACCGCGCCGAGGCGCTCATGATCGCCAAGTGGCCCGAGCCCGCCGACTACGCCAAGTATGTTGACGAGCCCGCCGAGCGCGCGTTTGAGCTGTGCCGTACCGTCGTTTCCGCTGCCCGCGCCACCCGTTCGCGTTATCGCCTGAGCCCCAAGGCCGAGCTCGACGTGGTCGTGCGCGCCGGTGCCGAGGACATCGAGAAGCTCGAGAGCCTGCGCTCGACGATTGAGCCGCTGGCGAATACCGCGTCGCTGGTGATGGGTGTGGACGTTGAGAAGCCGGCCGCGAGCATTGCCGTGGTTGACAGCGGTGTCGAGGTCTTTGTGGTGCTCGAGGGCAAGGTCGACCTTTCGGCCGAGAAGGCGCGCCTGGAGAAGGAGATCGCCGCGGCCCAAAAGGAGCTCGCCGGCTGCGAGAAGACACTCGCCAACGAGGGCTTTGTGGCTAAGGCCGCGCCTGCGGTGGTTCAGAAGAAGAGGGACCGTGCAGCTGAGCTCAAGGAGATCCTGACGGCACTGACCTTGCAGGTTGCTGACTTCTCGTAAGCGTAACTGGGGGACGCGGTTTGGGGCTTTGCTCGCTACTGCGGACAGTCCTGCTCGCACGAAGGCCACATTAAGTGGCCTTCGGCTCGTGCGGAACTTGTATCGAGCAAAGCCCCAAACCGCTCCCACAGCGGTTTTCCGTTCCGCCGTTCTAACGAACGGCGGCTGAATCGACGCTGCAAACGCCTCTGATGGCCAATCTGCCGTTCAACTTCGGACGCATGGGCACAAGCCCTATGCGCCCTTGTTTCACGGCACCTTGGCTCATCAGAGGCGTTTTCGCTGACTATCCTCTACCTATACTGTTTCAATTTGCTATGAATGGCGGTTCTGAAAATGCCTAAGCGTTCTGGCCTGTATGTTGTTCCGTTTTCGTTTGAGTTGCTTTCGTTTGGTGAGGCTGTTTCGCTTGCTGCTGATACGGGGCGGATTTCTGGGGATGCTGGGCCGTTGTTGGAGACGGTTGTCGATATGCTTGATGAGTTGGGGCGGCCGGATGAGTATTTTGATTGCATTCAGGTTGCCGGCACCAATGGCAAGACTTCGACTACGCGGTTTTCGGCAGCCATCTTGCGTGGCGAGGGGCTTAAGACCGCTCTGTATACGTCTCCGCAACTTGTGCGCTATCCCGAGCGCATGGAGGTTGATGGGCGCGTTGTGAGTGACGAGACTTTTGCCCGTGGCGTTTCTGCCGCCGTCGAGGCGGGGCGTCGCGTGAATGCCCATCGTTTGGCGGCAGGGGAGCGCGCGTATACCATTACGCCGTTTGATCTGCTCACGGCTGCAGCGCTCGTGGTGTTTGCCGAGGCTGCGGTGGACGTTGCCGTACTCGAGGTTGGCATGGGCGGACGTTGGGACGCCACGAGTGCGACCGATCCCGTCGCCGTCGCCATTACAGGCATCGGGCTCGACCATACGCGCATTCTGGGTGACACGCTCGAGGCCATCGCGGGGGAGAAGGCTGCGGTTATCAAGCCCGGGCGCCTGGTTGTTTTGGGCGAGGGTACGCATGAGGCGAGCGTTCAGCGCGTGATGGATGCCCGTTGCCGCGAGTGCGGCGTTGTGCCGCTCGTGGTGAACCATGCCACGACCAAGGTGCCGGCACACGTGGGCGATACGGTGGAGTTCAGCTGCACCACGCCGCGTGCGATTTACACGTCGAGCATGGTCAAGCCGGCGTATCAGCCGCAGAATGCCGCGTGCGCGATTATGCTGTGCGAGGGGTATCTGGGGCGTGAGCTCGACCACGATGCGCTCGATGTTTCGCTCATGGGCTGCCCTACGCCTGGTCGTTTTGATGTGCTGGGGACCGATCCGCTTAAGCTGATCGATGCCTGCCACAACCCTCAGAGCTGCGAGAACTTTGTGAGCGCGCTGGACGAGATCGATCCGTGTGTAGAGAATCGCCCCACGCTGCTGTGCGCCGCGCTGGCCGACAAGGACGTGGCGGGCATCGTCGACGTGCTGGTTCCGGCGTTCCCCCGTGTGGTCGTAACCCAGACCGATTCCGATCGCGCCCTGCCGGCAGAGGAGCTTGCCAAGCTGGTGGACGCCAACAAGCTCGCCGGTGTATACCCGAGCGTGCCCGAGGCCCTAGCCGCCTTCGAAGCCGCCGACGAGCCCTTCGTAGCCGCCGGCACCATCACCCTAGCCGGCGAAGTTGCCGCCCTGCTGCGTTAACCCATCCCCTCATCAGTTGCGGTGATATACGGACTGTTTTATGGGCTAGAAGCCTTTTACAGTCCCTATTTCACCGCAACTTGGTAAAGCAGTCTTTTTGGGACGGGGCTATTTTGACTACCCTGCAAGCGGGTAGTCAAAATAGCCCCGTCCCAAATTAGCTACCCTTTGCCTTATGCAGACCTGCTTGCCACGAAATGGGCCTATCTACTACGTTTGACCGTCACCTTCGACCACACCAAGAATTGTGAAAGTAAAACCGCAGGTAGAAGGCCTGGCGATTTTCAAAAAAGACCCGCATGGTTGACCCATGCGGGTTAAACGTAGGAGATAGGCCGTTTTCGTGGCGCAGCGTCAGCGGGATGCAGCAAAAGGACTGTCCCTTTGCCGCATTGGCTACTCCAGGCAGGTCGGATCGTGGGGGTAGGCGTTGAGGATCTCTACACCGTCCTCGGTTACCAGGGCCAGGTCCTCGATGCGGACGCCGGTGCGGCCGGGGAGGTAGATGCCCGGCTCGATGGAGAACGTCATCCCCGGCTCGATTACCTGCTCGTTGACGAGCGAGACGTCGCCGGGCTCGTGGTCCTGCAGGCCGATCGAGTGGCCCAGGCGATGCGTAAAGTACTTGCCGTAGCCCGCGTCCTCAATCACGTCGCGCGCGGCGCGGTCCAAGTCGCACATGCGCACGCCCGGTGCGATGAGCGCCTCCGCGGCCTCGTTGGCACGACGCACGATGTCGTAGATGCGCACCGTCTCTTCGTCCGGTTCGCCCCAAAAGAACGTGCGCGTCATGTCCGAACAGTAGTTGCGATGGCGGCCGCCGATGTCGAACAGCACCACGTTGCCGCGCTCGAGCACCGTGTCGTCGGGCTCGTGATGGGGGTCGCCGGCGTTGGCGCCAAAGCTTACGATGGGCGGGAAGCTAAAGCCCTCGCAGTCGTGCTTGCGGTACAGGCCGAGCATCTGGTCGGCAATTTCGCGCTCCGTCACGCCCTCGTGCACGAGCTTGATTGCGTCGGCC
Organism: uncultured Collinsella sp.; assembly: GCA_902493375.1. Lineage (GTDB taxonomy): Bacteria > Actinomycetota > Coriobacteriia > Coriobacteriales > Coriobacteriaceae > Collinsella. The sequence continues at coordinate 71,241 of CABUPH010000002.1, forward strand.
ATCACGGCGTCGTTGGCAGCGGAGGACACGCGCATGAGCTCCTGTTCGGCGGCGTCTTTGTACGTGCGTGCTGCGGTGACGGCAAAGTCGCCCAAGAAGAACTCGCTTGCGGCGTTGCGCTCCATGAGGGGCATCAAAAAGCCGGAGCGCATGACGGTGTCGATGCCGAGCGGCTTGGTCGGATCGACCTCGCGCGCGATGGCGTCGGCCACGATGTCGGTATCGGTGTGGTAGGCAACGCGGGCGTTGTCGTACTCGGGCAGCTGGTGCAGTGCGTTGACCAGGATCACGGGCTCGGCATCGCGCGCGAGCAGCACGCCGCAAAAACGCTCGAACATATCGGCATAAAAGCCGGTCAGATAATAGATCGACCACGGGTCGTTTACAAGCAGCTGCGCGCCGGGGCGCTGAGCCTCGAGCGCATCGAGCACGCGTGCCACACGCTGGTCATCGACATGTGCCATGAAACATCCTTTCACTAGGGTGCCACCATGGTATCCCATGCCCGGCACATGGGGACGTTCCTTTTATGCCGGCACTTTGGGACACTCCTTGGTCTGATGCCTCCTGAGGCGTGCAAAAGTAGCTAAAAGAGCACCGTCCCAAAATGACTACTTTGGCTTATTCGATGTCCATGCTAGCGACTAGGTTGATGTTGGTGTCTAGGAGGTTCTCCAGCACGACGTCGCCCATGCGGATGGGAGCGTTGACGACCAGGCCGCGGATGAGGTCCATCGCCTGGGCGTGGAGCGCCAGCGGGATGGCTTCGGCCGTGCGAACGGGCAGCAGTGCCTCGTCGCCGCCAGATACGGCTACGGTCGTCGTGAGCACGCGCATGGGGCAGGTGAGCTCCTGGTGCGCGAATTTATCGCCGCGCGGGCAGCTGTTGCCGGTCACGGAGCGCACCGCCGCCACGCTGCCGTCGTCATCGCGCTCGGCCTCAACCGTCAGGAGGCATTCGGATGGACAGGTGGTGCAGTTGAACTGCAACGTCTCGGTTGCGGTATTGCTCATGGCCTTATGCCTCCTCTACAGGGTCGACGGATAGAACAATTTCGCTATCTCCCAGGTCGATTGCTCGCTGAATCACTTTTGCCGGCAGCGGGAAGCTTTCCATAACGCTCGGCTTAAAGGCGCGGATCTTTCCGGCGAACAGTTCCTCGCCGTTAGCCAGGATTCGCACGCGGGCGGCATCGACAGGCCGGCGCACGCGGAAGTTGAGCTTGGTGAGCCCGACGGTTGTGATACGCCCCGGAAGTGCGTAGCCGGCAATGCCGGCGGGGGAGACCGTGAGCTCGCAGCTCGCGCTCGCAGCGTCAGCCTCGTCGCCCAGCGCCCATGCCGCCGCAGCCGCGCCAGCGCGCTCGGACTCGGTCGTCACGTTATCAGCCAGGTCGTGCACGTGCAGCACGTTGCCGCAGGCAAAGATGCCCGGCACGCCCGTTTGCAGGCTCTGGTCCACCACGGCGCCGCGCGTGCGCGGATCCAGCTCCACGCCCGCGGCCACCGAAAGCTCGTTCTCGGGAATCAATCCCACCGAGAGCAGCAGCGTGTCGCACGGAACGACGCGCTCGGTCCCCGGAATGGGCGCCAGGAGTTCGTCGACCTGGCTGACCTCGACGGCCTCCACGCGGTCATACCCGATCACACGCGTGACCGTTGTCGACAGATGCAGCGGAATGCCAAAATCGTCCAGGCAGTTCTTGACGTTGCGGCGCAGGCCGTTGGCGTACGGCATAAGCTCGTACACGCCCTCGACCGAAATCCCCTCGAGCGTGCAGCGGCGCGCCATGATTAGCCCAATGTCGCCCGAGCCCAATATGACGGCGCGCGAGCCGGGTTTGAGGTTGTCGATATTGATGTATCGCTGCGCCAGGCCGGCCGAAAATACGCCGGCGGGACGGCTGCCGGGAATCTTGATCTCGCTGCGCGTACGCTCGCGGCAACCCATGGCAAGGACGACGGCACGTCCTGTGAGTTGCAACATGCCGGCGGGATTCATGAGCGTGACGGTGTGGGCCGCGGCCTTGCGCGAGTCCGGTGCGTCCGAGCCCCCGTCAATCCCAATCACCATGCTGTCCAAGAACAGAGCAATGTCGGTGTCGCGCACCTGGTCGATAAACCGCTGCGCGTACTCGGGACCGGTGAGTTCCTGCTTAAAGTGCGAAAGGCCAAAACCGGGGTGGATGCACTGGCGGAGGATTCCGCCCAGGTGCTGCTCGCGCTCCACGATGGCTACGCGCACGCCTGCCTTGTGCGCGGCAAGCGCGGCCGCCATGCCGGCAGGTCCGCCGCCGATAATGACCACGTCGAAGGCCTGCGTCGGCACCGCACCGCCACGGCAGCAGCCAGCACCCGGCACCGCGTCCATCTCGATATCCGTCGCCATCCTAGCGCACCCCCTTCAAAGGTCCCTCAACCAGCCATGAGCCGGCATCCTCCAGCAGCACCTCGCTGGGGTCGCACCCCAGCTCGCGGGCAAGAATCGCCACCACACGGCTCTGACAAAAACCGCTCTGGCACCGACCCATGCCCGCACGGCAGCGGCGTTTGACGCCCTCGACCGAAACCGCACCCGGCTGGCGCTGAATCGCGGCCACAATCTCGGCCTCGGGCACCGTCTCGCAGCGGCAAACGATTTGCCCCCACGCGGGGTCGGACTCGATCAACTCTTCCTTGCGAGCAAGCGACGCGCGGTCAAAGTCGTCCGGCGCGCGACGAATCGGGTCCCAATCGGCGCGCTCGTGCAAAGTCACACCGGCTTCGCGCAGCACCTGTTCCATGCGCTCGGCAATGGCCGGGGCGCTCGCCACGCCCGGCGACTGAATGCCCGCCGCCTGGAACAGCCCCGGCACCACGGCCGACTGCCCAATAAAGAAGTCGTTCGTTCCCTGAATGACCGGACGCCCGCCGGCAAACGCGCGCACCAAGCGGCGCGTGTCCAGATCGGGCACCAGCTTGCGCGCGCCGGTCAGCAGAGCGTTGACATCGCCCGCGTAGGTCTGCGTGTCGCCCGGCTCGCGCTCGGCGGCGGTCGCGGTGATCACTGTGTTGCCATGCACCGTGCCCGTTACGATGACGCCCTTCGACACCGGCGTCGGCACCGGGTAGAGCGGCATCAGCGCGCGCGGCTCCTTGTCCAGCACCACGATGTTGCCCTGGCGCCAGACCATCTGGAACTCCTCGGCGCCCGCCATGTGCGAGATGTCTGCTGCCCCGTTACCTGCGGCGTTAATCAGATAGCGGCAGCGCACGGTACCGGCTGGCGTCGTCAGTGTAAAGCGCGCGGCCCCGTCGCTGCTCGACCCCAAAACCTCAATCGCCTCCACCGGCGCGGACCTCATAAACGTCACGCCGTTGGCCACGGCGTTCTCCAGCGCGGCTATGGCTACCTCAAAGGGGTCGACGTAGCCGGTCGAGGGGCACCATAGCGCGCACGTGGCCTGGGCACTGGCACGCGGCTCCAGCTCGCGGATACGCTCGGGGCCAATGATCGTCAGCTCGGGCACGCCGTTGGCAAGACCGTTCTGGCGCAGCTGCTCCAGGTGCGCGCGGTCCTCGTCGCTAAAGCCCAGCACCATCGACCCGGTGCGGCAGAACAGAAATCCCAGCTCCTGGGCCCACGCACTGTACAGCTCGCATCCGCGGGCGTTGACCTGCGCCTTAACCGTGCCCGGCGCCGGGTCGTAGCCGGCGTGCACCAGGCCGCCGTTGGCCTTTGACGCGCCCAACGCAATGTCGTTGGCCGCCTCGACCACGCAAATGGACAGGTCATAGCGCGCGAGCTGCCGCGCGATAGCACATCCGGTAATGCCCGCGCCCACAATCGCGATATCAAACGTTTCCGTCACAGTGCCTCCCAGAAGAGTTGACAGGCTGTCAATTGTCTATCCTACGGTCTGCACGCCCCCAGCGCGGCGGCAATGCGGCGAACAGCCCCGCAACATCCGCCAACGGCAGGCGAGGGGAGACCCAGCACGAACGTCGTCCTTGCCAGACCGCGGGCATAACCACCCAAGCTCGCGGTCGATGCCGCTACCTGTTACAGATCGAGATGTTGAGTCCACAGTCATACATTCGTCTCGATCTGTAACAGGAAGAGGGGGATTTGGGGTCAAGTTGTTACAGATCGAGATGTTTGGCGGGTAGGTTGCCCCTTTGTCTCGATCTGTAACATGTGGACCCGTTTTTGGTGAGTTACTGTTACAGATTGAGACATTGGGATTGGACGTTTCCCTTTGTCTAAATCTGTAACAGTAAGACGGGATTTTGGACCCTAGGTGTTACAGATTTAGAAAAATGGTCGGGTTGGTTTTCGTTTGTCTCGATCTGTAACAGTAAGGTGCGGATTCGGGGTCTAGATGTTACAGATCGAGATGTTTGACGGGCGGGTTCAACGTTTGTCTCGATCTGTAACATCTGGGACCGATTTTGTTGAGTTAGTGTTACAGATTGAGATTGAAGTCGGGGAGAGTTTCGTTTGTCTCGATCTGTAACACCAAGCCGCGGATCCCGCCCCTACCTGTTACAGATTGAGATGTTTGTGTCCGCGGCGGCCCCGCGCCCGGCCGTGGTCCCATATAAACAAACCCCGTGGTAAACTTGACCGAGCTATAACTACCCCGAAAGGTATATCCCCATGTCCAAGTACATCTCCGAGCTCATGTCGCCGCAGCTTATGGGCGTCATCTATGCCTTCATCGGCTTTATCATCGCCCTGTATGTGCTGTCGGTCGTCTATGTGTTCATCGACGCTCGCCGCCGCGGTGCCAGCGCCTACGTGGCATGGGGCATCATCGCGCTCATCCCGTTTGTGGGCCTCATCGCCTACCTGGTCCTGCGCCCGCACTCCTACGCGGCCGACCGCGAGGAGCAGGAGCTGGACATGGCCCTGCGCGAGCGTCAGCTTGCCCAGTACGGTACCTGCCCGCAGTGCGGCGCGCCCATCGAGAAGGACTTTGTCGTCTGCCCGGTGTGCGACACGCAGGTTCGCAACGTGTGCCCCAGCTGCCATCGTCCGCTCGATGCGCACTGGAAGGTCTGCCCGTACTGCCGAACTCGCATCCAGTAACGCATCCATCGCCGGGCCGGCCGCAAGCACGAGCGCCCCGGGGCACCATCGCAGGCGCCCCGAACAAGCACCGCAAGCCGCGCACCCACACCCCACACGATGAAGCATGCGTAGAAAATCGCCCGCCGTGCCATTAAGGTGCGGCGGGCGCTTGTATACCAAGGCAACCTGCCTATAATGATGCAAGTCAAAAACGCCGCGCCTGCAAGCGCCGCACCAGCGCCAGGCGCACGCACTTGCACCAGGCATCCGAGAGGAGAAAACATACCCATGAAGGCACTCTACAATGACGGTTCGGTGGCCGAGCTCCCGCAGGACGAGGTCACGCACGTCATCCGCCACTCCGCCGCGCACATCATGGCGCAGGCCATCAAGCGCCTGTACCCCGAGGCCGACTTTGCCTACGGCCCCGCGACCGACAACGGCTTTTACTACGACGTCGACCTGCCCGAGGGCGTCAAGATCAGCGAGGACGACTTCCCCGCGATCGAGGCCGAGATGAAAAAGATCGTCAAGGAGAACCTCAAGTTTTCCGTGTACGAGAAGCCCCGCGCCGAGGCTATCGCCCTTATGGAGGAGCGCGGCGAGAAGTACAAGGTCGAGCACATCGGCGACCTGGACGACGACGCCCGCATCACCTTCTACCAGCAGGGCGACTACATCGACATGTGCGTCGGCCCCCACATCTGCTACACCAAAGCGCTCAAGGCCTTTAAGCTCACCGGCGTCTCGGGCGCCTACTGGAAGGGCGACAAGGACAACAAGATGCTCACCCGCATCAACGGCGTCGCCTTTGCCACCAAGGAAGAGCTCGACGAGCACATGCACATGCTGGAGGAGGCCAAGAAGCGCGACCACCGCAAGATCGGCCGCGAGATGGACCTCTTTATGATGCGCGACGAGGCCCCCGGCTTCCCGTTCTTCCTGCCCAACGGCATGATCCTTAAGAACACGCTGCTGGACTACTGGCGCGAGATCCACCACAAGGCCGGCTACGTGGAGATCTCCACGCCGCTCATCATGAACAAGCAGCTGTGGAAGACTAGTGGCCACTGGGATCACTACAAGGACAACATGTACTCCACCGTCATCGACGACGAAGAGTACTGCATTAAGCCCATGAACTGCCCGGGCGGCGTGCTGGTGTACGCCTCCAAGCCGCACTCCTACCGCGAGCTGCCCATCCGCGCCGGCGAGATTGGCCTGGTGCACCGCCACGAGCTGCGCGGCGCCCTGCACGGCCTGTTCCGCGTGCGCTGCTTTAACCAGGACGATGCCCACCTGTTTGTGCGTCCCGACCAGCTGACCGATGAGATCGTGGGCGTGGTCAACCTCATCGACTCCGTGTACCAAAAGTTTGGCTTTAAGTACCACGTTGAGCTTTCCACCCGCCCCGAGGACTCCATGGGCTCGGACGAGGACTGGGCGCGCGCCGAGGAGGGCCTGCGCACCGCTCTGGAGCAGCTGCACATGGACTACGAGGTCAACGAGGGCGACGGCGCCTTCTACGGCCCCAAGATCGACTTCCACCTGGAGGACTCGCTCGGCCGTACCTGGCAGTGCGGTACCGTCCAGCTCGACTTCCAGATGCCGCTCAACTTTGATCTGGAGTACGTGGATGCCGACGGCACCAAGAAGCGCCCCATCATGCTGCACCGCGTATGCTTTGGCTCCATCGAGCGCTTCATTGGTATTCTGATTGAGCACTTTGCGGGCAAGTTCCCCACCTGGCTGGCTCCCGTGCAGGTCAAGGCCCTTCCGGTTTCGGAGAAGAGCCGCGACTACGCCCACGAGGTGTGCGCCAAGCTGGAGCAAGCCGGCATTCGCGTGGTCTGCGACGACCGCGACGAGAAGATCGGCTACAAGATCCGCGAGGCCCGCAGCATCGACCGCGTGCCCTACATGCTCATCCTGGGCGAGAAGGAGGTCGAGGCCGGCAACATCTCCGTCCGCGACCGCTCCAACGAGACCGTCCAGATGGGCGTCGATGAGTTTGTCGCCAAGGTGATCGAGGAGATCAAGACCCGCGCTTAAGGCAAGCTTTACGATAATTAACAAAGGCGACCGTCCACAAAGGGCGGTCGCCTTTTTTAGTGCCTAAAGAAGAAAAGCCGCTGGTTGAGCGGCTTTTTTTGTTGCACAAAAAGGTACAGGTTTTTGTATCTTTCGACATAGGCCATTATACGAGCAATTAATCCGCGTTTGCCCAGATTGCGCAAAATGTACTGCCCGTAGATACATCTCCATACCCCTCTACAAAAACCTGTACTTTTGCGACTGCGCCTAGCTGCGAGCGAGAAGCCTGTTCTAAACGCCCCTGCATTTGCGTGCACCGCAAAGACAAGAAAAGGGGGCGAGAACATGGAACAGACGGCACGGCGCCAAGAGCAGCTGCCGGGCGCATTTAACGGCGCCACCACCAACTGCCAGCGCGGCCGCGTCCGCTGGTATCTGGTTCACACCCCCAATGGTAAAGAGCGCGAGATCTGCGAAAAGGTCCGCTGCATTGTCCCGCGCAACCTTATGCAGGACGCTTTTGTGATGCAAAAGGAGTTCTGGTTTAAGCGGGACGGCGCCTGGTCGCTCCAAACCAAACCCATGTACAAGGAATACTTCTTCGTCGCCACGCACGATGCCGCCGCGCTCGATAAGGCCCTGGCCCAGTTGAGCTTTGGCTGCCGCATCGCCGGCAGTAGGGAGCGGGCGTACATGCCCATGCCGGACGATGCGCAGGATTGGTACCGCAGCGTGCTGGACGACGACGGCGTGGTGCGCAACAGCGTCGCCCGCATAGAAGACGGCGTGCTGCACATAGAGCAGGGCCCACTTGTGGGGCAAGAGGCCCGTGTGCACAAGATCGACCGTCATAAACGCTGGTGCCTAGTGGACGTAGGCGAAGGCGACTCCGCTTTTAGGGAGCTGCTTCCGCTGGACGTTCCCAGCAAAACGTAAGGGAGACGTTGCACCGGCTATTCGTTCGCATTTTTGAATTTACCGATTGGGGGATCCCTGGGGAACGGGGACGTAAGTTTGACTGTGGCTGCTAAAGAAGTAACAGAGAGCTTTGCATTAACGGGGGATGCACTGGCTATCTATCAGATTAAGCCGAGCGGTACGCTTGGCTACCGCTTTGTTAAGAGGCTGTTTGACCTTGTGTTCAGTCTTTTGATGAGTGCCCTGTTGCTTATTCCTATTGCAGTGGTTTGCGCGCTCATTAGCCTTGAATCGCCCGGCAGCCCTATGTATACGCAAGAGCGCATTGGCAAGGGCGGAAAGACCATCAAAATTTTTAAGCTTCGCAGCATGGTCGCCGATGCAGGCGATGTGCAGAAGTATTTGAGCCCTGAGCAGATTCATCAGTGGGAAGTCGAGCGCAAGGTCGACGATGACCCCCGTATTACCAAGATTGGTCAGTTCATTCGAAATTGTTCTATCGATGAAATGCCGCAGTTTCTTAATGTGCTTAATGGCGACCTGTCTGTTATTGGGCCTCGCCCCATTACGTGGGATGAGCTAAATCAGCATTTTACAGATGAAGAAAAGGCCGAGTTGCTCTCTGTCCAGCCTGGCATTACCGGTTTATGGCAGGCAACTGATCGTAATGAAGCGACGTTTGAGAGTGGCCTGCGCCAGAAGATTGAACTTCGTTACGTGCAGAACCGCTGCTTCCGTATGGACTGGAAATGCTTTACCGGCACCTTCGGTGCAATGTTCGGCAAGGAGAGGACGGGTCGTTAAATGCAGACAACTGATACTTGTTCTTACAGTGTATTGATGGGCATTTATAAAAATGAAAAACCCGCCTTTTTGATTCAGGCTTTAGACAGCATGCTAAATCAAACGGTTTCTCCGTCTGAAATAGTCATGGTCAAGGATGGCCCGCTTACATGCGAGCTTGAAGACGTGCTTTCAGATTATGACTCTGAGCATTCAGGCCTCTTTAAATTTATTTCTTATGATGAAAATCATGGACTTGGCTATGCCTTGCGTCAAGGTATGCTCGCTTGCTCTAATGAAATCGTTGCTCGCATGGATACTGATGATGTGGCTCGCCCTGATCGTATGGAAAAGCAGCTTGCCGCTATTTGTAGAGGGCTCGATATGGTCGGGAGCGACGTTGTCGAATTTATTGAGTCGCCCGATAAGCCCATCGCTTCGACTGATCTTCCCAAGGGTATGGATGCCATCTCCGTCTACTCAAAGAGGCGTAATCCCTTTCGTCACCCTCCAATGACATTTAGAAAGTCGAAGGTTATGGAGGCCGGTAACTACAGTTCTGATTTTCTATATTTCGAGGACTGGGACCTTTTTAATAGGATGCTCGCATGCGGCTGCAAGGCTGATAACCTAGGTGAACCGCTTGTGGCGATGCGCGTAAGCGATGATTTTTATGCCCGTAGGGGAGGGATTCGCTACCTTAAATATGCCAAGGCTTTTAAAAGGGCACAGGTTGACCGTGGGTATTTCACCAAGCGAGATTATTTTTGTTCCTATTACCCGCATGCTATGGTTTGTTTGATGCCCAACTCGCTGCGCTCTTTCGTGTATCGTGTCGTACTCCGACGTAAGGGTGATAGGGTTGAGTAAGATTCTATGCAAAGTCCCTGCGCCGATTTCTTATCCGACTGGCAAACGTGTGCTCTGTTACGCAGAGGCATGGGGTCAAGGCGGAATCGAGACTTTTCTCATGGAGGTCTTTCACCGGCTACAAGGAATGCACGTTTCTTTTTCGCTGTACTCGTGCTGGGACTGGAACGACTCATTTGACGACGAACTTGGCAAGATGGGAATCGATCGTTATACGGTTTTCTCTGGTTATAAACCAGGACAGCTTAAGAGACTTTGCGATGGATCCATGGGTTTTGCTGAACTAATAAATACTATGAGTCCAGATGCGGTCTACATCAACACCATGAACGGCATGGGGCTCCTCTACTCCGAGGTTGCCATGAAGTGCTGTGTTCCCGTTCGTGTTGTCCATTCTCATAATTCAGCCTTTGGATCTGGGCAAGCAGCGGCAAAGGCGATTATGCACACCTTTGGAAAAACCGTTCTTGGCGACAGCGCTACCGCTCGTCTTGCCTGTTCGAGTGATGCTGGTCGCTATCTTTTTGACGGTCGCCGCTTTGAGGTTGTCAACAACGGGATTGATACTGAGCGCTTTCGATTTGATGCTGCTGCGCGCGCGGAGATTCGCAAAAAGTTTGACATTCCGCAGGATGCGTTCTTATTCGGCAATGTCGGTCGCATCGCTGAGGCAAAGAACCCCCTCTTTCAGATTAGGGTGTTCGCTGAGATTCTTAAGCGTGAGCCAAATTCTTATTACCTGATGGTGGGCGAGGGAGATTTGCGTCCACAGGTTGAAGAACTAGTTGACGAGCTTGCCGTTAGAGAAAAAGTCATTATGCCGGGTTATCTTCCTGATCCGGCTCCCGTCTACTCGGCCCTTGATTGCTTTCTTATGCCATCACTATTTGAGGGACTTGCGATTGTGTGTATTGAGGCTCAATGCTCAGGTTGCGCCATTGTTTGCTCGGAGGCTTTGCCTTCGGAGGCTCATGTGACGGATGTCGAAGTCTTACTACCGCTCTCTGCTGGTGAGTCTGCTTGGTCGGATAGGGCCGTTGAGATGGCTCGAATGTCGAAAGATAGGGATGTCTACGCCGCGCTTGTGCGCAGTGCCGGCTTTGATGCAGACCGCTGCGCGTCTATTGTCCGAAAGCACTTGTTGGATAGGGTTAGTTGTGATTAATGTTCTTCAGATAGTGCCTTCGCTTGCATCTGATTCAGGCGTGACACGTTTTGTTCTCAATATGAATCGGTATATTGATAGAGACCGCTTCCATTTTGATTTCTTTCATCACTCGTCAAATTCGGGTCGACTTATTTTTCCCAACAGCCTTGACGATGAATTGAAGGCAGAAGGTTCTTCAGTATACGTTGTCTCGCATGGCAAAACTTCGCCCTTTGAGTTTGCTCGCGAGGCGACCGATGTTCTTGGTAAAGTTGCAGGTAAGTATGACATCGCACATTGCCATGTGCCTAATAACGCGTTTGTAACCCTCCGAGCGTGCCAGCGTGTCGGCGTGGGTGTGCGGGTTATCCACAGTCACCTTAATAGTTCATCTGACAATGCCATCCATCGTTTGCGTAACGCCCCGCTTATTGCGTTCGGCAAGCGTTTCGCGAATGCCTATTCTGCCTGCTCTAACGAAGCGGGCAAGTATTTGTTTGGCAATGCGCCCTTTGAACTCATAAACAACGGTATTTGTCTTGACGATTTTGCATATAACGTTAACGCCCGTGAAAGCCTGCGTGCAGAACTTGGTATTTCCGAGAACGCTCCGGTGATAGGGTGTGTTGGACGCTTTGCTAAGCAAAAGAACTATTCTTTTGCTATTGATGCGTTTGCGACTTACATCAAAGAGGTGCCGGAAGCTCGTTTGGTTATTCTCGGCGACGGAGAGGGACGCCCTGCGCTAGAAGACAAGATTGTCTCTCTTAGTCTTTCAGACAAAGTATTTTTGCCAGGTGTACGTAGCGATGTTGCTCGCTTCTATTCAGTTTTTGACGTGTTCTTTATGCCTTCGCTATTTGAGGGGCTTCCTATTTCTGCTGTTGAGGCCCAGGCGGCTGGCTTGCCATGCGTATTTTCGACAAATGTTCCTGCCGAGAGTGATGTCGTAGGTAACGGCAGGTTTGTGGATCTCGGGTCTTCACTCGAAGACTGGGTTGGGGCGCTATCTGCTGCTATCGAAGACGGGCGCGAGGCATGCGCTGGAGAGATACTGGCTAAGGCTGGCTATTCAGCAGAGGCAAACGCGGAAAAATTGATGGAATATTATGAGGCGCTTATGAAGCGAGTATCCAATAAATGAGTGGTGGGGTCATCTATAATGAAACAAAGTAAGAGACATATTAGAGCTAAGGTTACGAACGCAGACCGTTCAAATGACCATATTAGCTGGATGACGGCCGTTGGTGCTTCAATATATTCAGATAAATCCAAAAAGCTGTATCTGTTTGCCTTTGCTTTGTATTTAATTGCTTACAACTTAAATTTCACTACCTTTCGTGAACTCAACATTCTTCATCTTGATGTGTTTTATCTTGGAGTCCGAGTTTTTTGCACGATAGTTTTGATTGCCCTAATTTTGCGTTCGGGTTTTTCTCGATGGCAGATTGCATTGTTTTCGATTTGTGCTTGCATAATCATTTCTTCAACGGTGTTTTCGGGTAGCTGGAATATTCTTCTGCTCTTCCTGTTTGTCGTTGCCGGTGATGACATTGATGTTCGCGATATTGCTGCAGTTTCATTTTGGTGCTCACTTGGGGTCATTGTTGTTACGGTTTCAGCGGCCACTGTCGGCTTCATTTCGACGGTTACGATGAATTCGCTTAATAACACGCTTAGACAGGCTCCAGGTTTTACGCATCCCAACAGCCTTGGTGTTCTTTTGCTCTCCATGACATGCGCTTTTACGGTTTTACGATTTCGAAAAGCGACTTTAGTTGACTTACTATTTTACGGCTTTATGTACTACTTATGTCGTGTAGTGGTCTTTTCAAGAACTTCAGCTCTGTGTATGTTGCTATTAGCGTCTTTGGCAATCCTTGCGACGCTCCTAAGGGGGAGGGTCTTCGATCGATTGCTCATTGCGTTGGGTATCGGCGCTTTCATTTTTTTGAGTATTACGACTTATTATTTTATGTATTCCTATAATCCTTCTGTGGGCTGGATGCGTGAGCTCGATTCTGTTCTGTCGGCAAGGCTTGCCCTCATGCATTATTTCACCGTTTCGTTTCCACCGGCGCCTTTCGGATTTGATTTCGATGGCGTCTCTATTCGATTCGGCATTTTCACTACTTTTTTGGTTGACAATGCATATGCGCACCTAGTTCTTGAGTCGGGTATTCTTGTAGCCATTCTTATGGATGTCGCATGGCTCGCAACTCTTGCGCAAGTCTTTCGTTGCGGCGAGTTAAGTCCGGCTATATTCGGTTTAATTATTTTCTCGTTCGTTGCCTTTTGCGAGACTTCTGCTTTCTTTATCTGTATCAACTTTAATTTAATCGGAATTTCTGAGGCTCTTTACTCTATGCGGCGAGAAAAATCTATTTCAGTTTGTACTGTGGGGGCCTTCCATGACTAGAGACTATGTTGGAATCATCCAGAGGAAGATTCGTGAACAGACGAATCCTTTATTTGTAAAGACTCGTCGTCAACGTTTAAATCGTTGTGATTTTTCTATCATCTCAAATAATTGTTGGGGAGGGTCTGTCTATCGCTACTTTGGACTTCCGTATCAGTCGCCAACGGCAGGACTTTATTTTTTCGCTTCCGACTATGTGAGATTCTCTGCGAACCTTAGGCACTATCTTGCCTTACCCCTTGAGTTCATCGATGCTCGCGAATCATCGCATTACGACGTTTTGAAGAAACGAGGGGAAGTGAACAAGCCGATTGCCTTAATCGATGACGTTGAGATTGTTTTTCTCCACTACCCAACAGCGAAGGATGCTGCCGAAAAGTGGTGCAGGCGTGTTGACCGAATCAATTGGGACAATTTGTTTATCAAGTTTAGCCAGATGAATAGCTGTACTGACGAGGATCTCCGTACATTTGACGAGATTGATTTTCCCAACAAGCTTTGTTTTACTGCGAAGCCTCGCTCCGAATTGCAATGTGCAGTTTTTCATCCTGCTTCGGTTGACGATGGCCAGATACTTAACGATACAGACAGATTTTCACAAGGGCTTGATCTGTATAGCTGGTTGAATCGTGAACCCGCGTCATATCCCTTTGGATAAATATTCGATTTAAGAATTGACTTGGAGTTGTTTTGATACCAAAAAAGATTCATTACATATGGTTAGGTGGAAAGCCCCTTCCTCCTTTAGCCAAAAAATGTCTTTCTTCCTGGCGTAATTTTATGCCCGATTATGAGATCGTGCGGTGGGACGAGTCGAATTTAGATTTGGACTTCTGTGATTATGCCAGAGAGGCATATAAAGCGAAAAAGTGGGCCTTTGCTAGTGATTACGCTCGATTTAAGATTCTCTATGAGCAGGGTGGCATCTACTTGGATACTGACGTGGAAGTTATTCGTTCGTTGGACCCTATTCTCGAACAAGGCCCATACATGGGATTCGAGGTTGATTGCAGCGAGGAAAATAAGGGAACAGTTGCATCTGGGCTTGGCCTTGCGGCCAATCCTGGGCTTGGCCTTGCGGCCAATCCTGGGCTTGGCCTGTATAAGGACATCCTTGATTCTTATGAGCACGATCATTTTCTTAAGGATGATGGTAGCTACGATCTCACCACTGTCGTTGAAAGGGTGACCGGTATCCTTCGCGAAAGGGGACTTCGCGACGTGCCGGGAATTCAAGAAGTTGCCGGTGTGCGTATATACCCAAGTGAATATTTTTGTCCAAAAGACCCCATAAATTCGTGTTTGACTCTTACTGAGAATAGTTATTCGATTCACCACTATGATGGTTCGTGGACGACTGGCAAGCAGAAGTTCCATAAGAGGATTTCTTATCTGATTGGTCCGAAGGCGACTGACGTTATAAAAAACCTTTTTGGACGATAGGTGAAAATGTGAGCAACAATGACTTGGAGGCTTTGGCATTAGACTTGGGTGGGGCTAACGCTATCAGCGTCATCGTTCCCGCTTATCAAGCGGAGCAGACCATTGAGCGTAGCGTAAGAAGCGCGCTTTCGATAGGTTCCGCCCTTTGCGAGGTCGTTGTCGTTGATGATGGTTCAACTGACGGAACGGCTGCGGCTGTGATACGACTTGCCGCTGTTGATGATCGGGTAAAACTTATCCGCCAAGAGAACAAAGGCCGCTCTGCCGCACGCAACGTCGGTTTTTCTGTTGCTCGTGGATCTTGGATTACGTTCCTTGATGCTGACGACTTTCTTTTGCCGGGGGACTATGGAGCACTTATTGAAACTACCGATGATAATGACCTCGGTCTTATTGTTTGCCAGCATTCGCGTCCTGATATTCACAAGGCGCAGGTAAGAGGTGTGCGAGCCTCATTGTCTGACATGTCTGTTGTCTCCGGCACTTCGCTCAGGCGGGTTATGGTGGAAGGCGGATGGAGTGAATTTGTCGAGGATTCATCGTGCTATGAGTTCAATGCTGCTTGGGCTCGCCTATACCGGCGCGATTTGATTGCTTCGGCTGTCGATCGTCTGGGAGGGGAGTTTGCTCCGTTTCCTTTGGGGCTCAGGTTCTCGGAGGATCGCCTGTTCAATCTTGAGTATCTTTGGTTGCTCGGTGAAGGTAAGGTTGGGTTTGTTCCGTTTCGCCTTTATCACTGGGATATCGGCAGCTCCGCGACGTGTGGTGTTGTGCGTCCGCAGGACGTTGACTCGCTTGTGCGTTATGCGGCTGTTGTCGAGGCCCTGCGCGATCGTGGCGTATTTGACGAGCGAGATGCTCGGCTCCTTTTGGCGCGTGAGTTCATTGGGCAGTTTAATAGGGCGGTTAAGTCGGGCTCATTACTTCCTGAAGTGCGTGAGGCGTGGTTAAGGGCTTTTGATGCTGAGTGGCTGCGCGGGCATCTTGTTGAATGTCCACGCGAGTGCTTAGGGGCGCACGATGAGTGGCTTCCTGCTTGGGAACTTCTCTCGAAGGGTCGCCTGCGAGCCGCGTTTGCGCTTTATGGTGTATTGGCGAAGGCGCGTGGGGCTTTGAAGCATTGATGCGGACTGAATTTTGGTTCGTGGCTGTCATGTTAAACGTTGGTCAAATTAAAAAATTGGAGTCGAAGGTCTGTACTCCCAGGCGCTCCGTTCTTTTCGCTGGGGATGTCCTCGTGTCGGTCTGATATGCCTGTATGTCCTTCGCTTGGGAATCTGTCGTATTAAGGGGCCCATTTTTAGTTTGAACCCGCCGTGCCGCCACAACTGCCTTCTGTTTCCGACTTGTGATTATGATTCAGTAAGGCGATAAGCGTCAGCACCACATCACTTCTGTCGGCAGCGGTATTTCCGAAAAAAGTTAGACGAACTCATTAGGACTATCCATGAAACCATCCCTTACAAAGAACTCGATGTTCAACGTCGCCTACCAGCTTGTGCTGGTCTTGGTGCCGTTGATAAGCTCAATGTACGTTTCGCGTGTCGTGCTTCCAGATGCGCTGGGTGAGGTTTCGGTCGCGAACAACCTAGTCTCCTATTTCGTTGCGCTCGCCCCTTTGGGCATCCCCGCCTACGGTGTTCGAGAAATCGCGAAAGCGGGTGACGATAAGCGCGCCCGCTCGGCCTTATTCTCTGAGCTTCTCATTATCAACTTCGTTTCGACTGTCGTTTTCTTCGTTGCCTACGCAGTTTGCGTTGTCATAATGTATGGCACTGCCGTTCCTGAGCTTTACCTCATCTTCGGATCACTCATTGTTGCGAACGCACTTAACGTCGAGTGGTTCTTTCAGGGCATGGAACGCTATGACTTCATCTCCATCAGGGGCACCATCGTCAGGATAGCTTGTCTGCTCTTCACAATTCTTTTGGTGAAAAGCCCCTCAGACGTCTTCGTATACGCGGCAGTTACGTGTCTGGGGACGTTCGCGAACTATATCGTCAACGTCCTATGCCTTCGGAAGTCTGTGGAATTCACCACGAAGGGATTGTCGTTTTCAAGGCATCTCCGTCCCATAACGGTCCTAGCTGGCACTAACGTTCTCTTTAGCCTCTATACGAAGATTGACGTGACGATGATGGGCGTCCTTTGCGCGAGCTCAATCGTCGCATATTATACGTACGCATATAACGCCGAGGAAATTGCCAAGACGCTCTGCGTCGCCATCACTAACGTCTATCTTCCTCGCTTAAGCTACGAGTTCAAGAACGACACGAAGGAGTTCTCCAGGCTTGTGCAACAGTCGATGGACCTAAACATCTTCATAGCGCTCCCCATGTGTCTTGGTGTTTTTATCCTAGCGCCTAAGGTGGTCGTGATATTGTTCGGCGACGCATTCGTCCCCGCTTCGCTGACCTTGAGACTCTTTGCGGTTCTTATAGTTGCTAAGAGCATTGGCAACGTCATCTACCAGACCACGATCGCCACGGGGAACGAGAGGTTCCAGCTCATCGCCTACACTCTCGGCGTTGTTGTCAACATCGCTCTGAATGCCGCGCTGATTCCCGTCTTTGCACAGAATGGCGCTGTGATTGCTACAGTGGTCACTGAGGTTGCTTTGGACCTCGTCTTGTGGGCGTGCCTGAGGAACTACATGAGGTTTAGGTTCACCCTCCGTTTTGTTATTTCGACTTTAATCTCCCTGGGTGCCATGTGTGCTGTTGTCGTTGTCTGTGAAGTGTTTATCACCTCTAGGCTGCTGTGTATCCTTGTCGCCGTTGTCCTTGCCGTGGTCGTCTATGCCGGCGTGAGTGTACTTCTGAAGAACGAAGTGGCACTGATGTTTGCTCGTAAACTCCTTAGAAAATAATCATGATGATTCTTTTGGTCTCTATATAGTTTTCTTGCATTTGAAGAAGGCGACGATTTTTCTGGCCAGTTAGTCTCTCTCTAGATTGCTCAAGTAGAGACGAGCTGTCTTTTTTCTGGACGTGTTAAAAAGGAGCCTGCTTTTCGCCTATGAGTGGGCCCTGTCCTTCTCGGAAGTGCGTTAATGGCGAATCGAAACGATTGGTCGTTAAGCGCATTGCGATTGCTGCCGATGTGCTCCATCGTAGCGTGCCATACTTGTCGGCTCTATGTGCTTGGCATCGCATGGGCGCCGAACAATGGGGTGCAAGTGTTCTCGGTAATCTCTGGCTTGTTCTATGGAATACGGCTCTATGTTGTCGAAGTAGGATGTTGATATGTAAAGCGACTATTGCGCATTTGCTGCCATATTATCGTTGCACCAGTTCAAAGATAGTGTTGTCGATATGCAGGGGCTGCTGCGCGTGCGCATCGAGCGATCGGTCAGTGCTGTAATGGTTTTCGATGTTGCCCATTTGTATGGAGGGTGAACGAACAGCTGAGATGGCTAGTGCGAGAGGTCGCTAGCCATCTGCGTGGACATGCCGACGCTGTATATCTCGTTGTGATGCGCTTACAGCGTCAATTGATTATTTTCGTGCCATTGTTATACCGCCTGGAGCGTCCAGGTCTGGGCGGGGTCTCCCGGGCTGGAGCCGAAGCCCCACACCAGCGCCCCGGCGCCCGTGTCGCGCCAGCGGTCGTCCAGGGCGCGCCCGGTCCCGGCGTTGACGAGGGAGTGGCCGCCGGCCGTGGCCACGAGCTCCCAGCGCTGGGAGGCGGAGCCGTCCGGGGCGGCCAGCGAGACGTCCGAGCCCGACATCGCCAGGGCGAGCCCGCCGGCGGTGGCGGCGTAGAGCCCCGTGCCCTCGTCGTAGGCGAAGCGCAGGGCGGTCGGGTCCTTGGACATGGAGCATCCGGAGGCCGTCGCGGCTACGCCCGAGGACGGGTCGATGGTGCTCACGATCCTGTAGTGGCCGTCGGGGACGATCTTCTCCAATGATGCGTTTTGGTATTCAGCTTTCAGGTTGTACTTAGCGCTCCATTTACTGTTTGATTCTTTAGTGACGTTCGATGTCGCCGTAAGCTCAACCTTGGCACTGTCGGTCTTCCACTCCCTCAAATTCATCGCATACGCAACGATCCCATTCTGAATCCCCGAAATACTCGGCGGGAATAACTGGTTATCAGCATCGATGGAAAAGCTCTCTTCCTTGGCATCCAGGTGCTGCTGAATTCGGTCGGCGTACTTCTCCGCCCATTCATCGGCCTTGCCGTTTCGCACAAAGTAATTGTTGGAAAGGTCGGTCGAGCGGTAGGCGTAGTCGTCCTTCTGATGGTTTGCCGTGTGGTCGGAGTGGGCGATTGCCATGAGCTCGTCGGTCAGGCCAAAGTACAGATGGCGCTGGTCCAGGTCTCCGTACCAGTTGTCGCTGGTGTCGTCCCAGGTTAGGTCCATCTGGCACCATTTGCCGTCGATCTTTACGGCGTTCCAGGTGTGCCCGTTGCCGGTGATACGGCCGTTGGCGATGCCCGCCGCGTCAAGGAGCTTGGAGTAGATGCGCTGGTAGCTCTCGCAGGTGCCCTGGTGGCGCGTGAGGCCGCTTTCGGCCGAGCACCAGTTGAGGCTGTGGTCGTACTCCAGCTGGTCGAGCGTCCAGTCGTGGAGCCACAGCGCCATGTTGCACTCCGAGCCGTCTGTCTCCTGCCTGCACAGGGCCACGGCGTCGTTGACGATCTGCGTGACGCTCGGGCGGGCGGCGTCGTTTACGGTCACCTCCGCCGTGGTGCGCAGGTAGTAGATCCCCTTGTCGTTTTGGGGGTCGTTTCTGTCGTTGTCCATAAAGTAGAAGTGGATGCGGTACGTGCCCGATGCCGTGAAGTCGAAGGTGAAGTCGTGGCCCGCGGTGCCCAGGTCGTGGTAGCTGGCCCATGCCTGGCGCGACGGGTCGCAGACGCTCTCCTGGCTGCCTCCGTCCCAATAGGTGGGCACGTCCATGCGCGCCTTGGCCTGGGACGAGCCGCCTGCCTGGGTCACGTGGAAGGTCGTCGCGGTGCCCGCGGGGGCGTCGTTCCACGAGACGGTGAAGGTGACGCCGTTTTGGGTTGCGGTGGCGCTGTGGGCGTAGGTGCTGCTTGCTGCTGCGGTTGTGATGGCCTCGGGGGTGCCGGCGGCTTGCGTGCGGAGGGATGGGGTGGGGGTGGTGGCTGGTGTGGCGGTTGCGGCGGTGGTGCTGGGGGTGGTCGCGGTGCCTGGGGTGTTGGTGCCAGCGGGGTCGGGTTGGGTGGTGTTTGCGGGGGTGGCGGTGCTGCTGTTGGTCGTTGCGTTTGCCGCGGGCGTGTTTGTGCTGGCGCCGTCCTCGGCCTCGCCCGTGCCACCGGTTGCGGCGTCGGCCTGCGCCTGCTCCCCGGCGGTTTCTTGAGGCTGCATGGCTTCCGCGATGGCCGCCATAGGCATCGTCGCGCCGACCATGGACGTGCACGCGATCGCGCAGAGCAGGTAGTAAAGGGGTCGTTTCATAGCGGAGCCTCTCGGTGAGCAGCCAATAGGGTCCGAAGGCAGCTCCAGGCCAGCACTCCGCACATATTTTGTTGCGATTTATTTTACGGGAACCCCAGTCAACATCAGCGAACTTTCTGGAGAATGTTGGGGAGGGGTGGACTGGTGGGCTGGCGCCATAGGAGACGGCGCCAGCAATTAATGCGGTTAGTCGGCGAATTGACATGGCGGCTGTTATTTATCGATGGCCCCGTCATCAATAACACCCTGAATGGTCTTTGCGACATTAGAGGTCAAACGACCGACAGCAAGATCTGGGTCTTGATTGAGCCTTGCCTCTGCGACCAGTGCTGCCTCAAAATTTGAAGCAAGGTCACCAACGTGATGATTGGTTTTTAGATTCATTCCAAGTTCATCGCTAGTAAGTTTCTCAATATATCTACGTCGACTACCCGGAGCGTGACCATTTTCCACAATTTCATTTTTATGGGGCAAAATAGTTGTCTCAAGTGCGCCGGGCTTATGCAGCATCAAGTAAAGCTCAAAGCTTGGATACGTCACGGCGACTTCAATTCTCTCTCTGCGGAAATCCTTTAGCAGCGTCGCGTACCCATCTGGATTGTTCTTAAAGACATCAACGTCAAAAACAACAACAACGCGATCGGAACCTTCAATGAAGTCACTCCCATTAACTTGGCCATTCATAACGGCAATCGCGTGCTCCAGCAGCTTCTTGGGTGAGGATTGGTTTTTCTCTTCTTTGGTTCTTTCGACCGGTGTTAGTTCAATTAGTTCCGGTTTACCCTCCTTGGCTAGACGTGTTGCAAGCGACTCGAAGTACCAATATTCGGTATTGGCTCCTTCTCCAATGAGAAAGCACTTTGATTTTGGCTTTTCGACTATCCATTCGGTTCTACTGGACCAAGTGTCAAGAGAGTTAAGCGGTGGCATCTGGCTCCCCAATCAAACCGAGCGCATCAAGAGCCCTTTCCGTTGATAAAACCGGAACGCCGCCATAGCGACCCTCAAGGTATTGTTTATTGACGCGGGCATCGGATCTTGCCCCGTTGTCTGCAAACTTATCAAGCGGGAACAGGCTCGAATAGCCATGACGGTCACGTTCGACAAACCAGATCTCATCACGCCTGAAATAATCAAAACTCATGATTGTGTTTTCATGGGTTGTAAATATCAACTGGCAGTCGTCTTGCGCATGGACACGGTTAAACAGTGAGACAAGTTGCTGGGTAAGCATGGGATGAAAGCTGCGATTAAGCTCGTCAACCAGGAACAACTTGTCTTTACTGCTTGTAAATAAGATGTCCATAAAATCGAACAATCGCTTGGTTCCGTCCGATTCCTCCCTAAAATCGAAGTCAAGGATGGAGCCTTCGTGCCGCAGCTTCAGCACCGTGGCACGAGGCTCGGACGCTCCCTTGCTTTCAATGCTCAGAAATGCGTCGTCGCTGCGAAACGTTACGTTCGACTCGGCCTTCGGGCCAGAGGGGATGTTCTCGGTCATGAAGCGTTTTACAGAAAGCAGCACTTCCGAAGGAACATATTTTTCAAGTTCGTCCATCCCTATTCTTTGCTTACGGAGGCTGCTGATGCCCGTATCAAAGGATGCCAGTACGTTGGCAACCTTGTTCAAATTAGCTCCGTGTCCGTAAAACTCAGAAGATGCAGGGCTTTGGTTAGCTCCGATAGCCGAAAAATTTAAATTAAACCAAGAAAAAACATCCGTTAAAGCCGCCAAGGTAGATCCCTCTAAATAGTTTCTACCATTTGCAAGCGCCGATAAAAATAGCTCAGACCCCATGCTTTCGCGGACACGATGGAGGAAATCTTCGCGATAAACATTAAGCCTGGTTTTGTCAACATCGGATGCGCTTTGTTCGAGGCCCCGACAGTTAACGGAATCCGAACCGATTCTTTCAAATAACAAATTTGATTTGTCACCGAGCTCGTAAAGCCACTCCGAAACGATTGTCAGTTGAGCTAAATTGCAGCTAAAGCCATAGTCGAACGCGCGGCCATTTTTATAGAGCTGAATATCGAAAATCGACTCCTGTTCTTTAAGGCCAGAACCGCATTTGCAATACTCGACCTGGGCCCCTTGAGGAAGTGCGCCGCTTAAAACAACATGCCTCATAAAGAGGAGCGCGGTAAAAATCGTGCTCTTACCGGAGGCATTGCCACCGTAGATAACGGCATTCCTTAAAACGCGAGCGTTTTGCGGAGTTACGCAAATATGATTTTTAAGGCGCTGAATTTTAGAGGTCGATACCATGTCCAACGTTATCGGGTCTTCGCCTACTGACCTAAAGTTCTTAAATGAAAATCTGATAAGCATGGCGTCTCCTAGGTGATCAGCTGCCTTGCATAAAAGAGGCAGTCAGCAAAAGAATAGTATTTGACGATTTTTTCGTCAAATATATATTAGGTTGATGACGCTTGCCCTCCATGCTTCCAATTTGCCGCATATTTCCGAATTTGGTCTTTGTTGCAGGCTTCATTCCACTGTTGAAGCAATTAGATAATGGACAAAATTGCCAAATCTGTCTCCGTGCTTAAACGCCGACGGGGCGAAATCGTTCATATCGGCAATTGGCACGTCAGTTTGTGTTGTTTACAGCATGCGCCTGCTGCTCGGCTGTTGCTCGTGCTGTTGCCCGAGGTTGCAAGGTTTCTGCGATGGCTGCTATGGGCGGGGTCGCGCCGACCATAGACGTGCACGCGATCGCGCAGAGCAGGTAGTAAAGGGTCGTTTCATAGCGGAGCCTCTCAGTGGGCAGCCAATAGGGTCCGAAGGCAGCTCCAGGCCAGCACTCCGCACATATTTTGTTGGGGTTTATTTTACGGGAACACTAGTCAACATCAGCGAACTTTCTGGGAAATGTTGGGGAGGGGGGCGCCATAGAGGATGGAGCCGTGTAGGGAAATGCCGTCCCCAGAATCGTTATCCCAATTTAGCAGCCGCTCAAAGCGGTCGTACCGCACGATGCCGATCCAGTCGTCGGCGCACCTAATCTCATCGTTCATTCGCTTGGTAATTACAACGGCGTTGTCAACGATGTCGCCCTCTCGCACCGTGAACGTGCAACAGGTCGGCAAGAGCCAGTTGGCTTAGATGCCCATCATGTACGCTAAAGACGCTTCTAGCGGATTGCCCCGCTCTCCGGGCAGACCGTGGCAGTAATTGGCTGCGTTCATATTGAGGCGCCCGTCCATCAGGCCGTTGATATACGCCTCTTTGGGTGCGAACTTCAGCAGGCTGGCGATGTCGCCGTTAGGCATGGTGAGTCTTCTCGTTAGTGGGCGTGTCCTGAGCCGCCGCGTGGGCCCAGGGCTTTGTTCCAAAATGAGAGAGGCTCCTTAAACCATCGTCCCAGATTGACGTGCGCTTGGTACAGCTCAGAGTGGCGGTGCCTTATGGTATGGGAGCCCGCGCCCGCGACGGGTGTTGCTGGGCAGTGATTGTTGGCTTTCTCCATCGCCAGCAAAGCGATCGGGTAAAAGGGAACGCTCGCGCTGCCTGGGGCGCTCTTGTGCCGTGAGAGCAACTTTTGTTCAGTCTTAATTGAACGCGGCGAAGCGTTTAATCAGGGTTTCTCCCTTTTACATTCAGTGGAGACATTGCATTCGGTCGCCTATTCACGGGTATAAGGTGGCTGTCTGGTTCGATCGTGACGGGTGATGTTTATGGCTAAGCAAAAGATGTCGGTTTACCTCATTAAAGAGGGTTTTAATATTGGTGACATCGTTGACTCCAATGACCCCTATATCCATAGGCACCTGCTAGAAGATGGTTCGGTTGTTTACACAAAGCCATCAGACCCTCATCCGCCAAAATGGATTGATTATTTTGACGGTCAACTGGAGTCCGATACTTTGCTATCTTCTTCTGCAAGCGCTCTCCATCTGGTTCAAGTTGCCGTGTCGGAGGACGCCGAGCGTCTATTTGCCATTTCTTTTGGCTATGGTTTTACTTTGCTGGATAAAGAGGCGGTCGAGGAACGCTTTGGGCTTAAAGTGGCGCTCAATCAGGCGATGGATGGTGGACTTCGCAAACTAAAACGAACTGCAGTCTCAGGTAATGCTCGAAAGACCGACGAGCAAATGCCCCTTCCGTCTTCAGTTGATGCTTTTGAAATCGATGTCGAGCGCGATTTGCTAGAGGGTGTGACTGTGAGCGGAGGCGATGGGCTGCTTGCAACTGGATCTATTACTGGATCGGATTCTCTCGCATTGAGCGTTAGCGAGTCGGTAGAATCGATCCGAGACTATCTTAAGTCTGTCTATGCCGTTTATGTGCTTGATTCTTATAAGGCTAAATACGATTGGGTCGACAGAATTGTTCCGGTGCGCAAGCGGTCACTCGAAGATGCGTTGAATTCTAAAGCCATCAGCCTCATTAATGCTCACGATCAAAATATATGGCTTGCAGTGCCGGAAATCCTTGAATGGGAGGCGGTCGCCGGCTTTCGTGTTGGATCAAAGGGTTCTTTGCTTGACGATGTTTGTCTCGACATGGTCTATCCGGAACCGGAAAAGTTGCCTCAGAGCTACGAAGACCTTTGCAAAACCCGTATTTCTGTTATTGGACAGGCAGAGGGCTCGGTGATAAATAAATGGCGCGCATCTGAGTGTCTATATGGCGAGGTCGAATATCAAGGGGCCAGTTACTGTGCAAATAATGGAAAATGGTATCGAATTGATGGTGACTACAAATCATCGATTGAATCTCGCTTCTCTAAGATTTCGCTTTACCCAACGGAATTCCCAGAATATATTAAGGGTGAATATGAGGGCCCGTATAACCAACGTGTCGTGGAGATGAATTCCTCGACCGAGTTGTTGCTAGACAAGAAGACCGTTTACTACGGCGGTCGAGGCAGCCAGGTCGAGCTTTGTGACATCTTGTGCAAAGACGGTACGTTCATTCACGTTAAGCATTATCAAGGTTCTTCGACTTTAAGCCATCTGTTCAATCAGGGCTTGGTCTCGGCTCGTTTGGTAAAGGCAGACCCTAGTTTTAGGGAGTGCGCACAGGTTGTTCTAGACAAGATTGAACCTAATTGTTTTAAATTGGAAAGGGATTCGGTCAAACAGGTCGTTTTTGCGATTATCTCTAAAAATGATGCGGTAAGGCCTGAGATTCCATTCTTCAGCAAAGTGGCGCTAGATGCCGTGTGCTCTCAGCTGGCCGCGATGGACATCGATGTCGCATTGGCGAGAATCAAGGAGGTCCGAGGCGATTGCGGTTGATTCATTGCTGCTAGTTCGGTCGCCGGCTGGGAACTCTTGCTCTTGATTGATTTGCTAATTGGAGAGGGGCGTACTCATGCCTGGGGTTAAGAATCAGCACTATGTGCCGCGTTTTTATCTTAGATCGTTTGCCGATGACTCGGGTTATCTCAGCGTTGTAAGACGCGATGCTGGTGGGTTGAAACTCATCTTTTTAACGAAGCCCGAAAACGTTTGTGCGGAAAACCACCTCTACGAGGTCAGGCGACGCGAAGCCTTGGGCGAAGACGGTTTCGTTGAAAAGGACGTAATTGAAGATGCTCTTGCCAAAATCGAGAACAATCTTGCTTCTGCCTACCGATTGCTGCTCAGCTATCTTGATTCTGGAAAAATGCCAAAAGGTGAAGTGTGCGTAGAATTGATTGCTCAGCTGGCTTTTTTGCTTGCCTTTCTCATTGTGAGGAATCCTAGATGGTTGAACGAGGTGAGGGGTAACGCCGGCGCCCACTCTGTCGAATTGTTGTCGAGTGGCTTTTTCTCGGACGAAGACATTTCGCAAATGGATTTGGCAGGGTACGGAGACGAATTTGAAGCCATTGTCGAGCTTGCTTATCTGGATACGGCGCTGTTCAGGCTCGATAAGGGCGCGCCTCTGTACGATCTACTTGTCTTATTGCTTGACATGGATTGCCTGTTTTACATAGCACCTGAAGGTACTGAGTTTGTCACAACGTCGCTTCCCGTGCATGTCGAGTGGAAGGACGAGAGCGATGAAGACCCTTGTGGCATCTATTTCCCGTTGAGCCCTCGTCATGCCGTTGCATTTAGACAAAGATTGGAAGAGGACCGTTGCGTCTCCATCACTCGCTTGGCGGCCGTTGAAGTTGATTCATTTAATCGTATTCTAATGAACGGTGACTGTTTGTGGGAGTTTCTGATCGCAAGAGATCGGTCTAAATTGGAGCGTCTTATTGAGGAATATTTTGACAGGGTTTAGGCCGTGTGATTATTTGCTCGCTTGGGCACTACTGAATATCGTCAATGGCACAGTCTCACGGTGTCTTTGCCATGTCGACCTAGGTCACGTTATTCGCATTCCTACTACACACTGGACAACCTGACTTCGACCATAAGGCCCTCGCCAAGTCACCTCCATGTTATACTTGCCGTAAAAACTTTACGGCAAGTATAACATGGAGGTTTCGATGCTAACGCGTTTTGAGGTCGAGGGATTCCGAAACTTCTCCCATAGATTTACCTTCAATTTGACCGATGTCAGGGATTACAGATTCAATACGTCAGCCATCGATGAGGGCATAGTTTCTTGTGGTCTTATCTACGGTAAAAACGCTGTCGGCAAAACAAATTTCTCCAATGCTCTTCTCGATATTTCAGCAAATGTGGGGCGTCGGATCTTCTATTCCAATAAAACTAATTACCTCAGCGCAGTTGATGGGGTCACGTCGGCGTGTTTTGCCTACACGTTTCGCTTTGGGAATGACGAAGTTGCTTATCGTTACGAAAAGACTGGGATAACAGACTATCTTCGTGAGACAGTGGCTGTTAACGGCAAGATTGCATTTGATTACGACCACCGTGCAGGCAAAGTGCTCGATGGCGATTTGGCTTCTATTGGTGCCGATCGATTAAACTGGGAGTTCAAATCTCCCGGCATTTCTGTTTTGGCGTATGTGTGCAATAACATTCCTTTTGAGAGGGCAATGCCTCTTTTTAAGCTTTATACGTTTGCGCGGTCAATGGATGCCATTGGCGACGCACATATGAACGACCGTAACCTTGTCTCTACCATCGCCGAAAACGTTATTGCGAATGACTTGGTTTCTGAGCTTCAGGCTTTTTTGAATCACTTTGGAATTCGAGAACGCCTTACTGCGCGTGAAACGCCATCGGGTGATTTCGCTTTGTACTTTGAAAAAAGTCGACTTATTCCGTTTGCAGAAAACTGTTCAAGCGGCACTGTTGCACTGCTGCGACTCTTTAATTATTTCCATGCTTCAAGTGTGCCGTCCTTGCTATTTGTCGATGAGTTTGATGCGTTCTATCATCACGATCTCGCCGAGAAGGTCGTTGACTATTTTAAGTCCCAGACCGGACGCCAAGTGCTTTGCGCATCGCATAATACAGATTTGTTCAGCAATAAAATCCTTAGGCCAGACTGTCTATTCATTCTTTCGGATCACAATATAATTTCCGCAGCCAATGCAACAGATAGGGAACTAAGGGAGGGGCACAACCTCGAAAAGCTCTATAAGGCTGGAGAATTCGATGTCTAGGAAGCAAGTCCTGCTTATCGTTGAGGGTGAAAAACAAGAGATTAAACTCTTTCATGCCCTCTTTGAGTGCTATGGCCTCGATATTGGCTATGAGATCGTTTCCTATAACACAAATATCTACGAGCTTTACGAAAGGATGTTTTCGGACGGCTTTCAGGACGACTTATCGCTTCTCGGCGTCCTTAAGGAACGCGCGTCCGAAGAGGATAAGTGGTTATTTGACCAAGATTATTCTGATGTTTTGCTGGTCTTTGACTATGAGCTCCAAGATAATAGGTTCTCACCTGCACGGTTGGAGGAAATGCAACGTTACTTTAACGAGAGCACAGACAATGGCAAGCTCTACGTTAATTATCCCATGGTTGAGGCATGTAAGCATTTTCTGAAAATGCCCGACGTAGAATATTTGAACAGAACTCTTTCGCGAGAAGACGTTTTGAAATACAAGTCAATCGTTGGCAATGCTTCTAGGTACCAGAGTTTTGAGCGGCATTTTATTAGGCCTGACGTTGATGAAATGATTGTACTTACCGCCATCAAGGCGCTTCGGTTGTGCGGCCATAACGGCGTGGCCGGTTATGAGTCTGAGTATAGAGATCTTGACCATGAGACGATCGCGAAGGCGCAAAACGATGCTTTGCGTTTGGCCGATGAGGTGTGGGTTCTTGGTACCTGTCTGCTATTTATTTTAGATTACTCAACGGGTCTTATTGATTTCGCGGGAATCGAGTCGAAATTACTTGGCTAGGTTTCTGGACGCTGCCAGTTGTGCCTAATGGTCTCAATTCGGAGTCGTTATTTCGAAGGTGCGGGGAAAATCGGAAACCACCGAGCGCAACTCGATTTTCGGTAACAAAACCGCAGGTCGCCGGATCTTAAAACTGGGGTATGGTCAGGAGTAACTGACTGTTGGGGCGTTGTTCATTGGCAGCGTCCCGCCCGCCCTTCGTTGACTATACGCGATGCGGCAACTCCAGCATGTGGCCGTCTTGCGACTCTTCGAGACTCGGCACCGGGACCTTCTAGGAAAAGTCCGCGAGGCTGCTGCTCAGGTCAAGCTCTGTATGGGCGTATTCTTTGATTATGCAGCCAGGGTGATTCTCGTCTGGTAAAACTGGCCGCGAAGTGATTATCACTCGACGTGTCTCAAGTGACTCATTAGTTTCCGCGCGTTTCTCTATCATGTAATCGCTACGTCATGCGGTCGTTCGCACGGGTATCATGGTGAAAGCGATTTCAACGACAGGGGTTCTCGTGGTAAAGATGAAAGATGTGGCCGAGCTGGCGGGCGTTTCGAGCGCCGCCGTCTCGCGCTACCTCAACGGTGGATATATCTCGGCGGACAAGTCCGAGCGCATTAAGCAGGCGATTGAGTTGACCGGATACGTGCGATCCAGCCAGGCTCGCGCGCTGCGCACCGGTTCCACCAAGCTCATCGGCGTCATTGTGCCCAAAATCAACTCGGAATCCGTGAGCCGCATTACGGCGGGCATCGGGCAGGTACTCGGTCGCCGTGGCTACCAGATGCTGCTTGCCAACACCGACAACGCCGCCGATCGCGAGCTCGAATACCTCGATTTATTCCAAAACCACCCGGTCGATGGCATTGTGCTGGTGGCAACTATGATTACCGACGAGCACCGTCGGGCGATTGAATCGTGCCACGTGCCCATCGTGCTTATCGGCCAGAATGTTGAGGGCGCGGCGTGCGTCTATCACGACGATTACGAGGCTGCCTTTGAGCTGGGCCGTGCGCTTGCGGGTCGCGTGGACGGCAAGATCGCCTACATTGGAGTTACCGAAGAGGACCGCGCGGCCGGTTTCGACCGTCGTCGCGGCTTTGAGGCGGGGCTTCTTGCTGCGGGCGTGGTGCTTGATCCGGGCCTGATTCGCCGGGGATCCTTTACGCTTGACTCGGGCTATCGCGCTGCGCGCGAGCTGCTTGCCGATGCTCCCGATGTTTCGTTTATCGCGTGCGCGACCGATACCATGGCGGCGGGCGCGCTGCGTGCCATCGATGAGGTTCGCGGCATGGGCGAGGGCATAAACCGCGTGAGCGGTTTTGGCGACAATGCGTTTTTGCGCGCGCTGACGGGCGGCATTCCCACCGTGCATTATGGTTACCTGACCAGTGGCGTCGAGGCGACCAATATGTTGCTCAACACGCTCGATGGCGTGGAGGGGGAGCGCGGTCTAAAGACGCTCAAGCTCGGCCATCAGCTTATGAATGTCTAGATTTTGGGCACGTCTGCCTGCCTCTGAGTCGCCTGTTTTTGCCTTAAAACTACCTTTCGCCGGCTTTTTCCTACCGTTCACCCGACTATGAAAACGATTACAGACATATGAAACTGAAAACGATTACAGTGTAAGTGTCAAAGATGGCCGGGTGCACATGCGCTCGTTGGAGGAAAGGGAAGTCATGGACTACCGCAAATCAGCCCAAGAGGTGCTCGACAACATCGGTGGCGCCGACAACGTTGTTTCGGCCGCGCACTGCGCCACGCGTCTGCGCCTGGTGATTGCCGATAACGCCAAGGTCGACAAGGAGGCCCTTGAGAATATCGACGGTGCCAAGGGCGTCTTTGAGGCCCAGGGCCAGCTCCAGATTATTTTTGGCACTGGCACCGTCAACAAGGTCTACGACGAGTTCATTGCGCTCAGCGGCGTCGAGGCTGCCACCAAGGCCGAGGTCAAGGAGGCCGCGGCGCAGCAGCAAAATATCTTTATGCGTGCCATTAAGGTGCTCGGCGACGTCTTTGTCCCCATCATCCCCGCCATCGTGGCTTCGGGCCTGCTGCTGGGCATTATGAGCGCCCTCAACTTTATGGCCTCCAACGGATTTATCGCTCTCGACACCAATAACTTTATTTATAAGATTGCCGACCTGGTCTCGGGCACGTCCTTTGGCATTCTGCAGATCCTGATCGGTTACTCCGCGGCTAAGGCCTTTGGCGCCAACCCGTACCTGGGCGCCGTCGTCGGCGGTGCATT
This sequence comes from uncultured Collinsella sp., assembly GCA_902493375.1. Classification (GTDB taxonomy): domain Bacteria; phylum Actinomycetota; class Coriobacteriia; order Coriobacteriales; family Coriobacteriaceae; genus Collinsella. Next base: position 101,847 of record CABUPH010000002.1, read on the forward strand.
CATCAACTCCTCGCTGCAGAGCGCCTACACGGTTGCCTCCGAGGGCGTGCAGACCATGGTCACCGTCATTCCCGGTGTGTACAGCTTTGAGTGGGTCGGCTATCAGGGCCACGTGATCCCCATCGTTATCGCCTGCGCCATCCTCGCTTTCTTGGAGAAGCGTCTCCACAAGGTTGTCCCCGAGATGTTCGACCTCTTTGTGACCCCGCTCGTCTCCGTGTTCGTGACCGTGCTCGTAACGCTCGTTGCCGTCGGTCCCATCTTTGTCTGGGCTGAGAACGCCATCCTCGGTCTGATTCAGACCCTGCTGACCCTGCCCTTCGGCATCGGTTCCTTTATCGTCGGCCTGTTCTATGCCCCCACGGTCGTTACCGGTATCCACCAGATGTACACCGCCATCGATCTGGGCCAGCTCGCTCAGTATGGCGTGACCTATTGGCTGCCCATCGCCAGTGCCGCCAACATCGCTCAGGGTGGTGCCGCGCTCGCCGTTGCCTTTAAGACTCGCGATGCCAAGATCAAGGGCCTGGCGCTTCCTTCGGCTCTGTCCGCCTTCATGGGCATTACCGAGCCGGCCATCTTTGGTGTGAACCTGCGCTTCTTTAAGCCCTTCATCGCCGGCTGCGTCGGCGGCGGTTGCGGTGCCCTGGTCTGCGCGCTCACCTCGCTTGCCGCTTCCGGCACGGGTGTTACCGGTATCTTCGGTATCCTGCTGTGCCTGGCCCAGCCCGTGCAGTACGCGATCATGTTTGCGGTCGCCGCGCTGGTTTCCTTTGCCGTCTCGTTTGTCCTGTACAAGGACGAGCCCAAGGCTTCCGAGCAGGCGTAGGATTCGCGTAGATATAACGCCCGCAGGCTCCATCCTGTGGGCGTTTTCTTTATCTGGAACCCTTGATTTGAGCGTTCGTTGATTTAATTCGATTGGATACCGACATGTCTAATGCACTTCAGCGCGATCTTGCCAAGCTCGTTGCCAACATGGATGCGGCGGCTGCCGAGCGTGGCCACGGGCCCTATGCTCAGCATTTTCACATCATGCCGCCGGCGGGCTGGCTCAACGACCCCAACGGTCTTTGCCAGGCAGATGGCGTGTTTCACGCGTACTTTCAGTATGCCCCGTTTGATGTGAACGGCGGCGTCAAGATGTGGGGCCATGCCACAAGCCGCGACCTTATGACGTGGGACTACGTTGGCGCCCCGCTGCTGCCCGACGAGCCGTTCGATTGCCACGGTGTGTATTCGGGCTCCGCGCTTGCCGAGGACGGTCGCATTCGCGTGTTGTACACGGGCAACGTTAAGCTTTCCGATTCAGACGGCACGTACGACTACGTCAACACCGGCCGTCGCGCCGACACCGTGTTTGTCGAGAGTGTCGATGGACAGACGTTCAGCCAAAAGCGCGTGGTGCTGGCGTCCGAGGATTATCCCGAGGATTTGACCTGCCACGTGCGTGACCCCAAGGTGTGGCGCGATGATGATGGGCGTTACCACATGGTGCTGGGCGCGCGTCGTCGCGAGGACGGGCCGCATGTCGAGAGCCGTTTTTGTGCGATGCACGGCGAGGGTGCCGGGCGCGATGTGGGCGAGATCCTGGTGTATGGCTCGGCTGACATGCTGAGCTGGCAGCTCGAGAGCCGTGTGTCTACGCCCGAGCGTTTTGGGTTTATGTGGGAATGCCCCGGCTATATCGAGCTCGATGCGAATGGCGATACCGCTGCATATTTGTCGTTCTCGCCCCAGGGCCTTGAGGGCGGCCGTTGGGACCGCGGCAACGTGTACGCCGCGGGATACATGCCTGTAACGGGCGACATTACGGGTGGTAATGACGCTTATGAGCTGGGCGAGTTCCGCCTGTGGGACGCCGGCTTTGACTTCTATGCTCCGCAGGAGTTTGCGTCCGAGGATGGTCGCCACATTCTGATCGGCTGGATGGGCATGCCCGATGAGCCGACCTATGGCAACGACCCCACCGTGGCGTGCGGCTGGCAGCACTGCATGACGGTGCCGCGTGAGCTTGCAGCCGGTGCCGACGGCGTGGTGCTGCAGCAGCCGGCGCGCGAGATTGAGCACCATTATGCCTCGGTGCGTGTGGGGGCGGGCTCGTTGGAGGTTGTCGGCGATACCTGCTTTGACGTTGTTGCCGACGGTGTCGACGGCGCGTTTACCGCGACCGTTGATGGCGAGCTGAACCTGGCATTTGTGCCCGCCGAGGGCGAACTGCCCTCGCGTTTTGAGATGCGATTTACCGATGAGGGTCGCGCTTCTGCCGGCTGCGGTCGCACCGTGCACTGGGAGCCCGTCGACGAGGTGCGCAACGTGCGCATTGTTGGCGATGTCTCGTCGGTCGAGGTGTTTGTGAATGATGGCGCGCTCGTGTTTTCGACGCGCATCTATCCCGAGGCCTATGGCGTGACCGTTGACGCTCCGGGTGCGAGCGTTAACTATCACATGCTCATCGTCTAGGAGAATCGTCGCATATCGGCGCTATACTGCAGCCGTTGCCCACGATGCGGGGAACACCCGCATCGTGGGTTTATGTTATGAAGGGACGGTGTCGTATGGGCGTACAGCAGCTAGAAGAGGCCTGGGCTTTGAGGGCCGGCGCCCGTGAGGCGTTGTTGCTTGCGGCCTCGCATGTGCCGGCGGCGTTGTCGCTGTTGGGGATTGTGCGCCCCGGTGACCGCCTGGTTGCGTTTGCCGATGACTTTGCCGATGCGTTTGCGCGCAGCTTTGATGGCTGCGATGTCGCGCTGGTGGGCTCGCCAGCCGTCGAGGCGTTTGTCGCCGCGTCCGAGAACTTTGATGCTTCGCTTGATGCTGAGGGGCCGCACCTATGGTGGTTTGTGAACTCCATCGGCGGGTTTGGTCTGCGTGTGCCTGACCTTCGCGCTCTGAGCCGCTCGGCGCGTGGGGCTCATGCGCTGCTGGTTGTGGACAACACTGTGGCGTCGGCTTTTGGCTGCGATCCACTGCGTTTGGGTGCCGTCCTGTCGCTTGAGGCGCTCGATCGCGTGTGCGCCGGCAAGGCTCCGCGCAAGCTCGTTGCCGCTTCGGTGGCGCGCTCGCAGCTCAAGCGCCATCGTGTGGATGCTGCTGCCGAGTGCGCGCAAGTATTGTTTGCAGGCTGCGGTGCGTCGGCGCTCGACCTTTCTGCCGAGGAGACCGACGTGCTGGAGCGTGGGCTTTCCTCGCTTAACGCCCGCATGCAGGCGCATTTCGACCGCGCCCGTGCGCTGGCCGAGTACCTGGCCGCCAACGAGATGGTGCGCAACGTGCGCTATCCCGGGCTGACCTCGCATCCCGACCATGCCATCGCGACCGGCATCCTGGAGCACGGTTTTGGCCCGGCAGTAGAGTTTGACTTGATGGACTGCACCGCGGGCGAATTCTTCAGCATACTGCCGGACGAATTCCGCACATCGCCCGCCGGCGGCGCAACGACGCGCCTTTCGGCCCCACGCGGCAAGCAGGGGAGCACCATCCGCCTCTTCGCTGGCACCGACAATCCCCTGGTCGTAGCGTCCGTCCTAGACAACGCCCTCCGCAAATCAGCTACTTTTTGATGCTGGCGATGAGGTCGTTTGCTTTGGTGGCGATGACGTTGTTGATGTCGGCCTGCAGCTCCTCGTAGACCACTATGGCTCGCTCTCCGGCGGGCGTGAGCGTGGATCCGCGGGCGCCGTCGCGCTCGATGAGCTTGCAGCCCAGCTGCCCTTCGGCTTCGTTCACAATGCGCCAGGCCTTGGAATACGCCATTCCCATGCTCTTGGCGGCGCGGTTGAGCGAGTGCTCGCGGGCAATACCCTGCAGTAGCAAGACGCAGCCGTGGCCGAAGACGCCCGGCAAATCCTTGTCGCACGCTTGAATGACCAACTTTGCCGTCGTCTTGTACTCCATGTGCTCCACGTCTCCCCGCTAAAGTGTTTGCTGGGCAAACGCAAAGCCTGCGTCAAACCCTCGTGTGGTCTTCTTAAATCATGCATTGTAGCAGTCAAAGTGCGTTAAGATACTTCCCCAGTATTGGGCGCCCAAGGTTGGGCTGGGTCCTACGAGGCCTGCAGCCGACCGGTCGCATGGAAAAAGGAGAAACATGGCTACGTTCTTTCCCGGTGAGTCCCACACGTTTTCGGAGTATCTGCTGGTCCCTGGTTACTCGTCCTCGCAGTGCATCCCCAACAACGTCTCTCTTAAGACGCCGCTGACCCGCTTTAAGCGCGGTGAGAAGCCGGCAATCACCCTGAACATCCCCATGGTTTCCGCCATCATGCAGTCCGTCTCGGGCGTCGACATGGGTGTCGCGCTCGCTACCGAGGGTGGCCTGTCCTTCATTTACGGTTCCCAGAGCGCCGAGTCCGAGGCCGCTATGGTCAAGGCCGTCAAGGATCACAAGGCCGGCTTCGTTCAGTCCGATTCCACGCTGACCCCCGACATGTCCATGGAGCAGGTCATTGAGCTCAAGGAGAAGACCGGCCACTCCACCATGCCGGTTACCGACGACGGCACTCCCAAGGGCAAGCTCCTGGGCATCGTCACCAGCCGTGACTATCGCCCCAGTCGCGATGACCACCAGACGAAGGTCTCCGAGTTCATGACCCCGCGTGAGCAGCTCATCGTGGGCGACAAGAACATCAGCCTCAAGGTCGCCAACGACGTCATCTGGGACAACAAGCTCAATGCTCTGCCCATCGTCGACGACAACGATCACCTCATGGGCATCGTCTTCCGCAAGGACTACGACAGCCACAAGACCAACCCCAACGAGCTGCTCGATGGCGACAAGCGCTACATGGTCGGCGCCGGTATCAACACCCGCGACTATGCCGAGCGCGTGCCGCTGCTCATCGAGGCCGGTGCCGATGTCCTGTGCATCGACTCCTCCGAGGGCTTCAGCGAGTGGCAGAAGCGCACCATCGAGTGGATCCGCGCCAACTACGGCGAGGACGTCAAGGTCGGCGCCGGTAACGTTGTCGACGCCGAGGGCTTCCGCTTCCTGGCCGACTGCGGTGCCGACTTTATCAAGGTCGGTATCGGCGGCGGTTCCATCTGCATCACCCGCGAGACCAAGGGCATCGGCCGTGGCCAGGCCACCGCGCTGATCGACGTCTGCCGCGCTCGCGACGAGTACTACGAGGAGACCGGTGTCTACGTGCCCGTGTGCTCCGACGGCGGTATCGTCTACGACTACCACATGACGCTCGCCCTGGCCATGGGTGCCGACTTCATGATGCTGGGCCGCTACTTCGCCCGCTTCGACGAGAGCCCGACCGAGCGTGTCAACGTGAACGGCCAGTACATGAAGGAGTACTGGGGCGAGGGCTCTGCGCGTGCCCGCAACTGGCAGCGCTACGACCTGGGTGGCGCCGCGAAGCTCAGCTTCGTCGAGGGCGTCGACTCCTACGTTCCCTATGCCGGTTCCCTCAAGGACGGCGTGGGCGGTACGCTCTACAAGGTCAAGTCCACGATGTGTAACTGCGGCGCTCTCTCGATTCCCGAGCTCCAGGAAAAGGCACGCCTGACCCTGGTCAGCTCCACCTCCATCGTCGAAGGCGGCGCCCACGATGTAGTCGTGAAGGACTCCCAGCAGTCTGTGTCTTATCGATAGGCGGCTTTCCCAGGCACCGCACCTTGCCGTTCAAACCGTCGCTTGCGTACCTAAGTACGCGGCGCTCCTCTTTCACGGCAATCTGCGGCACCTGGAAACCCGTTCGTGCTAGAACGGGTTTAAGACAAAGGTTGATTCCCAACCACGTTATTTAGATAAAGCGAGATGCCTGCAAGTCGCAGGCATCTCGCTTGTTGTATTTGCTAGAATCATCCAAGTTAACCCTAGGGTCGGGCGGCTAGGCTTTGCTCGCTGCAAGTTCCGCACGAGCCGAAGGCCACTTAATGTGGCCTTCGTGCGAGCAGGACTGTCCGCAGCAGCGAGTAAAGCCTAGCCGACCGGCCCCAATCAAGTTAAAAGGAGCTGATATGTGCGATTGCACAGATCATAAGGACGAGATCCCTGTCTACGACGCGCAGGCCATTGAGTCCAAGTGGATGAAGGCCTGGGAGGACTCCAACCTCTTTGCCGTCGACACCGACGACAGTAAGCCCAAGAAGTATGTGCTCGAGATGTTCCCGTATCCGTCGGGCGACCTGCACATGGGCCACGCGCGCAACTACACTATCGGCGATGCCATGGCCCGTCAGGCCCGCATGCGCGGCTACGACGTGCTGCACCCCATCGGCTTCGATGCCTTTGGCCTGCCTGCCGAGAACGCCGCCATCAAGCACAACACGCAGGCTGCCGCCTGGACGTATAAGAACATGGACCAGGCGCTCGCCACGATGAAGCGCATGGGCTTCTCCTACGATCTGGATCGCATGGTCAAGACCTGCAGCCCCGACTACTACCGCTGGGGCCAGTGGATCTTTGAGAAGATGTGGGAAAAGGGCTTGGTCTACCGTAAGAAGAACCCGGTCAACTGGTGCCCCACCTGCAAGACCGTTCTGGCCAACGAGCAGGTTACCGAGGGCAAGTGCTGGCGCTGCGGCACCGAGCCTGAGAAGCGCGACCTTGAGCAGTGGTACTACAAGATTACCGAGTACTCCCAGGAGCTGCTCGACGACCTGGAGAAGCTCCCCGGCTGGCCCGAGCGCGTCAAGCAGATGCAGGCCAACTGGATCGGTCGCTCCGAGGGCGCCGAGGTCGACTTTACCCTGTGCGACAAGGACGGCGAGCCCATCGAGGGCGATGAGGGCAAGATCACCGTCTTCACCACGCGTGCCGATACCCTTTTTGGCGTCTCCTTCTTTGTCCTGGCTCCCGAGTACGCCGGCCTGCACGAGCTCGTCGAGGGCACGGAGTACGAGGAGGCCGTCACCAAGATCGTCGAGGACTCCAAGCATATCTCTGCCGTCGAGCGTGCCCAGGGCACCCTCGAGAAGCACGGTGCCTTCACGGGCCGCTATGTGGTAAACCCCGTCAACGGCGAGAAGGTCCCCGTGTGGGTTGCCGATTATGTCGTTGCCGACTACGGTACCGGTGCCGTCATGGCCGTTCCCTGTGGCGACCAGCGCGACTTTGAGTTTGCCCGTAAGTACGACCTGCCGATCGTGCCGATCATCCTGGACGATGACGATCGTGCTGCCGTCGAGGCCAGCGGCGAGACCATCGATACCTTCCATGCCGAGACCGTCGACTGGGATTGCGCTCACGCTGCCGAGGGCACGCTCGTCCAGTCCGGCAAGTACACCGGCATGCGCGGCGGTAAGCACTCCGAGGGCGAGGCTGCGATCGTGGCCGACCTCGAGGCCATGGGCTGCGGTCGTCGCAAGGTCGAGTTCCGTCTGCGCGACTGGCTCATCAGCCGCCAGCGCTATTGGGGCAACCCCATCCCGGCCATCCACTGCGAGCACTGCGGCATCGTGCCCGTGCCCGAGGATCAGCTGCCGGTGACGCTGCCCGAGAACCTGGACCTGGGCGCCGGCGAAACCCTTGCTGAGTGCAAGGAGTTCTACGAGACCACCTGCCCGGTCTGCGGCCGCCCGGCCAAGCGCGAGACCGATACCATGGACACCTTCACCTGCTCCAGCTGGTATTACCTGCGCTATACCGATCCGCACAACACCGAGCTGCCCTTCTCCCGTGAGGCTGCCGACCGTTGGATGCCCGTCGATAACTACATCGGCGGCATCGAGCACGCTATTCTGCACCTGCTCTACAGCCGCTTCTTTACCAAGGCACTGCGCGACCTGGGCCTGCTGAGCGTGGACGAGCCCTTCACCAACCTGCTGTGCCAGGGCATGGTCAAGGACGAGAACGGCGACACCATGTCCAAGTCCAAGGGCAATGTCGTGCCCCCGAGCTCGGTCATCGAGCCCTACGGCGCCGACACCATGCGTCTGGCGATCCTGTTTATCGCTCCGCCCGAGAAGGACTTCGACTGGGATCCCAAGGCCGTTGAGGGCGCCAACCGCTTCATCAAGCGCGCCTGGCGTATCGTTTGGCAGCTCGTCCAGTCCGGTGACGCCAACGTGGCCTTCGACAAGTCCGCGCTCGACGAGGTTGCGATGAAGCTCTATCGCGAGCGTCACCGCACCATCGCCAAGTGCACTGAGGACTTCGACCGCGGCCAGTTCAACACCGCGATCTCGGCCGTCATGGAGCTCGTCAACGCGGCGAGCGCCTATCTCAACGCCACTGAGGGTGCTGACCGCGACAAGGCTCTGTGCTACGGCGTGGCCAAGGATATCGTGAGCGTCCTTGCCCCTATCTGCCCGTTCTGGGCCGACGAGCTGTGGCACGAGGCACTCGGCTGCGAGGGCAACGCCTACACCGCCGCCTGGCCCGAGTTCGACCTGGCCGAGTCCGTTGAGGACACGGTGCAGATCGTGGTCCAGGTGCTCGGCAAGGTCCGCGGCCGCGTCGACGTTGCCCGCGATGCCTCCAATGAGGATATGCAGGCTGCCGCCGAGGCCGCCGTCGCCAAGTGGCTCGACGGCAAGACGGTCGTCAAGGCCATCTGCGTGCCCGGCAAGCTGGTCAACCTGGTGGTCAAGTAAGCATTGCGCGCTTAACTGACATGCAATGAACGAGGGGCGATCCAGGTGGGTCGTCCCTCGTCTTGTGTTTTTAGCCCTGCTTAGTCATTGCGTCGCAACGTTTTCTATGGGATGTGTACCAGGTCCCTAAAGTAAACGTTGCCCGTTGCCTCTTCGAACATCCAAATGTTGAGGTAGATGTCGTTGAGGTCGTTGTTCACATCAAAGTCCGGATCGTCGAAGGTGCCCACAAAGGTGAGCATGGCGCGCGTTTCCTCTCCAGCGGCGACCGGTTGGCGCATGTGTACGTCGCGGACCACGCCGTTGACGTAGGCATAGGAGTCCACATCGCCAAACATCATGTCGACACCGGTGTTGTTGGACACCGTAAAGACGAGCGCGGCGTCCCCGTAGCCGTCGGTGTCCTTGCCCACGCAGGTAACATGGACGTTCTCGTCCGCCTCAAGGTCGATGGGGAGCTGTTCTTGGGAATCGGGACCCAGGCCCTGGGGATCGACGATGTCTTCGTTTATTTTGTCGAAGCTCGCCGGGGGTTCGGTTTTCTCGTTGGCTTTGGTGCTGCCAAGATCCGGTTCGCATGTTCCGGTTTTGCTGTTCGTTTTGCCACAGCCCACGAGGGTCAACGAGCACGTTGCGATGGCGAGCGCAGTCATGCAGAGGGTGCCTAGGCGTTTCATGGGTGCCTCCTTACCGTAAAGGATCTCGAAAGGTTCGTCGTTGCGCGACTTGCTGGCTGGCTTGTTGCAGAATGCCCCTTAACGTAAGTCTGATCGATAGGGGCTCGGGGAGGAATGCCCTTGGGGTCCGAACGGGCCTGTGGATTGGGACGCATGGCCCGTTCTTGGACCCTCGGACGCTTGCCTCATGGAGTCTTTAGTCCAATTGTCCTATTCTTGTGGAGAAGCTGTGCGCACGCTGACCTGCAGATTCGTACTGTGCTTGCACGTTTCCGCAGCTATTGGTATAGTTTGCTTGCAAATGAAGTTGTAATTGAAAGAAGTGGGGTTTCGGCCCCGCTTCTTTTTTGTATGGATGGAGGTGCCGCAATGGTCAAGACCAAGACCGAGCAGGCGATCATCGACGCGCTCGAGGCCGTCGCTCCCCAGCACGATATCGACATCGTCGACGTCGAGCTCGTGGGTGCCACCAAGGCCCCCTGCGTGCGCGTGCGTATCGAGGGTGCCGAGGGTCAGAGCCTGTCGCTCAACGACGTCACGGCCAACACCAAGTGGGTCGGCGATGTGATTGAGGAGCTCGACCCCATCTCCTCGAGCTATACGCTCGAGGTGTCGAGCCCGGGTATGGCGCGCCCGCTGCGCCGCCCGAGTGACTTTGCCCGCTTTGTGGGCGAAAACTGCGAGCTCACCTCCACCGCCACCGAGGGCCGTCGCAAGTACGCCGGCAAGATTGCCGCCGCCACCGAGACGAACGTGACCCTCGAGCTCGAGGACGGCGAGTCCGTTACCCTCGATTTCTCTGATGTTAAAAAGTGCAAGTTGAAGCCCACCTACGACTTCAAGCCCGCGAAGGAAGGAAAGTAAGATGGCAGCATCCGACATGATGTCCGCCCTGATGGAGCTTTGCCAGGAGAAGCACATCGACCAGCTCTACCTGATCGACCGCCTGGAGCAGTCGCTCGCCAAGAGCTATGCCGAGATCCTGCATCTTGAGTGGGGCGCCAAGGTGACCATCGACCGCACCACCGGCAAGATCTACGTCTACCGCCTGGAGCCGATCGACGATTCCATGGACGAGGAGGGCAACTTCACCGAGTTCGAGGAGATCGACGTCACTCCCAAGAACACGAGCCGCATCGCTGCCCAGCACGCCAAGGCCGAGATTAACGCCATTGTGCGTAACTCCGCCCGCGAGCAGATCTACGAGGAGTTCTCCGGCCGCATCGGCGACCTCATCAGCGGTACCGTGCTGCAGTCCACGCCCGACTTCACGATCGTCAAGATCCGCGAGGGCGTCGAGGCCGAGCTTCCGCACTTTGACCAGCGTCGTTACGAGAACGAGCGCAACGAGCGTCCGATGGGCGAGCGCTACCTGCACAACCAGCACATCAAGGCCGTGATCATCGACGTTCGCGACCCCAACTCCAACCTGCAGCCGGTTCGCGGCGAGCACAGCCGTCCGCCGATTGTCATCTCCCGTACCCACCCCGAGCTCATGCGTCGTCTGTTTGAGCAGGAGGTGCCCGAGATCTATGAGGGCACCGTCCAGATCAAGTCGATCGCCCGCGAGCCTGGTCAGCGCTCCAAGGTCGCCGTCCACTCGCTCGACGACCGCCTGGATCCCGTGGGCGCCTGCGTCGGTCCCAAGGGCAGCCGTGTTCGCGCTGTCGTGGGCGAGCTCCGCGGCGAGCGCGTCGACGTCATCCTGTGGGATGCAGATCCTGCCGTCTACGTCGCCAACGCCCTTTCGCCCGCTAAGGTCACCCGCGTCCTCATCGACGAGGAGAAGGCCTACGCCGGCGTCATCGTGCCCGACGACCAGCTGTCCCTCGCCATTGGCAAGGAGGGCCAGAACGCCCGCCTCGCCGCGCGCCTGACCGGCTGGCACATCGACATTAAGTCGGAGACCCTTGCCGCCGACATCCTCAAGAACGTTCCCGTTCACGAGGAGCCCGCCGCCGACCTGATCGGTGACGAGGAGGACGAGGACGTCCGCCGCTGCGAGTATGTGTCCGAGGACGGCATCCAGTGCCGCAACCAGGCTCGTCCCGGCTCCCGTTTCTGCGGTGTCCATGACACCGACGCCTTCGATGATGCGGAGGACCTGATCTAGCGCGCGGTCGCGCCGGGTAGGTCCCGGTGCATCTCCCACGCTCGTTCAGTCTCTAGGCACCCAAGGTGCCAGAAAGGGTAGGTGAAGTCATATGGCAAAAGTCCGTGTGTCCACCCTGGCCAAAGAGTTCGGCATGACCTCCAAGGAACTGATGGGTCATCTCGCCGATATGAAGATTCCCGCTAAGTCCGCTTCCTCCACCTTGGAGGACGCCTATGTCGCCATGGTCCGCAAGCAGCTCGCCTCGGTGATCGAGGCCCGCGCCCAGGAAGTCGAGGCCGCCAAGCAGGCCGAGGAGCAGGCAGCTGCCGCCGAGGAGGCCGCACGCGCTGCCGAGGCCGAGCGCGAGCGTATCGCCGCCGAGAAGGCCCGCGAGGAGGAGCGCCGCCAGTTTGCCGCAGCCCAGGCTGCCGAGGAGGCTGCCCGCGCCGAGGCCGAGGCCAAGAAGAAGGCCGAGCAGGAGCGCCTTGCCCGCGAGAAGGAGGAGGCTGCCCGTGAGGCCCAGCGCCGCGCCGTTCCCGCTTCCGACTCCGGTTCGCGCTTCCGTTCGCTGCTCGACCAGATCGCCGCACAGGAGACCGTGCTCAAGGAGAAGAAGGACGCCGAGGACAAGGCCAAGGCCGAGCGCGCCGCCGAGCGCGGTAACCGTCGTGGCGGCAACAACGACCGCCGCGGTGGCCGTCGTAACGATCGCAACGCTTCCGACAACAACTCCGAGCGCAACGCTTCCGAGAGCCGTCCGCACAGCCATCGCACCAACGCCAGCAACAACGTCGCTGCTGGCATGGACTTCCCCAACCCCGACAAGCAGGGCAAGGGCAAGAAGCGCAAGGGCGGTCACAACAACGAAGAGGACCACTACAGCCGCATGGCTCGCGAGGCCGAGGAGTACAGCCGCGAGAAGGTGCTCGAGGAGGCTCGTGCTGCCGTCGAGGAGGCCTCTCGCGAGTCCACCGGTCGCCGCAAGAAGCGCAAGGAGAAGCGCGAGCGCGAGGCTGCCAAGGCGCAGGAGGAGCGCAAGATAGAGGAGGCGCTGGCCCAGGGCGTGAACCCCGAGGACCTCGACGCCATCAAGGTCTCCCAGGGCGTTACCGTCCAGGAGCTTGCCGAGGCGCTCGACGTTCCGGCCAACGACATCATCAAGCGCCTGTTCCTGCTTGGTACGCCGCTCACCATGACGCAGTCCATGTCCGACGACCTTGTCGAGCTCGTTGCTGACGACCTGGGTCGTCAGATCAAGATCATCACCCCCGAGGAGGAGAACACCTTCTCGTTCTACGATGATCCCGCCGACCTTAAGCCGCGCGCCCCGGTCGTCACCGTCATGGGCCACGTCGACCACGGCAAGACGTCGCTGCTCGACGCCATCCGTCACACCGGCGTTGCTGCCGGCGAGGCGGGCGGCATTACGCAGGCCATCGGCGCTTCGCAGGTCATGATCAACGACCGCAAGATCACCTTTATCGATACCCCGGGTCACGCCACCTTTACGGCCATGCGTGCCCGTGGCGCCAAGGTGACCGACATCGTCATCCTGATCGTCGCCGCCGACGACGGCGTCATGCCCCAGACGGTCGAGTCGATCAACCACGCCAAGGCCGCCGGCGTACCCATCGTCGTCGCCGTCAACAAGATCGATAAGCCGGGCGCCAACCCCGACCGTGTTCGTCAGGAGCTCACCGAGTACGGCGTCATCCCCGAGGAGTGGGGCGGACAGAACATGTTCGTCAACATCTCGGCCAAGCAGAAGATCGGTATCGACGACCTTCTGGAGACCGTGCTGCTCCAGGCAGACGTGCTCGAGCTCAAGGCTAACCCGGACACCTTTGCTTCCGGCAACGTCCTCGAGGCCAAGCTCGACAAGGGCCGCGGCTCGGTCGCTACCGTGCTCGTGACCCGCGGTACCCTGCACGTGGGCGATACGCTGGTCGCTGGCCTTACCTACGGCCGTGTCCGCGCCATGCTCGACCCCAAGGGTCGCGCCGTCACCGAGGCCGGTCCCTCCGACGCTGTCGAGATCCTGGGTCTGCAGTCCGTGCCCAACGCCGGTGACGAGTTCCGCGTGTTCGAGGACGAGCGCGAGGCTCGCGCCCTTGCCGACGAGCGTTCGCTCAAGGCCCGTATCGAGGAGCAGAGCCGCGTCAAGCACGTCACGCTCGAGAACCTCTTCGAGACCATCGCCGACGCCGAGGTCAAGGAGCTCAACCTGATCATCAAGGCCGACGTTCAGGGCTCTATCGAGGCCCTTCAGGACTCGCTCGACAAGATGGATCAGTCCGAGGTTCGCATCAACACGATCCATTCCGCCGTTGGCGCCATCAACGAGACCGACGTCGTCCTGGCCGACGCCTCCAACGCCATCATCATCGGCTTTGGCGTCCGTCCCGACGGTAAGGCCCGCTCCGCCGCCGAGCGCGAGGGCGTCGAGATCCGTTGCTACGACGTCATCTATAAGTGCCTCGAGGAGCTCGACGCCGCCCGTATCGGCATGCTCAAGCCCACCGAGGTCGAGGTCGCCACGGGTACCGCGACCGTCCTGGACACCTTCAAGGTGCCCAAAGTCGGTATCGCCGCCGGTGTCCGCGTCGAAGAGGGCGAGATCGCCGCGACCGATTCCGTGCGCCTGGTGCGCGACGGTATCGTGGTCTTCAACGGCAAGATCGCCTCGATGCGCCACTACAAGGACGAGGCCAAGACCCTCAAGAGCGGTTCCGAGGGCGGCATTGGCCTAGAGAACTTCCAGGACATCAAGCCCGGCGACCAGATCGAGGGTTACCGCATCGACCAGGTTGCCCGTACCGAGTAGGGGGTAGCGCTATGAAGCAAACGCAGGCAACCCGCCGTCTGGGCGAGCAGCTTCGCGAGAAGCTCGGTTATATCCTGCTCTTTGAGGTTTCCGATCCGCGTCTCGACCTGGTTACTTTGACCGCGGTCGAGGTCGCGGTGGACCGTTCGTTCGCGCGTGTGTACGTGTCGTGCGATGCGAGCCGCTACGACGAGGTCATGGAGGCGCTCTCAAGCGCCAGGGGCCGTATTCGCAGCCTGTTGGCTCGCTCTCTCGATTGGCGTGTCACGCCCGAGCTCGATTTTCGCATCGATCGCTCGACCGATGAGGCCGAGCGCATCACGCGTGCGCTGGAAAACGTTCCCGCCACGCTTGCGATCGAAAAGGACGAGGACGGCTATCCGATAGCGGATGCCGCCCAGGAGGCAGCTTTAGATGACTAATTCCGCCGACCTCGCCCCGTGCGAGTCTGCAGATATTCAGCGACGCATCCTCGAGCTCATCGAGGGTGCGTCCTCCATTGCGATTTCGGGACATACTTCTCCCGATGGCGATGCCTTGGGCTCCGTATTGGGCCTGGGCCTTTCGCTCATGAAGTTTTTCCCCAACAAGGACATTGCTCTGCTGCTGGCAGACGATGACCCGGTTCCGCGTATCTACCGCTTTATGGAAGGCTCCGATCGCCTGGTGCCGGCATCTGCGTACACTGGCAATCCGGACCTGTTCATCTCGGTGGACGTACCGGTCGTCGAGCGTCTCAATAATTCCGCCGAGGTGCTTCGTCGCTCCAAGCATGTGGTGTGTTTCGACCACCATCCGGCGCGTGAGGAGTTTGCCGAGCTCAGTCTGAGGCGCGTCGAAGCTGCAGCCTGCGCCATGATCATCGACCGCTTTTTGGACAATTGTGGCATTGTTGCCCGTGATGGCGTTGCGACCTGCCTGCTGTGCGGCTTGGTTACCGATACCGGTCGTTTTCAGTACCAAAACGCCGATGCCGCCGCGTTCCATGCGGCCTCGCGTCTGGTTGCCCACGGTGCCGATCCGGCGCGCGTTGCGCTCGAGGTCTACCAGAGCATGCGCGTAGAGTTTTTGCATCTCAAGTCCATCGTTATGGGCCGCATCAAGACAGTGGCGCACGGGCGCGTGGCGTATAGCTACGCGTACCAGAGCGACCTTGAGGCTTGCGGTGTCACCTCGGATGAGTGCGACGGCCTGGTTGACGTGGTGCGCTCGGTGATGGGCGTGGAGGTCTGCCTGTTCCTGAAGGGCATTGAGGGCGATACCAAGGTGCGTGGCAACCTGCGCTCCAAGGGTGACCTCAACGTGTCCGAGATCGCTGCTGCTTTTGGCGGAGGCGGACATCCCGCTGCCGCCGGTTTCTCCAACAACGGAACGATTCTCGAGACGCTTACCGTGGCACTTCCCATGCTGGCCGAGCTGGTGGGGGAGGATCCCGCTTCGGTGACCGTCGAGCTTTAACTTTTTGGATGGTACATGGCTCGTCGTACACCTTCTCAACTGAATATGCTGCTCGCCGTCGATAAGCCGGTGGGCTGCACGTCCCACGATGTGGTCTCGCAGTGCCGACGCGCCCTCCATGAGCGGCGCGTTGGTCATGCCGGTACGCTCGACCCCATGGCATCGGGTGTCATGGTGGTGGGTGTGGGTCAGGCTACTCGTCTGCTGGGCATGCTTACGCTCGATACCAAAAGCTACGTCGCCGATATTTCGTTTGGCGCCGAGACTAATACCGATGATGCGGAGGGCGAGGCGGTCCGTACAGTGGCTGTTGCCAACGAGCTGCGCGATCCTGCCTATGCCCGTGAGCGCTTGGCCGCTATGCTGGGTCCGCAGATGCAGGTGCCGCCGGCGTTTTCGGCTATCTCGGTCAATGGCGTTCGCGCCTACAAGTCTGCTCGCGAGGGCAATGCGGTGGACCTACCTCCGCGCCCCGTCGAGGTCTATGCCGCCGACCTGATCGCCGTGGGTGGCGAAGGTGATTCGTGTGTGTGGACCGTGGCATTCTCGGTGAGCAAGGGCACCTATATCCGTGCACTCGCTCGCGACCTGGGCCGCGCCTGCGAGAGCGCCGCGCACATTTCCGCGCTGCGCCGCACGGCCTCCGGTGTTGTTTCCATTGGCGCTTGTCATGCGGTGGAGGAGCTTTCTCCCGAGTCCGCGGCTGGCTTTGCCTTGGATCCCATTGCGGCCCTGGGCGCCACGCGTGTTGACTTGCCGGGCAATCTTTCCGACGATCTACTCTGCGGCCGACGCATTCCCGTTGAGCGTGCGCTTGCCGATTTCGATGCCTCAAAGGCGCCGTTTGCGTTGGTGCTCGATGGGGGGCTCAAGGCGCTCGCCCGCATTGAGAGTGGCCGGTTTGTTATGGAGCACGTGTTTCCGCAGGCAATCGGCGGTGTTCGATGATGTTGTCCGCTCACGAGCTCGCGCGTGTCTTTTTCGCGGGCGAGTCGGACGAGGCTCGCATCGTTGCTGCCGATACGTTTGATGAGTGTGAGCACTTGGGTGCCGCATCGATTGCCATCGGCGTGTTCGACGGCGTTCACCTTGGACACCAGGAGCTCATTGCGGCGCTTGTCCGTGATGCCCGTGCCCATGGCTGCAAGGCGGTAGTAGTTACCTTTGATCCCGACCCGGACGTCGTGGTGAGCCCTTCGCCCGCTCAAAAATTGATGACGACGGCCGACCGTCTGCATGCTTTGGCTCAGACCAGGGCCGATGCGGTGGTGGCCGTTCCCTTTACGTCTGAGGTTGCGGCGCTTGACCATGTTGATTTTCTCTCGCTGGTGTCGCGTCTGGTCGACATTCGATCGATTCGCGTTGGTAGCGACTTTAGGCTGGGTCGTGGCGGTGCTTCTGGTGTTGCCGAGATGCGCTCCTGGGGTTCCGAGCGCGGCGTTGACGTGTATGGTCACGATCTGCTTTGCGAGGGCGGTGAGGCCATTTGCGCCACCCGCATTCGTCATGAGCTGGGACAGGGCCATGTGGAGCTTGCTGCTGAGTTACTCGGCCGCCCGTATATGGTGCGTGGCGGTGTTACTCGCGGCCGTCACGAGGGTTCTGGCATGGGCTTTCCCACGGCAAACCTGCAGGTTCCCGACGGCATTCAGGTGCCTGCCGATGGCGTGTATGAGGGCCTGGTGCTGGTCGATGACACCGTGTGGCCCGCTGCCGTGAACGTCGGACTGCCGCCGACGTATGCCGACGATGCGGCATCTGCGCATCTTGAGGCTAACTTAATTGGTTATACGGGCGACCTGTACGGCGCTTCTGTTTCGCTGGCGTTTACGCGCTGGCTGCGTCCGTCGCGCGTGTTCGATTCGCTGGATGAGTTGATTGCGACCGTCGAGGGTAATATCGAGGACATTCGTCACAACTTGGGTGAGCAGGGGGTGAGCATCCGTGATTAGCGATGAGGAAAAAGACCAGGTACGCGCTGCGTCCGACTTAGTCGCCATCGTGCAGGAAACGGTTGAGCTCAAGCCCCGCGGCCACGAGTTTTGGGGTTGCTGCCCCTTCCATGGCGAAAAGACGCCGTCATTCCACATTATCCCCGCCACGCAGGTGTGGCATTGCTTTGGTTGCGGTGAGGGCGGCGACGTCTTCACCTATATCATGAAGCGCGAGAACCTGAGCTTTCCCGAGTCAATCCGTTATTTGGCCGATCGCGCGGGTATTGAGCTGCATGACACCGGAGATCGCCGCGAGCGGGGTACTAAGCGTGCCCGAATCTACGATTTGTGCGCCGAAACGGCCCATTTCTACCACACCATGCTTATGCGCGGTAAGGACGGCCGTCCGCGCGAGTACTTTGCCAGCCGCGGCATGGGCGGCGACGTCTGCCGCCGCTACTGCCTGGGCTTTGCGCCGGGCCGCAACGCGCTGGTGTCGCACCTGTCCCAGGCGGGTTTTACCCCGCAGGAGATGATCGATGCCAACGTTGCCGTGAGCCGCGGACGCGGGCAACTAGCCGACCGCTTCTACGACCGCGTGATGTTTCCCATCTTTGACGAGCAGGGTCACAATATTGCTTTTGGCGGTCGCATCATGGGTGACGGCCAACCCAAGTACCTTAATACCGCCGAGACGAGCGTGTTCCATAAAAAGCGAAACCTCTACGGCTTTAATTGGGCCAAGGAGTATATCGTCGCGCAGGATACCGCCATCGTGGTGGAGGGATATACCGACTGCATCGCTTGCTGGGAGGCGGGGATTAAAAACGTTGTTGCTACGCTGGGCACCGCGCTCACGGAGCATCACGTCAAGACGCTCACCCGTTTTGCCAAGCGCATTGTGTATATGTTCGATGGCGACGCCGCCGGTCAAAAGGCTGCCCGTCGCGCGATTCAGTTTATCGAGCAGGATTCGATGGACCTGCGCTGCGTGGTGCTGCCCGACGGTAACGATCCCATGGAGTTCATCACGGCGCACGGTGGCGAGGCACTGCAGGCGCGCATCGACGCTGCCGAGCCGCTCATGGACTTTGTCTACCGTTCGCTGCAGGAGTCGAGCGATATCACCACGCCGGGCGGTCGCGCCAAGGCGCTGGAGGACGCTCTCACGCTCATCTATCCGCTGCGCGACAGCTATATGATCGACACGTACTTTATCCAGATTGCCGATCTGTTGGGTTTGGATCTGGAGACCGTGCGCGCGAGCTCGGGCCGCGTGTTTCGCGACGTCGCCAAGCGCGAGGATGCGGAGCGCCGCCGCGAACAGAACTATGAACGCCAGCGGGCGCAGGCTGAGCGATCTGGTAGCGCGGGCGGTCGGTCGTCTGGTTCGCAGGGGACATCTCGTGGTGCTTGGGCATCGGGCGCGACTCCGGCCGTAGCGGCGCCGGTCGAGGAAGAACCGTACGACTACGTCCCGCTCGATGCCTATGGCGCTGCACCAGTGGAGGTCGTTGACGACTTGCCGCCAATCGATGTGCCCGATGGTGTGGGCGCTGTGCCTGTTGCTGATGGTTTGGGCGCACCGGCTGCGGCGCCGATGGTTCTTACCGATCTAGAGCGCAAGTCCTTGGCAGGGGAGCGCGAGCTGTTGACGATGCTCACGAGCTACCCCGACCTGTTCCGCACGTATGCCGACCGCATCTGCTCCATCGAGTGGGTTGACCCACGTCACGAGTCCATCGCATGGGCCGTTCTGGCAACGCCGCCGGGAACCGATCCTGCAGCCTGCATGGATGCTGCGCGCTCAGTGTGTCCCGATGCGGCAACGCTTGTGAGTGCCGGGCGCATCTCGGCGACGAGCAAGCATCCCACCGAGACGAACATCGTGTTTATGCTCGATACGCTCGAGCTCTACACCATCAAGCGCCGCATGCGTGCCGCACAGGCCAAGCTGCGCCAGGACCGTTCGCTCGATGATGAGGCCCGCCGCGCGCTGACCGTGCAGGCCGCGCAGGACTCGCAGCGTCAGCGCGAACTGCAAAAGTCGATCGGCGGTGTGGCGGACCCGTTCCGTTTGATCGGTCTGGAGGCCGCAGGCACAGAACAGGCCTAGATGTTGTGGTCAACCAGCGTATTCTCGCCTATATCCAGTCCTCTTTTTGGGTATAGACGTCAATGTGTGTGCTAAAGTATTGAGTCCTGTGGACTATGAAGGGAGAATCTGTGCCAAAAAAGACTGAGAGCACGGGTACTGGGCTGGAATCCTACGTTGCAAAGCTCATGGGCAACGGCTCAAACAGGACTTCGGTAACCGAGGACGAGATTCAGGTCGCCCTGAAGGATATCGATGTTTCTGACGAGCAGCTCACTGCGGTATATTCCGCGCTGCGCAACAGCGGCATCCAGATTATCTCCGCGAGCGGTAACGACGACGCCCCCATGGACGTCGACGATGACGATACCGATTCTGATACCGACGATTTCGATGACGACGACGAGCGCGATTCCGGCTCGCTCGACGATCATGAGCTCAAGATGGCCCGTCAGGCCGACGCCGAGATGGGTTCTTCCAAGAGCAAGAAGAAGCGCACCGTGCGCACGTCCCGTTCGCGTTCGCGCGTGCGCGGCATCGATGCCTCCACGGTGATGCTGACCGGCGATCCGGTCCGTATGTACCTCAAGGAGATCGGCAAGGTCGACCTGCTGACCGCCTCCGAAGAGGTCGATCTGGCCATGAAGATCGAGGCCGGTCTCGAGGCCACCGAGAAGCTTGAGGCTGCCGATGCTGGTGAGCTCGAACTCACGCGTGCCGAGATGCGTCGTCTTACGCGCATTGAGAACGTTGGCCTCGAAGCCAAGCAGGCACTCATCAGCGCAAACCTGCGTCTGGTCGTCTCCATCGCCAAGCGCTATGTCGGTCGCGGCATGCTGTTCCTTGACCTGATCCAGGAGGGCAACCTCGGTCTGATTCGCGCCGTCGAGAAGTTCGACTACCAGAAGGGCTTTAAGTTCTCCACGTACGCCACGTGGTGGATCCGTCAGGCCATCACGCGCGCTATCGCCGACCAGGCCCGTACCATCCGTATTCCCGTGCACATGGTCGAGACCATCAACAAACTCGTCCGCGTGCAGCGCCAGCTTCTTCAGGACCTGGGCCGCGACCCGACCCCCGAGGAGATCGGTGCCGAGATGGACATGAGTGCCGACCGCGTCCGCGAGATCCAGAAGATCTCGCAGGAGCCCGTGTCGCTCGAGACCCCCATCGGCGAGGAAGAGGATTCTCAGCTGGGCGACTTCATCGAGGACTCCCAGGCCATCGTTCCGCCTGATGCCGCCAGCTTCTCCATGCTGCAGGAGCAGCTCACCCAGGTGCTCGACTCGCTTGCCGATCGTGAGCGCAAGGTTATCGAGCTGCGCTTTGGCCTTGTCGACGGACATCCCCGTACGCTCGAGGAAGTCGGTCGTGAGTTTGGCGTCACGCGCGAGCGCATCCGCCAGATCGAGTCCAAGACGCTGGCCAAGCTCCGCCATCCCAGCCGTAGCAGCAAGCTGAAGGACTATATCGAGAGCTAGTCAAGCAAGAAGCGCCCTCAAGCACATCCGCTTGGGGGCGCTTTCATGTAGTCATTGGGGACGTTCTTGAATGATTAGTCGTTTAAGAACGTCCCCAATGCCTAGGTCGGAAAAATTCTTAAAAAAGTTCTTGCCCTGAGCTGATTCGTCCGTATAATAAACTTCGTTGCTTGAGAGCACGCACCTATTCCTCGGTAGCTCAATGGTAGAGCACGCGGCTGTTAACCGCGCTGTTGTAGGTTCGAGTCCTACCCGGGGAGCCAGAATTTTTTCAGCCCTCTCCGTTGGGCTTTTAAATTCCTCGGTAGCTCAATGGTAGAGCACGCGGCTGTTAACCGCGCTGTTGTAGGTTCGAGTCCTACCCGGGGAGCCAGGTTGTAAAACCCGTCGCTTATGCGGCGGGTTTTTTCATGCCGCGATCGCCTGGCGCGAACGTTGCCATATCAACATTTCGTGTCGAGGATGTAATCCCGCGACCCACCACCTCAACATGGCGCGGTCGTTGTAGAATATTGCAATGATTGCTCCCACGAGATGGTGCCGCGAGCACCAGATAAGGAGATTCTTGTGTCTGAGACCATTAACGGCAGCCTGAGCGTCTCGAACGACGTTATTGCCGATATTGCCGGTTATGCCGCGATGACGTGCTATGGCGTCGTCGGTATGGCTGAGCAGCTCCAAGGCGCCGAGAGCGTGCGCCTGCTTGCCGGTCAGCGCCTCCGCAAGGGCGTGCTTGTCTCCGCCGACGAGAACGGCCTTACGGTCGATCTTCACGTCGTGCTCGAGAACGGCGTCAACATGAAGTCCGTCTGCCACAATCTTTCGAGCTCCGTTGCCTTCACTCTGCAGGAGATCGCCCAGATCGATCCCGCCAGCCTTAAGATCGGCATCCATATCGACGCGCTCAAGAGCCGCCTGAACTAGCATCCGAAAACGGAGATTCAAATACCCATGATTGCAAAGACCATTCGCACCTGTTTTCCGATCGCTGCGGCTGCCGTTTCCGACAAGGCCGAGGAGATCAACAAGCTCAACGTCTTCCCCGTACCCGACGGCGACACCGGTACCAACATGTCGCTCACGCTCGCTTCGGTGACCAAGGAGCTCTCTGCCCTTCCCGCCGATGCCGACATGGAGGCCATCGCCGGCGCCATCACCCACGGCTCCCTCATGGGCGCCCGCGGCAACTCCGGTGTCATCACCTCGCAGATCCTGCGCGGTGTGGCTGAGGGTCTCGTCTCTGCCGACGATCCCATTACGTCCGCCAACATCGCCTATGCGTTCCGTCGTGCCGTCAAGGTCGCCTTCCAGGCTGTCCGCAAGCCTATCGAGGGCACGATCCTCACGGTCCTGCGCGATGTCTCGACCAAGGCCGACGAGTGCGAGAAGAAGAAGTTCTCGGACGAGGACGCGCTCGACGCCATCGTCGTCGAGGCCTACCAGTCCGTCGCCCGCACGCCCGACCTGCTGCCTGTCCTCAAGGAGAACGGCGTTGTCGACTCCGGCGCCTTCGGCTTTGCCATCTTCCTGGAGAACTTTGTTGCCGCCGCTCTTGGCCGCAGCACCGTTGTCGAGGATTTCTCCGCTACGTTTGACTCCGCTGGCTCTGCTCGCAACGCGGCCCTTGGTCGCGTTGAGATCGAGGCCAACGACGACTGGGAGGGCTCGGAGTTCCGCTACTGCAACGAGTTCCTCTTTAAGGCCGACGCTCCCTTTGACGAGGACGAGTGCCTTAAGTTCCTGGGCTCCATGGGCGACTGCGAGCTGCTCGTGGGTGCCTATCCCGACTACAAGATCCACGTGCACTCCAACACCCCCAACCTGGTGCTCGAGCACATGCTTCAGCTCGGTCAGATCTATGAGGTCTTTATCCACAACATGGAGATGGAGGCCCACGACCGTACCGCCAAGATCCACGAGGATCAGGAAAAGGCCGCCGAGCCCGCCAAGGCGCTGGGCTTTGTCGCCGTTGCCGCCGGTTCCGGCGAGGCTGACATCCTCAAGTCCCTCGGCGTCGACGTGATCGTGTCGGGTGGCCAGACTATGAATCCCTCGACCGCCGACCTGCTGGGCGCGGTGGACCAGGTCAACGCGACCTCGGTCATCATCCTGCCCAACAACGGCAACATCCGCATGGCCGCTGAGGCTGCTGCTTCAGCCTGCACCGACAAGAAGGTCGCCGTCGTTCCCACCAAGACCGTCCCGCAGGCCTTCTCCGCGCTGTTCGCGGTCCTGCCCGATTCCGAGCTCGAGGATGCCGTCGCCGCCATGGTCGACGCCATCAGCGAGGTCCGCGATGGCGAGGTCACCCGCGCCGTGCGCGACTCCAGTGCCTCTGACGGTTCTCCGATTCACTCCGGTGACGTCATGGGTATCATCGCCGGCTCCATCGACGTGGTCGGTTCCGACGTGAAGCAGGTCACGCTCGACTGCATCAACCGCATGCAGGAGGAAGAGGAGGGCGACGCGCTGACGATTCTGGCCGGCGAGGAGCTGTCCGATGAGGCCTTCCAGGAGATCGTCGACGCTATCGAGGAGGCTCAGCCCGATCTGGAGATTGACGCCCATCGTGGCGAGCAGCCGCTCTATCCCGTGATCTTCTCGATCGAGTAGGCAACTGCCCATGTCCGAGCTGTGCTCCGTGCCGCGCGTCTCGGAGCGCTTTGCCCAGAGCAAAGCGCTCGACGAGGATATCGCGCGACTCAAATATGTTTCGGGTAAACGTGAGGAGGCCCTTCGCCGTCTGGGAATTCGGACGGTGGGGGACCTCCTTCTCCATATCCCTCATCGATACCTCGACTTTACCCGTTCTTGGTCTATCGAGATGGCGCCCATCGGTACCGTGTGCACCATCATCGCCACGGTCGACCGTATCGTCCAAAAGCAGCCGCGTCCGCGCATGCAGGTGACCGAGGTCTCGCTTGTTGACGAGACGGGCGTGCTGCAGGTCGCCTTTTTCCGCCAGCCCTGGATTGCCCAGCAGCTTAAGCAGGGCGACCGCCTGGCCGTGATGGGCAAGGTCGAGTTTGCCTACGGCTTTAAGCAGATGGCCTCGCCGCACTTTGAAAAGCTCGAGGACGGGCGTGCCGCAGGCACCATCCTGCCGGTCCATTACGTGAGTGATGGCGTGAGCCAGGCGTGGATGCGCCGCATCGTAAGCGGCGCGCTCGAGGTCGTCGGCAATCCGTTCGATCCGATTCCCGCGCCGTTGCGCGCAAAGCGGAAGCTCATGAGCAATGCCCGCGCGTTGCGTTCGATCCACTTTCCCTCGAGCATGGCTGAGCGCGACATCGCACGCCGGCGTCTTGCCTACGAGGAGTGCCTCTACCTGCAGCTGGCGCTGCGTCTGCGCAACGACGGCGGCCTGGTCGATGTGGTGCCCTATGCCCACACTGCGGGCGAGCATCTGGGCGCGCTTAAACAGGCCCTTCCGTTTTCGCTGAGCGACGAGCAGGAGGCCGCATTCCAAGACATCCTGCATGACATGTGCGATGGCGGGCGCGTGATGAACCGTCTGCTGCTGGGCGATGTCGGTACCGGTAAGACCGCCGTTGCCGCCTGCGCGCTGGCTGTGGCTGCCGATAGCGGCACGCAGGCCTGCGTTATGGCGCCCACGGGCGTGCTGGCGCGCCAATATGCCGATAAGACCGGCCCTCTGCTCTCGCAGGCCGGCATGTCCTGGGCACTTCTGACGGGTGCCACGCCGGCCGCAGAGCGCGAGCGCATCCATGCACAGCTGGAATCGGGCGAGCTTGACGTGCTCTTTGGCACCCACGCGGTTCTTTCGGATAACGTTGCGTTCAAGCATCTGTCGCTCGTGGTCATCGATGAACAACACCGGTTTGGTGTGGGCCAACGCAACGCCCTGCGCGCGAAGGGGCCGGGTGCCGATCTGCTCGTTATGACGGCGACGCCCATCCCGCGTACGCTGGCGCTTTCGGTCTACGGCGATCTGGACACGAGCATCATTCGCCATCGGCCCGTCCCTGGTGCTGGCGTGACGACACGCGTGCTCACCGAGTCGAGCCGTGACCTCGCCTATGGCGCCATCCGCGAGGCGCATGAAAAGGGTCAGCAGGCCTACGTGATTTGTCCGCTCGTGGAGCCGAGTGACTCGGCCGATGAGCTGGAAGACGTGCCCGGTATTGCTCGCGACGACGAGGGCCGCGTAACCGTCCCCGTGCCGCTGCACGATACGGCAACCGAGCTCGACCGACTGCGTCTTGCGTTGCCGGGGCTTACCGTCGAGCGCCTTCACGGCCGCATGCCGGCGGGGGAGAAGGACCAGGTTATCGATGCCTTCAAGCGTGGCGAGATTGACGTGCTCGTCTCGACTACGGTGGTCGAGGTGGGCGTCGACGTGCCTAACGCCACCGTCATGGTCATCGAGAACGGCGAGCGCTTTGGATTGGCTGCCCTGCACCAGCTGCGCGGCCGCGTGGGCCGTGGCAGTGTGTCGGGCACGTGCCTGGTCATGACGCACTCCAAGGGCAACGGCGGCGCATCGGCGGCACAAGACCGTCTCCAGTCGCTCGAAAAGACCTCGGACGGCTTTACGCTCGCCCAGATGGACCTGCGTCTGCGCCACGAGGGCGAGATCCTGGGCTACCGTCAACATGGCGGCGTAACCCTGCGCTTTGTGGACCTGGACGCTGACGAGGAGCTAATCGAGTGGGCCCATTTGGACGCGGTCGAGCTCTTGCGGTATGCTTGCACCCTTGACTCAGTGGCGACGCGCCCCCTGCGCGACGCGGTCGCCATGCGTTATCGACATATCTTTAAGGAGGTCAGCGGAGGATGAGAATCATCGGCGGCGAATGGCGCGGTCGTAAGATCGAGGAGCCTCGTGGTCGCGATGTCACCCGCCCCACGACTGATCGCGTGCGCGAGGCGTGCGCATCTATGGTCATGTCGGCATTCGATTTCGATTTGGACGAGGTTCGTGTGCTGGACGCCTTTGGCGGCTCCGGCGCTCTGGGAATCGAGATGCTCTCTCGTGGGACCTGCTCGCTCACGACTTTTGAGATCGATCGCAACGCCGCTCGGCTCATTACCAAGAATATCGAGTCGCTCTGCCGTGACCGTGCGCGCTGGCGTGTGGTGACGGGTGACGTGCTGGCGAGCGCCTCGCGCGGCCGCGTGCCGGGCGGCCCCTTTGATCTGGTTCTGCTCGACCCGCCCTATGTTTTTGGTGCCGAGCCGGTCGAGGAACTGCTGCAGAACCTGGCTCAGCAGGGTCTGCTTGCACCTGGCGCTTATGCCCTGTTTGAGCATGCCGCCGCCGATGCGGGCGCGCATCCGGCAGACTTTGAGACTGTACGTGAGAAGCGCTACGGCATTACCTCGGTCGACCTGCTTCGTTGGGTCGGCGATGACGATGGTGAGGGTGATAGCGCTGGCACCGATGCTGACAACAACGATGCCACGACGTTTCAGGAGGATGCTCATGAGTGACACCATCAATCGCGTGATCGTCCCGGGCACCTTCGATCCCATCACGTTTGGCCATGTCGATGTGATCCGCCGCGCCCGCCGCATCTTTCCCAGCGTGATCGTCGCTGTTGCCGAGTCGCAGAGTAAAAACGGTGTGGGCACCACGTTTACGCTCGATGAGCGCGTGGCGCTGGCCCGCGAGGCGCTCGGTGATATCGACGGCGTCGAGGTCCTGCCCTTTACCGGCCTCTTGGTCGACTTCGCTCGTGAGCAGGGGGCGGGGGCCGTGGTCAAGGGCCTGCGCGCTATGACCGACTTTGAGTACGAGCTGCAGCAGGCCGACCTCAACTATCGCTTGGATAACGAGCTGGAGTCCATCTTTGTCATGAGCGCGCCGCAGTACGGCTATATCTCGAGCTCGGTTGTTCGCCAGATCGCCTCGCTCGGTAGTGACGTATCGACGTTTGTCCCGCCCAACGTGGTCGAAGCGCTCAAACATCGCTTTTCGTGACGTTTCTTATTGCCTGGTGGCATGTGGTAAACTAGCACGATGATATGTTACCTATGAAAGGAGACCGGATGCCGGGCGAGAATTTTCCTGGCGATAGGATCGTCAGCTTGGTCGATGAGCTCGAAGGGCTGATCGAGGAAGCCAAGCCGCCTTTCGGCAAGAACGCTCAGTTCAAGGTCATCGACGCCGACGTGTTCTTCAACATCCTCGACGAGATCCGCATGAGCTATCCCGAGGAATGGCAGAAGTCCCGCCGTATCCTCAAGGAGCGCGAGGAGCTTATGGCTTCCGCCGCCGCTCAGGCCGATTCCATCATCGCCGATGCTCAACAGCAGGCCCTCACCATTGCCGGCGAGCAGGAGATCGTCCGCTTAGCGCAGCAGCAGGCCGACGACATCCGCGACCGTGCCCAGCAGTATGAGCGCGAGACTCGCTATGCCGCCGAGGATTACGCCGAGCAGGTCTTTACGCACCTCGAGGAGAACCTCAAGAGCCTGACCGGCACCGTCACCCGTTGTCGCCAGCAGCTTAACGAGGGTGCCGCCCAGCAGAATGGTCAGTGGTAATGGCTGAGTTCCCGAACGTTACCGTCGATCTTTCCGAGCAACTCGAGTTTCCCGGAGACTCGTATCCGCTGACCGGCAAGGTCGATGTCGCCGCCTATACGGTGGGCGAGAAGGAGTACCAGCTGCAGGACGGCATTGACTACGACGTGGTCTTTACCAATGCCGGCACCGGTGTTCTGCTTACGGGCATGGTCCGCGCGCACGCAACCGGTGAGTGCGACCGCTGCCTGGAGCCCGCTTCGTTTGATATCGCTGGTGAGATTGAGGAATTCTATCTCTTTAACGAGCCCGAGGACCCCGAGGCCTACGAAGACGGCTACGAGCTTCTGGGTGAGGACCGCATCGTCGATCTGGGTGAGCCCATCAACGACGCGGTCGTCATGGACACGCCGTTCGTTGTCCTGTGCAAGCCCGATTGCCGCGGCCTATGCCCCACTTGCGGCATCAATCTCAACGTCGAGCAATGCGATTGCGTCGCTCAAGCAGAGGCAGAATGGGCCGCTGCCACGGAAAATCCATTTGCAGCATTGAAGAATCTCAAGCTTGATGAGTAAAACTGTGGTAGTATCGCTACTTGCGCGTAATCGCCACACTGGATAGTTCATAAGGAAGGTCACTATGCCCGTACCTAAACAAAAGCAGGGTCGTATCCGCACTCACACCCGTCGTTCTGCCAACATGAAGATCTCGGCTGCGGCTCAGTCCACGTGCCCCCGTTGCGGCGCTGTCAAGCTTCCGCACCACGTGTGCCCCAGCTGCGGTTTCTACAAGGACCGCGAGGTTATCGTTACCGAGTAACGGTATACTCTGGATGCGATGCCGTTCCAAATGGAACCACAATGGCCGGCTCAATGAGTCGGTCATTTTTGTATAAGGAGCATGTATATGAGTAACGTTCGCGTTTGTGTAGACGTTGTGGGCGGAGACGAGAAACCTCAGGTTGTTCTCGATGGTATCGAGGCTGCGCTTGCCGCCGATCCCGATATCGAGATCTTGGCAGCTGGCCCCGCCGAAATCGTCAATCCCTTTGCCGCCTCCCATGTGCGCGTCGAGGCCCTGGAGGCACCCGACGTTATCGCCATGGATGACGATCCCATTCGCGCCGTGATGACCAAGCGCAAGTCTTCGATTGTGCTTTCCTGCCGTGCCATTAAGAAGGGCAACGCGGACGCGTTCTTCTCTGCTGGTTCTACTGGTGCTATGACCGCCGCGGCTACCGCTTACGTGACGCCATTTAGGTATCAGGCCGAGGGCAAGAAGCAGCCGGTGCGTCCGTGCCTTACCAATGCGCTGCCCAATCGTGCCGGCGGCCTGACGGTCCTGTGCGACATGGGCGCCAACCCCGATGTCGAGGTCGACGATATGGTTCGTTTTGCCCAGATGGGTTGTGCCTATGCGCGCGTCGTCCTGGGCATCGAGCATCCCCGCGTGGGCCTGCTTGCCAACGGCACCGAGGATGAGAAGGGCTCCAACTTTACCAAGGCCTGCTTCCCGGCCATGAAAGCCGCCGTTCCCGGCTTTGTTGGTAACTGCGAGGGAACGGACATCACCTCAGGTAACTTCGATGTCGTCGTTGCCGATGGCATGTCGGGCAATATTGCGCTCAAGGCCACCGAGGGCGCTGCCAAGTTTTTGCTGCAGGAGCTCAAGGGTGTCTTTATGTCTTCGCTCGGCACCAAGATTGCCGCGCTGCTCATCAAAAAGCAAATGCGCGAGATTAAGGCCAAGCTCTCTGGCGACGCCAAGGGCGGCGCGATTCTTCTGGGCCTGCGCGGCGTGGTCCTGATCGGCCATGGCGCCACCTCGGTCGAGGCTGTTAAAAACGGTACGCTCGCGGCGGCCGAAGCCGTGCGCGCCGGGCTGGTCGAGAATGTCGCCAACTCTATGGACGGTATCGTTTTATAACAGCGGCGTTATGCGTCTTGGGGCGCACGTCGTGGGGTAGAATCAGAACCGTGTCTTGGTACCGCCCGGGCGGTACCATTCTTTTGGTATTCATGCACTATGAGAGGAAGCGCTATGGACCGCTCCGAAATCTTCGACAAGATCGCCGAGGTCGCTGCTGACGTTCTGGGCGTCGATGTTGCCGAAATTAGCGATGAGACCACCTTTGACGACCTCGATGCCAACTCGCTCGAGCGCCTGCAGCTGGTTACGGCTATCGAGGACGAGTTCAACCTCGAGATCGATGACGAGACCCTGCTCTCGCTCAACTCTGTCGCCGACGCCGTCGACGCTATCGAAAACGCCAGGGAGGCCTAGGTCTTGGCTTTGTCTGAACGACTTACGCGCGCCCAGGAAATTCTGGGCCACGAGTTCAATAATAAGGTGCTGCTGCGCGCGGCCCTTACGCATCCCTCGGCAGTCGAGGGCCAGCCGGTTTCTGCCAGCTATGAGCGCCTTGAGTTCTTGGGCGATTCCATTTTGGGCGCTGTGGTCGCACGCTCCCTGTTTGAGTCCTATCCGGAGTTTGACGAGGGCAAGCTCACGCGCCTGAAGGTGTCGCTTGTCTCGGGCGCTACGCTGTCCGAGGTTTCTCACGAGCTGGGCATCGACGACATCATCATCTTTGGTGCCTCCGAGACCGGTACCGGTGCGCGCGGCCTGCATTCGGCCCTCGAGAACGTCTATGAGTCGCTCGTGGGCGCGCTGTACCTGGATGCCGGCTGGGATGCCGCGGCAGAGTTCATTCACCGTACGCTTAAGCCGCATTTGGCTTCCGAGCGTGCCGAGCATCCTGCGAACCCCAAGTCGTTTTTGCAGGAGTGCGTGCAGGCAGACGGCCACGAGCCTCCCGCGTATAAGCTGGTCGGCTCCGAGGGCCCAGCGCATGCGCCCACCTTTACCGCCGTGGTTTTGATCGATGGTATTCGCCAGGGTCGCGGTTCCGGCTCCTCAAAGAAAGAAGCCGAGGGAGCCGCCGCGCTCGAAGCGCTCGACCGCATGGGTTACACCACCAACGGCGTGATTCTGAACAAGAAGCACGTGTAAGCGAGGAACCGTGTATCTCAAGTCCCTCACGCTCAAAGGGTTCAAGTCGTTTGCCGACCGCGCCCATATGACGTTTGAGCCGGGCCTGACCGTCATCGTCGGTCCCAACGGCTCGGGAAAATCGAACATCTCCGACTCGATTCTGTGGGTCCTGGGCGAGCAGAGCGCCAAGCAGCTGCGCGGCCAGGCCATGGAGGATGTCATCTTCTCGGGCTCGTCGGCGCGCAAGCCGGTGGGTGTTGCCGAGGTCACGCTGGTGCTCGATAACTCGGACCATATGCTGCCCGTCGATTTTGACGAGGTCGCCATCACCCGTCGCATGTATCGCTCGGGCGAAAGCGAGTACCTCATCAACTCGAGTCCGTGCCGCCTGATGGACATTCAGGACATCCTGCACGATTCGGGCCTGGGCAAGGATACGCATTCCATCATCAGCCAGGGCAAGCTCGACGCCATTTTGCAGAGCCGCCCCGAGGAACGCCGTGCCCTCATCGAGGAGGCCGCCGGCATCTCCAAGCACAAGCGACGCAAGGAGCGTGCGCTCAAAAAGATTAAGTCGATGGACGAGCACCTGACGCGTGCCCGCGACATCAATAAGGAAATCGCCCGTCAGCTGCGACCGTTGGAGCGTCAGGTCGATCGCGCGCGCAAGTACAAAGAGCTGTCCTCGCGCGCGAACGAGCTTACGCAGATGCTAGCCGTCGACGAGCTGCGTTCGCTGCAGTCGCAGTGGAATGACTTGGAGAGCCGTTCCAAGGAAGGTGCCGCCGAGCTGGAGCTTGCGCAGTACCGCTTGGGCGAAAAGGAGCGCGAGCTCGAGAAGCTTCAGGTTATGCTCGAGGAAAAGGGCCTGTTTGTGGGCGACCTGGGCGAGCAGCGCCGTCATATGCAAGATGTGGTCGGCCGCATTAACTCCGACATGCGCCTGCTCGAGGAAAAGGGCCACAACATGGTGTCGCGCCTGTCTGACATGCGCGGGCAGATTTCGAGCTCCGAGCATCAGCGACGTCGCGTGGTCGAGGAGCTCGAGGACGCGCGTGCGCAGCTTGAGGAAGTGACCGGTGCGCACATGCAGGCTCAGGAGGACGTTGACGCCGCTGGTCCTGCCGCCGCTGAGCTCCACGAGCGTCGCGTTGCGCTCGACAATCAGATTTCGCAGCTCACGCGTGAGCAGCGCGATGTGCAGCGTGTGGCCGATAACGCCGCGCTCGAGCTCGCTAAGGTGAAGGATTCCTTGAGCAATGCCGAGGTCGAGGACAACATGTATGCCTCGCGCCTGGAGCAGATCGATGAACAGCTCGAGGAGGTCACGGCCTCGCTCGAGAGCCGTCGCGACCGCGCCGAGGAGCTTGAGGGCGCTCTTGAGGAAGCGCGCCAGGCTCAGGTTGATGCGCGTGAGGCCACCGAGACGGCACGCGCGGCCCTGAAGGACCTGCGTGCCCGCGAGAGCGAGGCGCGCAACAAGTTATCCGAGGTGCGCTCGGAGCTTGCCAGTCATAAGAAACTCGATGCCCGCATGGCCGACAGCTCGCCGCTCGTGAGCCGGCTGGTGGGTGCGCTGGGCGACGATGTCTCGGGTCGTCTGGGCGACGTGCTCGAGGCCCCGCGCGAGCTTGAGGGCCTGGTTGAGCAATTGCTCGCCGGCGATATCGATGCCCTGCTGTTCGACGATACGTCCGCGCTTGAGCGTGCCGGTCGTGCCGCTCTGGACCAGAAGAAGGCCTCGGGCGAGGCGCTGCTGGTGGCGCGCGGCGTGAGCGGCTTTACCGCCGCTGAGGGCGCTGCCGGTACCCGTCTGGTTGATCGTCTGTCCGTGCGCGCAGGCTACGGTCCCGTCGTCGAGGCGTTGCTCGGCGGATATTATGTAGTGGACGATCTTGCTGCCGCGCTGTCGGCGCCGGTCGTTGACGGCGTGACTTACGTGACCCCCGATGGCGCCCGCGTCGCCTGCGGCGGCCTGGTGCGCGTGGGCCTCGATGCCGGCGAGGCGTCGGGTGCCTTGGAGCGCAAGCGCCGTATCCGCGAGCTGGAGGGGCTTGAGCCCGATTTGGCCGCTGTGTTTGAGCATGTGTCAGGCCAGGTCGTTGAGGCCAATGCGGCCGTTGAGGAAGCGCGTGCCGCTGAGGGCGATGCCGCCGGCGAGATCGCCCGTCTTGAGGGCGAGCGCCGCTCGCTGCTTTCCGAGATCGGCCGTCTGGAGCAAAGCGCCAACAATGCCGAGGTCGAGCGCGTGCGCATCTCCAAGCGCCGCGAGCAGGCCTCCGAAGCCGTTCGCGCTGCGCGCCCGCGGGTTGATGAGCTCACCCGTTCGCGTGACGAGGCCCGCGCGCAGGCAAGCGATCTGGGCTTGCAGATTGCCGAGGCCAACGACGAACTCGACCGCGTTCGCCGTGACGATTCCGAGGCTGCCGGCAAGCTCGCCGACGCCAAGGTTCGCCTAGCCCAGACGAGTGAACGCCTGCGTTCGCTGAAGGGCCGCGTGCCCGACCTGGAGCATCGTCTTGAGGGCATCGACCGTCGTATCCGCGGAACACGCCAGGCTTCGCGCTCGCTCGAGCTGCTGCGCCTGCGCGTCGACCCTATGCACGAACGCTATTCTGCCCTGTTGGAACGCGCGTCGGATTGGGCAGCGCGCCTGCGTGACCAGGCCTCTCTGGAGGAGGCGGACTCCGCTTCGCTCAAGAAGACCATCGAGGATGCCAAGGCAGAGGTTGCCCGCGCTAAGGAGCGAGTCGATACCGCCTCCGCCACGCAAAACGAGTTCAAGGTCGCGCGTGGCAAGCTCGAGGTGCAGGTCGAGGCTGCCATCAAGGCCATTACCGCTGATGGCACCACGGTACTCGAGGAAGCGCTCATGCTTCCGGCGCCCACGGACCGCGATGCCGCCGAGCGCGAGCTCAACCAGCTCGTGCGCCAGATCAACAACCTTGGTCCCGTTAACCAAGTTGCCATGGAGGAGTATGAGCAGCTCAAGCGCCGCGCCGACTACATCGAAGAGCAGCTGGCCGATCTGGAGAGCGCGCGCAAGGCGCTCACCAAGATTACCGTGGCTATTGATCGCAAGATGCGCAAGGCGTTCCTGGTGACCTTCGAGAAGGTCGATGCGAACTTCCGCGAGATCTTCGCTATGCTCTTCCCGGGCGGTCAGGCTCATCTGGAGATGACCGATCCCGAGCATCCTGCCGAGACGGGTATCGAGGTCGTGGCGCAGCCGCGCGGCAAGCGCATCACCAAGATGATGCTCATGTCGGGCGGCGAGAAGAGTCTGACGGCGCTCGCCCTGCTCTTTGCCGTGTATCGCACGCGCACGGTGCCGTTCTATGTGCTGGACGAGGTCGAGGCGGCGCTCGATGACGCCAACCTGTCCAAGCTCATCGGCGCGCTCGATGTGTTGCGTTCCGATACGCAGCTCTTGGTTATCTCGCATCAGCGCCGTACTATGGAGGACGCTGACGTTCTCTATGGCGTCTCGATGCAAGCCGACGGCGTCAGTCGCGTCGTCTCGCAAAAACTCGATCGCGATACCGGAAAGGTCGTGAATGCATAATGGGATTCTTCGATGCTCTCTCGCGCGGACTTGAGCGCAGCCGCGAGGCCCTCAACGAGGTCTTTTACTTTGGCGGCGAGGTCGACGAGGATTTTTGGGAGGACCTGGAGGACACCCTCGTCATGGGTGACATGGGCGCCGAGGTCGCTATCAAGGTCTCCGATGACCTGCGCGATGCCGCGGCCAAGAAGAACCTCAAGACCGCCCCGCAGCTCCGTCGTGCCCTAGCCGAGCAGCTCGAACAGCACTTTGTGCCCATCGAGCGCGATCCTTTCGCCGATACGCCGAGCTGCGTGCTGTTTGTGGGCATCAACGGCGCCGGCAAGACCACGACGGTCGGTAAGATCGCGAGCGCCATGGCCGCCCGTGGCAAGAACGTCGTGATCGGTTCTGCCGATACGTTCCGCGCTGCCGCCATCGAGCAGCTCGATGTGTGGGGCCAGCGCGCTAGCGTCCCCGTCATTAAGCGCGACCGTGGCTCCGATCCGGCGAGCGTGTGCTACGACGTGCTCGACGAGGCCGACAAGCGCGGCAGCGACCTGGTGCTTATCGACACTGCCGGTCGTCTGCACACGAGCCCCGAGCTCATGCGCGAGCTTGCCAAGGTGGTCAATGTGACCCGTAAGCGCGCCGCCAATATGGCCGCCGGCCCCATGCCGGTTTCGGTCGTGCTTGTGATCGACGCCGCCACCGGCCAGAACGGTCTGAACCAGGCGCTCGAGTTTAACGAGGCACTGGGCTTGGACGGTATTATCATGACTAAGCTCGACGGCACGGCTAAGGGCGGTATCGCCATGGCCGTGGCCGAGAAGCTCAAGCTCCCGATCCTGCGCGTGGGCGTGGGCGAGCAGGTCGATGACTTGCAGGAGTTCAATGCCAAAGATTTCTGCCGCGCCCTGGTGGGCGAGTCCAATTAAGGAGTGACTAGTGTTTGATTCCCTGAGCGATCGCCTCAACGACACATTTGACCGCCTGCGTGGCAAGGGCAAACTGACCGAGGCCGATATCACCTCGGCCATGCGCGACATTCGCATGGCGCTGCTCGAGGCCGACGTCAACTTCAAGGTCGTCAAGGAGTTCGTCGCCAAGACCAAGGAGCGCTGCATGACCGCCGAGGTCATGGAGTCGCTGTCGCCGGCGCAAAACGTCGTCAAGATCGTGCTCGACGAGCTCACCGAGATGCTTGGCTCAACCGAGAGCAAGCTCGTCTTTAGTAACCGCATCCCCAATGTCATCATGCTTGTGGGTCTGCAGGGCTCCGGTAAGACCACGGCTGCCGTAAAGCTGGCCTACCTGCTCAAGAAGCAGGGCCGCTCGCCGTTGCTCGCCGCGTGCGACGTCTACCGTCCCGCTGCTGCCGACCAGCTGGCCACGCTCGGTGGCGAGATCGGCGTGCCGGTCTTCCGCGGTGACGGCGCGCACCCGGTCGACATCGCCAAGGGCGCCATCCAGGAGGCCGTCGACCACCTGCGCGACGTGGTCATCGTCGATACCGCCGGTCGTCTTCAGATCGATGAGCAGATGATGCAGGAGGCCGTCGACATCAAGAAGGCCGTCAAGCCCGACCAGGTGCTGATGGTCGTCGACGCTATGACCGGCCAGGACATCGTCAACGTTGTCTCGACGTTTGCCGAGCGCACCGACTTTGACGGCGTGATCATCTCCAAGCTCGACGGCGATGCTCGTGGCGGCGGTGCGCTTTCCGTGCGCCAGGTGACCGGCAAGCCCATTAAGTTCGTCAGCATGGGCGAGAAACCCGATTCGCTGGAGCCGTTCTACCCCGACCGCATGGCCAAGCGAATCTTGGGCATGGGCGATGTTGTCGGCATCATCGAGAAGGCCCAGGAGGCGGCCGACGCCGAGCAGCTCGAGGCTGCCGAGCGTATGCTGCGCGAGGGCTTTACCATGAACGACATGCTCGACCAGATGAAGGCCGTCAAGAAGATGGGCGGCATGAAGGGCATCCTGGGCATGCTCCCCGGCGGCCAGCGTGCGCTCAACCAGATGGGTGGCAACCTGGACGAAGGCATCTTCGACAAGAACGAGGCCATCATCATGTCGATGACCAAGGAGGAGCGCCTTCGTCCCTCCATCATCAACGGTCAGCGTCGCGCCCGCATCGCCAAGGGCGCCGGCGTGACCCCCACTGAGGTCAATAGCCTTATGAAGCAGTGGGGCGAGATGAATAAGATGATGGGCCGCATGCGCTCGATGGCCAATCAGGCGCAGGCCGGCGGCAAGAAGGGCAAGAAGGGTAAGAAGGGCAAAAAGATGCGCATGCCCAATATTCCCGGTCTGGATGCCATGGGCCTGGGCGGCATGGGCGGACTTGGGACGGGCGGTCCTAAGTCCGATATGGATCTGCTGCGCCAGATGGAAGCGCAGATGCGCAATAAGAAGTAACGACTGGTAGAGTCGTGTATGGCGAAGGCCGCCTGGATGGTATTCCAGGCGGCCTTCGTCGTTGGTGCGTTATATGTTGTGTGAGCAGACGCGTGATGGCATCGATTGCCTGCTGTTAGTGGCAGCTGCAGCCCTCGTGACCCTCGTTCTCGTGATGGCCGTGGCAACCGCAGGATCCGCCGTGCTCATGGATGTGCTCGTGGTCGTGGCCATGGCAATCGCAGGTGGCCTCGCCGGTCTGCGCGAGCGTGCCGGCAATGAGGGCCTCGACGCAGGCATCGCAGCTGCCCTGGGCGCCCGCATAGACCGTGACGCCGGCTTGGGCAAGCGCGTTGATAGCGCCGCCGCCGATACCGCCGCAAATGAGCGTGTCAACGCCACCTTTGGCAAGCAGGCCCGCCAAGGCGCCGTGGCCGGTGCCGCCGGTGCCTACGACCTGCTCGTTGAGCACCTTGCCATCCTGGATGTCGTAGATCTTGAACTGCTCGCTGCGGCCAAAGTGCATAAAGATGTTGCCGTTGTCGTACGTCGTTGCCACCCTCATGGTGTCGACCTCCTTTGCTGGCCATGCGGCCGTTGTCGTGGTGATGGGGGAGTATGCGATATTGCCGCCCTCGATAACGAGCGCCCGTCCGTTGACCAGCGCATCGGCCACCTTGCGATGCGCGCGGCTGCAGATTGCCGTCACCGTGGCGCGGGCAATGCCCATGTGCTGGGCGACTGCCTCTTGGTTAAGGCCTTCCAAGTCGCACAGGCGCAGCACCTCGAGCTCGTCGACTGTCATATCGATGGCATCGCCGCTCGCCAGGCCATCGGGGGTAAAACCGCGATATTCGGGGATGATCCCGACGCGGCGCAGTTTCTCGCGTCTTCCTGCCATGCGCACTCCTTATCTGACATATGTCAACAATAGAATAGCGAACGTGCAGATTTGCGCAATGAATTTCTGGCATATGTCAGAAAATGAGGGCTTATGTTTGGGCTGTGGGGCCGCGTGCGCCTGGGCTACAATGAATCTCGCTTGTAGGCGACTGACAGGAGGGTCAATGAGCAAAGCTGATCAACAGTTTGTAACCATGTGCCGCGATATCTTGGACCATGGCACCACCACCGAGGGCCAAAAGGTCCGCCCGGTGTGGGAGGACGGCACCCCTGCCTATACCATTAAAAACTTTGGTGTCACGGCGCGCTATGATCTGCGCGAGGAGTTCCCCGCGCTCACCCTGCGTCGTACGGCGCTTAAGTCTGCCATGGACGAGATTCTGTGGATCTATCAAAAGAAGTCCAATAACGTGCATGACCTCAACAGCCATATCTGGGATGAGTGGGCCGATGAGACCGGTTCCATCGGTAAAGCCTACGGCTATCAGATTGGTCAGAAGAGCCATTACGCCGAGGGCGACTTCGACCAGATTGACCGTGTACTGTACGACCTTAAGCACACGCCGTATAGTCGCCGCATTATGACCAATACGTACGTGTTTAGCGATCTGTCCGAGATGCACCTTTATCCATGCGCCTATAGCGTGACCTATAACGTGACGCAGCGTCCTCAGGACGACAAGCCGACGCTCAACATGATTCTCAACCAGCGCAGCCAGGACATTTTGGCCGCGAACAACTGGAACGTGTGCCAGTACGCCATTTTGCTGATGATGGTCGCGCAGTCGGTCGATATGATTCCCGGTGAGCTGCTGCACGTGATCGCCGACGCCCATATCTATGATCGTCATGTCGATATCGTCCGCGAGCTTATCGAGCGTCCGCAGTTTGCGGCACCCAAGGTAACGCTCAACCCCGATGTGCATGACTTCTATGCGTTTACGACCGATGACCTGATCGTCGAGGGCTATGAGCACGGCCCGCAGGTCAAGAACATTCCCATTGCGGTGTAGGTGGTGCTCATGACGTGTAAGCTATCTGCTATCGTCGCCGTGTGTGACGATTGGGGCATTGGGTGCGAGGGCGACATGGTGGTGTCCAATCGCGCCGATATGCGCCATTTTGTGGCCTGCACCAAGGGCTGCCCGGTTATCATGGGACGCAAGACGCTGCTGAGTTTTCCCGGCGGGCGTCCTCTCAAGAACCGCCGCAATATCGTGCTTACGCGCGATATGGGCTTTACCCACGAGGGCGTCGACGTGGTGCATAGCGTTGACGAAGCGCTCTCTGCGGTTGCCGATGAGCTCGTTGCCTGGGTGATCGGTGGCGGCGATGTCTATCGGCAGTTTTTGCCGTACTGCGTGGAGGCCGAGGTCACTCATAACCACTGCGTCCATCCCGTGGACACGTACTTTCCCGACTTGGACGCCGATCCCGCGTGGGAGATTGCGCAGCGTAGCGGGGTCGCGACGATTGCCGCCGGTGAGGGTGACGAGGGCGTCGATTATGAGTTCGTGACGTATCGTCGCATCGAGGCGTAAATCGTCTGGCGTGAACGGTATCATCGGGTTGATTGAATGCATGGGGCGGCGCTTAGCGTCGCCTCGTTTGGTGTAGATGTGCTGTAAAGAAGGGTGCGGGCTGGCTGCTATGACTGATGCCGTTGAGGTTCTGCGAATTGATTCGCTCGAGGACGAGCGGCTCGATGCCTACGTGCGACTGACCGAGCGTGAGCTTCGCTGCGTGCTGGAGCCGCAAAAGGGCATCTTTATTGCGGAGAGCGCCAAGGTCATCGAGCGTGCCGTGCGCGCCGGATATGAGCCGGTGAGCTTTCTTCTGGGCGAGCGCTGGCTCGACCAGATGATGCCGCTGTTTGACCAGCTTGTCGTGCGCGAGGGAGCGGGTCCGGTTCCCGTGTTCGTGGCCTCCATGGAGCTCATGGAGCAGTTGACGGGCTTTAACGTGACGCGCGGCGCGCTGGCGGCGTTCCGTCGCCCGCGTCAGATTCCGGTTGATGAGTTCTTGGGCGGCGTCGTCGAGGCGGCGGGGGATCGTCCGGTGCGCGTGTGCGTGCTTGAGGGTATTGTCGATCACACCAATGTTGGCGCGATTTTCCGCTCGGCTGCCGCATTGAACGTTGACGGTATTTTGGTCAGCCCGACGTGCTGCGACCCGCTGTACCGTCGCTCGGCCCGCGTGAGCATGGGCACCGTGTTTCAGGTGCCGTGGACGCGCATTGGCAGCGAGGCTCGTGTGTGGCCGCATGATGGCCTGAGCGCGTTGCACGATGCCGGTTTTTCGTGTGCCGCTATGGCGTTGACGGACGATTCCGTATCGCTGGACGATCCCGTGCTGCAGGAGATTGACCGCTTGGCA
The DNA here is from genome assembly GCA_902493375.1 of uncultured Collinsella sp. Taxonomy (GTDB): domain Bacteria; phylum Actinomycetota; class Coriobacteriia; order Coriobacteriales; family Coriobacteriaceae; genus Collinsella. The sequence goes on from CABUPH010000002.1 coordinate 141,667, forward strand.
ATCTTTATGGGTACCGAGGGTGCCGGCTTGGGCGCCAAGACCATTGCCGGCTGTGACCACGCGGTGCGCATTCCGATGGCGCACGGGGTCGATTCGCTTAACGTGGCCGCGGCGAGCGCCGTCGCCTTTTGGCAGCTGTGCCCGCACGTGAGCAATGAGTATCACTACCAGCCGGGTTTGTATCACTAGGCAGTTTTCCGCACCGCGCTCTAATTCGGGGTGTTTCGGTCGCCGCCAGTCGGTGCTAAGCTAGTATTGGTTTTGGTCTTAAATTGCCGTTATGTTGTTTGACGTATGCTGGCGGGGAGGGCGTGTGGCTAAGAAATCTACGGCTATCGATGTAACGCAGGGTGTCATTTGGCAACAGCTGCTGTCGCTGTGCGTTCCCATCTTTTTTAGTTCGTTTTTTCAGCAGGCCTACACGCTTATCGGTACGTATATCGTTGGCCAGTTTGGCGGCAAGCTCGCGCTGGGTGGCATTCAAGCCACGATGGTGCTCACCGAGCTCTGCATTGGCTTTTGCGTTGGCGTCGGCGCCGGCTGCGCGGTCATTACCGGTCAGTATTTTGGCCAGCACGATGATGAGCGACTGAGTCGTTCGGTCCATACAGCCATGACGCTCGCGCTGGTGGGCGGTATCGCTTTCTCGATTCTTGGCATAGTGTTCGTTGAGCCCATGCTGGTGCTTATGAACACGCCGCATGAACTATTGGCCGAGGGTGTGGCCTATGCTCGCTGTTATTTTGCCGCGATGGTTGCGGCGCTGCTGCTGAATATGGGAACCGCACTGCTGCGTGCCGTGGGCGACACGCGCGGGCCCGCCGTGATCATTGCCTCTGGCTGCCTTGTTAACGTGGTGCTGGATATCATCTTTGTCGCTGTGTTGCATATGGAGGCGCTGGGCTGCGGCATCGCAGTGGCGCTGACCATTTGCTCCAATGCAACGATGATCGTGTTGCGCATGATGCGCGCTCCGGGTGCATGGCGTCTTTCGCTGTCTAAGCTCGGTATCGATCGCGGTATTTGCAAGAGTATGATCTCGTGTGGTCTGCCACTCGGTTTTCAATCGGCTGCCTATTCGATTTCGAACGTGCTGATCCAGGTGTCGGTTAATTCGTTTGGCGCCGATGTCACGACTGCTTGGGGTCTATCTGGGCGCCTGGATGGCATTATCTGGATGGTGACCGAGGCGCTCGGCGTATCGATCACTACGTTCTCGGCGCAGAACTTTGGCGCGCGCAACTACGAGCGCATGCGCAAGGGCTACCATACGTCGCTCGTGCTGTCGTTTATGCTCATTGGTGGCCTGTCTGCCGTGCTGCTGGTGTTCTCGGGTCCGTTGTCGCGTCTGTTTGTCGACGATGCTTCGATTTCGGCGTACACCACGACCATCCTCCATTTCATTGCGCCGTTCTATGCGATTTTCTCGATTATCGAGAACGCCTCGGGTTCCATCCGCGGCGCCGGCGTGAGTCTGCAGCCTATGATGCTCACCATCTTTGGCACCGTCGTACTCAGAGTGATTTGGGTGTTTGCGATCATGCCCTTCGATCCGTCGCTCGAGCATCTACTGCTGGTCTACCCCGTAACCTGGCTCATCACGGCCACGCTGTTCACCATCTACCACCACAGCGGCAACTGGCTAGGTCGCGCCACCGCCTAGCTCATCCGTCGGATACCCCTGATAAGTTGCGGTGAAATAGTTCCTGAAAAGCCCTTGCGGACCGTCAAACAAGTACTATTCCACCGCAACTTCCTTATGAGCTGTAGGTGTTGGCGGAAAACGAATCAATTAGTATTCGATGCCTTGGCGGGCTAGGAGGCCTTCGTCGAAGTAGTGTTTGATGGGACGCATTTCGGTGACTAAGTCCGCGAGGTCGGCCAACGGCAGCAGCCCGCGGCCGGTGAGCACGAGTTCCGTGGTGGCGGGCTTTATCGCGATCAGCGCTTCGACATCCTCGCGTGTCACGAAGCCGCGGCGCATAGCCTCGCCGAGTTCGTCCAAAATCAGAACGTCGACCTGTGATATCTGCTCGTGTGCTAGCTCCAGAATCTGTGCCGCGCAGGCCTCGGGCGTGTCGCGGTCGGCTTGTACGATGCGCAGACCCAAACGGGGCGCCGCATCATGCTCGGCGCAGTGCAGTTTCTTGGCAGACTGCAGCCTAAGAACGTTAAGTCCATAGCCCGTGGCGCGCAGCGCGAGCCCCAGCGCAGCCGTCGTCTTGCCCTTGCCGTCGCCTGTATAGATTTGAACCTTGCCGACTTACAGTGATGCCATCTCTGTCCTTTCGTGCCCGGCGTCGGTTTATCGTCGCTCGGGTTGGGTATTCTAGAAACCATTATCAACCCCAGTAGATGGAGTTCAAGCAGATGGAGATGGATGACAACAAGCGTAGACGGAATATGATCCTCTACGTGCTCATCGCCTTCGTCGTCTACCTCGTGCTCTCGACCGTTCTGTTCCCCAACATCGGTCACACGCAGCAGATTACGAAGACCGACTACTCGACGTTTGTCAAAGCGCTCGATAAGAAGAGCGTCGACAAGGTCGAGTACAACACGGACGATTACACCATTTATTACACCAAGAAGGGCGAGGACGAGAACATCGCCTATAAGACGACCGGTGTGCCGAATGATGCGGGCTTTACCGATCGCGTGCTTGAGTCTGGCGCTTCGCTGGAGTCGGTCGTTCCCGATAAAAACTCGGGTTTGATGACCTACTACCTGCTCACTCTCATTCTTCCCATGGCGATTTTCTTCCTCATCGGTTGGTGGCTTAACCGCCGCATGAAGAAGGCTATGGGCGATGACGGCCCGTCGATGAACTTTGGTGGCGGCGGTTTTGGCGGCGGCGGACTGGGTAAGTCCGGCGCGCGCGTGATCGCCTCCAAGGACGTGGGCGTGACCTTTAAGGACGTCGCCGGCCAGGAAGAGGCCAAGGAGTCTCTCAAGGAGGTCGTCGACTTTCTGGAGAAGCCGCAGCGCTACGAGGAGATCGGCGCCAAGCTGCCGCGCGGTGCTCTCCTTGTTGGCCCTCCGGGTACCGGTAAGACCCTGCTTGCCAAGGCTGTTGCCGGCGAGGCCGGTGTTCCGTTCTTTAGCATTTCGGGCTCTGAGTTCGTTGAGATGTTTGTTGGTCGCGGCGCTGCAAAGGTTCGTGACCTGTTTAAGCAGGCCAAGGAAAAGGCCCCGTGTATCGTCTTTATCGATGAGATCGATACCATCGGTAAGAAGCGCGATGGCGGCGGCTTTAGCGGCAACGACGAGCGCGAGCAGACGCTCAATCAGTTGCTGACCGAGATGGATGGCTTCGATAACCACAAGGGTATCGTTGTCCTTGCCGCAACCAACCGCCCCGACAGTCTCGATCCCGCTCTACTGCGCCCCGGTCGTTTTGACCGCCGCATCCCCGTCGAGTTGCCCGATCTGACCGGCCGTAAGAACATCCTCGAGCTCCACGCCAAGAGTGTGAAGACCGAGCCGCCGATCGATCTGACCGCGATTGCCCGTGCCACGCCCGGTGCCTCGGGCGCCGACCTGGCCAATATCATCAACGAGGGCGCCCTGCGCGCCGTTCGCGAAGGTCGCAAGCGTGCAACCCAGGACGACTTCGAGGAGTCGGTGGAGGTCGTCATTGCCGGTCAACAGCGTAAGTCCACGGTGCTTTCCGACCACGAGAAGCAGGTCGTTTCCTACCATGAGATCGGCCATGCCATTGTTGCCGCTCGCCAGAAGGGCTCTGCGCCTGTCACGAAGATCACCATCGTGCCACGCACGAGCGGTGCTCTGGGCTACACCATGCAGGTCGAGGAGGATGAGCGCTTCCTGACCACACGCCAGGAGGTCCTGGACAAGCTCGCCGTCTACTGCGGTGGCCGTGCGGCCGAGGAGCTCATCTTTGGTGAGATGACGACTGGCGCCGCCAACGATATCGAGCAGGCCACCAAGCTCGCCCGCAACATGGTGACGCGCTTTGGTATGTCCGACGAGTTTGGCATGATGGCGCTCGGTACCGTCCAGAATGCGTACCTCAACCAGGATACGTCGCTCACCTGCGCCCCCGGTACGGCCGAGCGCGTGGACGCGATTGTCGCCAAGCTGATCGAGGATGCGCACGACCGCGCCCTGCAGATCCTGAAGGAGAACAAGTTCAAGCTCCACGAGCTGGCTCGTTATCTGTACAAGAAGGAGACGATCACGGGCGAGGAGTTCATGAATCTCCTCACGCGCGAAAATCCGCTGATGCCGAAGCAGCAGTAATACTAGTTGCGCAGTGTCAATCGCCCCATTTGAGTTTCTATCTCAAATGGGGCGTTTTGTTTGGGAGGGATATGTATGAAGATCGTGGTGAGTGCCTGCTTGATGGGCGAGAGCTGCAAATATAACGGGCTCGATAACTACCATCGCGAACTGGTCGAAGCGTGCGAACGTACGGGGACCGAGGTCCTGTTGGTGTGCCCTGAGGTCTTTGGCGGTCTGCCCACACCGCGCAAGCCGTCCGAGATTGTGAACGGAGAGGTTCGTACCTGCGAGGGCATATCGGTCGATCGCGAATTTCGCCTGGGTGCCCAACGAGCGCTCGATATGTGCGAGCAGGCGGGCGGGCCGGAAGAGATCGCCGCGTGCATCCTGCAGGACCGTAGTCCCTCGTGCGGCGCGGGTCGCATCTACGACGGAACATTCAGCGGCGCCCCTACGGCGGGCAACGGCGTCTTCGTTGATTTACTGCTCCGCCACGGTTATCGCGTGATCCCGGCTAGCGAGTTCGACCCCAGCATGCTGGAGCAATAAAAAACCACCACAAAGGTACTGCTCCCTTGTGGTGGTTTTGGGTTAGAGCTAGAGGGTGTGGCCGTAGGCGTTGGCAGCTTTGATGGCGGCGGCGAATTTTTCGTCGGTGAAGGGCTCGGGGTTTCCCTGCTTCCACTCGTTGGTGGCGTGCGCGTATTCGCACAGGGCCGGGATATCTGCCTCGGTAAGGCCAACCTGCTCAAGCGTTACGGGCAGCCCCATCTGCTTGTTAAAGGCGGCGTAGCGCTCAAGGTTCTCGGTATCGCCCGTATAGGCAAACAGTACCAGCACGCCCAGGCTCACGACCTCGCCATGCAGGTAGGTGCCCTCACGCGGAATGCTGCAGGTGGCGTTGTAGAACGCGTGCGCCACGCTCGAGTTGTAGTAATAATCGTTCTGGTTGGTCAGGTTCGAGACATAGCCCGTGTTGACAACGATGTCGAGCGCGATCTGCTTGACGGCCTCGCTCGACAGATTCTGGCGCACATCCTCAAGACCCTGCACACCATAGGTAAACAGCGGCTCGGAGCAGGTGTGGGCGAGTGCCAGGCCAAGACCGGCGGTGTGCTCCAGGTTGCCGGCGCTCGTGGCGTATTCGACCTCGGGCTGCTTAGACAGGGCATCGCCCACGCCGGCCCAGAAGTACTCTGCCGGTGCCTCGGCGATGATCTTGGGGTTGATGAAGATGTGCGCCGGTCGGTTGGGGTACGAATAGCCCTCGAGCGATCCATCGTCATTGTAGACAACGGCAATGGCGGTCGCGGCCGAGCAGTTGGAGCAAATCGTCGGTACGGTAAAGACGATCTTCTTGAGCTCGATGGCCGCCGTCTTCACAGTGTCGAGTGCCTTGCCGCCGCCACATGCGATGAGCACGTCGGCTTCCTGGCAGGCAGGGGAGTTCACGACCTTGGCGATATTGGCACGCGTACTGTTGGTGCCATAGACGCGCGTCTCCAGGACCTCGACATCGGTACCTTCAAGTGCCGCCTCGATTCCCGGCAGCGCCGCAGCCAGGGCTCGCTTGCCGCCAATGATGGCGACCTTGGTCGCTCCGTACTCGGCCAGTGCGGCGGGCAGCTCGGTAAAGCAATCCTCGCCAACGGTATAATCACTCATTCCAATCGTGCGCATGGCAACCTTCTTTCTTTCGATAAAGTGCTTTCAGGTATTTTGCTCCTAGAGAAGGTCCACAGCCGCGAGAAATTTCGAACGTATAAAACCAGTGTTGAGGGTTTTTCGCCGGCGCGGAACGTGCTAGCATACTCCGCATAAGCGTTGATGGGGACGAGTAGTCGGCCGTCCGCATGTTACAGAGAGCGGGGAGCGCTGAGAACCCGTGCATGCGACCGATGAAAATCACCCCGGAGCTGCGGTCCCAACGGACGCGTCGCACAGGCTCGTCCTAGTAGATATCGCCGAGATGGTCGTCGATACAGGCCAGCCGAGTAACGGATGCGAGCGCGCGAATACGCGGGCGAGGGCATCTAAGCTGGGTGGTTAAACGAAGAGCTTTTGCGGGCGTACAGTCCGTTTTGTGGCGCTTCGTCCCAGCTTGTAGGGACGGGCGCTTTTTTGGTGCCCAGCGGGCGTGCGCGCCCATGACATGAAAGGGGTACCGTGGCAAACGAGTACAAGCAGACGATGAATCTGCCCAAGACCGGTTTTCCCATGCGTGCCGGTCTTTCCAAGTCCGAGCCCAAGCGACTCAAGGACTGGCAGGACAACAAGGTCTACGAGCAGGTTCTGAAGAAGAACGAGGGTCACAAGAAGTTCGTGCTGCACGACGGCCCTCCGTACGCCAACGGCCCGATCCACATCGGCCACGCCATGAACAAGATCTCCAAGGACATGATCAACCGTTACTGGATGATGCAGGGCTATGAGGTTCCATATGTCCCCGGTTGGGATTGCCATGGCCAGCCGATCGAGCATAAGGTCGAGGAGAAGCTCGGCACCGAGAAGTTCAACCAGACCTCCACGGCTAAGATCCGCGAGCTTTGCAACAAGTTCGCTGTCGAGAACATCGAGCTGCAGAAGGCCGGCTTCCGTCGCCTGGGCGTGCTCGGCGATTGGGACAACCCCTATCTGACGCTCTATCACCAGCATGACGCCGCCGACATCGAGGTTTTCAAGGCCATGTTCGACAAGGGCATGATCTATCGCGGTCACAAGCCCGTCCACTGGTGCAAGCACTGCCATACCGCACTTGCTGAGGCCGAGATTGAGTACTCCGACGAGACGAGCCCGTCCATCTTCGTGCGCTTTGAGATGACCTCCAAGCCCGCCGGCCTCGAGAACTTCGACGGCCCGGTTGACTTTATCATCTGGACGACCACGCCGTGGACCATCCCCTCCGACCAGGCAGTTTCTCTCAAGCCCGGTGCCGCCTACGTCGCCGTTGAGCACGACGGCCGCGCCGAGGTCATGCTCGAGGACCTAGCTCCCAAGTGCTGCGAGGAGTTTGGCTGGGAGTACACCCCGGTTGTGGTCGACGGCAAGCCCTATGTGGTTCCCGCCGAGACCTTCCATCACATTCACTATAAGCAGCCGATCTTTGACGGTGTCGAGGGCGTTGCGCTGTTGGCCGATTACGTCGGTGTCGATGACGGTACCGGTATCGTCCACAACTCGCCCGGTCACGGCGTCGACGACTACTTCGCCTGCCTCAAGGAGGGCATCACCGACATTTGCATGCCGGTCGATGACGACGGCAAGTTCTACACCGGCGAGGAGTTTGGCACCGGCGGCCCCTTCAGCGGCATGGATACCGACGAGGCCAACCCGCACATCATCGAGTTCCTGCGCGAGCGCGGCACCCTGGTCCTCGAGAAGAAGATCACGCACAGCTATCCGCACTGCTGGCGCTGCAAGCACCCGGTGCTCTTCCGTGCTACCGACCAGTGGTTCGTCTCGATGGACAAGACCGGTCTGCGCGAGCAGGCTGGCAAAGAGGTCCGCGAGAACGTCAAGTGGTATCCGGCTCACGCCGCCAACCGCATCGGCGCCATGGTCGAGCAGCGTCCCGACTGGTGCATCAGCCGTCAGCGCAACTGGGGCGTGCCTATCCCCAGCTACACTTGCGCCGACTGCGGCGAGAAGGTCATGAACGACGCCACGCTCGACGCCGTCATCAAGCTCTTCCACGAGAAGGGCTCCGACGCCTGGTTTACCGACGCTCCCGAGAGCTACCTGGGCGAGTCTTGCGTTTGCCCCAAGTGTGGCGGCCATCACCTCAAGGCTGATAAGGACATTCTCGACGTGTGGTGGGACTCCGGCGTGTCTTGGAAGGCCGTCTGCGAGTACCGCCCCGAGCTGGAGTACCCGGCGGATGTGTACCTCGAGGGCTCCGACCAGCACCGCGGTTGGTTCCAGAGCTCGCTGCTCACCTCGGTGGGCGCCAACGGCCACGCTCCGTACAAGGCGGTCGTCTCGCAGGGCTTCACCCTCGACGGCCAGGGCCGTAAGATGTCCAAGTCGCTCGGCAACGTCATCGACCCCAATAAGGTCTGCGACGAGATGGGCGCCGACATCATCCGTCTGTGGGTTGCCTCTGTCGACACCAGCTCCGACGTCTCCATCGACCACGAGATCCTTGCTCGTACGTCCGATGCCTACCGTCGCTTCCGCAACACGCTGCGCTTCCTGCTTTCCGAGCTCGAGGGCCAGTTTGAGCCCGAGACCGACGGCGTCGCCTTTGTCGACCTGCTGCCGCTCGACAAGCTCATGGTTGCCCGCCTGACCCAGGTCCAGGCCGAGGTCGACGATGCCTACGCCAGCTACGAGTTCCCGCGCGCCTACCGTGCGCTCTACGACTTCGTGGTTACCGAGCTTTCCAACGTGTACCTCGACGCCCTGAAGGATCGTCTGTACTGCGATAAGCCCGGTTCGCTTGAGCGCCGCAGTGCCCAGACCGTGCTGGCCGAGCTCTTCTCGATGCTCATGCGCGATCTGCAGCCGATCCTGTCCTACACCGTCGACGAGGCCATGGCCTATGCGCCCGCCGGCTGCGTCGACCACCAGAAGTACGCCGCGCTGCTCGATTGGTACAAGTCGCCCATCACGGTCGATGAGGCCAACGAGTTTGAGGGCGTGCTCGAGGCTTCACTCGAGCTCCGTAGCGCCGTGACCAAGGCCCTTGAGGATGCCCGTTCCGCCGGCACCTTCACTAAGAGCCAGCAGGTCCGCGTCAAGGCGGTCGTTCCCGCCGAGATGTACGCGCTGCTGACCGGTGATAAGGCCGTCGACCTGGCCGAGTTCTACATCGTCTCCGATGTAGAACTGACCCAGGGCGAGGAGCTCTCCGTTGCCATCGAGGCAGCCGAGGGCGAGTGCTGCGACCGTTGCTGGAACTACCGCACCACCGTCGGCGAGTACAACGGCCACGCGCATATTTGCAAGCGCTGCGCCGACGCTTTGTAGGTCACGGCGTTCGTAGAACACCGTAACCTACCGACGCTGCAAACGCCCCTAAGCGGCAATCTGACGTTCAATCGTCGGTCGCGTACCGAAGTACGCTTCCCTCCTCTTTCACGTCACCTTGCTCGCTTGGGGACGTTTTCGCTGTTGGTGACGATAACGCGGCTTTTCCATTGCTGGAGCTAGAGGCTTTCTTTCGACTTGCGCTTTTAGTCGAAAGCTATTAAGCGACATTCCGTTATTCGGAATGTCGCTTTCGTTTTATGCTGGTTATTTCGCTTGCGTTGGTGGATATGTCGTGCGTTCTGCGTGTGGCAATATAAGATGGTTAATTGCGTTAAACGGATTTCGAGTTCTTGAGGGTAGGGGATTTCTTTGGGTCGTACTGGGGATATGACGCCGCCTTTGCGTTGGCGGTTGGGTGTTGCTGGTGGGGTGGCGCTGGTTGTGCTGCTTGTTGACCAGTTGACCAAGCTTGCGGTTCGTGCCGTGGGCGATGCACTGCATGTGACCGTCATCCCCGGCGTGATCGACTTCCTGTTTGTCCGCAATATCGGCGCTGCCTTTAGCATGGGCGAGGGGCATGGCATCGCGTTTGCCGTGCTGGCGCTGGCGGTCATTGTCGCTATTGCCGTGTACCTCGTTCGTGCACCCCAGCTCGCCCATCTTGAGGTTGTGGGCATGGCGATGGTTGCGGGCGGTGCTATCGGCAACGCTATCGATCGTTTGGCCTTTGGCTTCGTGACCGATTTTATTGCCACCACCTTCATCGACTTTCCCGTCTTCAATGTGGCCGATATCGGCATTACGGTCGGTGTTGTGCTGGCGCTTATCGGTTACATGTTCTTGAGTCCCGCCGCTCGCGAGGTCGATGCGACTGCTGAGCTCAATGCCCGTGATGAGGCCCGCGCTAAGCGCAAAGCCAAGCAGCGTGGGGAGCGTGCCCGCAAGATTCGCGAAAGGAATGAGCGCTAATGGCCGACATCCATATCCTTGTTGCCGACGATGCCGCCGGTCAGCGTCTTGACGCTTATCTGGGCGCCAATGACGGCTGTCCCACGCGTTCTGCCTGTGCGCATCTGATCGAGGGCGGCGCCGTCGCTGTCAATGGCGAGACCTGTCTGTCTAAAAAGTACGCCGTGCGAGCCGGCGATCGCATCTCGGTCGATTTGCCCGAGCCGCACGATCCCACCGATGTGATTCCCGAGGCCATCCTGCTCGACATTCGCTATGAGGACGACTATCTCATTGTGCTCTCCAAGCAGCGTGGCCTGGTGTGTCATCCTGCGCATGGTCATGAGAGCGGTACGCTCGCGAATGCCCTGGTCTATCACTGCGGTATCGACCATCTGGGTACCGTGCAGGGTGAGGACCGCCCCGGGATCGTGCATCGTTTGGATCGCGATACCTCGGGTCTCATGCTTGCGGCAAAGGACGACGACACCCAGCGCGCGCTTCAAAATCTCATTCGCACGCGCACGCTCGATCGTCGCTATATCACGCTCGTTCACGGGCACATCGCCATGGACGAGGGAACCATTAACACCGGTATTGCCCGCTCCACGCGCGACCGCGTCAAGATGGCGGTTTCGGACGACCCCTTTGCCCGTCAGGCCATTACGACCTTTAAGGTCCTCGAGCGCTTTGACTCCACGCGCTTTGACGACGGCTACACGCTTGTCGAGTGTCACCTGTTTACCGGGCGTACGCATCAGATTCGCGTGCATATGCGTCATATCAACCACGCCTGCGTGGGCGATCCACTTTACGGCAAGTGCGATGCGCGCGCCGACCAGGGCCTGACCAGGCAGTTTCTGCATTCCTGGCGCGTGGCGTTCGAACACCCCGTGACGGGGGAGCGCATTGAGTGCCGCGACGAGTTGCCGTGGGATCTCGCTGCTGTTCTCGACGATCTGGCTCCGCGCTCGCTCGGTCGCACGGCCGTTGGAGATGAAATCGTTCCGCAGCTCGGTCTTCTCGAAGCCTAGCCAGTATTAGGTGGTTTCTTGAACTCGGTAAGCCTGCGGTAAGATATACGATTGTTTACGTTACGCGTTGCTGGGAGCCTGCATGCTCGCCTTTTTACAAACCAACACACCCATCGTGATCTTCAACCAGATTGTCGTCACGCTGCTCACGGTCTGCTTTCTGTACCAGGTGGTCTTCTTTGTCATTGGCGCTCTTCGTGGCGAGGTCGCGCCTCCCAAGGCCAAAAAACTCCATCGCTATGCCTTTTTTATCGCGGCGCATAATGAGGAGGCCGTGATCGCCAACCTCGTTCGCTCCATCAAGGACCAGGATTATCCGTCCGAGCTCATCGAGGTTTTCGTGGTCGCCGATGCCTGCACCGACAACACGGCGCAGCTCGCGCGCGAGGCCGGTGCCATTGTTTACGAGCGCAATGACCTGGCCCGCAAGGGCAAGAGCTGGGTCATGGACTTTGGCTTCGACCGCATTCTCAACGAGTATCCCGACACGTTTGAGGGCTACTTTATCTTCGATGCCGATAACGTTATCTCCCGCGATTACGTTTCCAAGATGAATGATGCCTTTGACCAGGGCTTCCATGTGGTCACGAGCTATCGCAATTCCAAGAACTTCGGCAGCTCGTGGATCTCGGCTGCTAATGCCACGTGGTATCTACGCGAGGCGCGCTTCCTCAACAACGCGCGTAATATCTGCAAGACGTCCTGCGCTGTTTCGGGTTCGGGTTACCTTATCTCGTCAAGCGTTATCGAGGGCATGCACGGTTGGCAGTTCCACACGCTGACCGAGGACATTCAGTTCACTACGTTCTGCGCTATTCACGGTATTCGCATTGGCTATGCGCCGGCGGAGTTCTTTGACGAGCAACCCGTGACGTTCAAGGCATCCTGGAAGCAGCGTATGCGCTGGACCAAGGGCTTTTACCAGGTGTTCTTTACCTACGGTAAGCATCTGGTCAAGTCGACGTTCCGCTATCATCGCTTTGCCGCCTACGACATGTTCATGACGATCGCCCCGGGTATGCTGCTATCGCTGATCTCGATGCTCGCTAATGCGACGTTCTTGATTGTGGGTGGCCTTTCGCATGGTTTCTTGGCTACCGAAGTCGAGATGCAGGCGTGCGCCGCTTCGCTCATTATGACCTTCGCCATGATGTATCAGACCTTCTTTATCCTGGCGCTGCTCACGACTATCTTTGAGTACAAGCACATTCACTGCGCGCAAAAGTGGCGTCTGGTGACTAACCTGTTTACCTTCCCGATCTTTATGTTCAGCTATATCCCCATCACGGTGGCCGCGCTGTTCCTGAAGGTCGACTGGGTGCCGACGCAGCACGCCGTCAACGTTACCCTTGACGAGGTCATGCAAGGCGCCAAATAACCACCACCAAAACCACCGCAAAGGGGACAGGCACCTTTGTGGTGGTTTTTGCTTTTGCGATGCAGCTCGAGGAGGAGTCCGATGGTCTATATCCCGTTTTGGATTTGCATCTTTGCCGGCGTGGCAATTGATGCCCGAGAGCGACGGTTTCCCAATGGGCTTGCCGGCGCATGTGCCGTGACGGCGTTGGCGGGCGTTTGGCTCGACCTCGGTTTGAACACAGCGCTTGACCACGCCGGTCTTGCGGTCATCGTCTACCTTGGCCTTGTGCTTACCGAGTCGCTCTGGCGGCGCCTTCGCCACGCCCCGGGCATCGGCATGGGAGATGCCAAGGCACTCTTTGCGCTTTGCACGCTCGACCCTATGGGCGGCATCGTCGCATTTGCCACTGCGCTCCTGGTCCTTGCCGTCTCCTGCCTCATCACAAAATCGCGCTCCCTGCCATTGCTCCCGTTTTTGGTGCCGATTTTTGCCATAATCGAGGTCGTGGGCTGCACATTGTAACCGATTGCGCATCCTTCTTAAGGAGCATGCCATGGCAACTAATCAAGAAACGGCCGTCATTAAGGCGCGCATGGACCGTATTCCCTCGGCGTTGTCGCCCGAACTTGTCGAGCGCATTGCCGCTGATCGTGCTTCGGGCTATGTCAACCCGTATCGTTGTAACGACGACCAGGTCATTCGTCGTATTGATCGCGCTGCCGACAAAGGCACGCTTATGCGTCCGGCGTTTATGCGCGATACCGAAAAGATACTTCATCTTCCGGCGTACACCCGTTATGCAGGCAAAACGCAGGTCTTTAGCTTCCGTAGCAATGACGATCTGTCACGCCGCGGTTTGCACGTGCAGCTTGTCTCGCGCATTGCGCGCGATATCGGTCGCGCCCTGGGGCTCAATTGCGATCTGATCGAGGCGATTGGCCTGGGTCATGACTTGGGACACACGCCTTTCGGCCATGCCGGCGAGCGCTTCCTCAACGATATCTATCATGAGCGCACGGGGCGTTATTTTTTCCATAATGTGCAGTCGGTCCGCGTGCTCGACGCGTTGTATGGCCGCAACGTGTCGCTCCAGACGCTCGACGGCGTGCTATGCCATAACGGCGAGTACGAGCAGCGTGTGTTTGAGCTCTCGGACATGAGCTCCTTTGACCAGTTTGACCTGACGGTTGAAGATTGCATTGCCACGGGCTATAGCGCAATTGAGCATCTGCGTCCCATGACGCTCGAGGGCTGCGTCGTTCGCATCTCGGATATTCTTGCCTACGTTGGGCGCGATCGCCAAGACGCCATTGCGGCGGGCCTGCTGTCACCCGACGCCTTTGATGATGGCCGGGGCGGTGCCTACAACAGTTGGATCCTCACGCATGCCTCCATCGATATCGTTGAGCACAGCTATGGTAAGCCGCGTATCGAGATGAGCGAGGACCTGTTTGAGGAAATCCGCCGGGCCAAGCGGGAGAACTACGAGAAGATCTATAGCAAGGGCGGTATCGAAGGCGATTCCGAGGTGGAGCTGCGCGAGGCGTTCGAAAAGCTCTACGACCGTTGCCTGCGGGATCTAAACAGTGGCGACGAGTCCTCTTACATCTTTAAGCACCATATTTCGCGCATTGAGCAGCAGCTTTCCTACTATGATCGCACCTATGCCTGGCAGGACGACAAGGATCAAGCCGTGGTGGATTATATCGCGAGCATGACGGACGGTTATTTCTGCGAGCTGACGAGCAAGCTGTTCCCTGGTCTGGAGTTTCCGCACCGTACCTATATTAACGAACGGTAGTTCGTATTAATTCGGTATACTGTTAGTGGAAAACGTTTTTGATTGATACACGGGATGGCTATGGACGACCTTTTTTCTGCTTCGACGCGCGAGCGTTCCTTTCAGAATGCGCCGCTTGCGGTGCGCATGCGCCCCAATTCGCTCGACGAGTACGTGGGCCAGCAAAAGGCCGTCGGTAAGGGCTCATGGTTGCGTGCCGCGATCGAGCACGACGTGCTTTCGAGCGTGATTCTGTACGGGCCGGCAGGTACGGGTAAGACGACGCTGGCCCACATTATCGCCAACCATACCAAGAGCGAGTTTGTCGAGGTCAGCGCCGTGACGGGTACCGTAAAGGATCTTCGCCGCGTGATTGACGAGGCCAAGACGCGCCTGAATACGTACGACCGCCGTACCATTCTATTCATCGATGAGATTCACCGCTTTTCTAAGTCGCAGCAGGATGCCCTGCTACATGCAGTTGAGAACCGTACCGTCATTATGATTGGCGCTACGACGGAGAATCCGTACTTCGAGGTCAACTCGGCGCTGCTCTCACGTGGTCGAGTCGTGGAGCTTGAGCATTTAAAGGACGAGGATATCGCCATGCTTATCGAGCGTGCGCTCGAGGCACCTCAGGGCCTGAACGGCAAATTCTCGGCCGATGATGATACGGTCAAGACCATTTGCACGCTGGCAGCGGGTGATGCACGCTCGGCCCTGACGACACTTGAGCTGGCGAGCGAGATTGCCGTCACGCGTCCCGATACCGAAGGGACGCCAGCGCCGGCGGCGGGGGAGCGTTATCCCATCACCGTGGATGACGTAAAGATTGCCAACCCGCGTCGCGGTTTTACGTATGACAAAAACGGCGACATGCACTACGACATCATCAGTGCGTTCATTAAGTCCATGCGCGGTAGCGACCCCGATGCCACGGTCTACTGGCTTGCGCGCATGATCGATGCAGGGGAGGATCCTAAGTTTATCGCCCGTCGCATTATGATTCATGCTTCTGAGGACGTCGGCAACGCCGACCCGCAGGCGCTTTTGGTGGCACATGCCGCGTTTAAGTCTGCCGAGGTCATTGGCTATCCCGAGTGCCGCATTAACCTGGCTCAGGCTGCACTCTATGTGTGCTTGGCGCCTAAATCCAACGCGTGTGAGGCTTCGATCGATGCGGCGCTGGCCGATATCCACTCTAGTGGGCTTCGCGAGGTGCCGAGTTATCTGCGCGATCGCCATCGCCCGGGCAGCGATGAATACGGTGTGTATAAGTATCCGCACGATTATCCCGAAGGCTGGGTCGACCAGCGCTATTTACCCGAAGGCTTAGAACGCGGTGCATTTTGGCAGCCTGCCGGCCGTGGTTGGGAAGAATGGCGCGTAGAGCAAAGCGAACGCGACCGCAGCGGGAATGCACCGAAGTAGCTGCTGATAATTTTGTCCCACGTTGCTGCTCTTAGCATGTTCGGTCCCCTTTGGGGTACCATGGAAAACGTCTGTATTTCGATTCTTCCGGGAGGCTTGTATGAGTCCCATTCAAATCGCCCTGCTGCTACTCGCCGTTGCCGGCGTGTGGGCCATCGTTGAGCTCGCGCTCACCCTGCGCAAAACCCGCACCGTTATCGATTCGCTCGACAAGACGGTGACCGACCTCAACAATACGATTGCTGAGGCACAGCCCGTGGTGGCAAAGCTCGATGGTGCTGTTGACGAACTCACGCCGGCACTTGCCCAGGTGGAGCCGCTGCTCAAGTCGAGCAAGACCGCCGTTGACGCTCTGACGTCCAACCTCGTTGAGGTTGAGGCCGTCGTTCGCGACATCTCCGAGGTTACGGGCAGTATGGCCGAGGCCAGCAATGCTGTGTCGAGCGTGACTGATTCTGCGGCAGGTGCCGTGCAGAAACTCTTTAACAAGGTGAAGGCTCCTGCAGCTGACACCGAGCGCAAGCTCGCCGCTGCTGCTGCGGAGGCAGAGCGGCCTACCGAGCGCGTCCTAATTGACGAGGACGATGACGCTGCTGGTGACGATGATGGCCAGAATCCAGCTGTTAAAGCGGCCCAGTATTACACCTACATGCCCTCCGAGACCTCTGAGGAGTCCTGCGATGAGTAGCGAAGCAACCTGCCCCATCACGCTGACCGTTGCCGGCGACCCGCGTCTCGCTCGCCTTGTGCGCATGACGGCAGCCAACGTTGGTGCCCTGTGTTCCATGTCTGTCGATCGCATCGAGGACATCCGCATGGCTGCCGAGGAAGCCTTTATCTTTGGCTGCACGGCTGTTGATTCCGACGACATCTCAATCAAATTCGATGTCGATGAATCTCACGTTGGCATGACCTTTACCTTTGGCGATCAGGCCACCGTCGACGAGGATGACCAGGCTACTGTTTATGCCGAGCTTATTTTGGCGAGCGTGTGCGACTCCTACGAAAAGACTGCGGCGCCCCTGACGCTTTCCCTCGACCTCAAGGCGGATATCTAATATGACCGAACGTTCCCGGAGCGGCAAGACCGCTTGGGACAAGGAGAAAACCCGCGAGCTGTTTCGTCGCTACAAGGAGACTGGTGATCCGGACGCCCGCGAGCAGCTCGTCATGTCCCATATGAACCTGGTAAGGTTTCTTGCCAATAAATTTAAGAATCGCGGCGAGCCGCTCGACGACCTGATGCAGGTTGGCTATCTGGGTCTGCTCAAGGCTATCGACCGTTTTGACCCCGAGCGCGGACTCGAGTTCACGACGTTTGCGACACCCACTATCCTGGGCGAGATCAAACGCCATTTCCGCGATAAGGGCTGGAGTGTGCGCGTACCGCGTCGTCTGCAGGAGCTCTCGGCCAAGGTCAACCAGGCTACTGACAAACTTACCAACGAGCTACAGCGTTCGCCCAAGGTTGAGGAGATCGCTGAGTATCTAGATGTGACTGTCGATGAGGTCCTCGAGGCTATGGAATCGTCTTCGGCCTATACCTCGGTGCCCATCGAGGCTCCTGGTGCGTCCGATTCCGACGATGCGCCCTCGATTCTCGACCGTTACGCCGACGATGACAACGAGCTCGACTTTACCGATGACCGCCTGGTGATCGAGGAAGCCATCCGCGATTTTTCGCCGCGCGAGCGCGAGGTTATCGAGCTGCGCTTCGTGAAGGGCATGACCCAGATCGAGATCGCCAAGAAGCTGGGTATTTCTCAGGTGCAGGTTTCGCGTCTGCTGCGCCGCACGCTTAAGAAGATTCAGGACAAGATCGACCCCGACGGAGTGATGGTTCGTTCATGAGTGAGCACCCTCAACAAACCGATCACGTGCTGCGCGACACCCGCATTCTGACGCTGCGCATTTGGGCTGTTGTCGGCTGCATTGTTATTGCTGCTGTCATCTTTAACCTTATGGGCATCCTGGCACCGGTTATCGAGTTTCTTGCCGTCGGCTCCATCATTGCTTTTGTGATGTCCCCGATCACCAACTGGCTCGAGCACCATGGCGTGAATCGCGGCATCGGTTCGCTTATCGCGCTGATTGTTGTCGTTGCCGTGCTCGTCGGCGTCGTTTGCATCTTGTCGCCGATTCTTTTTGGTCAGATCATGGAAGTCCTGAGCCGCCTGCCCGAGCAGCTTCGTGTTGCGGGCGGCGACCTCAATGAGATGATCTCGCATGCCAAGACGCTCAACAACACGCCGCTCAAGGAGTATTTGGACGATAATCTTTCGTCGCTTGTCACCGTGGCATCGAAGTACGTGTCTCAGATCGCTGCCGAGCTTGGCCGCGGTGTGTTCCCGCTCATCACCAATACGGCCTCGCAGCTGTTCGTGATCTTCCTGGGTCTGGTGCTCGCGTACTGGATGGCCTGCGACTACCCTCGCATGCACCACGAGATTTGCACCATCATCGGTCAGGAGAAGGAGACCTCGTACCGCTTTATGGTCGCCATCCTTTCTCGCTCTGTCGGCGGCTACATGCGCGGTATGGTCGTGACGTCCATCTGCGGTGGTTTCCTTGCCTTTATCGGTTTTATGATCATCGGCCATCCGTATGCGGCGCTCATGGCTATCTTTACCGGCATCATGCATTTGGTTCCGGTCGTCGGTCCATGGGTGAGCGCAGCAATCGCCACAGTGCTCGGTTTCATGTTCAGCCCCATGTTGGCGTTATGGACGCTCATCGTGACGATGGTCGCGCAAAACGTCACCGATAACGTGATTTCGCCTAAGGTCATGCAGAGCTCGGTGCAGGTGCATCCCATCATGAGCCTCACGGCGCTCGTTATTGGCTCGGCACTCATGGGCCCCATCGGCATGATTATTGCCATCCCGCTTTGTGCGGCCCTCAAGGGCATCTTCGTGTACTACTTCGAGAATGAGACCGGCCGTCAGCTTGTGGCCTATGACGGCGCCGTGTTTAAGGGCACACCGTACCGCGATGCCGATGGCAACCCGGTCGCCGCCTACGACGCGCTCGGCGACGACACCTTCATCTACGAGTCCGAGCTCATCGGCAACGAGACTGCGCCCGAGGCCCAGGCGATGCCTAAGCCCGAGTTCGATAATCCCTGGATCAAGCTGTCGGGCCTGCAGCCCGATGCGACGGGTTTCTTCAAAAACCCCTTCGCCAAAGACGATGATTCCAATTCGGTCGACGATACCAAAACAGGTATCGACGGCTCCATGGACGATTCGGATTCTAAATAGGCCCTATTAACGTTTCTTGAAGTTGTAAATGACAATAAACGCGAGCAAAGCGATTGATAAGGGGCCGGCTACATAGAAAAAGAGAACGTCAATTGCGCGTAGAGTGTAATAAGCCTTATCGCCGGACATTACTGCATACAATACGTAGCCAAATGCTGGTTGGTTTGCGTACCAGCAGGAGAAGGCCAAGAGCGCTAAAAGTGCTAGTACCAGAAGTGCGTTCAGGACAAATCGTTTACTTTTCATCGATCGCTCCTTCCGGGTGACTCTTATATGTAATTCTACAGCAGTCCTTTTTCAAAGGATCGCACAGTACTGAATAACGTGCACTTTCGCTGGAGGGTCGCTGTTTGGCGGCCCTCTTTTTTGCACTTGCGCGGTGGGATGGTAATATCGTTACGTTTGAACTGTTTCGATGTGAAACCGAGGAGATTCCCTCTATGAGTGCTGACTACCCGTCAATGACTACGGCCGAGATCCGCTCCAAGTTCCTCAACTTCTTTGAGGAGCGCGGTCTTAAGCTCTATCCTTCTTCGTCCCTCGTCCCCGACGATCCTTCGCTGCTGCTTGCTAACGCCGGCATGAACCAGTTTAAGGAGTATTACCAGGGCAAGAAGACCATGAAGGAGATCGGCGCGATCTCCTGCCAGAAGTGCGTCCGCACCAACGACATCGATTGCATCGGCGAGGACGGCCGTCACCTGTCCTTCTTCGAGATGCTCGGCGACTTCTCCTTTGGCGGCGTCTCCAAGCAGCAGGCCTGCGCTTGGGCCTTTGAGCTCATCACCAAGGAGTTCAAGCTGCCGCTCGATCGCCTGTACTTCACCGTCTTTACCGAGGACGACGAGACCCATGACGTGTGGCGCTCCCTGGGCGTTGCCGAGGATCACATCTCGCGCCTGGGCGAGGACGACAACTTCTGGGCTGCTGGCCCCACCGGCCCCTGCGGTCCGTGCTCCGAGATCTACTTTGACATGGGCGAGGAGGTCGGTTGCGGCAGCCCCGACTGCAAGCCCGGCTGCGACTGCGACCGCTTCCTTGAGTTCTGGAACCTCGTGTTTACCCAGTACGACCGCCAGGAGGACGGCTCCATGCCGGAGCTGCCGCACCGCAACCTCGATACGGGCATGGGTCTGGAGCGCATGGCCGCTATCATGCAGCACAAGACCGCCAACTACGACGGCGATCTGATGCAGCACCTCATCAAGCTCGGTGAGGAGATCAGCGGCAAGACCTATGACGCCGACGATTACTCCGGAGCCAGCCGCTCCCTGCGCATCATCGCCGACCACTCCCGTGCCGTGGACTTTATGATCTCCGATGGCATCCTGCCCGGCAATGAGGGTCGCGAGTACGTCCTTCGCCGCCTGCTCCGCCGTGCTGTGTTCCACGGTCGCCTGCTGGGCATCGAGGGCGCCTTCCTGACCAAGTTCATTGACGAGGTCAACGCCCAGATGGGCGAGGCCTATCCCGAGCTGCTCAAGAACGTCGCACTCGTCAAGGGTATCGTCGCTTCCGAGGAGGAGCGCTTCTCCACGACACTCGATAACGGTCGCGTCTACCTGGACGAGGCCCTGGCCGCGCTTGCAGAGGGCGCTGTCCTTCCGGGCGACGTTGCCTTTAAGCTGCACGACACCTTTGGTTTCCCCATCGACCTGACCGTCGAGATTGCCGGCGCCGCTGGCCACGACGTCGATATGGACGGCTTCACCGCCTGCATGGAGGACCAGAAGGCCCGCGCTCGCGCCAACGCCAAGGGCGACGCCTGGGGCAGCTTCAACGACGTGTGGGTCGAGCTTTCGGACAAGGTCGCCGCGACCGAGTTCGACGGCTATGACAACGATGTGATCGAGGGTGCCAAGGTTGTCGCCATCGTGCGCAACGGCGAGTCCGTCGAGTCCGCTGCCGCCGGCGAGGACGTTGAGGTCGTTCTCGACCGCACTCCGTTCTATGCCGAGATGGGTGGCCAGCAAGGCGATGCCGGCAAGCTTTCCGCCGAGGGCGTTGTTCTGACCGTTGCCGACACCAAGAACCACAACGGTCTGTATGCCCACGTCGCGCACGTTGTCGATGGCACGCTGACTGTCGGTGCCGCTGTGACCGCCACGCTCGACGCCGAGCGCCGTGGCTTCCTGCGCCGCAACCACACCGCCACCCACCTGCTCGACGCCGCGCTTAAGCAGGTCCTGGGCGAGCATGTCTCCCAGGCCGGCTCGCTGGTGACGCCTGAGCACCTGCGCTTTGACTTCACGCACTTCGAGGCCCTGTCCTCCGAGCAGCTCAAGGCTGTCGAGGACCTGGTCAACCAGCAGATCTTCGCCTCCAAGCCGGTCGTGACCCGCGTCATGGGCATTGACGAGGCCAAGGCCGCCGGTGCTGTCGCCCTGTTTGGTGAGAAGTATGGCGACGTCGTCCGCGTTGTCTCCGTGAGCGCCGAGGACCAGCCGTTCTCCCGCGAACTCTGTGGTGGCACCCATGCCGCCAACACCGCCGAGATCGGCCTGTTCAAGATCATTTCTGAGTCCTCCACGGGCTCTAATGTCCGCCGTATCGAGGCCGTGACTTCTAAGGGTGCCCTCGACTACATGGCCGACCGTCTGGCGCTCGTCGACTCCGCTGCTGCTGCGCTCAAGTGCCGCGTGGATGAGGTTCCCGCCCGCGTGGAGAACCTGCAGGCCGAGCTGCGCGAGACGTCCAACAAGCTCAAGAAGGCGCTCACCGGTGGCTCCTCCGACGCTATCTCTAGCGCCATCGAGGGCGCCGTCGAGCTCGACGGCTACAAGCTCGTCGTCGCTGAGCTCCAGGGCCTTGAGGCTGCTGACCTGCGAAACGTCTGGGATACCGTGCACCAGAAGGTTGCCGGTCCTGTCGCTTGCGTCGTCGCCAGCGTGACTGAGAAGGGCACCCCGGCCCTGCTCGCCGCCGGCTCTGATGACGCCGTCAAGGCCGGTTTCCACGCCGGCAACGTGATCAAGCAGATCGCGGGCCTGGTCGACGGTCGTGGCGGCGGCCGTCCCAACATGGCCCAGGCCGGTGGCAAGAACGCCGCCGGCATCGCCGATGCCCTCGTGGCCGCTAAGACCGCGCTCGGCGCCTAAGAATCTAGGTAGTCGCTGTGGTCGCGCTTGCGCTGGACATAGGGGAGACCAGGATCGGCATCGCCGTCTCGAGCCGTGATGGCAAGATGGCGATGCCTGTCAAGGTGCTCCCGGCTGCAGAGGTCACCGGTATGGCCAAGACGTTCCGCTACCTGGTTGAGGACTATGAGCCCGATATCCTGGTAAGTGGGCGTCCCCTGACCATGGCCGGTGAGCCCGGCCCCCAGGCTGAGCGTGTTGCCGCTGTGGCGCAAAAGATTGCCGACGAGCTCGATCTTCCGTTGGAGTTTGAGGACGAGCGTCTGTCCTCGCAAGAGGCTAAGCGTATCCTGCGCGAGCAGGGACTCAACGAAAAGCAGATGAGGGGCAGGATTGACATGATTGCCGCCAGCCTGTTTTTGCAGACGTGGCTTGATCGTAAAAACGAGGAGGTTTCGCATGCCTAGCGCTCCCGATCCGCGCCAGCAGAATCGTACACGTCAGCCGGCGTCGCGCCTTGGCCAGCCTGGCCAGCGTCCGGCACAGCCGACGCAGCGCGCAGCTCAGCCTGCTGCGCGCCCTGTGCAGTCCTCCCCTCGTTCGGCCCAAGCTGTTCAACGGACGGGTCAGCAGCCTTCTGCTCGTTCGGTTCAGCATCCGGCTTCTCACGCGGCTCAGCACCCCACTGCTCGTACGGCCCAGCCTGTTGGCGGTACCCGCTTTAAGCAGCAGGCACCTACCCAGCGAACGCAGGCCCCCCAATCACATTCGCATCACGCTCGCGGCTCGCATGGCGTTGCTCCGGCGACCCGCTCGAGCTACAACACGCATGCTCGTCGCGGTGCCCAAAAGAAAAGCTCCCCGGTTCCCATGATCATCGGCGTTGTGGTGGCGGTGCTCGCGCTTGCTGCGATCGCTTTCTTTGTTGTGCCGACCGTCAAGGGCTTCTTTGCCGGTGAGGATACGAAGGTCACGGCTGGTCAGCAGGTTACGGTGACCATTCCCGACGGTGCTTCGGGCGATACGATCGCCTCGATTCTCTCCGAGAACCATATCGTCGAAAACCCCAAGGATTACTATGCGGCGGTGAAAAAGCTCAACGCCGATATGTCGCTTAAGCCTGGCACCTACTCGTTCACCACGCTCATGGATGCGACCAAGGTTGTTCAGCAGCTCATGGAAGGTCCCAACGCGGGCTCCAATGCGCTGACTATCCCTGAGGGCCTAACGGTCGATCAAGTCGCCGACCGTGTGGCCCAGGCCTACGACGGCATCTCTAAGGAAGACTTCCTCAACCAGGCCAAGGCCTCCAACTACGTGGACGACTATAGCTTCCTTAAGGGCGCCGCCAACGACTCGCTTGAGGGTTTCTTGTTCCCCAAGACTTATTCGTTGGGCGATTCGCCGACGGCCGATGACGTGATTCGTGCTATGCTCGATCAGTTTAAGACCGAGTACAAGTCGCTTGACTTTGCGAGCTGCGAAGCCAAGATCAAGGAGCGCTATGGTGTGGAGATGTCCGACTACGACATCGTCAACTTGGCCTCTATCGTTGAGCGCGAGGGCCTCAACGCCGATCAACGTGCGCACGTGGCCTCGGTCTTCTACAACCGCCTTGCCGGCAAGCTCGACGGTCTGCGCTATCTCAACAGCGATGCGACCATGATGTATGTCACCGGTGGCGAGGTTACCGCCGACGACCTGCAGAGCGATAGTCCGTATAACACCTATAAGCACGAGGGCCTGCCGCCCACGCCCATCTGCTCTCCGTCGCTCGAGGCGCTTAAGGCCACGCTTGAGCCGACCGACTCCGATGACCTGTATTTCTACATTACGCAGGACGAGGAGTACTTCTCGCAAACCTACGAAGAGCATCAACAGTCTTGGAATTAGCATGAGGATTTTTAGCCCCAAACGATACGTTGCCTCGGTCGATCGCATCGACCTTGATACCCTGTGGGCCGACGGCAAACGCGCCATTCTGCTCGATCGCGATAACACCCTGGTGCCGCGCGACACCGAGCAGGTTCCCGCCGCGGTTTCCGCTTGGCTCGATGCCGCCCGCGCCAAAGGCTTTAAGCTGTGCATGGTGTCCAACAACTGGCATCGCGACCAGGTCATGAGCTCTGCACGCGAGCTGGGACTCGAGGCCATCAGCCACGCCATGAAGCCGGCGCCGTTTGCCCTCAAGGCGGGTCTTAAGCGCCTCGGCGCCACAGCCGACGAGGCGGTGCTGATCGGTGATCAGCTCTACACTGATGTGTGGAGCGGCAATTTTGCCGGCGTCGATACTATCCTGGTTAAGCCGCAGGCAACCCAGGACCTGTGGTACACGCAGATCTTCCGTATCTTTGAGCGCCGGGCCCTGCGCGACCTTCCCTGCGAGGAATAGGTTTCGCCATGTCTCAGCACATCAAACACGGCTGCGACCATATCTTCTTTATCGGCTTTTTGGGCGCGGGCAAATCGACACTCGCGCGCAACGTCGGCACTATGTTCAAGCGGCGTTTTATCGATACCGACCGCCTGGTCGTGCGCCGTTGCGGCAAGTCGGTAACCGAGATTTTTGAGACCGAGGGCGAGGATCGTTTTCGCGAGCTCGAGACCTCGGCGCTCCGTTCGCTCCAAAGCGAGCGCAGCCTGTTGGTTTCGTGCGGGGGCGGTATCGTCGAGACGCCGGTGAATATTGAGTTGATGCACGAAATGGGTACGTGTGTGTACCTCGAGGGCGACTTCGAGGATTCGATTCGCCAGATTCGTCGGTCCGACACGCGCCCCGATTTCCGCTCGCCCGAGCATGCCGCGCGCCTGTTTGAGCATCGCCGTCCGCTGTATCGACAGGCCGCCGACCTTACCCTTGATATTCGCAACAAGTCCTTCGAGGACGTTTCCTACCTTTGTGCCGAGATGCTTTTGGAGCGTGGACTGCTATGATTCGCCGTCAACTGATCAATTTCCAAAACCGCAGCGTCGATGTCCGTGTCGGATTGGGTGCGTTCGATGAGCTTTCGCGCATGTTTGCCTCGGCCGTGGGCAAGCCTAAGCGCGCGATGGTGGTTTGGAACGACGCCACATCCGAGCGTTTTGGCGAGGTCGTCGAGCATGCGCTGGTCGACGCCGGCTTTGCCGTGTCGCTGCTCGTCTTCGAGGTTTCGCCTGCCGGCGCTACGCTGGCCGATGCCGATACCGTCTTTGGCGCCCTGTCGGCTAACGGCATTACCTGCGACGATTTGGTTGTCGCCGTTGGCGATGCCTCAACCTGCTCGGTTGTTAGCTGGTGCGCCAACCAGTGGTGCGGTCGCACCGAGTGCGCGCTGCTGCCGACGACGTTCGACGCCATGCTCACGGTCGCGACGACCATGAAGCCGCTCGTCGCCTCGTCGGCCAATGCGCTTCCCGCTATCGCGTTTCGTCCCGAACCGGGCTTGGTCGTGTGTGACCTCGACCTTGTTCGCGAGACGGACCCCGAGGACCTCAAGCTCGGCTTTGTGGTACTTGTTGGCACCATGCTTTCGAGCAGCAAGTCCCGCTGGAATCAGTTTATTGAGACCGTCCCCGAGATTCTCGCGGGCGAGGAGGTCGCACTCGTCAATGCCGTCCAATGGTCTCAGACTGCCCGCAAGGACGTGCTGACGGCCACGAACCCGAGCGCTCGCCATGCGCTCGATTTTGGCAAGACGGGGGAGCGCACCCTGCGCGCTTGCTTGGGCGATGCCGCTTCGCAGGTCCCTGCCTATCAGCTGTTATCCGAGGGCATGCGCTTTGAGGCGCGCCTAGCACATGATGCCTGCGATTTCGATATCGATTACGTCTTTGAGGTCGATGACTGCCTGGAGGACTTTGGTATCGAGGAACTTGCCTTCGATCTGGAGCCTGCCGCATATATCGAGGAGTTCCGCAGGCAGCAGTTCGCGCGCTCAAACCGCAGCATGCTGCCGCTGCCCGCGGCACTCGGCGCCATTCGCCTAACGAACGTTGAGGACGAGGTTCTTGAGCGCCATGCTCACGCCTACTTGGCTTCTCGCAAAGAACTTCTCTAAGTTTTATTGACATCCATCGTCTTTCGTATCATGTTGAGGGGCGGGTTTCCAATCGGTTGCGGATCGCATGCGATTCCGTCGTTCGGTTGAGACCCGTCCCGTCTTTTTAGAGACAACAAGAAAGGAATCTGCATGTCTGAGTTTGCTGCCGGTCCCGCCGGTCGTATCGAGCGTGTCCGTGCCCTTATGGCCGAGCGTGGCTACGACGCCATCGTGGTACGCGACGAGGCCAACCTTCGTTGGCTTACGGGCGTGAAAGGCGTCTTCGACTACACCTTCGAGTTTCCGCACGCTGCGTTTATTACGGCCGACCAGTGCCTGTTCCACACCGACTCGCGCTACCTCAACAGCTTTGAGGAGAACACGCCCGCCGGCAGCCCTTGGGTCTACGACATGGACGAGGGCACCATCCCCGGTTGGGTCGCCGGCAAAATCGCGGCCAACAAGTGCCGCGTCTGCGCTGTCGAGGACGACATGCAGATCAACTTCTATCAGGGTATTCAGCGTGGTCTGGAGGATCGTTCCGTCGCCTGCATGCTGCCGCTGATGCATGCCGACATTCGCAAGATGCGCGCCATTAAGGACGCTGAGGAGATCGAGCTCATGCGCCATGCGCAGTCGATCACCGACGCCGCCTTCCAGCACATGCTCGGCTTTATTAAGCCTGGTATGACCGAGAAGCAGGTTCGCAACGAGCTCGAGAACTTTATGTTCGCCAACGGCGCCGATAGCCTTGCCTTCGGCTCCATCGTGGCGAGCGGTCCCAACACCGCCAACCCGCATGCCGTGCCGAGCGACCGCGTGATCGAGAAGGGCGATTTCGTTCTTATGGATTACGGCGCGGGCTACTGTGATTACCGCTCCGACATGACACGCACCGTCGTGATGGGCGAGCCCACGCAGGAGCAAGTCGACCTGTACGCACTCGTGCGCCGCACGCACGAGGAATGCGTCGCCGCCATCCATCCGGGCGTCGAGGGCAACGACATCTTTAAGCTCTCCAAGAAGATCATCGGCGATGCCGGCTATGGCGATTACTATAACCATGGCTTGGGCCACGGCGTCGGTATCGACATCCACGAGCTGCCCAACTTCAACCGCAGCAAGAACACCATCGAGGTCGGCTCGGTTATCACCATGGAGCCCGGCGTCTACCTGCCCGGCGTGGGCGGCGTGCGCCTGGAGGACTACGGCGTGGTCACCGAGAACGGCTACGAGCCCTTCACTAAGACCCCGCATGACCTGCACGTTATCGATTGCTAGTCTACTTCGGTAGATAGTTTGGGGCGGGGCGTTCGGATCGATTCGGACGTCCCGCGTTCTCTTTTTATGCGCTCGCTGCAGGCGCCGTCTGCAAGTGTATAATTTCCATCGTATGTAATTTGGACGCTTGTGCGTTCTGCCCGTAACAAGAAAGGTCGCTATGCCTACCATTTCTACCGCCGACTTCAAGAACGGCCTCGGTCTCCGCATCAAGGACAAGGTCTACACCATTGTCGAGTTCCAGCATGTCAAGCCGGGCAAGGGCGGCGCGTTTGTGCGCTACAAGACCCGCGACATCAAGAGCGGCCGCGTCGTCGAGAACACCTGCAACGCCGGCAGCAAGTTCGAGAGCGTCATGCTCACCACCCGTGAGTTCCAGTACCTCTACAACGATGGCACCGACTACATCTTCATGGACAACGAGTCCTATGAGCAGGTTCCCGTTCCCGAGGACATGGTGGGCGAGAACTCCAAGTGGCTGCGCGAGAACGACGTCTGCCAGCTGCTCTTCGCCGACGATGAGCTCATGGGCGTGACCCCGCCGATGTTCATCGAGACCACTATCGTCCAGACCGACCCGGGCTTTAAGGGCGACACCGTCCAGGGTTCCACCAAGCCGGCCACGATCGACACCGGCGCTGTTATCCAGGTCCCCATGTACCTCAATGAGGGCGAGGTCATCAAGGTTGACACCCGCGACGGCAAGTTCGTCTCCCGCGTCTAGCAACCAACTCTTCTAGGAGGATTCATGCCCCAGGAAATCAAGATTGACGGCATCGGCATTTCGCCCGATGTTCTGACCGCCATCGTCTCGCGCGCCGTGTCCGATGTCGAGGGCATCGCCTCCGTTGGCGTCAAGGACCTTGCCACCAACCTTGTCTCCATGATGCTCTCGTCCAAGGCCCCCGCTTCCGAGCCGGCGGTCGAGGCCGAGGTCGTCGGCGACAAGCTCGCACTCACTGTGCGTGTCGTGGTGTTCTTTGGCTATCCGTTCAAGAAACTCGCCGAGGCCGTTCGCGCCGCAGTGGTCGCCGCCATCGATGCCCAGGTTGGCGTTGAGGTCGAGCGCGTTGACGTTTGCATCGACGGCCTCGTTTTCCCCAAGGAGTAACCTTTGAGCCTTAAGGTTTATCGCGGGCGTACTCTTGCCCGCAGTCAGGCGCTTCAGCTTCTGTTCCAGGCCGAGGCCACGGACAGCCCGCTCGAGCGCGTCCTCGAGGGTGATTTCCTGATCTCGAAGGGTCCCCTCGACCCCTATGCGCTGGAGCTGTGCCGCGGTGCCTATGAGCATATCGACCGCATCGACTGTGCTCTGCGCTCTGTTGCCAAGAACTGGGATCTTATGCGCATGCCCGGCGCCGACCGCAACCTGCTGCGTATCGCCGTTTACGAGATGCGTTTCCTCACCGACGAGGAGGTCTCTGACGCCATCGTGATTAACGAGGCCGTCGAGCTTGCCAAGGCCTATGGCACCGACCAGTCCGCGTCGTTCGTCAACGGCGTGCTGGGTAAGATCGCTCGCAGCGAGGAGCTGCCGGGCGAGGACCTATACCAGGAGCTGCTGGCCGAAGATCGCGCTCGCGAGGAGGCACAGGCTGCCGAGGCTGCCGCAAAGGTTGCGGTTGCCCAGGCCGAGACTGGCGTGCTGTCCGAGGACGTGGACGCTGCTGAGGTCGCCGAGGCCGAGACCGGTACCGTCGAGGAGTAGCCATGCCAGAGGGTTCCGTCCGCAACTTCGACGAGATTTCGGACCGCTTGGACCAGATCATAGCTACCGTTCGCTCTAAGGATACGTCCTTGGAGCGTTCGCTCGATCTGTTTGACGAGGCGATTGAGCTGGGCTCCCGTGCGGTCGACATGGTCGACAAGTTTGAGCTGACGCCGCGTGAGGCCGACAAGCTCGAGCAGGAATACGATGAGGATGCGGCAAACGAATCCCAGGATAGCTAGGCCGCATCTCCGGATACGAATGGTTGATGGCATTCATGAAACGCGTGCGTCTTGATGACGAACTGATTTCACAGGGCATCTGCGCCGATCGCGCGGATGCCCTTCGCACTCTTATGGCTGGCTTGGTCTCGAGTGGCGGCGAGCGCTTGACTTCGCCGGGCCTTAAGGTGACCCCGGACCTGCCGTTGCACGTGAAGGGGCGCATTCCCTATGTTGGCCGCGGCGGTCTTAAGCTCGAAGGCGCGCTTGATACGTTTGGTATCAATCCGACGGGCCTTGCCTGTCTGGATGTGGGCTGCTCTACCGGCGGCTTTACCGATTGCCTGCTCAAGCGCGGAGCTGCGACCGTTGTCTCGGTGGACGTTGGTCGCGCCCAGTTCGATTGGTCGTTACGTCAGGACGATCGCGTGACGCTGCATGAGCGCACAAACGTGACGCAGCTGCCTGAGCTTGGCTATGCCGGCGCCATCGACCTGGCTGTGTGTGATGTCTCGTTTACCAGCATCGCGAACATTATCGATGCGGTGCTGGCGTGCCTGGCGCCTACGGGTGCATTCTGCACGCTTGTAAAGCCGCAGTTTGAGGCTCCGGCGGCGCTGGTGGGTGAGGGCGGCATTGTGACCGATCCCGCCGTGCGCCGCGATACACTCGTTGCGGCAGTTGAACTCTTTGCTGCCAAGGGGCTGTTCCCGGTCGATGTGTGCGTGTCGCCCATTCATGGTGCCAAGGGAAACGTTGAGTTTTTCCTGTACGGCACGAGATTTGACCCCGGCGACCGCACGCAAGACGAGCTGCAATTCCAGGTATCGGTTTTGAGCGAGAAAGCTGCAACGCTATGAAGGTCTTTCTGGTTCCCAATTACTACAAGCAAGAGGCGGTTGAGAGCGGCCTGATGCTCGAGCTTTGGCTGACGCGCCAGGGCTATGAGGTCGCATGGGCTGCCGACCAGCGATCGAAGATTCAAAGCACGCCTGATATTGACGGCTCCGATCTGGTCATTACGCTCGGCGGCGACGGTACGTTGCTGCGCGCTGCCCGCATCCTCAACCATCGCGAGATTCCTATCCTCGGTCTTTCCTATGGTCACCTGGGCTTTTTAACTGCTGCGAGCCCCGAGGAGCGCGACATTCTGCAGGTCGTGAGCGACGCCCTTTCCGGCGAGCTGCACGTGAGCCGTCGCGCCACCATCGCCGCGGATATCGTGTCCGTGCGCGACGATGGCACGAAGGATGTCGTGCGCACGTTCGCCCTCAACGACATGGCGCTCACGCGCGGCCCCCTGTCCGATATGGTTGAGTTCGACATCACGGTGTCGGGCCACCATATCGATCGACTGCGTGGCGACGGCGTGGTCGTGTCCACGGCGACTGGTTCTACGGGGTACGCGCTCAGTGCAGGTGGCCCCATTGTGAGCCCCGACTATACGGGTATGGTCTGCGTACCCATTGCGCCGCACACCATTCAGGCCCGTGCCTTCTTGACTTCGCCGAGTGATGTCGTCGAAATCTTTATGTCCGATGATCGCCCGAGCGTTCCGGCGATCGCTATCGATGGACAGTTTATTACCTGCGACGGCACGGTCGAGAGCGTGGCCGTGCGCCGAGGCCCAGGCGATGTGCTGCTGCTCGACTACGGCCCCGAGAGTTTTTACAACTCGGTGAGCCGCGTATTCTACGGAGTCCGTCATGATCGATGAGCTGCAGGTTTCTAACATTGCACTCATTCGCGAGGCGACGCTGGTGCCGAGTGCCGGCCTGACTGTCCTGACCGGTGAGACCGGCGCCGGCAAGACCGCGCTGCTCTCGGCCCTTAAGCTTATTTTGGGCGAGCGTGCGGATTCGTCGACGGTGCGCGAGGGCGAGGCGCTGGCGAGCGTCGAGGCACGCCTGTTTGACGGCCCGCACGACACGGAGGGCTTCACGGTCCAGCGCAGCCTTTCTGCCGAGGGCCGCAGCCGCGTGAGGATTGACGGCCGCATCGCCAGCGTGCGCGAGCTTTCGGAGCGCGTCGGCGTGATGATGGATCTGTGCGGTCAGCACGAGCACCAGCGCCTCCTCGACCCGGCGCATCACGTTGCCATGGTCGATGCCTGGGCGGGGCGCTCTGCGCTCGAGGCACTCGAGCACTACCGTACTTGCTTTAAAGCCTCGCGCGCGGCTGCCAAGGAGGTCCGTCGCGTTGAGGAGGCCTCGCGTGCGCAGGGGAGTCGTGTCGAGGAGGCGCGCTTTGCCCTCGAGCGCATCGGCGAGGTCGACCCTAAGCCGGGCGAGTATGAGGAACTCGAGGAATTGCTGCCGCGCTCCGAACATGCCGAGGTACTGGTTGCCACAGCTAACGATGCCCATGCATCGCTTGCCGCCGAAGGGGGAGCGCTCGATGCCGTGAACAGCGCCGTGGCAGAGCTTTCCCGAATGGCTACCGTCGATCGCAAACTGGGCGACATTGCCGAGACGCTTTCGGATGCCTGCATCTCGCTTGAGGATTGTGCCAACGAGCTGCGCGCCTATCGCGATGGGGTCGCCTTCGATCCTCGCGAGCTCGCTCGCATGCGCGAGCGGTATTCCGACCTCAAGGGCCTGCTGCGTCAGTGGGGTCCGACCATGGACGATGTTTTTGCCATGCGTGATCGCTCGCAAGAGCTGCTTTCGCTGGTTGATGATGGCGATGAACAGATCAAAATGGCGCGTGAAGCGCTTGGCGCGGCGGAGCACGAACTGTTTGCTGCCGCCAAGGCGCTTAAGCGCGCTCGCAATACGGCGGCCCCGCGCTTCTGTCACGAGGTTGGCCGCCAGATGGCTCGCCTGGAGATGGGTAGTGCCGAGCTCGTCTGGGAGTCGCGCGATCTTCCCCGTGCTGAGTGGACGCCGGTTGGTCCTTCGAGTTACGAGCTGCTATACCGCAGCGGTGCCGGCTTGACGCCACGCCCCCTGCGCCGCATTGCGTCGGGCGGCGAGCTCAGCCGCGTCATGCTGGCAAGCAAGGTTGTCCTCGGTAACGCGGACGGTGTCGATACGCTGGTGTTTGACGAGGTCGATGCTGGTGTCGGTGGCTCCACGGCGCGTGCGCTCGCGGGCGTGCTGGCAGATCTCGCCGCTACGCATCAGGTGATTGTCGTAACCCACTTGGCGCAGGTCGCCGTCATGGCCGACAAGCATTATGTTGTCAGTAAGGAACCGGGCGATGTTCCCCAGACGCATTTGGACGAGGTAACCGGCGAAGCGCGTACCGCCGAGATCGCCCGCATGTTGAGCGGCGATCAGTCCGAGGCAAGCCTGGCGCACGCCAAACAGATGCTTGCGGAGGCGCGTTCCTAGGCCGAGCCGCCACATGTATGTCCAATCCGGCCGCCACGAAACGGGTCCATCTACTACGTTTGGCAGGGCATCGGCAACCACGCCAAGAATTGCAAAAAAGAAAACCGCAGGTAGAACGCCTGCGGTTTTCTCTATTTTGGGTGTATGGTTGGCGCTTGAGGTTAAAACGTAGTAGATGGGCGGATTTCGTGGCGAGGGGCGTCTATCGGCTCCCCAATCTACCTACTCAACGACCTTATCCGGCTGGATGAGCTCCTCGTAGTAGCTGATATGCTCACGCGCGTCTTCAATCTCGGGCAGCAGGAAGTTGTAGATGACTTCGATGATCATCGTGGCACTGATCTTGGAGAACGCAAAGTCGCCTGTCGTCAGCAGCGCTTCGTGGTTGACGGTATTAAAAGTGTAGTCTGCCAGGCGCGCGAGTGGGGATTTGCTGTCACTGCTGATGACGACTACGGTTGCGCCGCAGTTGCGAGCCGCTTTTGCCATGCGATTCAATCGGCGCGATTTGCCGGAGTTTGAGATAAGCACGATGACGTCACCCGGGCGTAACGTGAGCGCAAAGCCGATTGATGTCTCGCTAATGGTGCTCGCCATGCAGCGCAGGCCCAGCTGCGAAAACTTAAACGTCGCATCGAGCGCGACCGCGTTCGTATTGCCCACAGCTGCAAACTCAATAACCCCTGCATGCTTAAGGGCATGCACAACAGCCGCCAGCGTATCGTGGTCGATCCCGTCGATGGTCGCATTAAGCTCGCTCACCTTGGCAGCCAGGATATTCTTGAGGCTCTGCTCCATATTGTCGAGCGAGACCTCGTCAGTCAGGCCCTCGTTACGCTGGCTTTCCAAATCCCTCGCCAACGAAAACTGAAAGCTGCGGAAGCTACCAAAGCCAAGCTTGCGGCAGAAGCGCGAAACGGTCGCCTCGGACGTGGCGGCGGCGCGTGAGAGCTGAGCGGCCGTGAGGCGCGGCGCCTCGGACTGGTGCTCCAATATATAGTCGACAATGCGCTGCTCGGACTCGCTGTATCCCTGATGGGTGCTTATGAGGGAAAGTGCGCTCTTGCTACTATCGGTCATGGATGGCTCCTGGTTGGCATGAAAATCCAATTTGATTTGCAATGCCATAGTATACGGGCATTTCCAATTACAAGATACACCTTGCCGTTTCAAGTGTTGATGGTAAACTTTCACCTACCGTTTACGGTTATGAAAGAACCTTTCACCGGAGAATTGCACCTTGCCTCTTCTCACGCGGACGGTAGGTTGGTATCTTTCAGTTGTGGAAAAACGCGCATCGAAGCGCGTGTAGGGGAGCGCCCGCGGGCGCTGTACTCAAGAAGGAGGGACACATGGCTAAGTTTGACATCATCGCCGCCACCGGTTGCCCGACCGGCATTGCGCACACCTTCATGGCGAAGGAAGCGCTGGAGAAGGCAGCTGCCGAGCGCGGTCTGACCATTAAGGTCGAGACTCATGGCCAGGTCGGTGTCGAGAACGAGCTCACCAAGAGTGAGATCGCTGGTGCCAAGGCCGTCGTCGTCGCAGCCGATAAGGATGTCCAGGCTGAGCGTTTCGCCGGCAAGCCCATGGTTTCCGTTGGTGTTTCCAAGGCCCTGTCCGTTGAGGCCGCCGGTAAGCTTATTGACCGCGCGCTCGCCGCCAAGGGTGACGACACGGTTGCGGCTGCTGCCGATGTCGAGGACGAGGTCGAGGAGAAGGAGTCCATCGGCCACATCATCTACAAGCACCTCATGAACGGCGTCAGCCACATGCTGGTCTTCGTCGTTGCCGGTGGTGTCCTGACCGCCGTTTCGTTCCTGTGGGGCATTACGTCCTTCGATTCGACGGCGTCTGACTACAACAGCTTTGCTGCGATGCTCAAGATCATCGGCGGCATCGCCATGAACCTTATGGTTCCGGTGCTTTCCGCCTACATCGCCGAATCCATCGGCAAGCGCCCGGCGCTCGTCCCCGGCTTCGTTGCCGGTATGATCGCCATCCAGGGCCTGCCTGTTAACGCCGAGACCGGCATGATCGATGCCGGTGGCGCCGGCGTGGGCTTCGGCTTCCTGGGCGGCATCGTTGGCGGCTTCCTCGCCGGCTATGTCATCCTGCTGCTCGAGAAGGTCTTTGCCGGCCTGCCCAAGAACCTGGACGGCCTCAAGGCTATCTTCCTGTACCCGCTGTTCTCGACGGCTATCGTCGGCCTGGTCATGCTCGGCATTTCCGGCCCCATGGCTGCCATCAACACCGCCATGATGGACTTCCTCAAGGGCCTGTCCGCCTCTGGCGCTGTTGTCTTGGGTCTTGCCATCGGCTGCATGTGCGCCTTTGATATGGGTGGCCCGGTTAACAAGGCTGCTTACGTCACCGGTACCGCTATGCTCACCGAGGCTCTGGCCGCCGGTGTTGGCACCGATACCTACAACTTCGGCACCAACTTCATGGCTGCCGTCTCCGCCGCCTGCATCGTTCCGCCGCTGATCACCACCTTCGCCGTCGTTGTCGGCAAGAAGTATTTCAGCCAGGAGGATCACGACGCCGGTGTCGTCAACCTCATCCTTGGTTGCACCCACATCACCGAGGGCGCCATTCCGTTCATGACCAAGAACATCTGGCCCGTCATGCCCATCATGATGCTCGGTTCCTCTATCGCTTCGATCCTGACCATTATGTTCAACGTTCACGATCCGGCGCCTCACGGTGGCTTCCTGGTCCTGCCCGTTGTCGAGAACGGTCCGCTTTGGGTCCTCGCGATCCTCATCGGCGCTGTTGTCGGTGGCATCCTGTTCGTGGCCTTCAAGAAGTACGACTTCGAGAAGAACCAGAAGGCCGCTCCTGCAACCAAGCCCGTTGAGGCCCCCAAGGCCGCTGCCGTCGAGGCCCCCAAGGCCGAGGCTGCCGACTTCGTGAAGGTCGAGAATGTCTTTGTCGCCGAGGACTTCGCTTCTCGTGACGAGGCTCTGAGCTTCGTTTCCAACCAGGCCGTCAAGGCCGGCATCGCCAGCGACGCCGACGCCGTGATGAACGCCTTCCTGGCCCGCGAGGCCGAGGGCACCACGGGCATGATGGAGGGCTTCGCCATCCCGCATGCCAAGTCCGACGCCATTACCGAGGCTGCCGTCATCGTCGTCAAGGACGAGTCCGGCGTGACCGGTTGGGACACCATGGACGGCGCTCCCGTCAACGTGGCTATCGCCCTGCTCATCCCCGGTGCCCAGGCCGGCACTACGCACCTCAAGATCCTGTCCAAGGTCGCCGAGGCGCTCATGGACGAGGACTTCCGTGCCACCGTCAAGGGTTCCACCGACGCCGCCGAGATCGCCAAGACGATTAACGCCCGCCTGGTCTAATCCCCCAGCTCGCGAATAACATCGCCCCCTGTAACAAAGGCGGAGACCCTCTCCAGGGCCTCCGCCTTTTTCTTTCCAACTTGGCACTTAAGGACGTTCCTATTCTGCCGGCACCCAGGGACACTCCTCAGTCCGCAGAAGGGCATAGATAACCGCATCAACCAGATCTTCCATACGATCAGAGATCCAGCCAGAATTCTGTTCGCACGATATTGTTCTGGACCGATCGAGTTTCCGCAGTTTGCTCGCCCACAGAGGGCCGGGCGCGGCCTGTGAGATTTATCGCGAGTTCCGCACGAGCCGAAGAGCACTTAATGTGCTCTTCGTGCGAGCAGGACTGTAGAGCAGGAAATCTCACAGGCCGCGCCCGGCCCTCTGTGGGCGAGCAAACGCCCAGGAACGACATCCGTCCAATAATTCGTGCAAACCACAATGAAAATCCGTTTGATGTGAGTTAATATAAACAACGTCGTGAATCTGACTCCTGCCACATGCATGACAGGGGTTAAACACAAAAAGGAGTCAATTATGGTTTCTGAGAAGGCTACCCTCGTTAATCCTCAGGGTCTGCACATGCGTCCGGCTGGTCTGTTCGCCTCCACCATGGGCAAGTACGCCTGTGACGTGACGGTCGTCACCCCCGAGAAGGAGGTCAACGGCAAGTCCCCGATGGCCCTTATGGCTGCTGGTATCCCCTGCGGCACCGAGGTCGAGGTCAAGTGCGACGGCGCTGACGAGGCCGAGGCTCTGGCTGCTGCCATCGAGCTCATCAAGAGCGGTCTTGGCGAGTAGAACTCAAACGGGTCGCATGTTGAACAACTAAGTTCATATTTGGGGGCGCAGTGACCTGTTGTAAGGTAGCTGCGCTCTTTTGTCATGGATATGGCAAAACGCTTTATCACATGACACGGAGAGAGGAATGGGAATGTATCAGGGAGTCAACGCTTCCGAGGGCATCGGTATCGGCACCGTCATGGTCGCCGTCGATCCCGACTTGACGTTTGAGCCGCACGAGGTTGCTGATTCGGCAGCAGAGAAGGAGCGCTATCAGTCCGCTCTTTCGGTCTTCTGCGAGAAGACCCAGGCTCAGGCCGACCACATGAAGGAGACGGTGGGCGAGGCCGAGGCCGAGATCATGAGCGGACACATTGTCCTGGCTCAGGACCCGGGCATGACTGACGCCATCAACGCCGCCATTGACGGCGGTACCTGCGCCGAGCAGGCGCTCATGGACACCTCGACCATTTTTGAGAACATGTTCCTGTCCATGGACGACGAGATGTTCCGTCTGCGCGCGGCCGACATCGCCGACATCCGCACCGGTATTCTGGCCGAGCTGCTGGGCAAGGAGGTCGTCGACCTTTCCGTCCTGCCCGAGAACACCGTCGTTGTCGTGCACGACCTCACGCCGTCCATGACCGCCACGATCGATAAGGCCCACGTTGCCGGCATCGTCACCGAGACCGGTGGCCGCACGTCGCACTCCGCGATCATCGCGCGCGCCCTCGAGATCCCGGCTGTCCTTTCGGTTTCCAACAGCTGCACCGCGCTGCGCAACGGTATGACCGTTGTCGTCGACGGTGGCAAGGGTATCGTCGAGGCCGATCCCGACGAGGAGACGCTCGCTGCCTATACCGCCAAGGCCGAGGCCTTCGCTGCCGAGAAGGCGGCCCTCGAGGCCTTCCGTGGCAAGCCGTCCGTGACTGCCGATGGTATCAAGAAGATCATCGCCTGCAACATCGGTAACCCCGATGACGTGCCCAACGCGCTCGATCACGACGCCGAGGCCATCGGTCTGTTCCGCTCCGAGTTCCTGTTCATGGACTCTGCTGAGCTTCCTTCCGAGGAGGAGCAGTTCAACGCCTACCGTAAGGTCGCCAGCGCGCTCAAGGGTGCTCCGGTCATCATCCGCACGCTCGATGTGGGTGGCGACAAGGAGATTCCGTATCTGCATATGGTCAAGGAAGACAACCCCTTCATGGGCTTCCGCGCCGTGCGTTACTGCCTGGCCAATCCCGACCAGTACAAGGTCCAGCTCCGCGCTCTGCTGCGCGCTAGCGCCTTCGGTGACGTCAAGATCATGATCCCGCTCGTCACCTGCGTCGAGGAGGTCTTGGCTGTCAAGGAGCTCGTCGAGCAGTGCAAGGCTGAGCTGACCGAAGAGGGTCGCAAGTTCAACGAGAACATCGAGGTCGGCATCATGGTCGAGACGCCCGCCGCTTCGCTGCTCGCAGACCGTCTTGCCGAGGTCGCCGACTTCTTCTCCATCGGCACCAACGACCTGATCGGCTACACCATGTGCGCCGACCGTGGTAACGACACCATCTCCAACCTGTACCAGGTTTACTATCCCGCCGTGCTCCGCTCGCTCAAGAACATCATCGAGAGCGGCGTGAAGGCCGGTATCATGGTCGGTATGTGCGGCGAGGCCGCTGCCGATCCGCTGCTCGAGCCGCTGCTGATCAGCTGGGGCCTGGAGGAGTTCTCGATGAGCGCTCCTTCGATCCTGCGCGCCCGCAAGACCATCAGCCAGTGGACCAAGGCCGAGTGCGACGAGCTCGCCGAGAAGGCGCTCGCCTGCAACACCGCAGCCGAGGTCAAGGCACTGCTCGAGTCCGCAGCTCGCTAATTTGGTATCAGAGGTAACCGCGTGGTTGGAATGGGCCGGCCACGCGGCCCTCACATATACAGGGGGTACTGTAAATGTTCTACACGCTAACCGCTAACCCGGCTGTCGACATGACGGTTTCGAGCTCTCCGCTCGAGCCCGATGAGAACGTCCGCACCGGCTCGGCCAGCTACACGGCTAACGGCAAGGGCCTTGACGTGTCCTTCGCCTTTAAGAAGATGGGCGTTGACACCGTCGCACTCGGCTTCTTTGCTGGCTTCACGGGCAAGTTCATCGTCGAGGAGGTCATGAACCTGGGTTGCCTCTGCCGCCCGGTCTGGACCGACGGTATCACGCGCATTAACACCTACGTCAACGATGGCCAGCACGAGTACGGCATCCTGAACCCGGGTGCTCCGATCACGCCGCAGCACCAGGAGGAGCTCTACAACATCCTGGACACCGCGGGCGATCTCGAGTGCCTGATCGTTTCCGGCTCCGTGCCTCCCAAAGCTACGCCCGACTTCCTGGCTCAGGTCATGGAGCACGCTCAGGCTCGTGGCGCCGACGTCGTCCTGGACCTGTCCTCCGACAAGCTCAAGGAGCTCGCTCACAAGAAGCCGCTGCTCATCAAGCCGAACCATCACGAGATGAAGGCCATCTTCGGCGTGCCGGTCGACACCGACGACGAGGTCCGCGTTGCCATGAAGATGGCTCACGACGCTGGCGTTCAGAACGTGCTGCTCACCCGTGGTAGCCGCGGCGACGCTTACTTCTCCAACGGCGAGGACATCTGGTACGCCAAGCGTGAGTTCAACATCAAGCTGGTTTCTTCCGTCTGCGCCGGCGACTGCACCCTCGCTGCGTTCCTGCACAAGTGGTACAGGGATCGCGACAACGTCGAGGAGGCCATGAAGCTCGCTATGGCCACTGGCGCCAACGTTGCTGAGTCCGTCGGCATCGGCGACTTCGGTCACGTCGACGAGTACAGCAAGCGCGTTGCTGTCCGCAAGCTCGATCGTCAGTAATCGAAACGCGACATATTCGTGCGCATGTGGCGCCCCGGTTTCGGCTGGGGCGCCTTTTTGTTCCGCCACGGGGGAGAGGTGTTCCGCCGTACTTCATCGCTTCCACACCGTTCACCGAGTTGTCCTAGCCTTTTACCGATGCGTGGAATATACTTTCATTAACACGTTGCTTCGTGAAAGGAACATTCATGATTTACACGCTCACTGCAAATCCCGCCATTGACTACAACATCGCCTGCGACGGTCTTGCTGCCAACACCGTCACGCGTACCCGCAACGCCGTCTACACGCCCAACGGCAAGGGCCTCAACGTCTCGTTTACGCTTGACCACTACGGCGTCGACACCACGATCCTGGGCTTTTTCGCCGGTTTCTCGGGCGAGTTTATCGTTAAGGGCGCCGAGGCCCTGGGCGTGCCCGTCAAGCCCGTGTGGACCGACGGCATTACGCGCGTCAACGTGTTCCTCAACGCCGGCCCCGACACCGAGTACAACATGGTCAACGCCGGTGCCGCTATCAACGAGTCCAACGAGCAGGAGATGTTTGAGCTCATCGATTCGCTCGATGACATGACCTGCTTGGTCATCAGCGGCTCGCTGCCTCCCAATACTTCCGAGGGCTTCTTGGCCGAGGTCCTGCGCCGCGTCAAGGCTAAGGGGGCCGAGTTCGTCCTCGACATCTCGAGCCATCAGCTGGCAGACCTCATTGCCATGGAGCCGCTGCTTATTAAGCCCAACGACGACGAGTTGCTTGACATCTTTGGCATTAAGGTGAGCGGTGGCGACGACGAGTCCGTCAAGGGCGCGATGGCCGAGCTGCACGCCAAGGGCGCCAAGAACGTGCTGCTGACCCTCGGTGGCGCCGGTGCGTACTTCTCCAACGGCGAGCATATCTGGTTTGCCAACCGCACCTTCGACGTCAAGCTGCTGTCGACCGTCTGCGCCGGCGATTCCTCGCTGGCCGCCTTCCTGTCCGTGTGGCACGACGCCCCCGAGCGAGTCGAGGATGCCTTGCGTCTTTCGATGGCCACCGGCGCCAACGTGGTCGAGTGCCCCGGTCTGGGCGATTTTGCCAAGGTGGACGAATATAAGAAGCACATCGAGGTTCGCCAGGTCTGCTAACCGCATCGAAAAATCGTTGCCGAACACCCGCTTTGGATCTCCGAGGCGGGTGTTTTTTGCTCGCTGAACGTATGTGGCGTCTGCTGTCTCGTTTTATCTAATCGACGACGCGATTGCGTGTGCGCGCTTTCTCGTTTCTTGTTAGACTTCTTGAGAACCATCGATTAACGCTCGCAAGTGCAGGAGGCCATAGGCATGTGCAATGTTTCGCTCAACGGTACTCAACCGTCCGATGCGTCCCTGCGCGTCCTGCGCGCGCTTGAGGCGGCTGGTCTTGAGGCTTGGTACGTGGGCGGTTGGGTGCGCGACGCCCTGATGGGTTGCCCCAGCTACGATGTTGATATGTGCTGTAGCGGCCTGTGGCAGGAGTCCAAGGTGGCGCTCGAGGCCGCTGGTATCGCGGTCGTGGAGTCGGGCATTAAATTTGGCGGAATCACGGCTATTTCCGATTGCGAGCGTATCGAGGTCACCACGTACCGTCTGGATGGCTTTTACACTGATGGTCGCCATCCCCAGAGTGTGGAGCGTGCCGCCTCGCTCGAGGACGATCTGGCGCGCCGCGACTTTACCGTCAACGCTATGGCATGGCATCCCGAGCGCGGGCTTGTCGACCGCTACGACGGCCAGGGTGACTTGGAGCGCAAGCTGATTCGCGCTGTCGGCGATCCCAAGCGTCGCTTTAACGAGGACGCCCTGCGCATGTTGCGTGCGGTGCGCTTTGCCTGCCGCCTGGACTTTATGATTGAGCCCGAGACTAAGCGCGCACTTGCCGAGTGCGCGCCGCTGCTCGACGCCGTGGCGCGCGAGCGTGTGGGTATTGAGCTTGAGGGCATTCTTTCGACCGGTCATGGGGGAGACGCGATGCTGCGCTACCCCGAGCTCATCTGTGCCTCTGTGCCTGAGCTGGCAGCGGGTCGCGGCTTTGATCAGCGAAGTGTCTATCATGCGTTTAACGTTTACGAGCATATCGCCCGTGTGCTGACGGTGGCAGGGGAGCTTGCGCTGTGCGACGGCGTCGCGCCCTCGTCGAGCCTTATGTGGGCGGCGTTTTTGCACGATGTGTCCAAGCCCGATTGTTTCACGGTCGATCACGCCGGCAGCGGACACTTCTACGGTCATCCCGAGCTCGGCGCCAAGAAAGCGCGCGTCATTATGGATCGCCTGGCGCTCTCGCACGACCTGGTGCGCGACGTGTGCCTGCTCATCAAATATCACGACAAGCCGCTGCGCCCCGAGCGCTCCTGCCTGCTCAATATGATGCGCGCGCTTTCGGGCGAGGGCGTCGACACGCCGCGTTTGATGGACGAGCTCATGGATCTTAAGCGTGCCGACACGCTCGGCAAGGCCCCGTCGTGCTTCTATTACGTTGAGACGATTGAGGAGATGCGCGCGATGGCGCACGAGCTGCTGAAGGCGGGGGAGCCCTATACGCTCAAGATGCTCGCCATCAACGGCGGCGACCTGATCCGTGCCGGAGTCAAGCCCGGGCCGGAACTGGGGCAGCTACTCAACTCCGCCCTCGACGCCGTGATCGAAGACAACATCCCCAACGAGCGCGAAGCTCTTTTGGTCCATCTCAACTTGAATTAGCTACCCAGTTTACCTGTGTGTTCCATAACCTGCCGACAATTTTTCGGCAATTTGGAATTTCTTCTTGCGCTGATGTTTTTTGTCCCGTAATATACTTCCGTGCAGCACGGCAGTGCAGATGTCATGTGGCCCGTTCGTCTAGCGGTTTAGGACGCCGCCCTCTCAAGGCGGAGATCACCAGTTCGAATCTGGTACGGGCTACCACTTCTTTTCTGCTGAGCCCTATGGCCCGTTCGTCTAGCGGTTTAGGACGCCGCCCTCTCAAGGCGGAGATCACCAGTTCGAATCTGGTACGGGCTACCACGCATCTGATACCCGGACTTCCCATGGAAGGCCGGGTTTTTTATTTTCAAACAACCGGCTGCAATTCCCGTTTGAACCAGAGCTTTGCGTTCTGCTTATGGCCCTTACGGGTACAATATCCAAGATAATTTGACTGTTAGAAGGAGCCTCATGACTGAGTCCTCTCAGCATACGTCCAAGCCCCAGGTCGAGGTTGAGGCCTCGGGCGGAGACGACAATAAGAGCGCACGCCGCGGCGCCATCTTTATCGGCGTCGTGCTGGTGGGTTATATTGTCTATCTGGTGGTAACCGGGCAGATGGGGCAGTTCTGGGCCGCTATGTCGAGCGTCCAGGCGTCATGGCTCTTTGTCGCGTGTCTTTGCATGTTCATGTATCTGTTCTTTGGCATTGTGGCCTATGCGATCGCTGTCTGGCTCGACCCCAATTCACCCGTCGGCATTCGCGACCTCATTTCGGTCGAGGCGAGCGGCATCTTCTTTGGCAACCTCACACCTATGATGATGGGCTCGACTCCTGCTCAGATCTACCGCCTGACCAAGGCGGGCCAAAATGTCGGCGAGGCCGGAGCCACGCAATTCACGCGCTTTATCGTGTATCAGTTTGGCCTCGTTGCCTGGGGCGCTATCCTACTGCTTGCTCGCATGCCGTTTTTTGCCGAGCGCTATGGCGACATGACGCTGCTGTGCGTCTTTAGCTTTGGTGGGCACTGCTGCATCTTGCTTGGCATCTTCGCCGTCGCGCTCATGCCTAAGACCGTCACGCGCGTCGCCCACTGCATCATCAATTGGCTTGAGCGCATTGGTGTCTCGGCCACTAAGATCGAGGGATGGCGCACGTTTGTCGATGGCGAGATCTACTCCTTCTCCGAGAAGTTCAAGCTTTCAGCCGGACATTTTTCTTCCATGCTGCTCACCGTGTTTATCACCATGCTGCAGCTCGCGTTTTTCTATCTGGTGCCTTATTTCCTGATGCTTGCCTTTGGCCACCACGAGGTCGACTTTTTCTCGGTCATGGCCGCGAGCGCCTTTGTCCAGCTTCTGAGCTCTGCGGTCCCCTTGCCCGGTGGAACTGGTGGCGCTGAGGGCGGCTTTGCATTGTTCTTGGGTCATTTCTTTGGGTCGGCTTCGACTGCCGGCTATCTGCTGTGGCGCCTCATTACGTTTATTG
This sequence comes from uncultured Collinsella sp., assembly GCA_902493375.1. Classification (GTDB taxonomy): domain Bacteria; phylum Actinomycetota; class Coriobacteriia; order Coriobacteriales; family Coriobacteriaceae; genus Collinsella. The sequence goes on from CABUPH010000002.1 coordinate 185,514, forward strand.
CGCCGACCATTTTGGCTGCGCCCCTGCTGGGACTTAAGAGCGCCCACAACGAGAGCATCCATGCGCGCTGGGATCGCGTGATGCGCAAGCTCGGCCGCACGCCTCAGATGCCCTCTGTAGCCTCGAAGCCGCACCCCACGAATGCTGTTACCGTTGATCCCAAGAAGCACGCTCAGAAGGCTTCTGGGGCCGCTAAGCCGGCTCATAAAGCCTATGTGCGTCAGACAGGCGATGGTATTCGCGTATCTCCGTCGGCACTCAATAAGAAGAAGCATCCTAAGTCGCAGTAGGGCAGTCGTGCGTTCTTCATGACGCGGGGCATATTTGTGCCGTATGGGGGATAATCCTCTTACGTAGATTATCTCTCATCTGTTGATGAATGCTCGCATATCGAAGGGACACGCCCATGGCAACCAGCAAACCGCGTCTTGACCGCCGCATCGTTCGCAGCCGCAATGCCATCCTTTCTGCTTTCGAGCGCCTGCTCATGGAAAAGCCGTTGGCAGACATTACGGTGAGTGCCATCGCGCGCGAGGCCAATGTCGACCGCAAGACCTTTTACGTTCACTTTGGTACGGTTGACGGCCTGCTCGATGCCATTGCCGTCGATGTTGTGGAGATGATTGTCGACTCGGTCGAGAAAACGCTTGCTTCCATGGACGGCGACACCAACGAGCGCGCCCTTGGCGCGGCGGCGACCTTCTTTAAAACCGTTAACGAGGCGCTGTGCAACAACCTCGTGCTCAATCGTCAGCTGATCGAGAACATTCCGCTCGATGATTTTATGGCTCGTCTTCGTGCACCGCTCGAGCACGAGATTGCCGAGCGCGATCTACTGCCCCAAGGTCTCAAGGACGAGATGTTCGACTACTATCTGGCGTTTTTGCTGTCGGGTATTATCGGTATCTATCGCACGTGGGCGCTGTCTGACGGCTCGGTTCCTATTGAGCGCGTCTCTGAGGTCGCCAACGACCTGACTCTCAACGGCCTGTCGAGTCTGGAATCTCGCTTGGACTAGGCCTAGTTGGGCTCGTCGGCGTGGAAATTCTTGTTCACGAGGTTCTCCGGCGCCTTGTAGACCTCGCCGGCGTAGGAGCTGTAGCCTGAGGATCCTTAAAATAAAGGCCAGTTTATCCTTCCCACTCTAATTGGGAATCCTCCGATGCGCCTTCGCAAGCTCGCACGACCTCGATACCATGCGAGCGTGCGAACTCGACGAGCTCTGCGTTGCGGGCGTTTATGGTGCCGAAGGCGGCGGGGCACACAATAAGGCGCGCACAGTGGACGAGGAGCTCTTTGGCGCGGGCTATGGTTTTATCCCCGATCGGCTCGAAGGCGCGCTCGGCCACGCATTCCGTCGCCAGGTCGCGCGCGAGCTCGCAGTCGATGTCCCCTTCGTGCAGAACGCCCGCGTAGAACGCCTTGCCCTGCCGGATGAGCTGGCGAAACACAGCCGACCCCGTACCTGCGCCGGCGATGACGAACGTGTGCGCATCACCGTGTGGGCGCCCAATTTCCACGCTGCCGAAGCGCTCGTTGAAGGTGCCATGCTGAAGGCCGTAGAGCTCGCCAATTGTCTCGCGCGTGAATATGTCCTCGGGTGCGCCGGCGCGGAAGACCCGGCCGTCCTTCACGCAAATCACCTTGTCGGCGCTTTTCTGCGCGAGCTCGAGTTCGTGGATGGACATGATGACAGCCACATTCCGCGATTTCGCAAGGTGGCGAAGTATTCGCAGCAGGTCGATCTGGTAGCGGATATCGAGATACGACGTGGGCTCGTCGAGCACGAGCACACGCGGATCCTGCGCGATGGCGCGTGCGAGCATGACGCGCTGGCGTTGCCCATCGCTTATCTGCATGAAGTCGCGCTCGGCGAGCTCTTCCACATGTGCGGTTTTCATGGCCTCGTCGACCCGACTATGGTCGTCGGGCGAGAGTGTGCCCATTCGCCCGGTGTAGGGATGCCTTCCCGCCTCTACGATATCGCGGCAGGTGAGGAGCTCGGTCCGGGGGCGATCTGTCAGCATAACGGCAAGGTTCCTTGCGAACTCCGCCGTCTTCCATCGGGAAATCTCCCGCCCGTCGAGCTCGACTGTGCCGGCAAGCGGTGCCAGATGGCGTGTGATGGTTTTCAAGATGGTCGACTTGCCCGAGCCGTTCGGCCCGATGAGCGCCACGACGTCGCCCGCGCGAACCTCCAGATCGACGCCTTCGACTACGACCTTCTTGTCGTAGCCCGCCGACAGGTCGCTTATGCGGAAAAGCGGCGCTCCGTCAGCCTGCGTTTCGATCGAGGTTTCGAGGTTCGACTCCGCTCGGAGGAGGCGTTCCGCGCGCAGTTCCGCACGAGCCGAAAGTGCCTTCTGGCGCTTTCGTGCGAGCTCAGGACTGTCTAAGCACGGAATGTCCCCTTCGAGCGTTTTGGGCCGCGGCACGAATTTCCCCATCTACCTCACCCGCTTCTTCAACATGAGTGCGATAACCACCGGCGCGCCGAAGATGGCGGTGACGGCGCTGATGGAAAGCTCGACGGGAGAGAACAGCGTGCGCGCGATCAAATCGCAGCCCGCGCAGAAGATGGCGCCTCCCAAGAAGCACGCAGGAATCACGCGGATGGGCTTCGACGACTTTAGCGCCGACTTCACGAGATGCGGAACCGCGATGCCTACGAACGACACCGGACCAGCGAACGCGGTCACGCAGGCGGAGAGCATGCTCGCTAGAAGGACGAGCACCACGCGGAAGCGTGCGACGTTCACGCCGACGCTTTTCGCGTAGGCTTCTCCCAGCTGGAAGGCGGAAAGGGGCTTCGATATCGCGAATACGCATGCGCTCACGGTGATCACCACGACCGCGATGACCGCGACGTCATCCCAGCTCGAACCCGAGAAGCTACCCAAAGACCAGTTGTGCAGGTTCACGATGGACTGGTCGTCGGCGAAGGCGATGAGGAAGTTCGTCGCCGCCGAGCAGATGTATCCCACCATGACACCCGCCACGATGAGCATGGCCATGGAATTTATGCGCCGTGCGATGAGGAGCACGAAGCCGATGGTGATAAGCGAGCCCAGAAACGCTGCGGCCACCATGGCCGGCGAGCACATGGCCTGGTTCGCGCCCAGAAGTACGATCATCGTAAGCGCGACGACGAACTTTGCGCCCGAGGAGACGCCCAAGATGAACGGGTCGGCGATGGGGTTGTTGAAAAACGTCTGCAGCAGGAACCCGGAGAGCGAAAGTGCCCCGCCGAGAAGCACAGCTGAAAGCACGCGCGGCAGGCGAATCTCCCAGATGACCTGACTTTCCATGGAATTGGCCGCGCCGCCCGAAAGGATGCCGGGGATGTGGTCTGCGGGCACGAGCACGCTCCCGATGCACAGGTTGGCCCCGACGAGCACGATGAGGGCAACAGCGAGCAACGCCGTCACGGCGCGACACCGCGCGGCGCGCCCCGATTCGTCGTATGCCATGGAAAGTCGGCTTCTCATGGTGCTAGCCGAGCTTCCTCAGATAATGGAAGTCGCTCGCGTCATCGCCGGTGAACGCCCCGTGCAGCTCATCGATAATGTCGGCGGTAGAGGTCATCTGCTGGTACATGTCGGCGCTTGTGACCCAGACGTTGCCGTTCTTCACGGCTTTGAACTGCGACAATAGCGCGTTTTTGCCTACGAAATCGTTCAAGGTGGCAACCGATTCGTCGATGGTGCCGTTGTAGATGATGATGTCGGCATCCTTCGCCGTCGCGTAGAAGCGCTCCATTTCGAGCGTTACTGACGAACCTGACGTCGACGCCGTCTGCGCGTCATCGAGCGCGTAGCTGCCGCCTGCAAGCTCGATCATCTGCGCCACGTAGTCGCCCGCCCGCCTCGTGACGGCGGCCCCGTTCGAGTTAATGTAGAAATACGCCACGGTTTTACCTGACGACGCGAGCCCCGACGTTTGCTCGACGCGTGCCTTCTGCTCGTTGAACAGGTGCGCGGCCTCGTCTTCCTTGTCGAACAGTACGCCGAAAAGCTTAATCCACTCGACGCGCCCGAGTGCTTCGGGCTCGCTCGACGACTGTTCGGTGAGCACGACGAGCCCGAGCTTCTGCAGCTTTTCTTTCACATCGGGCGTGTGGTTGATCATGGTGTTCTCGATGGCGAGCGTGCAGCCCGAGGCCGATATTCGCTCGTAGTCGGGCGCGCTGTACTTGCCGCCGTAGGCGATCGCCCCACTTTCGAGCGCGCTTTTGAAGCCCGCGACCGAGCAATCGTCGGCCTTCGTGCCCGACATTAAGATATTGTCGCTCGCATCGAGCGCGTCGACCAGGCACATCGTCGCCGACGATACGAGATACACCTTGTCGGCGGGACGCCTTATGACCGCGATGTCGGAGCTCAACCCATCAGGTACCTTTGCATCTTGCGGCACCACGAGGAAGCGCTCCCCGTTCGAAACGCAGATAAGCCGCAGGTCGCCTTCGAACTCGTCGACAGTGAAGTGCTTGGCGTATTCAAGCTGAAGCGTCCCCGTCGGCTCCCAGCCGCAGCCCAAATCGGCGTTGTGGAAGTCGGCCGCGGCGCTTGAAGCCGTTCCCGCAGGGGAGCCGCCGCTTGCATCGTCGCCCGATTTCTCCTTCATGGTGGATGAGTCGAAGTGGAGCGTGTAGTCGATGGTGTGCGGCGTCGACATGGCGACGGTCTCGGCCGACACGGCGATGTCCTCGTCGAGCGTGACGGGTATCTCGAACGTAGAGTTGCCGCCGTCGTTTACGGGCGCGTAGTCCACGCCGTCGACGGTCATCTTGTCGTAGTTTGAACTCGACCAGGTGATGGTCGCGGTGTAGGTGTCGCCATCCTTCACAATTGTGGTGGGTGAGCTGATGCTTGCGCGCCCTGACCCGCCGGAAAGCGAGACGCTCACAGTGTATTCCTGAGAGCCCGCCGTGGCACCGGTCGCGTTCGGGCTCGCACTGCACCCCGCGAAGTGAAGCGCGAGCAGGGCGACGAGAACGCAGGCGATCGCGCGCGCCGCGATGCTGCGGCGCTTCCTGTTTTCCCCCTTGGGAAGAATCGACCGCATGGCGTTACTTCAGTGCGTCGGCGCGCAGATCGACGCCGGCGGATTCGAATACGAGCGTGCGGTCGTACCACCGCTCCCTTCTAATGCTCCACGCGGCGCAGGCGGTGTCCTCGTCGAGCGCATCAACGGGCACGTCGTAGGTGTACTTGCCTTCCGCGTTTTCCACATAGGGGATGAAGTCGGCCTCGCTCGCGGCGGCAGCCTCGTCGCCCGTGCCCATGAAGAGCTTGCCGTAGCCCGTGCCGGAAAGTGTCATCACGCAGTGCATGGAGCCGTTTTCCACGATGAGCTGGGCGTCCACAATCCTGAACATGTTCGAGCTGGAATCTACGGTGATCTGATAGGTGCCGTCGGCCACCTTGTCGGCGGTGATGGGGGCAGCGCTTGCGCCCTCGGGCGCATCGGCCGCCTGTTCGGTCTTTTCCTGGGTATCGGCATCGCTTGCCTTTGCGCTGTCGATTGAATTTCCGCCGCAGCCGGCGAGCGAGAACGCGAAAAGCGCCGCCGACAGGGCGAAGGCGAGGGTTTTCTTCAACATGGAGGGGTTCCTTTCAATCGCTTCGACCGCCCGCGCCGTGCGGTGGGCGGGCGGGATGCGAATGCAACGGGCATGCGCCGTCGGTCGGGGAAGGCACATGCCCGTTGCACGGGGACGCGACCGGCGCCCCCGTGCGCGGCGAGTTTACAGCTTGGCGATGGCGTCGTCCACGTGCGAGACGTAGATGTCGTCGACCGCGACGTTCTGTCCCAGACCCTGGAGCAGGCACGTCACTTCGAAGCCGGCGGCCACGAACTTCGCAGCCCAGCTGTCGGGGTCGGTCTCGTCTGCCATGTCGTTGTTCGCGTGGTCGCCCGCGACCACCATGAACGGCGCGAGCACGGCCTTCTTGTACCCTGCGGCGCTCGCGGCGGCGATAACATCCTCGCAGGTCGGTTCAGCCTCGACGGTGCCGACGAAGAACTGCGTCAAGCCCTCGTTCTTGAACACTTCCTGCATCTTGGCATAGTCGGCGTTGGAATCGGCTTCGGTGCCGTGGCCCATGAGGCACAGCGCCGTCTTGCCGTCGTCGAAGGACGCCATGTTCTCCTTAATGGCTGCGGCCACCTTCTTGTAGTCGTCGTCGGAGGTGAGCAGCGGGTCGCCGAGCGAGATTTTGTCGAACTTGTCGGCGTACTTGTCGAGCTCGTCTTTCACGTCGGTATATTCCAGGCCACCCATGAGATGCGTCGGCTGCACGACGATTTCCTTCACGCCGTCTTCCACGCAGCGGTCGAGCGCCTCGGTCATGTTGTCGATCGTGATGCCGTCGCGCTTCTTCAGCTTGTCGATGATGATCTGCGCGGTGAAGGCGCGGCGGATGTCGTAGTCCTGCCAGTACTTCTCGCGGATAGCGTCTTCGATGGCGCCGATGGTGATGTGGCGCGAGTCGTTGTAGCTCGTGCCGAAGCTCGTGACGAGGATGACCGGCTTCACGGCCTTCTCCTTTTCACTCGATTTCTCGGAACTCGCGGAGGTGTTGGAGCAGCCCGCGAGCGCGACTCCGGCGAGCGCGACGGCTCCGGTTGCTGCGGCGCCCATGAAGCCGCGGCGTGACATCTGGTCGGACATGGTTTTTCCTTTCCTCGGTTTGCCGGTCCCCCGGCGACAGTTGCTTGTCGGCACAAGCGAAAGAAAAGCGCACCCCTCGGGGTTCACAAGGAGCTAACGCCACGGCGATGCCGTGAGGAAAAGGCGAAGCAGTCTGGCTTGGGGCGCGAGGCGGTTCGCCCGCGCGTCCTATACAGTAATGTCCCTTGCCCAGGATTCCCACCTGGTTCCCTCCGCAAGCCAGCGCGGGCTGTGCGGGCGCCGCGCCGGTCATTTCCTTTTATCCGATTGTCATATGCTCGTTGCCGAAACTTTTACTATGATAGTGGGCACTTGTGAACGTGTCAAAGCCAGGGCGGGCAGCATTGCGCCTCCTGCCTGCGCATTTGCGCCGATTGCCGCCGCAGGCGCCGTGTTTTGCCCGCTGCGCGAATGGCGGCGTAAACGGTTGCGATGAGAAACGGGAAGGGAAGGCTCGGATGATTCATATCGTTGGTGCAGGATCGGGCGCCGCCGACCTTATCACGCTGCGCGGGGCGCGCCTTCTGCGTGCGGCCGACGTGGTCGTTTGGGCGGGAAGCCTTGTGAACCCCGAGCTGCTCGCCGAGTGTAAGGAATCCTGCGTCGTCTACGACAGCGCGCACATGACCTTGGAGGAAGTGCTCGACGTGATGTGCGCGGCGGATGCACGGGGCGAGGAAGTGGTGCGCCTGCACACGGGCGACCCGTGCCTGTACGGCGCCATCCAGGAGCAGATGGACGCGCTCGACGCGCGCGGCGTGGACTACGAGGTGGTGCCCGGCGTGTCCAGCTTTTGCGGTGCCGCAGCGGCGCTTCGCCAGGAATACACGCTGCCGGGAATCAGCCAGTCGGTCGTGATCACGCGGCTTTCCGGGCGCACCCCTATGCCCGCGGGCGAGGGCATGCGCACCATGGCGGAAAGCGGCTCGACTATGGTCATCTTCCTGAGCTCGGGTATGCTCGCCGAGCTTTCCGCCGAGCTTTTGGCCGCTGGCCGCAGCTCCGACGAGCCGGCGGCGCTCGTGTACAAGGCGACCTGGCCTGAGGAGCGCGTGGTGCGCTGCACAGTGGGCACGCTTGCCGATGCGGGTGCGCGAGAGGGCATCGACCGCACGGCGCTCGTGGTGGTGGGCCGCGTGCTCGGAGCTCGCGGCGGGCTTGCGCACGACGGCGCGCAAGCGGAGTCGTACGAGCGCAGCAAGCTTTACGACCCTTCGTTTGCCACGGGGTATCGGAAGGCGAGTAGCTAGCGTGGCCTTCGAGCACTACATATATACCGGGACGACCCGCCTGCGCTGCGGCTACACCACGGGGAGCTGCGCCGCGCTCGCGGCGAAGGCGGCCTGCGAGATGCTCTTGTCACGAAAGCCCGTCGGCCGCGTGTCGATCGTCACCCCCGGCGGGCTGCCTGTCGAGGCGAACGTGGTCGACGCATACATCGGCGAGGGGTGCGCCCAGTGCGCCGTGCGAAAGGACGCAGGCGACGATGCCGATGTGACCGACGGCGTGCTCGTGTACGCGCGCGTGGAACATGCGGGGTCGGGCACGGGCGCTGCGGGCAGCAAGGGCGTGCCCACGCGCGAATCGGAAGTTTCCGTCGATGGCGGCGTGGGCGTGGGGCGCGTGACGTTGCCCGGGCTCGAGCAGCCGGTGGGGGCGGCCGCCATCAACGCGACGCCGCGCGCGATGATCACTTCGGTGGTGCGCGAGGTGTGTGCCGCGCACGGTTTTTCTGGAAATATTGCTGTGACGATTTCGGTACCCGAGGGTGTTGCCCTTGCCGAAAAGACCTTCAACCCGCACCTGGGGATAGAGGGCGGCATCTCCATCCTGGGCACGACGGGCATCGTCGAGCCGCGCAGCCTCGCTGCCTTGCGCGACAGCATCGAGCTCGAGATCCGGCAGCATGCGGCTATGGGGCGGCGCGGAGTCGTGCTCACGCCCGGCAACTACGGCGCGCAGTTCATCTCGGGGCATTTCCACCTAAACGGTGTGCCGGTGGTCTTCATCTCCAACTTCGTGGGCGATGCGATTGATTGCTGCGTTCGCGAGGGATTTACCAATGTCCTTCTTGTGGGACACATCGGCAAGCTGGTGAAGGTCGCGGGCGGCATCATGGACACCCATTCGCGTACCGCCGACTGCCGCGCGGAGATTCTGGCCGCCCACGCGGCCTTGGCCGGCGCGGGCGCGAAGACCGTGCACGAGATCATGTCGTCGGTCACGACCACGGCGGCGCTCGAGGTAATCGAGGCCGCCGGCGTGGGGGACGCTGCGCGCGCCTCGCTCGCTGCGGCAATCGAGGACAGGTTGCGCCGTCGCGCGGCGGGCGCATGCGACATCGCCGCGGTCGTGTTCGACGCCGAGCGCCGCGAGCTTTTCCGCACGTCGGGCGCCGATGCGGTTATCGGGGAATTGGGGGCGACGTATGAGTAAAGGCGTGCTGTACGGGGTGGGCACGGGGCCTGGCGACCCCGAGCTGCTCACGATCAAGGCCGTCCGCACAATCGAATCGTGTCCGGTCATCGCCGCGCCGCAGACGGCGGACGGGGCCATGGTCGCGCTCGACATCGTGCGCGGCGCCGTCGACCTTACAGGCAAGACGGTGATCCCCGTGCGGTTCTCGATGACGCGCGACGCCGAGCGCCGCGCGGCCGAGCATGCCTCGCTTGTTCGCGAGCTTGTCGCGCACCTGGATGCGGCCCGCGACGTCGCGCTGCTGAACCTGGGGGACCCGAGTATCTACGCCACCTTCCAGCGCATAGCGCCCGACGTGCGCGCCCGCGGGTTCGAGGCGCGCGCCATTCCCGGCGTGCCGAGCTTCTGCGCGGTCGCCGCGGCGCTCGAGCGCGACCTCACGCCCGAGATGTCGTCGCCTCTGCACATCGTGCCCGGCGGCTACGACGACGTGTGCCTCGCAATCGGCTGGCCGGGGACGAAGGTGGTCATGAAGGCGCGCCGCTCGCTTGCGGACACGAAGCGCATCCTTCGCGAGGAGGGCGCCTTCGACGGTGCCGAGCTCGTAGAGGACTGTGGGCTTCCGGGCGAGCGCGTGTACCGCTCGCTCGACGATGTGCCCGATCGGGGCAGCTACTTCTCGACGATGGTGGTGCGCTAGATGAGGGTTTCCTGCATAGCGTTCACTGAGAGGGGGTATGCGTTGGCGGAGCGCATCGCACGCGCGCTTTCCGATTGCGCGCAGACAGGTGAAGATGACCCCCGCTGGGACGTTTCCGTTTCGCGTGGGTTCGGCGAGGGGAAGGCCGACCTGCGCGCATGGACGGCGCTCGCGTGGGAAGCGTCGGACGCGCTTCTGTTCGTGGGCGCGGCAGGCATCGCCGTGCGGGCGATCGCGCCGCATGTCGCCTCGAAGGCAACCGATTCCGCGGTTGTGGCGATCGACGAGGCGGGGCGCTTTGCCGTCCCGCTTTTGTCGGGGCATTTGGGCGGTGCGAACGAGCTTGCGCAAACTGTGGCACGCGCGGCAGGGGCCATCCCCGTCATCACCACGGCGACCGACGTCCGCGGCGTGTGGGCGGTGGATACGTGGGCGCGCCGTGCGGGGCTCGCCGTTTCGAATCCCGAGGCCATCAAGCGAGTGTCGGCGCGGCTGCTTTCGGGCGGGCGCGTGGCGCTCTATTCCGACATGCCGATTTCGGGACAGCCGCCTGAGGGGGTTGACATTGCGTCCGACCGCGCTCGGGCCGATATCGTCGTGTCGCCGTTCGCTGGCGCGAATGCAGGTGCGTCCGTTTGCGCGGCGGACACAACGGGCGTGGTCGTGCCCGCCGGTGAGACGGGGAAGCCGGCGGGCGTACGGGCGCAGGCGCCTGCGCCCGAGCCGCTTCGCCTTGTCGTGCCCTGCATCGTTGCGGGCATAGGGTGCCGTCGCGGTGCGTGCGCCGAAGCGATCGGGGAGGCGTTTCTTCTCGCGTGCGGGCAGGCGGGCATCTCGCCTTCGGCCGTCCTCGAGGCGGCGACGATCGACGTGAAGGCGCACGAGGAGGGTCTGCTCGCCTTCTGCCGCGCGCGCAATATCCCGCTTGCGACGTATTCCGCAAAGGAGTTGTCGCAGGTCGAAGGCAGCGTTTCGCCATCTGATTTCGTGCGCGCGACGGTGGGGGTCGACAACGTGTGCGAGCGCGCGGCGCTCGTGGGCGGGGGCAAACTTATCTTCCCGAAGCTCGCTCACGGCGGCGTGACCGTCGCGTTTTCCAAGGCAACTATCGAACTTTCGTTTAAGGAGCGGTGATGGGAAAGCTCTTCGTGGTGGGGATTGGCCCGGGCGGCCCCGACGGCATGACGATTGCGGCTCGGCGCGCGCTCGAGGCGGCCGACATCGTTGTGGGGTACACGAAATACGTGGAGCTCGCGCTCGCCGCCGTGCCCGACGCGGCGCATCTCGCGACGCCGATGATGCACGAGGTCGAACGGTGCCGCCTGGCGCTTTCGCGCGCGCAGAGCGGAGAAGCCGTGGCGCTCGTGTGCAGCGGTGACGCGGGCGTGTACGGCATGGCGAGCCCCGTGCTGGAGCTTGCGGAGGACTACCCCGATGTAGACGTGGAAGTTATCGCCGGGGCCACCGCGGCTCAGAGCGGGTCGGCGGTGCTCGGCGCCCCGCTTGCCCACGACTTCGCGGTCGTGTCGCTCTCCGACCTGCTCACACCGTGGGAGGTCATCGAGCGCAGGCTCGCCGCCGTGGCGAGCGCCGACTTCTGCATCTGCTTGTACAACCCGCGCAGCAGAAAGCGCGCCGACAGGCTCTCGCGCGCGGCGAAGATTATGCTCGAATGGAAGGCCCCCGACACGCTCTGCGGCTGGGTTCGCAACATCGGGCGCGAGGGGCAGCAGTCGGGAATGTGCAGGCTCTCCGAGCTGGGGGAGCTCGATGCCGACATGTTCACCACCGTGTTCGTCGGCAATGCGGGCACGAAGCGCGTAGGCGGCCGTATGGTCACGCCGCGCGGGTATCGGGAGATTCCATGCGAAAGGTAACGATCATCGGGACGGGGCCCGGAAACCCCGACTTGCTCTCGCGCGCGGCGCTCGACGCGATCGGCATCGCCGACGTGGTCATCGGCGCTCATCGCGCGCTTGTCGGCATCGACGTGCCGCCCGACGTGGTGAGATGCGAGCTCGTTAAGACGGCGGACATCGTTGCCGCGCTCACCGATGCGGCGTCGTGGCAGCGCGCCGTGGTCGTGATGACGGGCGATGTGGGGCTGTTCAGCGGCGCGCGCCGCCTGGTGGAGGCGCTCTCCGGCGACGCGCAGGTGGACGTGCGCGTCATTCCCGGCATAAGCTCAGCGTCGTATCTCGCCGCGCGCCTCGCGCGTCCATGGCAGGATTGGCGCTTCGCGAGCGCTCACGGCGTGGCGTGCGACATCGTGGCCGAGGCCGAGCGCGCAGGTGAGCTCTTCCTCGTCACTTCGGGCGGGGAAGATCCCTCGCGGCTTTCGGGCGAGCTTGTGCAGGCGGGCTTCGGGGACGCGTGCGTGACGGTGGCCGAGCGCCTGTCGTACCCCGACGAGCGCATCACCTGCGCGACCGCAAGTGAAATCACAGGTCAGACGTTCGACGACTTGAACGTGATGCTTATCGATTTCGCAGGCGGCGCCGGGTCGCCTGCGGGCTCTAGCGCAGCCTCCGAGGCGCCCGCGGCGGCTTCTTCTGCGGCGGACTCTGCGGGCGCATCCCGCGCCGCGAGCTCCCGCTGGCCGTACGCTTCCTCGGGCATTCCCGACGAGCTCTTCATCCGCGGTGACGTTCCCATGACCAAGCAGGAGGTGCGCGCCGTCGCGCTCGCAAAGCTGCGCCTTACCGCGACCGACACCGTGTGGGACGTCGGTGCCGGCACGGGGAGCGTGTCGATCGAGGCGGCGCTCGTCGCGCGAGCGGGGTCGGTATGGGCGGTCGAGCGCAACGCGGCCGGCGTGCGGCTCATCCGAGAGAACGCGGATGCATTCGGGTGCGGCAACGTGCGTGCGGTCCCCGGTGTCGCCCCCGAAGCGCTCGCGAAACTGCCCGTCCCCGACGCCGTTTTCGTCGGCGGGAGCGCGGGCGAGCTTCCCTCCATCGTGGAGGCGGCGCTCGAGAAGAACTCGCAGGTTCGCCTGTGCGTGCCATGCGTCACCGTTGAGACGCTCACCGAGGCGTGCACGCTCCTCTCGGGTTCGCGCTTTAAGGGGTTCGAGGCGTGCCAGGTGTCGGCCGCCCGCGCCGAGGCTGTAGGCTCGCACCATCTTATGAAGGCGCAAAACCCCGTGTTCCTCGTCAGTGCGCGTGGTGCAGGTGGGGAAGGCGGCGTCCGGTGAGCACGACCATCCCGCGCTTCATGGTCGCTGCGCCCTCGAGCGGGAGCGGCAAGACGGTCGTAACGTGCGCGCTCCTGCGCTCGCTCGCGCGCCGCGGCCTCGCATGTGCGGCCTTCAAATGCGGCCCCGACTACATCGACCCGCTCTTTCATCGCCGCGTCGTGGGTGCGCGCTCGGGCAACTTAGACGGCTTCTTCACCGACGCCCCGACGCTGCGCGCCCTGCTCGCACGCGGCGCCGCGGGCGCGGATGTCGCGGTGCTCGAGGGGGTTATGGGCTTCTACGACGGCATGGCGCCCGGCGTGGCCGACGCGAGCAGCTACCAGGTTGCGCGCGACACGGAAACGCCGGTCGTTTTAGTGGTGAACGGGCGCGGGGCGTCTTTATCGCTCGCCGCCGTAATCCGCGGCATCGCCGAGTTCCTGCCTTGTGCGAACGTGCGCGGCGTCGTGCTGAACAAGACGAGCGCCGCTGCCTGCGCCTACGCGGCGCCTGCGATCGAGAAGCACGCGGGCGTCGCGGTTTTGGGTAATATCCCCGCCGACGAGGCGTTCTCGCTCGAAAGCCGGCATCTGGGGCTTGTGACCGCCGACGAGGTCAAGCAGCTCTCCGCGCGCATCGACAAGATGGCCGAGCTGGTGGAAAAGAGCGTCGACGTCGACCGCTTGCTCGAAATAGCGGCGACGGCACCCGATATCCGCGAGGAACCATACCGGTTGGAGCCGATCGCGGGAGCGCGGCCCATCGTCGCCGTCGCGCGTGACGAGGCGTTCTCGTTCTACTACGAGGAGAACCTGCGCGCACTCGAGGACCTGGGTTGCGAGCTGGTCTTTTTCAGCCCCCTGTGTGATAGCGAGTTGCCCCGGGGGACAAGCGCCCTCTATCTGGGAGGCGGCTACCCGGAGCTCCATGCGCGGCAGCTCTCCGAGAACGCGCCGATGCGCGAGGCGGTGCGGCGCGCGGTGGAATCCGGCATGCCGACGGTCGCCGAATGCGGTGGGTTTCTGTACCTGCAGCGCGAAATCGCCGATAACGAGGGGCGGCGCTGGCCTGTTGCGGGCGCCCTTGAGGGCGCAAGCGAGAACGGGGGAAGGCTGTCCCGTTTCGGGTACGTGGAGCTCGCTTCCCAACGCGACGGTCTCTACGGGCCGCGCGGCACACGCATCCGCGCGCACGAGTTTCACTACTGGCAGTCCACCTGCCCGGGCGGCGACTTCTGGGCGCAGAAGCCCCGGCGCGACAAGGGCTGGCCGTGCACGACGACCACCCCGTCCCTGGTGGCGGGCTTCCCGCATGTGTACTATCCCGCGAACCCCGACGTTGCGCGCGCGTTCGCGTCTGCCGCAGCGTCATTCGCAGAGAGGAGACGGCATGGTTGAAGCAACCGAAACCGCGCTTGCCTGTATCCGCGAGGAAGTCGAGCGCGCGTTCTTGTCGGCGCCGGGTGCCGTGCTCGAAGCCGCGCTCTCCCGGATCGCGCCCGCAGACGAGTGCGCCCGCGCCGCCGCGTACGCCGCGTGGGACTCCATCGCGCACCCCTTGGGGGGATTGGGCGACTTTGAAGACGCCGTCGCGCGTATCGCCGCAGTTCAGGGGAGCGCCGAGGTGGTCGAGTTTCCCCGTGCGCTCGCGGTATTCTTCTCCGACAACGGGGTCGTTGCCGAAGGCGTGTCGCAAAGCGGGCAAGACGTGACGCGAGCCGTCGCGCGCAACATGTGCGAGGGGGCCACGAGCGCCTGCCGCATGGCGGCGTTCGCGGGTGCCGAGGTCGTGCCCGTCGACGTGGGTATGGCCCGGGGCATAGAAGACGCGCGCATGGTGCGCGCGAACGTGCGGCGGGGGAGCGGCAACATCGCGCACGGCCCCGCTATGTCTCGCGATGGGGCCGTGCACGCGATCGAGGTCGGAATCGCCGTCGCGTGCGGGCTTGCCCGCGCCGGCGTGCGCCTTCTCGCCGCGGGCGAGATGGGCATCGGCAACACAACCACCTCGGCGGCGGTGGCCGCAGTGCTCATCCGGGCGGACGCGCGGAGCCTCGTCGGGCGCGGCGCGGGGCTCTCGGACGCCTCGCTCGCGCGCAAGCGCGACGTGGTCGAGCGCGCTATCGTTGCGAACTCGCCCGATCCCGCCGACCCGATCGACGTGCTCTCGAAGGTGGGCGGCTTCGACATCGCGGCGATGTGCGGCTTCTACCTGGGGGCCGCGGCCTCGAAGGTGCCGGCGCTCCTCGACGGGGTCATATCCTGCACGGCGGCCCTGTGCGCGGCGCGCCTGTGCCCCAACGCCTTGGGCTACCTCGTGGGCACCCACGCATCAAGCGAACCCGCAAGCCAGGAGCTCCTTCGCGAGCTCGGCATAAAGGCACCCCTCGACGCAGGCATGCACTTGGGCGAGGGCGCGGGCGCCATGGCGTATCTGCCCCTTCTGGATTCGGCACTGCGCGTGTACCGGGATGGGAAGACGTTCACGGCGACTGGCATGGCTGCTTACGAGCATTTCGAGGCCGGGAAATGACGGTGACGCTCGTTATCGGCGCCGCCGCGAGCGGCAAGAGCGCCTACGCCGAGTCCCTGTGCCTCGGGCACGACGGCCCTCGCGTGTACTTGGCAACGATGGAGCCCTTCGGGGAAGAGGGCGCCCGCCGCATCGCGCGGCATCGGGCGCTGCGCGAGGGCAAGGGGTTTTCCACCCTCGAGCGCACGCGTGACGTGGGCGCCGCAGTTCCCGGGCTTCCGCGCGGCTGCACGCTTCTTTTGGAGGACGTGGGCAACCTGGTTGCGAACGAGCTCTTCGCGGAAGGCGGCTTGTCCCCGCGTGACCCCGACGCTGCGGCGTGCGAGGTGCTCGGAGGCATCGAACGGCTCGCTCAGGCCGCTGCGTATACGGTGGTGGTCACCGTCGACGTGTTCGCCGATGGGATGCGCTACGATGAGGGGACCGAGGCATGGAGGCGCGCGCTCGCGCGCGTGAACGCGGACGTGGTGGCGCTGGCTGACCGCGCAGTCGAAGTGGTATGCGGGATTCCCGTGTGGATGAAAGGCGAAGGACCTACAAGGTGAAGATAGCAGAGGCAATCGGCGCGGCGTTCGGAACGTTCTCGCGCATCCCCGTCCCGAAATCGGCCTGGACCGATTTCGGATCAACCCATGCGCTTGCCGCGTTTCCCCTGGTGGGCGTTGCGGAAGGCTTCCTCATGACGGCGTGGGGGCACGTGGCGAACCTGCTCGGCGTGCCCGCGACCATCGTCGCGGCCGTGCTCGTGGCGCTGCCTGTGGCGGTGACGGGAGGCATCCACCTAGACGGGCTCTGCGACACCTCCGATGCGCTTGCAAGTTGGGCCCCGCGCGAGCGAAAGCTCGAGATCATGCACGACCCGCGGGCGGGCGCCTTCGGGGTCATCGGTGTTGTTGTGTACCTTATCCTGCAGTTTTCCCTGTTCACCGCGCTGCCGCTTACGGCGGGGGCGTCCCTCGCGCTTCTGTGCTCGCTCGTGTTCTCCCGCGCGCTTTCGGGGCTCGCCGTTGAATGCTGGCCTGCCGCGCGGGCGGACGGCATGGCCGCGGGGCTCTCGCCTGCGAAGAAGCGCGCGGCGATCGTCGTGCCGCTTTGCGCTTTCGCTGCGGCTTCGGCTGCAGGGATGGTCGCGTGCGCTCAGGCCGTCGGCGCCCTTATGGCGGTGGCGGGGCTTTTGGCGCTCGCGTGGTACCGCCATGTTGCCCTGTCCCGCTTCGGCGGGGTGACGGGGGATTTGGCCGGATGGTTTCTGCAATGGGCCGAGCTCGCGATGCTTGCCATGCTGGTGGCGGGGGGCATGCTCCTATGATACTCGTGGTAGGTGGCGCGCATTCGGGGAAGAGGACCTTCGTGCGCGAAAAGCTCGGGTTCGCGGCGGACGATTTCGTCGACGCGGCGCAGCTTGCAGAGGGCGGCGTGCCCGCGGCTTTTGCCGGCCGCGTCGCGTACCGTGCTGAGGAACTCGTACGCACGCTCGACACTGACCGGGCGCTCGAGCGGCTGATCGGCTTCGACGCAGTGATTCTGCCCTTGGTCGGCTCGGGGGTCGTCCCCATGCGTGCGGAAGACGCCCAATGGCGCGAGCGCGCGGGGCGCCTGGGATGCGCGCTCGCTGCGCGCGCCGACGTCGTCGTGCGCATGACGTGCGGGATCCCCCAGGTTATCAAAGGAAACCTTGCCGATGCGCCTCGAGGGACGCAGGGCGCGGGCGCGCCTTTGGAAGTCGTTTTCGTGCGCCATGGTGCCACGGCGGGCACGGAAGACCATCGCTACAGTGGGGCGGGCACCGACGAGTCCCTGTCGAGCGCGGGCGAGCGCGCTTTGCGCGACCTCGCGTGCGATCGTGACGTGTTCCGTGTTATCACGAGCGGCATGGCCCGCACCGACCAGACGGCGCGCATCCTCTTCCCGAACGCGGAGCTTATGGCGTGCCCCGGTCTGCGCGAGATGGATTTCGGCGACTTCGAGGGGCGAAGCGCCGCCGAGCTTAAAGAGGATGCGCGCTACCGCGCCTGGGTAGACTCCTGGTGCGAGACGCGCTGCCCGCATGGCGAGGGCAAAAGCGATTTCACCCGCCGCGTCGTCGCGGCGTTTCGGGAGGCGTGCAAATCGGAGCGCGCCCAGGGGAGTGGGCGCGCCGTCTTCGTCGTTCACGCGGGTACCGTGAAAGCGCTGCTCTCCGAGCTAGCTGTCCCGAAAATGGGATACTTCGACGTGCATACCGAGCCGGGCGGCGCATGGGCTGCCACCTGGGATGGGCGCTGCCTTCGCGACGTTCGCCCCGCTTCGGGGGGCGATGCCCGGTGATGACGATTCTTGTCGTCGCCGCCGGGTTCGCGGCCGACCTTGCCTTCGGCGACCCGCGCTGGCTTCCCCATCCCGTCGTCGCCATGGGGCGCGCGATCACGTGGGCCGAAGGCCGCCTGCGGGGCGCATTCCCGCAAACGTCCGCGGGTACGCGCGCCGCAGGGCTTGTGCTCGCTGTGGCGCTTCCGCTTGCGTGTGGGCTTTTGACCTGGGGAATCCTGCATCTTTGCGGCATGGTTCACCCCGGCTTGCGCTTCGTGGCCGAGGCTTGGGCGAGCTATCAGATTCTCGCGGCATGCGAGCTGCGCCGCCAGAGCCTGGCCGTGGCCCGCGCGTTCTCGAAGGGTGGCCTTGTCGCGGCGCGCGAAGCCGTCGGGCTCATCGTGGGACGCGACACGTCTGTTCTCGACGAGCAGGGCGTCGCGCGCGCCGCCGTGGAAACGGTGGCGGAGAACGCGAGCGACGGCGTCATCGCGCCGCTTTTCTACCTTATGATCGGGGGTGCGCCCTTGGGTATGGCGTACAAGGCGGTGAACACGCTCGACAGCATGGTGGGCTACAAAAACGAGCGCTACATCGACTTCGGCTGCGCCTCGGCGCGCCTCGACGATGCGGTGAACTGGATTCCCTCGCGCTTATCGGCCCTGCTCATGATCGCCGTGTGCCCGATCGTCGGGCTCGACGCGCGCGGGGCGGCGCGCATCTGGCGCCGCGACAGCCGTCGCCATGCGAGCCCGAACGCGGCACAGACCGAGTCGGCGTGTGCAGGCGCGCTCGGGCTGCGCCTGGCAGGACCCGCGGTGTATTTCGGCAAGCTCGTTGAGAAACCGACGATAGGCGACGCGTCCCGCGAAATCGAGTGGGACGACATCGCCCGGGCGACAAGGCTCATGCTCGCCGCGTCCGTATGCGCGCTCGTCGTCTTCGGCGCCGCGCGCGCGGCGGTCGTGCTCGCCGTGGGGGCGATGGCATGAGGGTGGACCACGCCGCGCCCCGGGCTGCCGGGGGAATCCTTTGCGCCCGTACGCATGGGGGCAGCGCGCAATCGCTCGGCATCGCTTGCGAAGGGGGCGCCTCCGACCTCATCGACTTCTCGGTGAACGTGAATCCGGCAGGCCCCTCGCCGCGCGCCGTCGCCGTAGCTTGCAAGGCGCTTTCTCGAATCGACGCCTACCCCGATAGGGAAAGCCTCGCCCTCGTTCGCGCCCTAGCGCGCGCCCAGGGCATTCCCGAAGATACTATCGTCTGCGGCGCGGGCGCGTCCGACATCATCTGGCGGCTCGCCGCGGCGGTGCGCCCGAAACGCATCGTCGTGTGCGCGCCGACGTTCTCTGAATATGCGGAGGCGGCATCGTACTACGGCGCATGCGTGCAGGAGTTCCCGCTCTCCGAAGCGGACGACTTCGACGTGCCCGCCTCCTTCGCCCGCGCGATCGAGGGGCCGGGAGACGTGGCGTACCTCTGCAATCCGAACAACCCTACGGGGCGTCTCGTCGACCCCAGCGTGATCGATGCCGCGGCTTGCCGCTGCGAGCAGGTGGGCGCGCTGCTCGTCGTGGACGAGTGCTTCCTCGGATTTGCGCCCGACGCCCGCGAAAGGAGCTTGGCCGCACGCGCCGCGTGTTCGCGCCATGTGGCCGTGCTCTCCGCGTTCACCAAGCTCTACGGAATGGCAGGGTTGCGGTTGGGATATCTGATCAGCGGAAACGCCCAACTCATCGAGGGGATTCGCCGGGCGGGGCAGGCATGGCCCGTCTCCTCGGTCGCCGAGGCCGCGGGCATCGCCGCCCTGGAAGACGTCGAATACGTCTCGCGCACGCGCGATGTATTGGCGGGCGAGCGAGCGTGGCTTTCCCACGAGCTCTCCTCGCTCGGGCTTTCCGTCGTGCCGTCGGATGCGAACTTCCTTTTAGTCTGCACGCCGGCGAAAGACATCCCCGAGCGCCTGTATAAACAGGGGGTTTTGGTTCGCACGTGCGACTCGTTTTCGGTACTGTCCCGTTTCTGGTGCCGCGTCGCGGTGCGCACGCGCAAGGAGAACGCCCGGCTTGTGATGGCGTTCAGTCGCGCGCTTCGGGCGGAAGGCGCATCGGGCGAAGGCGAACCCGACGAACGGGGCGGCGCTTCTTGCAGCGGCGCTATGGCGGGCGCGGATGGCCGAGGCTCGGCGAAGGAGGTCGATACCCGTGGGTAGGGCTAAGCCCATCATGATCCAGGGCACCATGTCGAACGCGGGGAAGAGCCTGCTTGCGGCGGGGCTGTGCCGCGTGCTTTCGCAGGACGGCCTGCGCGTGGCTCCCTTCAAGAGCCAGAACATGGCGCTCAACAGCGGTGTCACGGCCGACGGGCTCGAGATGGGGCGCGCCCAGATCATGCAGGCCGAGGCGTGCGGCATCGCGCCCGACGTGCGCATGAACCCCATCCTGCTTAAGCCCGAAAGCGATCACCGAAGCCAGCTCATCGTGGCCGGCAAGGCGCAGGGAGCCTTCGCTGCGAGGGACTACTTCGCGCGAAAGAAGGCGCTCATGGCGCAGATTTTGGAGGCGTTCGATTCGCTCGCGGAGGAAAACGACGTCATCGTCATCGAGGGCGCCGGCAGCCCCGCCGAAATCAACCTTTCCGAAAACGACATCGTCAACATGGGGCTCGCGCGCGCCGTGTCCTCCCCCGTGCTGCTCGCGGGCGACATCGACCCAGGCGGGGTGTTTGCTCAGCTCTACGGCACGGTCGCGCTCTTTGCGCCCGAGGATCGCGCGCTTTTGCGGGGGCTTGTGGTGAACAAGTTCCGCGGCGATGTGGAAATCCTGCGCCCGGGTTTGGCCCCGCTCGAGAAGATGTGCGGGGTTCCCGTCGTGGGGGTCGTGCCGTATCTTACGCTCGACTTGGACGACGAGGACTCGCTCGCGCCGCGCCTATCTGCCCGCGAGGCGCGCGGCGTCATCGACGTCGCCGTCGTGCGCCTTCCGCATCTATCGAACTTCACTGACTTCGACCCGCTTTCGCGCGTGCCCGGCGTGGGCGTGCGCTACGTTTCCTCGACGACCGATCTGGGCCGACCCGACCTGGTGGTGCTCCCAGGCTCGAAGACCACGCTCGACGACGCGCGCTGGCTTGCGGCTAGCGGCATCGGAGCCTGTGTACGCGCGCTTTCGGGCGCGGGCACGCCGGTGCTCGGCATATGCGGAGGCTACCAGCTTTTGGGAGAAGAGCTTTCCGACCCGCACGGCAGGGAAGGCGCTGGCACCGCGCGCGGGCTCGGGCTCATCCCTGCAAGTACGGTGTTCAAGGAGGAAAAGCGCCTCGCCCAGTCGGAGCTGCGCATCATGGGCGCCCAAGGCGCGTTCTCGGTGTGGAACGGCATGACGGCTCGCGGGTACGAGATTCACGACGGCGAAACGACCGTCTCCTGCGCCCCTGCGGGCACGATTGGCGGCAAACCAGAAGGCGCGGCCTGCGGAAACGTGTTCGGAACCTATCTCCACGGCCTGTTCGACGAACCGGGGGTGGCGCTCGCCCTCGCGCGCTCGCTCGCGCGCATGCGCGGCCTGCCCGAGAGCGTCGTGGGTGCTGCGGGCGCAGCGTCCGCAGCCGATCACCGTGCGCGCGAGTTTGACCGCCTGGCCGACGTCGTGCGCGGGGCGCTCGACATGGAGTATGTCTACCGCATTATCGAGGAGGGCGTATGATCCACGTGTATCATGGCGACGGCAAAGGCAAGACCACGGCGGCGATGGGCCTCGCCCTTCGCATGCTCGCCGCAGGCCGCCGCGTCGTCGTCGTGCAGTTCCTGAAAGACGGCGAAAGCGGGGAGGCGCGCCTGCTCGCCGAGCATTTCGGCGTGCCCGTGTTCGCGGGGAAGGTGTCGGACAAGTTTACCTGGTCGATGACGTCGGAAGAACTTGCCGCGACGTGCGAGCTGCACGATGGGAACCTCGCTTCCGCGCTCGCCGAGCTCGAGGGCGCTCAGGAGGGGCTGCTCGTGCTCGATGAGGCGCTCGACGCGCTTTCGAAGGGGCTTGTCGACGAGGCGCTCGTGGACCGCGCGCTCGATATGTCCGCGCGCGGCGTCGAAGTAGCGCTCACCGGGCGCGCGCCTTCCCGCAAGATCGTGGAGAAGGCTGACTACATAACCGAGATGCGGTGCGAGAAACACCCCTACTCTCAGGGGATATGTGCAAGGGAAGGAGTGGAGTACTAGATGGATTCCAAGGAGATGGCGCCCGGCGACATCGAGCGGCGCAGCTTCGAGATCATCACCGAAGAGCTTGGCGGCCGCACGTTCCCGCCGCTCGAAGAGCCCGTCGTGAAGCGCGTCATCCACACCACTGCCGACTTCTCGTACGCCGATTCCCTCGTGTTCACCCATGATGCCGCGCACTGTGCGCTCGACGCACTGCGCGCAGGGGCCACGGTGCTCACCGACACGAACATGGCGCTCGCAGGCATAAGCAAGCCCGCGCTCACGAAGCTCGGCTGCAAGGCCGTGTGCTACATGGCCGACCCTGATGTCGCCGCAACGGCGCGCGCCGCGGGCACGACTCGCGCCGTTGCGAGCATGGACAAAGCTTGCCGCATCGAGGGTCCGCTTATCGTGGCCGTCGGCAACGCTCCCACAGCACTTCTGCGCCTCGCCGAGCTCATGGACGCGGGGAAGATCGCGCCCGCGCTCGTCGTTGGGGTGCCGGTTGGGTTTGTGAACGTGGTCGAGGCGAAAGAGGAGCTACTCGCGCGACGCGTGCCGGCCATCGTCGCGAGGGGTCGCAAGGGCGGCTCGACCGTGTCGGCCGCCATTATGAACGCGCTGCTCTACCAGATCACGCGCACGGGTGGCGCGAAGTGACGGCCCGCGCATCCGTGCCGGCGCTGCGCATCTTCGCCGGCACCACCGAGGGCCGCCTTCTGTGCGAATGGGCGAGCGGGTCGGGCATCCCCGCCCGTGCCTACGCGGCAACCGAGTACGGAGGAGAGCTCTTGGGCGAGCTTCCGGGCATCGAGGTGCATGCGGGCAGGCTCGACGATGCCGACATGGAGCGCGAGCTTTCCGGCGCGCGCGTCGTCGTCGACGCCACGCACCCCTTCGCTACGCTCGCAAGCGGCAACATCCGGGCCGCTTCGCTCGCCGTGGGTGCACGATGTCTGCGCCTTGCGCGCCCGGTCGAAGCGCTGCCCAAAGGCGTCGTGCCGGTCGCGTCGATCGCCTGCGCGGCGCGCTTTCTCTCCGAGAACCCGGGTCGCGCGCTTCTCACGACGGGGAGCAAGGAGCTTGCTCCCTACACGCGCGTCGCCGATTTCGCGGAGCGCTTCTTCGTGCGTGTGCTCCCGCTGCCCGGTGCTATAACGAAGTGCATCGACGCGGGGTTTTCGCCGTCGCACGTCATCGGCATGCAGGGGCCCTTCACCCGCGAGCTCAACGAGGCGATGCTTCGGCAGGTGGGCGCCCAGTGGCTTGTGACCAAGGACTCGGGAACCGTAGGCGGCACGGCCGAGAAGCTTGCCGCCGCGCGCGACGTGGGAGCGCGCTGCATCGTGATCACCCGTCCCGCCGAGGGAGGCGGGGCCCTTTCGCTTCGGGAAGTGGAAGACGCGCTCTTACGGGAGTTCGCGCGCTAGGC
>CABUPH010000003.1 GCA_902493375.1 uncultured Collinsella sp.
GAAGTTAGTGTCCATCCTCGCAGTATCCGGTTCTCAAGGTGCACGCTTTGCGGCTCATCCGGTCCGACCGGGCCGCGCGGCAAGGAGATATATTGCCAGACCGGAGGGGCCCCGTGGGCGGGAATCGCGCACTCCATATTTTGTTCACAAATGAATAGGTCCCTCAGTCGCATCACTGAGGTTAAAACTGAAGCATTGACTTCTGATATTGGCGATGACCAGCTGTTTTATGAGTATTGAGACATCGGTCATCTCTGGAGCGCTACTTTACTCCAAAAGCATCAGCCATTTGTTTCCCATCGGTAAAAGGCAGGTTTTGTTCGCCAAGCGTTTTTATATATAGAGAAGTTCGGGTTCGAACCCGTGCACCGGCAACAAAAAAGCGACCAACCGGAGTCGATCGCTTTCAGTTCTATGGTGGAGCATCCAAGGGATGTTTCCGAACTCACTTTCTCGCTGCCATTCATGCCGTCGAAGCATCGTTCGACCTCCACAGCCCCATGTTTTGAGGACCTGCCGTGTTTATCACTGTTATTAATGAGTGTGCGGAAGTGATCCTCATACAGATACGTGCGATCCGCCAGAGAACTGAGAAGCATCTTTCTGTAGCCCTCGTTGTCTATACTCGCATCTCTCAGGTCTTCCGGAAATTCACAAGCAGTCTTAGGGTCAGTTTGTTTCTGCTTTCAGAGACTTGTTTGAGAGTTATTAAAGACAGTTCAAAACAATAAGTGAGACACCATAAAGCAGAGCAAGATGTGCCGGATAGAAAATGTAGAAGAAGTATTTCAGCTTCAGCCCTCGCTTGCCATTATAAAGATTGATAAGCAGCAACGAAACGACCGCGGCAGCAACATCAGGATTAAATACATTAGCTGTAGCAAACTCAAATCCGCCGCCAACTATATGGCACGACGAAAGGAGCACTGCGCATACTGCAGCAAAGAGCATCTTGGCCTTGCTGTCGTGGAATAAATAGAATGCAGCTACAAGCAGAATGCCATACACGCCGCCATCTAGTTTAGTGTATTCAGCTGCCAGTGCTGTCAAAACAATCAGAGCAATTTCTGCGATGTGCCTCTTCCATTTTGAAAGACTTTGTATCTTTTCCAGAATAATCAAAAAGACCAAGGAAAGCAGGAGCTCACACATAACATTTTGTTGCCGAAGGTCAAATAGTTGCCCTGTTTGAACGAAATCGTATATGGGCTCCGCAATGATTGCGAAGACAAGCATATTTCGCAGGTACTTCTTTATGTCATGAGTATGCAAAAATCCCTCAACTATCAAAAAGCAAAATAAGGGAAATGCAATTCTGCCAAGAACATGAAGCACATCCGAAGCCTCGCTTAGAATCGCCCACTGCTCGTCTGATATCTGATTGTACGATGCGTGAGTCATGATTCCATTGGTCAGGACGATCCTGCTTACATGATCGAGAACCATCGAAATGGCCGCTATTATCTTTAATGTGCTGCCGCTAATTCCGTATCTATCTGTTTTCATTTTGTTTTCCTTTCGTTGGGTGGGCCGTCGGGGGTTCAGCCTGCTCCGCAGGCGGCCGCTGCGGCGCTCCGCGCCCCGACGGGTTCGAACCCGTGTCGCGGCAATAAAAAAGCGACCAACCGGAGTCGATCGCTTTCTTTTCTATGGTGGGCCGTCAGGGGTTCGAACCCTGGACCTTGGGATTAAAAGTCCCCTGCTCTGCCAGCTGAGCTAACGGCCCGCGGGTGGCATTGTACCACGGTCTGGGACTATTCCCAACTCCATTGGCCGTTCTGGAAAATCACAACTTCACGTCCATCAGGCGTAATGCCCGTAATATCGATGTCGTCCGTGCCGATCATAAAATCGACGTGCGTGCTCGAGACGTTAACACCATGCTCCAGGAGCTCCTCCTTGGACATGTCATACCCACCCTCGATGCATTCGGGGAAACCGACACCTAGCGCGAGATGGCAGCTAGCGTTCTCGTCATAGAGCGTATCGTAGAACAGAACACCACTTTCGCGGATCGGCGTGTTCTTGGAAATGAGCGCGACCTCTCCCAGGTGAGCAGCGCCCTCGTCAGTATCGATGATACTTGCGAGCGTTGCCTTGCCCACGCGGGCGTCGTAGTCCACCACGCGACCGCCCTCGAATTTAATCCAAAAATCATCGACCTTATTGCCGTGGTGGATAAGCGGCATGGCCGAGTACACGATACCGTCGGCGCGCATGCGATCGGGCGAAGTGAAGACTTCCTCGGTGGGAATGTTGGGGAAGAAGGGGTGCCCATCGGGCGTCTTGCCCTTGCCGCCGGCCCACTCGTGACCCTTCGTCATGCCAATCGTCAGATCGGTTCCATTTGCCGCGGTGTAATGCAGGCAGTCGAAACGATTGTCGTTCAGGAAACGCAGGTTCTTTTCGAATGCGGCGTCATGGAGTTCCCAGTCGCTCTCTGGGTCCTGGCCATCGGCGCGCGCGGTGTGCAGAATCGCATTCCACAGCTTATAGATTGCAACCTCATCGGCGTCTCCCGGGAACACCTCGTGCGCCCAAGCCACGACCGGAGCGCCGGCGATGCACCACGGATTGATGTTGTAATCCAGTCCACGGCGGAAAACTTTGCACTGCGTATTCCTCGCCTTTGATGCCGCGGCCGGCTTGGCTGGATCGATGCCTTTGAGGGCCGCAGGATCCGCACCCTCGATAAAGACAAAGCAGGCGCCGTCCTGGGCCAGGGAATCCAGCTGCAGGCGCTTCCACTCGGGCGTCTGCTCAAAAAAGCTTTTCTCGACATGCTCGTACGTGAGCCTCGTCACGGCATCATCGGCCCAGATGACCGTCACGTGGCCGGCGCCGGCAGCATAGGCCTCCGCGACCACCACGCGCGCAAACGGCGCGCACTCAACCGGAGACTGAACGACGACTTCCTGGCCGGGCTTAACGTTTACGCCCTTGCGGACAACCAGGCGCGCATAGTTTTTAATCTTGGGCTCCAGGGACTTCATACCCTCCAGGGCCTCTTCGACCGTCAGGGCAGCTCGAATCATGTGCCACTCCATCTATCTATAGAACAGTAAAAAGGCGCGCCGCAAAAACGACGCGCCTTATATCTTAGCGATAAGTATGTATGCAAACGCTACTTCTTCTTGGAGTCCTTCTTGTCCTCCTCGGCAGCTGCGCGCTCGATAAAAGCGTTGAGCTTATTCTCGGACATGCCCTCGGCCTGCGCGCGGTACATGTTGCGCAAGGGACGAATACGAGCGAAGTCGTAGATAAAGTCACCTAGGATGATGACATAGGACAAAACGATGCCGACCATCTGGACGGGACTGGACACCGTGCCGCCGGGAGCGAAGTAGAGCGAAGCCCAAATTGCCACGACGAGTACCATGCCGATGGCGAGCACGGCCCACCAGATACGACGGCGCTTGGTGTAGTCCTCGTCCTGCTTGAGGAGAATATTCGACACCGTGTAGATACGATCCTCGCGAGCACGCTGTTTGGCCTTGCGGGCGCGCTTCTCCTCCTTGGAAAGGCCTTCCAGGTTTTCACCCTTCTCGAGCTCTTTGCGGCGAGCTTTAGACGAAGCCGGCACGACGCGAACGGAGCTCGCTGCCTGGCGGGCGGGTTTAGCAGATGCGGCGGACTTGCGCGCAACCCCGGTAACCTCGTGGGATTGCGTGCGCTTGTTCGTGGCGCTACGGGTACTCACTTATGCGTTCTCCTTCATGCTTGTGAACTGGGAGCCCGTGATGATCTGGAAGGCCTCGCGATAGCGCTCGGACGTGCCATCAATGACCTCGGCGGGCAGGTGCGGGGTCTCCCCCGTCATATCCCAGTTGGCCTTGAGCCAATTGCGGACGAATTGCTTGTCGTAGCTGGGCTGAATCTTGCCCTCCTCGTAGCTGGCGGCAGGCCAGAAACGGCTGGAGTCGGGCGTGAGGCACTCGTCGATCAGCGTAACCTTGCCATCGATGACACCGAACTCGAACTTGGTGTCGGCGATGATGATGCCACGGGTCGCTGCATACTCGGCAGCAGCCTTGTAAATCTTGAGGGACAGGTCGCGAATCTGCGCGGCGATGTCCTCACCCACGATCTCGCAGCAACGCTCGAACGAAATGTTCTCGTCGTGGTCGCCGATCTCGGCCTTCGTGGACGGCGTGAACAGCGGCTCGGGAAGCTTGGAGGCCTCGGTCAGACCCTCGGGCAGCTGAATGCCGCAGACGGTGCCGTTCTCGTCATAGGTCTTCTTGCCCGAACCGGTCAGATAGCCGCGGACGATGCATTCGATAGGAATCGTCTGGGCCTTCTTGACCAGCATGGCGCGGCCTGCGAGGTAGTCACGATACTCGGCAAACTCCTCGGGGAAATCCGCCGGATCGATGGAAACGAGGTGGTTGGGAACGATATCGGCAAACTTATCGAACCAGAATGCCGAGATGCGGTTGAGCACCTCTCCCTTAAACGGAATCTCGTCGGGAAGAATGAAGTCGAACGCAGAAATGCGGTCGGTGGCGACCATCAGCAGGTTTTCACCGGCATCGTAGATATCACGAACCTTGCCACGGGAATCCGGACGACGCTCCATCGTTGTCACGTGAGTCACTCCTTACCTAAATACGACAGAAATGCGGGTTCTTTCCCGCATGTTTTCGCAAACTCGGAGCGGCAGGGACGCGGCCCCTCCTTCACCGAATAGCGAAAAGCTAGTGCTCCATTGTAGTAGATGCCGCGTCCGCCGTGTGCTCGCGGGGCAGATGAATTGTAAAAGTCGTACCCTTTCCAAGCTCCGACTCCACGGATATGTAGCCATGGTGACGCTCGACGATCTGCTTGGTCACGGCGAGGCCAACGCCCAGGCCGCCAGCTTCGCGAGCGCGGCTGGCATCGGCGCGCCAAAACCGCCCGAAGATGCGCGACAGATCGTCCTTGGCAATACCGATACCGGTATCCGAAACGGCAATACTGACATGCTTGCGGTCACTGAGCACCGACACCACGACCCAACCGCCCTCGGGGGTGTAGCGCATGGCGTTGCTCATGAGGTTGATGACGCATTGCGTGATCATGTCGGGATCGGCTTCGACGACATCGTCGTGCCCCTGGGTTTCATCTGCAAAGCGAAGACGAAGGTCACGGTCGGCAAACAGACGCTCCTGGCCGTTCACAATCGATCGCACGAACGGAACCATGTCCACCGGTTCTAGATTGAGCGGAGCCGTGCTGTTTTCCATACGCGATAGGTCGAGCATCTGCTGCACCAGACGAGCCAGGCGACGCGTCTCGGAAGCGACCGTCTCCAGGTGTTCGTCGTCGGTGGGATACACACCGTCTTGCATGGCCTCGACCGTTGCAAGCATGGCCATGAGCGGCGTGCGCAGCTCGTGGGCAACATCAGAGGTCAGGCGCTTCTCGTGCTTCATATCTTTCTCGAGTGAGGTGGCCATCTCGTCGAAGGTCTCTCCCAGCTGATCGATCTCGTCATCACCGCGCAGTCCCGTGCGAGCCGACAGGTCGCCGTCACGGATTTGCTTTGCGGTACTGGTGATGCGATGAATCGGCTTGGTGAGCATGCGCGACACGAGCGATCCGATAACGACCGAAATGCAGATTGCAACAACCGCGGCGAGGGCCATGGCGTTAAAGGTCTTCTCCCTAAACGCAGAGTCCGCCTTGGTGAGCAGCGCGTCGGAGCCGATGGCCCACAGCTTTACCTGTCCGACATGCTCGCCGGAAGACGTTACAATCTCGACGTTAGCAACGCTATCGGAGTCGGTTGGAGCAGACGAGACCGGGCTATGCGATGCCCTCTTGCCGCTCGTGTCGTCGGTCGTAGCCTGGTTTTCGCGTACATCGGCGGTGGCGCTTGCCGAGGGCCAGGAATCGTCATAAACGATCACGCCCTTTTTATTGACGACCTGCATACCCAGATCGTCGGAAACCAAACTCGACGTTGCGACCGTGCGCAGTTCCCCCGCGGTCCAAGAGCCGTTTTCCTCATATGAGGTTGCCAACTTCTCGGCAGCGGAATTTGCGATTTCGACGATATTGGAGCGTGTGTAATCCGAAAAGACCGTGCCCCACACAACAGAGACAACGCCCACCAGCACCAATACCGTCATGAGCGATGTCAGAGCAAAAGCAAGTGCCATGCGCGAGGGATAGCTCATCGTTGGCCGTGAATCGGAACGAGGCGTGTTCCAACTAGCCTTGGAACCCGCCTCGCTCTCCTGCTTGTGCTTTTGTCCGATTTCAAAGCGCGCAGGTGTCATATGTGATTTCCCTATTTCTCGTCCGACTTATCGGTCTTGGCCGGAGCCTCGAAGCGATAGCCGACACCATGGACGGTGTAGAGCCACTTGGGCTTCTTGGGATCATCGCCCAGCTTGGCGCGAAGATTCTTCACGTGGCTATCGATGGTGCGCTCATAGCCCTCAAAGTCATACCCGAGCACTTTCTCGACCAGCTCCATGCGGTTATACACACGGCCGGGATGGCGGGCGAGCGTGGTGAGCAGCTTGAACTCGGAAGCCGTCAGATCGACTTCCTTGCCCTCGACCAAGATCTTGTGGCCCGAGATATCGATGACCAGATCGCCGAAGTCGAGCACCTCGACGGCGGGCTCGTCGGCCTGATGGGCACGGCGGAACAGAGCGCGAACGCGGGCGACGAGCTCGCGCGGCGAGAACGGCTTAATCAGATAGTCGTCGGCGCCGAGCTCAAGACCGATAATACGGTCCTCGATCTCGCCCTTAGCCGTCAGCATGATGATGGGGACATCCGAGGTATCGCGAATGGTGCGGCAAACGCGCTCGCCGGGAATCTTGGGGAGCATAAGGTCGAGCACGACCAGGTCGAACTGATGCTTCTCGAACTCCTCGATCGCGGACTGGCCGTCGCCGACGCCCACAACCCAGTAGCCTTCGCGCTCGAGATAGGCAGCGACGGCGTCACGGATTGCCTTCTCATCCTCGACCAGCAGAATCTTTTTTGCATCTGAAGCCATAACACGGCCCCCCTGTCTCAATTAGCTAAGAACAAGCCCATTTTAACGCACCTGAGCCCGCCGGATGCCGCTATGACGCGGCAGCTCGGCGGGCGGTACTCACAATTACAACGCGCTTATTCCCCTGTTGGCGCCTTTTTAACCCCTCTAAGCTTAAAGAGAGAATAGGCGTGCAGTGACCGTCTCTGGTATACCCTGGCTGTTGCGCACCGTGGCGTACGTAAGGAATGAGTCCGATTTTCCCGCCGTAGCTGGATAATCGCCATACTCCAAAGCGCGGTCGGGCGACAGCAGTGAGCCATAGGTCTTGGCAGAGGTGTCGATCAGGAAATGCGACGCCTGTACCTTAACAAGGTATTTATTCTTCTTGCCAGCCGCACATGCGAGCGGTTCGCGTGACAGAAAGAGGTACGGCCCTCCCTCATTACCGATATACGTGCCCATGTTGCCCAGGCTGCCCACACCGCTATAGGTCGCCTCGATAGAAAACACGAAGGTATCGCCCATATATACGGCCTCGAAAGGCGAGACTGACGAGGGAAGGACCAGCTGGGCACGCTTGGTGTTGTTGCCGTCGGTCAGATCGATTGCCGTTATGCCGTAGTAGACGCCCTCGTCGTTGCGGACACGCGGCGAGATGGTCAAAATGCCGTCGCTCGCGCGCGGGGCCGATGCAAAGCGGCCCGTCGATTTCCAAATTACCTCGGCCTTGGATTCATCAAGCGAGCGACGATAGCAAAACGAATCACTACTCGTTTTATTGCCGCCTGCCGAAGGCATTTTATACCAGATAACCGATGACCCGAACGCCGTAAACAGTGGCGGATCATAGTCCTTGCCACCTCGATCGAGCTCAGCCACATCGCCAGAGAGCGAAGCGCCCGACAGATTTTGAGCGTAGAGCTTCCACGATGAATTGGCAAAGTTCATCTCAACCCACGCGAATACGCCGTCGCCGGCACGGACATCGTAGAATGCATATCCCGTGCCCTCGACAGGATCTTCGATTAATGTGGTAAGCGAGCCATCGCCCAGGTTGAGCACACCGAGCGTGTTGGCGTGCAGTGCCGATGCGGGCGCCATCATCGCCGCGGCGTAATCGCCGTCGCAGTAGTACAGCAGCGTACCCAGCGGCAGCGTCCACGACGCCGCCGGCTCAAGATCGATGTCGACTGCCTCGTACTCATCCGTAATCGAGATGATTTTGGAATCGTCCTTGATAACCTGCGGCTCGCCGGCGGCATCATCGCTGGTGCCCGTTTTTTTCGAGCATCCGGCAAGCAACGTGGCAGCGCCCGCGGCAGCCCCACCGAGCACAAAGCCGCGACGCGATATTCCATTCTTGATGTGATCGGCGATACCCATTAGGCGATCTCGGCGCGAGCGGCCTCGATAGCGCGCGTAAGCTGGTCGGCGCAGGAGGTCTTTTTCATACCGCAGGTATTACCGGCGAGAACCTCGATTACCCGATCGGCAGGAGCACCCTCGACCAGCCTGGAGATGGCCTTGAGGTTACCATCGCAGCCGCCGGTAAACTCAACGCCCATCACCTTGTTGCCGTCATCGGAAAGGTCAAGGTGAATATTGCGAGCACACACGCCCTGAGGCTTGTAATCAAACGAAATCATGCGATCCCCTCTCAGAATGTTATTCGAGACGACTATTATCCCCGTCTTTCCCTAAATGCAACGAGGCGCTTTGCCGGCAACACACATTACCAGCAAAGCGCCCTAAAAAGCTAACGTTATGCCCGAACCTACTCGAAGCTCAGCTGCTCCAGACGATCAAAGACTGTGTCGATACGGGTGAGGAAGTCCCACGGATCAAAGATCTCGTCGAGCTTCTCCTGGCTGACGGTGCAGCGCGGGTCGGCCTCGAGACGCTCCTTAAAGGTGGGGCCGGAGACACAATCCTGTACCTCGTGCCAGGTTGCCATGGCGTTCTCCTGCACAATGACGTACGCGTCCTCGCGGGTGATGCCCGTGTCGACGAGGGCGAGCAGCACCTTGGAGGAGAAGATGAGGCCGCGGGTCTTATTGAGGTTGGCCATCATGCGGGCAGGGTACAGCTGCAGGCCGTCGATAACGCGAATGAGGCACTGGAACATGTGGTCGAGGGCGATGAAGCTGTCGGCCTGGGCGACGCGCTCGGCAGAGGAGTGCGAAATGTCACGCTCGTGCCACAGGGCGACGTTGTCGAAGGCAACCTGCGCGTTGGCCTTCACGACGCGCGACAGGCCGCAGACCTTCTCCATGGTGATGGGGTTGCGCTTGTGCGGCATGGCGGAGCTGCCCTTTTGGCCCTTACGGAACGGCTCCTCGGCCTCGAGCGTATCGGTCTTCTGCAGATTGCGAACCTCGGTAGCGATGCGCTCGCAGGTGGCCGCGGTGGTGGCAAGAACGCCGGCGAGATAGGCGTGATGGTCGCGGCTGATAACCTGCGTGGACAGCGGGTCGTGAACCAGGCCCAGGTGCTCGCAGACGTACTCCTCGACGAACGGCTCGATGGAGCTGTACGTGCCGACAGCACCCGAGATAGCACCGAAGGCAACATTCTTGCGGGCGTCCTCAAGACGATCCAGATCGCGCTTGAGCTCCCAGGCCCAAGAGCCAAACTTCATGCCGAAGGTCATCGGCTCGGCGTGGATGCCATGAGTGCGGCCGGCACAGAGCGTGTTGCGCTCCTCGAAGGCGCGACGCTTGCAGATCTCGCCGAGCTTCTTGACATCCTCGATGATCAGGTCGCAGGCCTGGGTGAGCTGGTAGCACAGGGCCGTGTCGCCCAGATCGGAGCTGGTCATGCCATAGTGAACCCAGCGGCTGGGCTTGGGGTCGCCCTCGGGAACATCGGCATCGATGTATTCCTTCATGTTGGTCAGGAAGGCAATGACGTCGTGGCGCGTGACTTCCTCGATCTCATCGACCTTCGCCTTCTCAAAGTTGGCATGGTCGCGGATCCACTGGGCCTCGTCTTTGGAAATACCGATCTTGCCGAGCTCCGCCTGGGCCTCGCAGGCCAAGACCTCGATCTCCTGCCAAATGGCGTACTTGTTCTCGAGGGAGAAAATGTGTCCCATCTCCGGGCGGGTATAGCGATCGATCATAGCGGCTCCTTTTTGGTTATTGGCACGTTGGTCGTAACCCAACCATTGTACCGTGCGCAGGTGCAAGTATGGGCAGCAGGCATTAACCTAACATTTTGGAATTGGAGCGGGCAACGGGACGTCCGCGTATTTGCTTCGCAAATCCCCACCGGCTGCGGCCGGTAGACCAGGACCTACGCCCATGCGCGGGCAAAATGGGTTGAATTTGACGCTCCCGGCTGTCTCCCGTGCTCGATGGAGCGGGCAACGGGACGTCTGCGCATTTGCTTCGCAAATCCGCACCGGCTTCAGGCGCCTGTCGGCGCCTTCGCCTGCTCGCTACAAACGCTTCGCGTTTGCTTAACGCTCGCACCCTGGCGGGTTCGAGTCCCGGCGCTTGGTAGTAAAAAGCACGGCAACGTAACGCTGCCGTGCTTGCGCTTTTTACTGGAGCGGGCAACGGGACTCGAACCCGCGAGTGTCAGCTTGGGAAGCTGATGCCTTACCACTTGGCGATGCCCGCATATGTGGGGGATAGTATAACGCGGTTGTCTTGTTCGATACAAGGGTGGTGATGCTTGTTTTAGCTGTGGAGATTCGTTTGAAAATCGCGTCAATTGTGGAGACGAGGACCTTTGACCTCCTGTTCTCCCTATCTTCTACCTGCACTTTTGCTTGATCGTTGTATTTGAGCTCAATTTGTCAGGAATTGGGCAAGCTTTTGGTCAGGCTCCGGTACTTACCCGCATGAACCTCGGGGGTAGCCTCATCCTACGCGTCGCAGCCTCCCCGTGCGACGCACGAGGGATAAGGAGCAGCCATGTCCAACGCACCCACGCACTCTGTCCACAGCGCAATCGCAACAGGTCCGCTGCTCCTGCTCCTCTTCCTGCTTTTCGGCTGCCTGGCACCGGGAGCCGCATTTGCCGTCGATGGCTACGACCAGCTCGGCTTCCGCACTATTAGCGATGATTGTGGACCCTTCTTCATCGGCAAGTATGAAGCTCAAGACACCTCGATTGCCTACTGCATGAACCAGGAGCGCCCCGGCCCCACCAAACCGGGCGGCCCATGGCTCAACTTTGATCAAGGCTGGGTGTGGCTCGACGACGAGTTCGCGGCAATCGTTTGTCACGGATATCCAACCACCACGTCGTTTGGCGGTTACCATCTTTCACCCGATCGCGCCCGCGCCGCCACCCAGCTTGCCGTATGGATGCTCAACGGCACTACCCATGTCGACGGCACCTACTCCTACACGACCGCTCAGGGTAAAACCAAGAGCGGACACTTTACCGCCGACAATGAAGTCGTGGCGGCTGCGAGGTGGCTCCACGACAGCGCAAAATCAGGAAGCATCAAAGCCGCTCCGCACCGCGCGCGACGCTATCTAGGGGCTGTATCGGGCGGCAGCAAACGTCAAGACATGCTCTATGTACTGCCGGCGGTCTCTGTTTCCTTCCAAAAGCAGTCTGCTAACACCGTTATTACCAGCGGAAACAATACCTATCAGTTTACCGGGGCAACATTCGATATTTTTGAGAGCGCCAGCGGCGCGCGTGTTGGTACCATCCAGATGGACGGCAACGGTCGAGCACAGGCAACACTCCTACCCAACACGGCATACTACCTAGTTGAAACGAAGGCGCCGGCCGGCTATGTCCCCCGCCACGATCGTATTGCCTTTACCACGGGGAATGACGGCGGGCGGGTCGCCATTGATGAACAGCCCGGCACCATCAACCTGCGTATCGTAAAACTCGATGCCACGACGAATGCCGGCCCCCAGGTGGGATCTTCACTCGCAGGAGCAGAGTTCACGTGTGTGTCGCAATCAACCCCTGGATGGGCGCAAATCCTCACGACCGACGAAAGCGGTCGGGCCACTCTCGCCGATGTCCCCTTAGGAACCTTTACCATCTACGAATCAAAAGCCCCCGAGGGCTACCTGCCATCCAACGACAGCTGGACCTATACCGTTGGAGCCGACCAGCTCGGCGATTCAGGCGTGGTCGAGATCGAATCTCGCGTTTCCGATATCCCCATTGCGTTTGACCTTGAGATTTCCAAATTCAAGGATTACGGCAGTAGCGACCAATCCGGCCTAGAGCAGCCGGCGGGAGGTGTTGTCTTTGAGGTTGTCAGCAACAGCTCTCATCAGGTTGTTGGCACACTGACCACAAACATCTATGGCTTTGCCTCCACCAAAGATCAGCCCGAAGCATGGTTCGGCACAGGCAAGCGACCCGCCGGTGTCCACGGAGCCGTCCCATACGACCGTGCCGGCTACACGGTTCGCGAGGTTCCGGAAACCGTCCCCGAGGGTTTTAAACGTGCAGGGGAATGGACCGTCGGGGCCAATCAGATTTCCGACGGCGCCGAGCTTCAATATATCGTGGACAACCACGCTCTGTCGACGCATCTCCAGATTGTAAAACGCGATGCCCAAACAGGCGCTTCTGTTCCCCTAGCCGGATTCACCTTCCAACTCCTCGACAGCAATCACGAACCTGTCTCACAAACTTGCTGGTATCCAGCACATAACGTAATGGACACCTTTACGACTGACGCGACCGGCACCGTCACACTGCCCGAATCGCTCGTGCCGGGCACCTATTATGTACGCGAAACCTCGGCCAAAGAGCCCTATCTTGTCGGCGAAGAGATCGAGGTAAACATACCCGCCGACATGAACCTAACGCCCGTTGCAATCGCCTCGTATTATGACCACGCCGCGACCGGAAACATCAGGATCGTTAAAACCGATGCCATAGACGGCAGCAGCCTCGCGGGCGCCGTTTTTGAGATCCGTGCCTCGGGTGATATCGTGCGCCCCGACGGTAGCATTGCCGCGCTCGACGGTGAGACTGTCGCTACCGTCACGACGGATGAAACTGGAGAAGCACGCGCGGACAACCTCCCACTGGGATCTGGCACCGCACGCTACGAAGTTGTCGAGACTCAAGCGCCGGCAGGCTTCTTGCTCGATCAGACAACCCATATTGTCGACCTTACTTATGGCGACCAGAAAACACCCGTTGTAGAAGCACGGCTTAACGTATCCGACGATTACACCAAGGTTGATATCTCCAAGGTCGATGCAAGCGGTGAGCAGGAAGTGGAAGGCGCACAGCTCACCTTATATGGTCCCGATAAAACCGAAATAGACTCCTGGACCTCATCCGACAAGCCGCACCGCGTCGAACATCTTGCACCCGGCACCTACTCGTTGCGCGAAATGATGTCTCCGCGGACCTATGACCTTGCCGAGGAGATAACGTTTGAAATAAAGGATACGGGAGAAGTCCAATCCGTCGCGATGAAGGATGCGCCCATCGAGATCAAGGGGCAGGTCGACAAGCGTCAGGAACTTGTCCAACCTATCGAAAAGGGCCTGTTGGCTAACGGCGATGGTAAAAACCGTGCCGCGATGCAAACCAATACGGATGGGCTTTTCTCCTATACCATCGACGCTCGAAACGATTCAGCTACCTGGGTTGATGAGTTCACAATTACCGATGATCTTGAGTGTACCGAGGACGATACGGCGAGATTCGTCTCAATCGAAACCCCCGTCGCCATCGGCGACCTCAACGGTCTGTGCAACGTGTGGTATCGCACGACGCCGTTGGACTCGACAGACGTCGATGAGCCGACAAACGCGACACTTGACGATGGGCACGAAAATCCTTGGCTTGAGTCCGACGAAGTAAAAGAGAGCCTGGGTGAGGATTGCCGCCTCGTCGATTACGACGGCTGGCACCTGTGGAAGGCGGATGTCTCGACCACGGAATCCACCACACTCGAGGCGAAAGAACTCGACCTTGCGTCCAATACCGTCGTAACGGGTATTCGAATTGAATACGGTGCGGTAGCCGCCGACTTTACGACTCGAAGCGATGCGGATTCTTGGACCCGCGATGATCTCAAAGATGAGCACGACGACCTTGACGATGCCAAAGCAATCCTTGGCACAGACGCTCGGGGCGCAGTCGTACACATGCAGGCAACGTCGGCTTATACGCCCCAAACCGCACTCACCAACAGCGCACGCGTCGATCTTTGCCGCAACGGTGGCGGCGATAAACTTGAGTCGCATGACGAGGACAGCGTCATTCAACGCTGTACCCTACCGCAGGACCTACCGGCAACAGGATCAGTTCCCATCGCCGCTTGCATCACCGCGCTCCTGACCTCGAGTGCCGCAGCCCTATGGTTCGCTCGCCTTAGGTCGATCCCAAAGAAGCGCTAGCGCGATGAAAAAGCGGGCGAGCCAGGGGACTGGCTCGCCCGCTTTCAATCATGTAAATCGCCG
This sequence comes from uncultured Collinsella sp., assembly GCA_902493375.1. GTDB lineage: Bacteria > Actinomycetota > Coriobacteriia > Coriobacteriales > Coriobacteriaceae > Collinsella. The sequence continues at coordinate 14,395 of CABUPH010000003.1, forward strand.
TATCTACTCTGCAGACGAAGATCCACCATCAACGATTGCCTGCTCGGACTCAGGAATCCCATCGGCACCCGTACTCTGTTCTTGCTCCACCTCTTCGCTGATTGCGGAGGCGGGGGTCGAGCCCTTCGCACCCACGATGTAGGCAGCCCCAAATCCTAACGCAATGGCAATCAAGGTCAAAATCACGTAGACAGGCCAATGGCGCTTAATATACGAAAACACGTTGACTCCTTAGAGCTCCGTCTACGAACGGCGGATAACCTCGGTCACGACCTCGGATACCGTGGCAATGTTCGTCGGGTTGACATTGTGGGGCAGGTCGTCCTCGGTACGAGCGCAAGCCAGACGCGTGCCGTCCACGCCGGCGATGGTGAGGGCTCGGCGGCTCGCCTCGAGCGCGGCATAGGCATCGGTCTTGGCATAGGGCATCTCGAGCGCGCCACAATCGACATGGAACGACTTGCACACCTTGCTGACCAGGTTCATGATGCGGCGATCGCCCTTGAGCAGCTGCTGTTCGCCCTCAACCGTCACCACCGAAAGCCTACCGGCGCCGACGGATTCAAGATTGATGAAGAATACGCCACGGAGCTTATCGCGGTGCGAAGCCAAGAAGGCCTTCATGCCGGCGCCATCACAATCCGAGGCGCCCGTTGCCACAAACCAGATATCGTGACCGAGCAGCTCATCATCGCCCATAGAGGCGACAGCCGAGAGCATATCTTCGGAAGAAGCGCCATCGGAAGACGTAGCGCCGCCCTTCCAGCCATCGTTATCGTCCTCGAAGTTATCCCACGAACCGATACCGCGACCGGACTTCTTGGCATCGTAATCGTCTTCGACGCCCAGCCAGTCACTCATGCTGTCCTGCTCGTTTTTCTTTTTACGGCCGAACAGGCCACCCAGGCCGCGCTTACGAGACTTGGGTGCCGCCGGGGCGGGAGCCGAAATGGTCTCGATCGGCTGCGCGCCCGACGCAACGGGCATAGGAGGCGCAACGGGTGCCGATGTGGGTTCGGGACCCTGGGCAGTAGCAAAGGGGTCGTTGACCTGGGCAGAGGGATCGGGAAGGTCGAACAGCGACGTGCGAGACGCAACGTTTGCCTGCTTCATCGACGGCAGCGACGGATCGGGGACCGAAGCCAGCGGAGACGAAGAGGGCGCAAGCGACGGTGCCGACGCCGGATCGGGAACATTCATCTGCGGACGCGGTGATGCCTGGGAGGAAATCTGGGCCATAAGGGAATCGACCGTTTCGTCCTGGGTGGGAGCGACATCGGCAACCGTGGCACCGGAACCACTCGGGGTCGGCATGGTGAAAATCTGCGTGGAGTAAGGCCTCGACTCATCTGTCTCGGGAGCCTCGGAAACCGCAGGCACTTCCTCCTGCTCGGCCTCGGTCGACTCATCTTGCTCGGCTGCCGCGTATTGTTCTTCGTCAGAGTTGGCCTCGACGGGCTCGTCCTCGGCGGCATCTTGGATTTCGGCAGCATCAATAGGCTCGTCATCGTCCACCGCGTCGCCCTGTTCATCGGAAACAGGAAGGGGCTCGGCAATCGCGGTGCCTTGCTTTTCAAACGTTATCGTGGAATCGAACTTCGCGGCATCAAACGACATGGTGCTATCGACGTGCTGCTGGGCCTCGAAAGACGTCGTCGCCTCAACAACATCCGCGGACGTCGGTTGCTGGGACTCAAAGGACGTTGTAGCTTCGGCGGCGTCGACGGGCACGGACTGCATAGCCTCGTTCTGCTCGAACTCTTGCGCCGCGAGCTCACGTGCCGCCTCGGCTGCCTGCTGCTGAGCGATAGCCTCCTGCTCGGCAGCCTCGCGTGCGGCAGCGCGCTTCTCCTCGAAATCGTCGACAAATTTCTTGCCCTTTGTAAGCGCACCCTTAAAGAAGTTGGAAGCGCTGGCGCCAATCGACGAGAACGCCGATGCAATGTCGGCATGGGGCGTTGCCGCGGGAATCTCGGCAGAGAAATCAGTATCGCTCTCGTAAGACACGCGCCTCGGCTGTTCAACGTAATCGTCGTCAGACTCGTCCGCAACGTCTTGCACCGGCGCGGCGGGAGCCAAAATGTCCAGTCCTGCCGCGGGATCGATCGCGGACACCGCCTCGGGCTCGGCAACGGCAGCGGTAACCGCGGCAGACTCATCATCCGCAGTGACAACGGGCGCAGGCTCGGGCTCAAACGTCGGTTCCTCGCCCTCCTCGTAATCGAGCGTGCAAGACTCGGGAAGCATTCCGAGCGCACGGATGGCATCCGAACCAAAGCGGATGTTGCCGGCGGCGTTGCGATAGAGCTTGGGCTCGGGCTCGACCGCGGCAGGTTCCTCCGCCGACTCGGCAGCGGGAACCTCGTCATTGAACTCTTCGGCCTGGACAGTCTGATTCTGATCCTCGGGCACGATGGCGCCGATCAGCGTCTCGTCGGCAGACGCACCCTCAAAGCCCTCGATCTGCTCGTCGAAAGCCTCACCCTGTTCGGGCTCGGTCTGAGCGCCGGGAGCAATCGGCTGACCGAACTCGTCCTCGGCGTAGGTAGGTTCTTCGTACTCGATGGTGTTGCCGTAGTCGTTTTGCTGCTGGGCCGCGGCATACTCCGCCGCCGCGCGCGCCATTTCCTCGGCACGACGTTTCTGCTCCCCAAAATAGGTATCGAACGGAACATCGTCGGGAAACTCGTTCTCGCCCTGGAAGGGAGCAACGTTGTCCATAACGCCGAGCATAGCGGCGACAGAAGACTTGTTGCACACCGCGCCGGACGTATAGGGAAGAATGTGGCGGTTAGAGATGATGTTTGCCGCGTTGGCAAGTGCAACGAGGGAAGCGAGGATCGCGACAATCCACAGCAGAACCTTGAGCGCGCCGGGGAGCGGCAGGATACGCAGGATGGCAACGGCAGCAGGGGCAACCGTGGCAACGGGCAACAGCTTGGCGATGAGCGCACGATACGAAGCATAGGGCTCGCGGGCGAGCAGCTCAGCACGGGGAGAGTCGTAGTGTGCGACAACGACCACCGGGCGGTTGCGCGGAGACGCGAGCGGGCCCGAGGCCTTGTGGTAGGCGATGACATTTTGGCTTACGCCCGTCTTGCCCAGGCGCGAAACCACGGGGTGGCCCGTGCGCTCGAGCACGTAAAGAACGGCGCCGACAATGGCCAGCAAGGTGCCGACCAAGCCGATACCGCCGCCGATGCCCATCAGCAGGGCACCGGCAAACGCAAGAATACCGGTAACGGCAAATGCCAACCTACTGGGCGCCGGAGCATTGAACTCCTGAACCTCGGGATCAAAGCCGTGGTTGCGGAAGATCTGAGCGATATCCTCGGCAGCCAAGCGCTCTTCTTCGCTGCATGCCGGCGTAATGCCGGTGTTCTGCAGCAGGTGGTTAATATAGTTCTGGGTGTTCGCCATGTGCGCTCCACATCCATAATCCGACAAATAGGCCCAATGCATGCACATTAGAACCGTATATAGTCGAAAGTATACCCCGAGCGAGCGCAAACGACCGAATTCGGGCCATCTTAACGCCCCGAGCGGACAAGGATATAGCCTAATCTCCATATCGGACTAAAATCATGGCAGCAAACCACCTTCTCATGCGAGGACTCTATGACGGCAAGCGACACGACCGCGACAATTAAAAAGGGGAATTCGGAGCCCAGTTTCGATAAAACGGCTCAGCGCATCCTCAATCTTTTCTTTGTGCTCAACAGCTCCCCCGAACCGCTGACGACCGAGCAGATCGTCTTGGATTCTGACCTGGGATATGGCTCGGGCAATATCGACTCGGATAAGCGCAAGTTTCGACGCGATCGTGACAAACTGCTCGAACGCGGCATCTTAATCAAGGAGGTTCGCCCCGCCGGCGCGCAGGAGACCGAGGAAAGCTCGTGGACAATCGACCGCGAGCACACGTTTGCGGCAGGCGGCCTCATCACCGCAGACGACGCCGATATCCTGCTCAACGCCATCGACCAGACACTAGCGGCCGGCTCATCCACTTTTGCCGCACCGCTTGCCGATATTCGCTCCAAGATTGCCTATCTCACCGGTAGGACGACGGTGGACGAAGTACCGATCCGCCGCTCTCCCACCGTCGATACGGTATGGAGCGCCTTTGCCGAGCGATGCGCGCTGCGATTTTTATATCAGAACGGACGCGGCGAGCAGAAAGAACGTACCGTCTGCGTCTACGGCATGTTCGAGCGCGAGGGCGTGGCGTACTTCTGCGGCCTCGACAATGTCACCGACGGCATCAGGACATTCCGCTGCGACCGTATCGTTCGCGCTTGGCGTCCTTCGAAGGCCTACGCCATCCCTGCGGACTTCAATCTCAACGACTATCTGTTCTTTGAATTCGATTTTGCCGACCGACCGCCCGTTGCAGCTACGTTCTCGTTCGCCCCTCAGACGCAGATCGATATGATCAACGGCCTCACGCGCGGGCGAGGCCAACTCACGCACGCCGAAGAAGGATGGATCTGGACCGTTGACGTGCGCGATCTTGAAGCCTCCGCCTCATTTTGCATGGCCCACGCCATGGACGGCATGAGGCCCGTGGCCCCCAAATCGCTCAAACAGGCGTGGAACCACCTCATTGAAAGGACGGTGCACGAGCATGCCCGTGCGTAAACTCACCAGCGAGCAGAGGCTCTCGCGCGCCATCGACATCATGGAGGCCCTCTACGCCGCCGGCGAGAGCGGCATGACACGAACCGAGATTTGCAGTCGCTTTGACATCACGGGAGTGTCGCTCGACGAGATTCTCGAGATCGTCTCGACGCTCGCAGACCGAGAATCGGGCGCGCGCATCATCTGCGAATGCCGCGGCGAGCGTGTGGTCCTCACCGGTGACGCCGGGCGTGTGCTACCGTTGCGCCTGAGTGCCGCCGAGGGCGCTGTGCTCAACCATGAACTTGAATCGTTGGGGATCGAGCCACAGACGGCAGCCCGGATTCGACATGCCCTTCTACCCGAAGAGCTCGGCTATAACCAGCGCGTCTTTGACACCGTCAACCACGGGTCGCACTGGCAGCAGCTGAGCTGCGCCATTCAGGACGGCGTTCGCTGCCGCATCTCGTATCGCTCGATGGACGATGCACGGCCACGCGAGCGTCTGGTCGACCCCTTGCGCATTACGGCAAACGGCGACCAAACATACCTGATTGCCTGGGACATCGCAGTCGATGAGCAGCGCACCTATCGCATGGATAAAATCGAGGGGCTCGCCTTGACGGAAGACTCCGTCGTGCCTCACGCACCGGACGTTGCATCCCTCCACGATTCCCTTGCCCGGACGCAGCGTAGCGCAAAGCTCTTGATGCCATTCGGTATGGCGGAGCATCTGGACTGGGCCGGCATCACCCTAATCGAGCGCCGCGGGGCAGACATGGCAACGGTAACCGTGCATTACGGCTCCGAGCGTTGGCTACTGAGCCAGATAATCGCAGCGGGCGGAGCCATCCGCATCTTGGATGGCCCCGCCCTGTCAAAGCGTCTGTGCGATATGGCAAAAACCCTCGTCTGTCCGCTTTAGCGGCGCCGTTCGTGGCGTGCGCGCCACAGTTGCAGATAGTGCCCGATCTGCGCCGATTCGATGCGCCGGTAGGAGCTCGTGGGCAGCGACGTTAAGAACTTCTTTCCGTAGCCCTTCGTCACCAGGCGCGGGTCGGCCAGAATCAGCACGCCGCAATCGGTCGACGAGCGGATAAGGCGGCCGGCCGCCTGCTTGACCTCGAGCACCGCCTCGGGCAGCGAATAGCGCGCCCAAGCGCGGTCTTCGCGCAAGTTGCGCTCGCACGAGAGCGGGTCCGTGGGGCTCGAGAACGGCAGCTTGGGAATGATGACACAGCGCAGCGTCTCGCCGCTGGCGTCGAATCCCTCCCAGAAGGCCTTAAGCGCAAAAAGCGACGAGGTCGGCTCGTTGATAAACCGGTCGCGCAGGCGACGAGGAGATGAGTTGCGCTGCTGGCAGTTGAGTTCCAGACCCGCACGGGCTATCTTGGGCTCAATGCGGGCGTACAGGTCTTCCATGTCGCGCCGATTGGTGAACAGCGTGAGCACCGATCCGCCCATGGCAAGATGGGCGTCGACCAGCACGCGCTCGAGCGCCGTAAGATAGCTCTCGCGATCGCGCGGATCGGGGATATCGCCCGCAACGACTACAGCCATGTTCGAATCGAAGTCGTAGCTCGAGTCCAAGTGCAGCGATGAGGATGTTGAAGCACCGATGCGATCGAGGCCGACCGCGTGGTTAAAGTGTTCGAAGCTTTTGGACACCGTCATGGTCGCCGAGGCAAAGATAGCCGTGTGAACCTCGGGCAGCCACTCGGTTGCCAAGGCCTCGCCAATGTCGATGCGCTCTGCGGTCATTGACTCTCCGCCGGCACGCAGCCTGCGATTGACCTGCAACGAATACACGTAGTGTTCATCGGTGCCATCAATGATGAGTTTGAGGTTCTCGGCCAGCTCGTGCAGGCGGCGCGAGATATCACCCAGGTCGACAACAACCTCGGGCTTGTCGGCGGCGACGGCTTGCACCAGCGCGTCGACGCTCTTGTCAGCCTGTTCCAATGCGTCGATGGCAGCGTAGGCCGACTGTAAGAAATCATGCCAGTCGTCAGATTCGCGCAGCTCGGGGCCAATCCATAGATTGGCATTGTCATAACCCCCACGGGCACGGCGACCGAGCTCGCGAACGCCATCGAACACGTCGGCGATTGCCATGCTCGCGCGCGCAACCGTCGACGTTGCCTTGGCAGTAAGGCCCAGATAGAGCGTAGAGCCCTCGGAGGTTGACAAATCACGGGAAACCTGGCTTAGCGCGCCGGTGCTCGAGCCACCCAGGCGCTCAAACAGAACGCGTGATTCGTCCGCCGACACCACGCGCGCCCACTGGCGGCGCGCCTCGCGCTCGATGGAATGGGCCTCATCGATTACCCAATGACGAATCGGAGGCAAAATCCTGCCCTCGGCCGCGACATTACGGAACAGCAGGGAATGGTTGGTGACCACCACGTCGGCATGCGCCGCACGACGGCGAGCGCCGTGGACCAAACATTTATCAGGGAAAAACGGGCAGAGGCGACGAGCACACTCGCGCGAGGCCGTCGTAAAGTCGGGGCGGTTGACGCTGCGCCACCGAATGCCGAGCGAGTCGAGATCGCCATCGGCTGATTGGCAGACGTACGCCATAATGACCGCGACCGCCGTGAGCGTGTCCGCCGGATCGCGCTTGGTGGTAATCTCGACCTGGCCGCGACTCATGCGCTCAAGCTTGCGCAGGCACGGATAGTGGTCATACCCCTTGAGAGCGCAAAATGACAGGCCACCGTCCAGTTGCTCGGCAAGTTTTGGCAGCTCATGGTACATGAGCTGGTCGGCAAGATTGTTCGATTTGGTCGCAATACCAACCGTGATGTTGTTACGGCGTGCCGCCTCGGCAAAAGGCACCAGATAGGCCATCGATTTGCCGACGCCTGTGCCCGCCTCAATTACACGATGAGTGCCCGAGACCAGCGCATCGCGGACCTCGAGCGCCATCGCGATCTGCTCATCACGCGGCTCGTAGGTGGGATACATGCGATTGACCAGGCCACCTGGCGCATAGTCCGCCTCAATCTCCTCACGACTCGGCATCTTGAGGACCGGCAGTTCGTCGGCGTCCACCCGATCGTCGGCGCGATCGGCCTTGAGAACGTCAGCACGAGCGGCGCTGAGAGAGAAGATAGAACCAGGGTTCTGCCCCGCCAAGAATGAGAAGATAGGACGATAGGACCAAGGCACATCCGGATGCATGTCGGCTAGGCGCGCCATGAGGCCCTGGGGCAAGTCGGTGAGCGCCACGAGCAACACGCGCCATACGCCACACAGGGCGTCGACGTCGGCATTGGCACGGTGTGATACCGAGTCACAGCCAAACAGATCGGCCATAAAAGACAGCTTGTGCGAGGCCAGGCGCGGAAGCGCGATGCGCGACAGTGCCAGCGAATCGATCCAAATATCGCTCACGTTGACGCCGCCTTTGACCGACTCGATAAACGAGCGGTCGAACGTGGCGTTATGTGCGATCACCGGGCAACCACCGACAAAATCGGCGAGAGCGGCGACGGCCTCAACGGCCGACGGGGCATCTGCCACATCGGTATTTGTAATGCTCGTGAGCTCGGTAATCTCGGCGGGAATCAGCTGCTTGGGATGCACGAAGGTATCGAAGCGGTCGACGATCTCGCGGCCCGAAAGACGGGCCGCCGAGATCTCGATCAGCTCGTTGTCCTGCACCGAAAGACCTGTGGTCTCGGTATCGAGGACGATCACATCTTCCTCGATAAGGCCGAAGGACTGCGTTTTGGCGCGTTCGGCAAGCGTGGCATAGGAGTCGATGACAAACTGCGGCGTTCCTGACGAAACCGCGTCCTCGATTAGCATGCAATGCCCGCTCGACGAAGGCCCATACGGATCAGGCTGTCACAGACCTGCGGGAACGTCATGTCGTCGGTGTGGCGGATCTCGTCCGGATACAGCGACGTATCGGTCATGCCGGGAATGGTATTGGTCTCGAGGATAACGGGGCCGTCCTCACTCACGATAAAGTCGCTGCGCGAGATACCCAGGCAACCGAGGGCCTTGTGAGCAGCACAGGCAAGCTCCTGGGCACGAGCGTAATTCTCGGGTGAAATCTGCGCCGGAATGCGATGGATGTCCGTAGGGTCGACATACTTCACGTCCAAATCGTAGAACTCGCAGTCCTCGGGCTTACGAATCTCGACAATCGGCAGAGCGCGCACGTCATCTTCGCCGTATACGCCGACGGTGATCTCGGTACCCTCGATACACTTCTCGACCAGCACTTTGTCGCCGTACTCAAACGCCTTGGCGATTGCCGCGGGCAGCTCGGAGGGCTCATGGACCAGGGAAATGCCATAGCTGGAACCGTTGACGGCCGGCTTCACAAAGCTGCGCTCGCCACAAACCTCGACGATATGATCGATATCGACTTCATCGCCCACCTCGAGCGCAAGGCCGGGGGCAATGGGAATGCCCGCCTTGGCGTACAGGAGCTTAGAGACCTCTTTGTCGGCACCGCAGGCGCTGGCAAGCACGCCCGAGGCCGTGTAGGGGATACCCAGGGTCTCCATGGCGCCCTGCATGGCACCATCCTCGCCGCCGGCGCCATGCATGGCGATAAACGCCACGTCAAAGCCGCCGGTTGCCATGGTTACCATAAAGTCATCAGCGGCCGTATCGAGCAGCTCCACCGAGGTGTAACCGGCTTCTTTCAGTGCCACCACAACGTTCTTTCCCGAATTGAGCGAGATCTCGCGCTCAGCGGAATGACCGCCCGCCAAGACCGCTACGTGCATGTTCTCTAGGCTTTTACCCGGCATGGGCAGACTCCTCCTCTATAATTTCTGCAGCTGATACCATATTGTAGCGATACCCTCTACGTTTCCCCAAAATCGAAAGGCTTCCATGAATCCCAGGACTAAATCTCAGGACATTCGCGACTTGAGCCAAAACGATATTCGCGAGCTCGTGGCCGAACTTGGCCAGCCCGCCTTCCGCGCGAAGCAGCTCATTGAATGGGTCTTTGAGAAGAACGTTTGTTCGTTCGACGATATGACCAACCTTCCCAAGGCTTTCCGCGAGCAGCTTAAAGAGGCTTTTGCCTTTGACACGCCCACTGAACTCACCAAGCAAGTTTCCAAAGATGGCTCGCGCAAGTATCTGCTCGAGTACCACGACGGCGTTTCCGTCGAGACTGTCGGCATGCCCCGTCGTAACAAGCTTTCCGTCTGTGTTTCCACCCAGGCAGGCTGCGGCATGGGCTGTGCCTTTTGCGCTACCGGTCTCAACGGCCTCAAGCGCTCTCTGACCGCTCAAGAGATCGTCGACCAGGTACTTCATGTATCCAACGACTTTGGCGAGCGCGCCACGAGCGTTGTCTTCATGGGCCAGGGCGAGCCGTTTGCCAACTACGACGAGGTTCTCAAGGCGCTGCGAATCCTCAACGACCCCGATGGCATCGGTATCGGTGCTCGTCACCTCACCGTCTCTACCAGTGGAGTTATTCCCGGTATTCGCAAATTTGCCGACATCCCCGAGCAGTTCACGCTTGCTGTTTCACTGCATTCCGCCATCCAGTCGACGCGCAATAAGCTCATGCCCGGTGTTAAGAAGTACACGCTGCTTCGCCTTCACGAGGCACTTCAGCTCTACACCGAGAAGACCGGCCGCCGCCCAACCTATGAGTATGCCATGATCGAAGGCGTCAACGATACGAATCCCGAGATGCAGGCGCTCTGCGACTTCTGCGAGGGAACGCTGTGCCACGTTAACCTCATTCAGCTTAACGACATCGATGGTAGCCCGCTCAAGCCGTCGCCGATTCATAAGGTTGAGGATCTTCAGCGTCGTCTTGAGTCCCGTGGCATCGAGACCACGATTCGTAACTCCCGTGGTAACGATATTGACGCCGCTTGCGGACAGCTGAAGCAGCGCTTCAAAGTTCAGAAGAACGCATAGGGGAGTCGCGCCCCAAAACGTTTCATGTGAAACATCGAATGACCCCGGTTGCAGAATATGCAACCGGGGTCATTTCATTTATTGATCTTAATTTTAAATCAGCTGCTACCTGTCCCATTTTTCACCGCCAAAATAAGGGGTCCTTGTCTCATGAATCAGACAAGGACCCCTTAAAATATGCTAAGTAATTGTTAGGTACCTAATAACCTACATTTTCCCATTGGTTGCTGACCCAACCTTGATTAATCTTGGGATTCTTCGTTACCTGAGCAGTACGCATGGCAACATCTTCTGTCATAACATCCATTTTCTTTTTGGAAGTATCGACGATATCTTGCGCGCCACGAAGCAAACGACCTCGAAGTTCATCGTCTGTCGCGATCTTATAGCCAGCAAAGGCACCAGCCGCGACAGTCGTCGCCAATGCAATCGCTGTTAAAATCTTATTCCTCATCTTGGCCTCCTTGATCAAACTGAATCATTTCGCCAAGAATACGAGAGAGCTCTTCCTCGTCTTTAAACTCAATCTCGATCTTATTCTTTCCACGCGAGCTCTTCACACGCACGTTGGTATTAAAAACCTGGCGAAGCACACGGGCGGCCTTTTTAAAAGACTGAGGCGTCGCAGGCCTCGGCGTCTTAGGTGTCTCTCCGGCAGAAAACAACGGAGCAAGATTTTCTGTCGCTCTTACGGAAAGGCCCTCTGCAACAACTTTCTCTGCAAGTCGAATACGCGCGTCCTCATAGGGAACCGCAAGAATCGCACGTGCATGACCAGCAGTAAGTTTGCCCTCAAAAATCATCTGCTGAACTATTTCGGGGAGATCGAGAAGACGCAGCGAGTTTGTAATTGCAGAGCGTGACTTGCTTACTGCCTTCGACAATGCCTCCTGGGTCATACCGCTGGCATCGATAAGCTGACGATAGCCTTTGGCCTCTTCGACGGGATTCAGATCAGAACGCTGAAGGTTTTCGATAAGAGCAAGAGCAAGCATCTCTTCATCATTAACATCTTTAATGATGACAGGCAGCTCTTCAAGACCAGCAAGCTTTGACGCCTGGTAACGACGCTCACCAGCGATGATCTCATAGCCGTTTCCATGCTTGCGAACCAAAAGCGGCTGCAAAACGCCATGTTCTTGGATTGACTCGCTCAACTCGCGAAGTTCAGTTTCGTTAAAGTGAATTCGCGGTTGGTTAGGGTTGGGAACAATATCCTCAATAGGTAGTTTCGTTTCAGATGCAGCCTTTGAAGCTGATGCAGCCGAACCACCGGTCTCATACTCGGCCTCTGAGACCAAAGCATTGAGTCCACGTCCCAATCCACCACGTTTCTTTACACTAGGCACGCTTGATCACCTCTTTTGCAAGGTTCATATACGCTTTTGCACCCTTATTTTGAGGTGCATAGGTAATTACCGGTTCTCCAAAAGACGGAGCTTCAGAGATTTTAACGGTACGGGGGATCAGCGTCTTAAACGCCTTATCACCAAAGTACGATTGAACCTCCTCAACAACCTGATTCGATAGAGAAGTACGCGAGTCATACATGGTCATAAGCACACCATAGGTGTCTAAGCCCTTGTTCAGACGTGATTTAACCATCTTCATTGACTCAAGCAGCTTCGTAACGCCCTCGAGTGCATAATACTCGCACTGGATCGGAATCAAAACGCTGTCTGCCGCGGTCAAGGCGTTGATAGTAAGCAGGCCGAGCGAAGGGGGACAGTCAATGAAAATAAAATCGAACTCGTCCTGAATCGGTTCAAGCAAATCTTTGAGGCGGGTTTCACGAGCGATTGCGCTTACGAGCTCAATTTCCGCGCCTGCAAGCTGAATTGTAGCCGGAATTACGAATACCTTTTTGCAATTTGTATCAAGAACAAGCGATTCTGCCGGCACATCATTCAACAATGCATCATAGATGCAGTGATCAAGGTCTTCTTTTTCAATTCCGAATCCGCTGGTGCTGTTTCCCTGCGGATCAAAATCGACAATCAGTGTCTTACGACCCTGCTCACCCAGTGCTGCTGCAAGGTTTACAGCCGTCGTCGACTTACCGACACCGCCTTTTTGATTGATGATTGCAATGATACGCGTGTCTTTTGCGCTCTTAGAACGCTTAACGTCGCGAAATCCCACGGTCCCTCCTGGTGTGTATTAAAGCTGTCAAACGGAGGATGTTTCACGTGAAACATTCCGAATCGATATCAACCGCCATGTTTCACGTGAAACACTGCAAGTTGTTAGTATCCATTATGTTTCACGTGAAACATCTAGGCAAGCGGATTCTTCTTTGCCATGCCATTTGCACGAGGCAATGAAACGGATGCTTGATGACTCTTCTTAAGAACAATGAACTCCCTATGACCCAAGCCTTCAGGCAAATCAATTGCGTCATTCAGAAGCAAAGTGAAGCCGCAAATCTTAGCTGCTGACATACCGGAAGCAAGCTCCTCATCCGAAGGATTGCCCTTGGTGATAACAAATAGCCCTCCATCCTTCAGGTACGGAGCCGCATACTCAACAAGAATCGGTAGAGGGGCCAGTGCGCGTGCGGTTACAACGGAGAACTGCTTCTTATGGCTTCGAGCATATTCTTCAAGACGATCATGAACCGCATGAGCATGTTTCAATCCAAGAGCATGGACAAAAGAATTGACAGCATCAACCTTCTTGCCAACAGAGTCAATATAAGTAGCTTTACGATGCGTGGCTATGGTTAACGGAATACCAGGGAAGCCCGCACCTGTACCCATATCGAGCAAAGCTCCCTCGGGAGCCTTATTGATATAGGGGAGTAAAACAAGTGAGTCGAGGATATGAAGTACTGCAGCATCTTCTACGTTAAGAATACGGGTGAGATTGGTTGTCTTATTTGTTTCTAGAACCAAATCCAAATGCTGAATACATTTCCTCAGCTCAACATCAGTTACGCTCAAGGAATACTCTTTGCAATAGAAAGCTTGACGACTCAACATCTCGTCAGCCTGCTGATCAGTAAGTACTAACAACGAGAGCTCCTTTCTGACAAAAATCAGTGTATCGAGAACTTTTGACAAAAAAAGGGGACGTGGAAGCCACGTCCCCTTAGCATAAGCTCGAGTAGATTATCGAGCAACAATCACCACATGGCGATCAGGGTCAGAACCCTCAGAATGAGTATCGACGGCATCATTGCCACGAAGTGCAATGTGAACCAGTCGGCGCTCATAGGCATTCATGGGCGGAAGCGAAACACTCTTATGAGTGCGGATAGCACGCTCGGCAGCAGACTGAGCCATGGAGGCAACCTTGTCCTGACGGCGGCTCTTGTATCCCTCGACGTCCACTACAACCGGATACCTAAAGCCAAGCTTGCGGCTCACCAGCAAAGAGAACATAACCTGAAGGGCATCAAGGGTGCGACCATGACGGCCAATGAGAACAGCAAGATCGGGAGCCGTTACATCCAAAATCAGCTCACCCTCGTCGCCCTCATACTCATCGATAGGAGAGTTGGCGGCATCGAAGTGCGAAAGGATGGAACGCAGGATGGAAATCGCAACATCGGCAATGGTGTCGAGCTCCTCATCGGTCAGCTCTTCACCAGCCTTGTAGCGCTGTGCAATCTCGGGATAATCGCCCGCAACCTGCGGGGCAACCTCCTCAAGCATATCCTCGATGATCTCTTCAGACATAACGTACTCCAAAAGTTAGGTACCTAAATAAGATTGATATCCTACTACTTCTTCTTGTGCGGGCGCGGCTTCTTCTCACGACGAGTGACCTCAACCTGCAGCGGAGCGTTCTTAAGACGCTCCTCCTCATCGGCCTTCGCCTTGTCGATGACCTTCTGCGTCACAAAAATCTGCTGGATAACCTGCCAAGCAGACGAGACGTCGTAGTACAGCAGAACACCAACGGGAAGGCTCCAGCCCATCCAAAGCATCATGACCGTCATGACGACGGCCATCATACGCATGCTCTGAGCCTGCTGGCCGGTCTGGTTGCGCGACATGTAGAGCTGCGGAATCAGGGTCAGGACGGCGAACAGGATCAGGCAGACCAGCGCAGGCAGCGCGACCACAAAGCCATCGGCAAAGGAAGCGCTCGGCGTGGTGGTCAGGTCGGGCAGGATGTTGAAGAACGAGAACGTGCCCTCGTTAAAGTACTGCGGCAGGTTACGCAGCAGTGTAAACAGGGCAAACAGGATAGGCATCTGAATCAGAAGCGGCAGGCAGCCGGACAGCGGATTGAACTTGTTCTCGCTGTAGAACTTCTGCATCTCCTCGGCCTGACGCTGGGGATCGTCGGCGTAGCGCTCCTGGATCTCGAGCATCTTGGGCTGCAGCACCTGCATGCGAGCCGTCGACTTGGTCGACTTGAGCATAAGCGGCGTCAGCAGCAGACGGATGATGACCACCAGGATGATGATGGACAGGCCCCAGTCGACCGCAAAGGTCTGGATGAGCTTGAGCAGCTCGAAAAGGATGTTAACGATCCAATCCCACATGTAAGTTTTCCTCCGATAGCGAGTGCCCGCTAGGGCACAGGGTCATAACCGCCGACGTGCAGGGGATTGCAGCGAGCGATGCGCCTCACGGCAAGCCAGCAGCCTCTCAAAACACCGTACTTCTCAATCGCCTGGACGGCGTATTGCGAGCACGTTGGGTAATAAATGCAGGCGTCAGGCAATAAGGGCGAAATAACCTGTTGATATATGCGAATAGGAGCGATGGCAACACGTCGCAAAACGTGATTGCTCATCGCTCCTCCCCGGCAACGCCGGCGCGTTTCATAAGCGAACGCAATGCCTTGTCCATCTCCTGCGGCGAGGAAACCCTCGTCTTGGGAGTTGCAAACAAGATGATGTCATAACCCGCAACGGGAAATCCACAGCTGCGGGCGGCCTCGCGCATCACACGCTTAGATCGGTTGCGCACGACGGCACAACCGAGTCGCTTAGCACCAACGAAGGCGACCCTTCCGGAGCCGCCTTCGCCAACCGATTCACATATGGTCATTCGAATCAGAGGGTGATTGAAACGACGCCCCTGACTGAACACATGCTCGAAATCTTGCCGAGACTTAATAGTCTTCATGCGAGATGTGTGTATCGCTGCTAGACAGTGAGACGCTTGCGGCCCTTGGCGCGGCGACGGGCGAGCACGGCACGACCGCCCTTGGTGGCCATACGGGCACGGAAGCCATGGGTCTTGGCACGCTTACGCTTATTAGGCTGATACGTACGCTTCATCTTAAGTTCCTCCTGCTGCATTTCGAGTGTCCGCGGGAGCGCGGACGCAGATATAGACACGTGAGCTTGAAGATTGTAGGGAAATCAATGTTCAAATGTCAAGAAATCAAAGGTAAAAGGTTGCGTAGTTCACACGGTTCCCCCATAAGCCGAGCTCGATTTAGCGGTGCATGGCAACTTTTCACGATATTTCATCGAGTTTTCAACAGGTCATGTTGGCAATGTTGAGAACTTTTCGCCCATTTTCCAAAGTTTTCAACAGGTTTTGAAAAGTTGTTGAAAGATGAGAAACATTGCACGGTGAGCTACTATTTGTTCGAAACCTTTTGAAAGATTGCGAGCGGCATGTCTGACGACTTTTACACCATGGTCGATTCCGGAGACCCGGCACCCGACAACGAGCACATCACCGGCGTGCGCGAAGAGCGTGCGGAAGGCGAGCAGACGACCACGCAGGCGCCAAAAGCCATGTACGCCGCGCGCATCGCCGTCTATGACGACATGCTGTCGACACCGCGTGTGATCGTCATTGATCCGCAGGATGTCCGCACGTATTTGGAAGAGACGACCAACACCGTCTACCAGTGCATGAAAGAACAAGGTGGCCATATCTCGCTCATGGTCATCCGCGAGATTGTCGAAAACTTTATCCACGCACACTTTGCCGAGCCCATCATCTCGATCCTGGACGGCGGAGACACCATCCGCTTTGCTGATCAAGGACCCGGCATCGACGACAAGGAGCGCGCTTTCGACTTTGGCGTTACAAGCGCAAACAGCAAGATGAAGCGCTATATCCGTGGAACCGGAGCAGGGTTTCCCATGGTGCAGGAGTATTTGGAAAACGCCGGCGGTGCCGTATCCATCGAGGACAACATGGGCAACGGCACCGTGGTTACGGTAAGCCTGAACCCTAAACGCGTTCAGGAAATCGAGCGTGCCGGCGGACGCGGTGCTGCTGTGCGGCCCGAGACGGAGCAGCCCACATATCCCCTACCGGGAGCTTTTGCGCAGCAGCCCATGGCAACGCAGCAGATGCAGCCCCCCGTGGGACAGATGCAGCAGCCCGGAATGCTTCCCACACAAGAGCCCCAGGCGACTTCGATGTCGATGGCGCCAAACATGCCAGAGGCCATGCCGCTGGCAGATCAGGATGCAGCAGCAATGCAGCAGGCGACGGGGGCAGCGGATGGCCAGCAAATGGGCTATCAGCCGTACCAACAGGGATATCCATATCAGCAGATGCCGCCACTGGGGTATGGCCAGCAGTTCCCGCAGCAGTACCAGCAGGGATATCAGCAGCCGTACCAGCAGATGCCGCAGCAGCAGTACAACCCCTGGGCCCAGCAGATGCCTCTGCAGCCTTACCAACAGTGGCCTCAAAGTTTTCAACAGCGAATGCCGCCGATGCAGAGTTCTCAACAACCACCAGCTCAAATGATGTATCCTAATGCAGCAAATCAGTATGCGCAGCCACAACCGGACGTGTTCGTAAGCGATCGCGGCAACGCCGCGCTGGGCTATCTGGCGCAAAATCAAGCGTGCGGTGCAACCGATCTGGCGAGGGCGTTTGGAAACTCGGCCCCCACTTGGTCACGCACGCTCAATGACTTGGCGCAGGCCGGCTTGGTCATCAAGCATGGCCAGAAATACCATCTGACCGAACTCGGCGCCGCTCGCGTGCGAGCTCAGAGCTAAAGAACGGGAGAGACAGTGGACGAGGAAGCAAGCATCATCCTGGGGGATGCCATCGCCTTTTGTCAGCGCGACGGCCAAGATGCACGCCTCATCAACATGCTGGGGCAATCGCGCGCCATAAGCCTGACCGAAGATACGCTCACGATCGAGGCCCCCTCGCGCTTTGCCATCGCGCAGCTCAAAAAGCATCAGCCGACTATTGAGGCCTATCTGGAAGAAATCGCCTTTGCACCGATTGCGCTCGATATCGTGGCACCGCAAGGCGCCGCGACGGAATCCGCCGCCGCGACGGCGCCCGCCACGGCTCCCGCTACTTCCCCGGCGGTGCCGGCCTTCGCAGGCGACGTGCCGACAATCGAGCACCAGCACAGCGATGTTTCCCGTGAAACCATGGCACCGTTGCCGACCGCGGCGGCGACGTCAACGAACGCACCCGTCACGCACATGCCCATCGCTCACGACGCAGCGGCGGGCGCGGATTCGGGCATTGCAATCAAGAATACGCTCTCGGCCGATGATTTTCGTCGCATGATGAACCAGAT
Source organism: uncultured Collinsella sp. (assembly GCA_902493375.1). Classification (GTDB taxonomy): domain Bacteria; phylum Actinomycetota; class Coriobacteriia; order Coriobacteriales; family Coriobacteriaceae; genus Collinsella. The sequence continues at coordinate 32,407 of CABUPH010000003.1, forward strand.
GAAGGGCGGAGTGCCGACTAAACCCACGCAAGCTGCGACCCCCACTTCACCCATGCCAGCACCGACCGTGCCGGCCGAGCAGAATACGGATGGAGCCCCGCTCGCCGCGAACTCAAAATTTACCTTTGAGAACTTTGTCTACGGCCCCGAGAACAGCCATGCCTATCGCTCGGCACTCAAGTTTGCCGCCCTCGCGGACGAGCGCGGCACGTGCACATCACTATTCATCTACGGCAAATCGGGCCTGGGCAAGACGCACCTGCTGCTTGCCATCAAAAACGAGCTCGCCGAGAAGTCGCCCGAGATCAAGGTCAAATATGCCAACTCCCAGGCATATCTGGACGACCTGATGACCGAGTTCGACCGCCAAAAGAAGAGCAATGCTCCCATCATGCAGGCGTACCACGGCGTGGACGTGCTCATCATCGATGACATCCAAAACATCATCGGCAAGCGCGCGAGCGTGGACTACTTTTTCCAGCTCATGGACGAGTTCATCCGCAACAACAAGAAGGTCGTCATCGCGGCAGACCGCGCCCCCAAGGACCTGAGCATGGACGAGCGTCTGACCAGCCGCTTCAACGCCGGCATGCTCTGCCTGGTCGCAGAGCCCAGCTACGAGATGAAATACAAGATCTTGCAGCGCTATTACGAGAACACCATCGTCGCCGCTCCCGAGGCGGGCGACGACTCACTGCTGGCGGCCTACGGGGGCGACGGCGGGCACCTGACCGATGAGCACTTTAAGCACATGGCAGAGGTGTCGGGCACCAACATCCGCGAACTCGAGAGCTTCTGCGAGCGCTGCGCCGGCGAGGCGGGCGACCGCGAGCGCGAGGGTGGGGAACTCACCTTTGACGATATCGACGCCATCGCCAGCCAGTACTTCGACACATCGGCCAAAAAGATCAACGTCCAGACGGTTCAGTCCGTCATCGAAGAGCAGTACGGCGTGACGCACGAGGAGCTCATCGGCCCGCGTCGCAACGCCAATATCGCCAAAGCACGCCATATCGCTATCTACCTGGCCATCGAAATGTGCGAGATGACGACCACGGCGGTAGGCGCCGAATTTGGCAACCGCAACCACTCGACTGTCAGCACGAGTTATAAAAAGGTCCAGAAGATGATCCAGGAAGACCGCACCGTCACCGAAGACCTCAAGTCGCTGCGCGATAAAATTACACTGCGCTCGTAGGGAAATAGAGACACCTGTTGAAAACTTGTCGAAACCACGGGCATAAGGTGTCTAAAACCCAATCCGCGGTGATGAAAAGTTTTGCGCAGGTTTTGAACGTGGAAAACCACCCCTGTTGCACACAGGTTGCTGTCGATTCTCTTTCTGGGTCTGACCTGCGTCTTTGGGAGTAATCAACAGTTTCGTCAGTGCTATTACTATTATTAAGATATTTATATCTATAGAAAGGTATTAAAAGATGAAGTTCACCGTCAGCCAGAGCTCGCTTACACAAGCCATCGGCGTCGTTATGAAGGGTGTCGCTTCGGCATCCACCCTTCCCATCCTGTCGGGCGTGCTCGTCAAGGCGCAAGACGGCATCTTGGAATTCCAGACCTCTAACTACACCATCTCGATCCGTCATCGCATCGCGGCGCATGTCGAAGAAGAGGGCGAGATGGTTATCCCCTGTAAGATGCTCTCCAATATCACCAAAACTCTCCCCGATGCCCCGGTCACCTTTGAGCTGTCCGAGCGCCAGGTGCTGATTGGTTGCGAGAAGAGCTCGTTCCGCCTGAACACGCTCGATGCCAATGACTTCCCCGAGTTTCCGGCCTATGCCATCGAGAGTGCCGTGGAGCTGCCGACCGATATCTTGTCCGAAATGGTCGGCCGCGTGTGGCGCGTTACCTCGACCGACAAGGCCCGCCCCATCCTGGGCGGCGTGCACATGAAGGTCGAGAACAACACCGTGCGCCTGGTGGCGACCGATTCTTTTCGCTTGGCCGTGTGCGATACGCAGGTCGAGACCTCGACCCTCGAGGGTTCCTTTGAGCTCAACGTTCCGGCCGACGCCTTTAACGACGCGCTGAACATCATGGCCAGCCAGGCGACCATCATGATCGGGGCTACCGACACCCAGGTCGTCTTTGAGGCCGGCAACACCACCTACGTGTCGCGCCGCATCGAGGGCGTGTACCCCAACTACAAGCAGCTCATCCCCGATTCGTGCGTGACGAGCGTCAAGATCGACGTCGCCGCCTTTAACGCCGCCCTCAAGCGCGTGGCCGTTATCGCGAGCGCCAACCCCGCTGTCAAGTTCGAGATCGATGTCGAGAACGGGCAGATGGGCCTGTCCTCCATTTCCAATGACCAGGACCTTGCGCAGGAGACGATCGATGTCGAGGCCGAGGGCGAGTCGGGTACCATCGCCTTCAACTACCACTACATCTTCGGCTGCCTCAATGCCCTGTCCAAGGAGAAAGAGATCACGCTGGAGCTCAAGAGCTACTCGCAGGCGGGCATCTTCAAGTCCTACGACAAGATCAACTACCTGTATCTGGTCATGCCGGTCCGCATCTAGCAACCGCCCTATGACCATGTTCGCCCGCGATCTTTCCGTCGCGCACTACCGCAGCTTCGATAGTTATCGCCTTGCCCTGGACGAGGGCGTGACGATACTTGCGGGACCCAACGCGGCGGGAAAGACCAATCTCATAGAGGCGCTGCAGCTGCTGACGAGCGGCGCCTCGTTTAGGCATCCGACCGCAGCCGAGCTCGTCCATGACGGCGTGGGCTCGTGCAAGGCCGAGCTGAGGCTCGAGGGCGACGGCCGCGTGCTTGATATGGGATTGAGCGCGGAGGACGGTAAACGCTCGTTTAGCCGCAACGGCAAGAGATGCTCTGCCGCCGGTGTGCGCGGGGTTCTGCCGAGCGTGCTGTTTTGCCCCGACCATCTGGACATGGTTAAGCGAGGCGCCAGTGTGCGCCGCGCCGCCCTCGATGACTTTGGCATGCAACTGAGCGCACGCTATGCCGATCTTGCGAGCACCTATGGACGCTGCGTGACCCAGCGTAACGCCCTGCTCAAGGAGACCTGGTGCTGTCGCGAGATGCTCGGCGCGTGGAACGATTCGATTGCCCGCGCGGGCTCGGCCCTGCTTGTGCACCGGTTGGCCCTGCTCGACCGGCTGGCGGGCCATGTGCACACTGCCTACGGGCAAGTGGCATCCGGTGAGGCTGCCAACGTGACCTATACGTCCACGCTGGGGGATTTGCCCCAGGTCGATGATCGCGAAGAGCTGAAGGGCTGGGCGTACGAGCGCATGCTGGCTGCCCTTGATGAGCACGCCGACGAGGAAATTCGCCGCGGCGTGACGTTGGTGGGACCGCATCGCGACGAGATTGAGTTTACCGTGGCGGGTCGCTCCGCCCGTTCATTTGCCAGCCAAGGTCAGCAGCGAACGTTGGTTCTGGCCTGGAAGGTGGCGGAGGTGGCCGTGGCTCGCGATGTCCTGGGCACCGCCCCGTTGCTGCTTTTGGACGACGTGATGAGCGAACTCGACGGCGAGCGTCGCGGTGCTTTTCTGCGGCTGATCGGCGATGATATCCAGACGGTCATAACCACGACCAACCTGGGGTATTTTACCGATGACCTGCTTGATCGAGCCAAGGTGGTGAGCATGGGTGAGACGTGCTAATTACGAGCGCGAGAGCGAAACGGTTGCCTTCAGTGGATTTTTGAACGCAGAGCGTCAGCGCATCCTGGCGGCCGCGACACCTGAGCGCCGCGCGCAGATGGAGGCTGCCGAGGAGTCGCGCGCGGTCTATCGCGCGTGGAACGCGGTGTGCTCGGGCACGCGCGAGGGGCGGCATGTGACGGGCTTGCGCTACCTGCCCGAGTCCAATGAGCTGCTGGTATATCTTGATTCGCCCTCGTGGACGCAGGAAATGACGCTGTTGCGCGAGATCATTCGCGCGCGCATGGAGCGCGCCGGTGCGCATGTGGACGGCCTGGTGTTCAAAACCACCGCGCCCGGCCACACGCCGCCCGCCGCCAAGGAGCGCCTGCGCCCGGCGACGACCGAACGCCCGCCAGCCCCGCACGCCGACCTCAATGAGGCCGAGCGCACCGAGATTGAGCGCCAAGTGGCGCCCATCGAAGACCAAAAACTGCGCGAGGCCCTCGAGAACGCCATGAGAGCCAGTGCTGAGTGGGCCAAGGGCGTGCAAAGCAAAAAAGAGCCTTAAATCGCATCTGGTGGCCTTGTAGAGCCAAATACCCTCGTTCCCGAGGGTATTTTTTTACGATAAACTAGTAAGGCTGTACACATTTTCTTGACTGAAGGAGGACGTGTGGCAAACGAAAACGATTACGATGGCGGCGAGATTAAGATTCTCGAAGGTCTCGAGGCCGTTCGTAAGCGCCCGGGCATGTATATCGGCTCGACGAGCGCCAGCGGTCTGCATCACCTGGTGTGGGAGATCGTTGACAACTCCGTCGACGAGGCCATGGCCGGTTTCTGCACCGAGATCCAGGTGACGGTCCACGCCGACAACTCCATCACGGTCGTCGACAACGGGCGCGGCATCCCCGTCGACGAGCACCCTGTTAAAAAGATCCCGACGCTCGAGGTCGTCATGACGATCTTGCACGCCGGCGGTAAGTTCGATAACTCGGCCTATAAGGTCTCGGGCGGCCTGCACGGCGTGGGCATCTCCGTCGTCAACGCACTGTCCAAGCGCGTGGTCGTTCAGGTTCGTCGCGATGGCAACACCTACGAGATGGAGTTCTCGCGCGGCAAGACCGTCAAGAAGATGGAGGTCGTGGGCACCTCGGATTCGACGGGCACCACCGTCACCTTCTGGCCCGACGACGAGATCTTCGAGACCTGCATCTACGATTTCGATACGCTGCACAACCGTCTGCAGGAGACGGCGTTCCTCAATAAGAACCTCAAGATCGTGCTGACCGACGAGCGCGATGCGACTCCCCACGTGGAGGAGTTCTGCTACGAGGGCGGCATCATCGACTTCGTCAAGTTCCTCAACGAGGGTAAGGACGTTCCCGAAGCCTTTAAGGAGCCCATCTACATCGAGGGCAAATCGGACCCGGACGCGCCTGTGACCAAGATGGGCGAGGTCGAGGTTTCCCTGCAGTGGAATAGTGGCTACGGCGAGAACGTCATGTCGTTTGCCAACGACATCTACACCCCCGAGGGCGGCATGCACCTTGAGGGCTTCCGCACCGCGCTCACCCGCGTGATCAACGATTACGCGCGCAAGCAGAACCTGCTCAAGGAAAAAGACGCCAACCTGACCGGCGACGATGTGCGCGAGGGCCTTTCGGCCGTCATCTCGGTCAAGCTGCCCGATCCGCAGTTTGAGGGCCAGACCAAGGCCAAGCTCGGCAGCTCCTATATGCGAGCGCTGACGCTCAAGATCGTGACCGACGGCCTTGCCGATTACCTCGAGGAGCATCCCAAGCCCGCTCGCGAGATTGTCAAGAAGGCGCAACAGGCCTGCAAGGCGCGCAATGCCGCCCGCAAGGCGCGCGAGGCGACCCGCCGCAAGAGCCTGCTCGAGACGGCGTCCCTGCCCGGTAAGCTCGCTGACTGCTCGGTGCGCGATGCCGAGCTGACCGAGCTCTTCATCGTAGAGGGCGACTCGGCAGGCGGTTCGGCCAAGGACGGCCGTCGCCGAGACATCCAGGCGATTCTGCCCCTGCGCGGCAAGATTTTGAATGTCGAACGCGTTGGTGACCATCGTGCGTTCTCGAGTGACACCATCCAGTCGCTGATTACCGCGATCGGCTGCGGCGTCACGACGAGTGCCGGCGACGGCGGCGACTTCGATATCACCAAGGCGCGCTACCACAAGATCATCATCATGACCGATGCAGACGTCGACGGTGCACATATCCGCATCCTGCTGCTGACGTTCTTCTACAAGTACATGCGTCCGCTGATCGATGCCGGCTACGTCTATGTCGCCTGCCCGCCCATCTTTGGCATTAAGGTACGCAACAAGATTCACTACGTGTATCCCAACGGCCGCCAGCCCGAAGACGAGATCCTGCGCGACACCATCCAGAGCCTGGGCCTGAACCCCGACGATAACGACGAGGACGGCAAGGCCAAGGACGGCAAGATCACCAAAAAGCGCAAGGGCTATACCGTCCAGCGCTACAAGGGTCTGGGCGAGATGGACCCCAAGCAGCTTGCCTCGACGACGATGGACCCCAAGACCCGCATCCTGCAGCGTGTGTCGATCGAGGACGCCGTGGTGGCGGACCGCGCCGTGCGCGAGCTGATGGGTTCCGAGGTCGGCTATCGCCGCGAGTACATTGAAAAACATGCGCATGACGCGCGTTTCCTTGACGCTTAAGAGGAGGTAACGTGGCAGACGATATCAACAATAACGAGGGTGTGGGCGAGGCCGGCGATGCCGGTATGCCCGATGATCTGAAGCGCCTGCTTGCCCGTGCTGAGCAGGGCGAGGACGGCGACCCGGACGCCTATAACCCCGATGCCGATGATGATGAGGAAGAAGACGACGACGGTGACCTCGAGGAGAGCTTTGGCGAAGTCGACCGTGGCGCCTCGGCCGGCGAGGATATCAACGGCGGCCAGCTTCAGATTTCGGAGTTCGGTCGCGAGATGAAGCAGTCGTTCATCGAGTATTCGATGTCGGTTATCACGGCGCGCGCCCTGCCGGACGTGCGTGACGGCTTAAAGCCGGTGCACCGCCGCATCCTGTACGCGATGAACGAGAGCGGCATCTACCCCAACCGCCCGCACAAGAAGTCGGCCTGGACGGTCGGCGAGGTTATCGGTAAGTACCACCCGCATGGCGACTCCGCGGTCTATGAGGCCATGGTCCGCCTGGCGCAGTGGTTCTCCATGCGCACGCCGCTCATCGACGGTCACGGCAACTTCGGTAACATCGATGGCGACGGCGCGGCGGCCATGCGCTACACCGAGAGCCGCCTGGCAAAGCCCGCCATGGAACTGCTGCGCGACCTGCAGAAGGATACCGTCGACTGGCAGCCCAACTACGACGAATCGCTCGCCGAGCCCGTGGCGCTGCCTGCGCGCTTTCCCAACCTGCTGGTCAACGGCAGCCAGGGCATCGCCGTCGGCATGGCCACCAACATCGCCCCGCACAACCTCACCGAGGCGATCGAGGCCACCTGCTACCTGATCGACAACCCCGACGCCACCGTCGACGAGCTTATGCAGATTATGCCCGGTCCGGACTTCCCCACCGGCGCCATCATCATGGGCAGCGCCGGCATTAAGCAGAGCTACGAGACCGGCCGCGGCTCCATTACCGTGCGTGCCAAGGCACACGTGGAGTCCACCAAGACCGGCCGCAGCCGCTTGGTCTTTACCGAGATTCCCTACATGGTCAACAAGGGCATGCTGCAGGAGAAGATCGCCCAGCTCGTCAACGATAAGCGCATCGAGGGCATCTCGGATATGCGCGATGAGTCCAACCAGAAGGGCATCCGTCTGGTCATCGAGCTCAAGAAGGGCGTCATTCCGCAGGTCGTGCTCAACAACCTGTATAAGTACACCTCGCTGCAGACGACCTTTGGCGCCAACAACCTGGCGCTCGTCAACGGCGTTCCCAAATGCCTGAGCCTGCGCGAGATGTTGCAACACTACATCGACCACCAGGTCGACGTCGTCACTCGCCGCACCCGCTTCGACCTTAAGAAGGCCCAGGCCCGCGCGCATATCCTTGAGGGCTACTTGATGGCCCTTGACCATATCGATGAGGTCATTAGCATTATCCGCTCCTCGCAGACCGACTCCGAGGCCAGCAGTCGCTTGATCGAGCGCTTTGGCTTTACGCCCGAGCAGACCACGGCCATTCTCGAGATGAAGCTGCGCCGCCTGACCGGCCTGGAGCGCGACAAGATCCAAGAAGAGTTGGACGGCCTGCGCCGCGCCATCGCCTACTACGAGGACCTGCTGGCGCATGAGGAGAAGATCCTGGGCGTCATCAAGGAAGAGATGCGCGAGATCTCCAAGAAGTTCGGCGACAAGCGTCGCACCGAGATCAGCCAGGTTGAGAAGGACCTGGATGTCGAGGACCTCATCGCCGACGAGGATATGGTCGTGACCATCACCCACACCGGCTACGTTAAACGCATCCCGGTGGCTGCCTACCGTGCCCAGAAGCGCGGCGGCAAGGGCGTGTCGGGCGTCAACCTCAAAGAGGACGATGTTATCGACGAGATGTTCATCGCGTCCACGCACGAGTACGTGCTGTTCTTCTCGAGCAAGGGCAAGGTCTATCGCCTGAAGGTGCACGAGCTGCCGGTGGGTACGCGCCAGGCGCGCGGTACCGCGATCGTCAACCTGCTGCCCTTTGAGGAGGGCGAGAAGATCGCGAGCGTCATCAGCTGCCGCGAGTTCCCGGCCGACGAGTATCTGATGTTTGCCACCAAGAGCGGCATGGTCAAGAAGACCGTGATGAGTGCGTATGACCGCAGCCGTCGTGACGGCCTGATCGCTATCAACTTGCGTGACGACGACGCGCTGCTGAGCGTGCGCCGCGTGCGCGAGGGCGATAAGATTATCCTGGCTACCACCGCGGGTAAGGCGATCATGTTCTCCGAGGAGCAGGTGCGCGCCACCGGCCGCGATACCAGCGGCGTTCGCGGCATTAGCATGAAGGACGGCGTGAGCGTTCTGGGCATGGAAGTCACTAACGGCAACGGCGATCTGTTCGTCATCACCGAGCGCGGCTACGGCAAGCGTACGCCGGCCGCGGACTACCCGGAGCAGAATCGCGGCGGTCAGGGCGTCTACACCATCCAAATGACCGAGCGTAAGGGTAACCTCGCGGCCATGAAGACAGTGGGCCCGCAGCACGAGCTGTTCATCGTGACGGAGGGCGCGACGGTCATTCGCGTTAAGACCGACGAGATCAGCCAGACTGGCCGCGCCACCCAGGGCGTCAAGATGATGACCGTCGACGACAACGACCGCATCTGCGCCGTAGCCCGCATGGAGAGCGAAAAGAAGGAGCTCGACGGCGAAGACGCGGAGGAGCCCGCGGAGAACGCCGGCGAGGAAGTTTCCGAGGTTATGCCCGAGGTCGCAGACGAGGCATAAAAGAGCTTCTGTCTTGGACATATGGGCCGAGGCTGGGACCGGATGCAACTCGAATGGGCTGTGTCCGGTCCCTTTTTGTGCCGTGCTTAAGAAAAAGGGCCCGCCCCCGGGTTATCGGGGACGGGCCTGCTATCTGCGGCTCTGATGCCTTTTAAATTTCTACATGCCCTCGGCTTCGAAATGGCGGGCAAGGGCCTCTGGATGGTTGGCGTGCTGCAAGGCGACATCTTTGGCCACGATGCCATCCTTTACGGCCTTGAATAGGGCTTGGTCCATGGTCTGCATGCCGAGCGCGCCGCCGGCGGCAATGACGGAATCGATCTGATGGGACTTTTCCTCGCGGATAAGGTTGCGGATGGCCGTGTTCATGACCATGACCTCAAACACCGGGGTGGTTCCACCGTCGATTGTGGGCACCAAGCGCTGGGCGACCGTAGCCTGCAACACCATCGAGAGCTGGATGCGAACCTGGCGTTGCTGGTTGGGCGGGAAGGCGTCCAGAATGCGCTCGACGGTATCAGCGGCGCTGGTGGTGTGCAGCGTGGATAGGACCAGCTGCGCCAGCTCGGCTGCGGAGACGGCGGTACTGATGGTTTCGGTGTCGCGCATCTCGCCCAGCAAGATCACATCGGGGCTCTCGCGCATGGCCGAGCGCAGCGCCTCGGCATACGTGGCGACATCCGTGGGAATCTCGCGCTGCGTAATGATGCAGCTGCCGTGGCGGTGCACATACTCGATGGGGTCTTCCATGGTGATGATGTGCCCCTGGCGGGTGTGGTTCATGCGGTCGAGAATGCAGGCGAGGGTGGTGGACTTGCCGCTGCCGGCCGGTCCGGTGACCAGTACCAAACCGCGCGTAAAGTCGCCCAGGCGCAGCACCTGCTCGGGAATATGCATCTCCTGAGCGTTGGGAAGGCCAAACGGAATCACGCGGATAACCGCGCCAAAGGACCCACGCTGGCGGAAGATGTTTGCGCGAAAGCGGCCGACGCTCGGCACGGCAAAGCTAAAGTCGTCATCGTGGTTGTCGTTGTCGCGGAACAGCTTGATATCGCGATTGGCGAGTTCGTAAATACCGGCGATGTATTCCTCGGTATCGTTCGGCATGAGCGGTGTGCTGTCGGTTCGAACCTGAATACCGCTTTTTTGATAGGACAGGGGAAGCCCCGCAATGATAAAGACATCCGATGCCTTTGCATCGATCATCTGTTGAAGCAATTCCTTGAGCTGCATGAGAGTTCTCCTTATCGGTGTCAGTTGGCGGCGGAGCCGGTCCACAGGGTGTCGGAGTCGGCTTGATCGTTTTGGGTCGTGGTGACCTTCCATTCGTCGATGGAATAGGAAAGGTCGTCGGCAAATGTTACGCGGGCGTCGAGCTTTCGTCCGTTGCGAGCACAGACGGTAAACAGGACGGACGTCCCGTCAACGGAGGTGTCGATGTCCAAATCCGTGGTATCGGCGTTGGCCTTTGCGTCCTGTTCGATGGCATCGAGCTGCGCACCGATGCCGGAAACAGCCGAGGCCGCATCCGTCCCGTTTGCGTGGGCGGCGTCGTCCAGAGCGGCAAGCATGGCCTGGCCGCACGATTCGATACTGTAGGAGCTCGTAGAGGTAGCGGCTTGGCGCTTTGACATTTCCAGCGCCGCATTGGACGTGGTTGCACAGAGCATGGCAAGTACGGCGAGCAGGAGCACGGAGACGAGCGTGAGCAGGCTGACAGGCCCAATGCGTACGCCTTCATTGGGCTGATGGGACATCTACCTCACCTCGCTAACATAACGGGACGTATCGAGGGAGTAAACCTTGCCCTGGCTGTCGGACACGGTGATGTGCGCGCGCCATAGTGTGCCCGCGCTTCGCTCGACCTGTGCGGTCTCGCAGGAGACCCTGTAGCCGTCGCGGCCCTTTAAGGCGACGCCGCGTCCCACCTTTTTACCCGCAGCGACGCCGGCGGGGTCGGCGGCGAACTCCTCGGCGGCGTTTTCTGCCACGTTGACCGCCTGACATAGGCGTTCGGACTGTTGAGATGCCGCGATGGATCGGGAAAATAGCTGTGTCAGGACGCCCATGGACGAAACAAGGGCAACCAGCAGGATGAGTGTCTCGACTACAAATGCCGTAGTCGATTTAATGTGTCGAGAATCGTTATGTGCGTTCGCCAAGGACATGTCACTCGCCTCCCTGCAGGTAGCGGAGGGCGACTTCGCGGGTGCCCTGATCGGTCGTGACGGTCAAAAGGCCGTTGTCGTACGTAAAGGCAAAGCTCGATGAATCGGTAATCTTGCTTGCCTTGGAGGGGGTGTATTCCGTTCCTGCCAGGCTGTATTCCTGCACGATGCTGCCCTTGTAAAGATACAGGCGCGTTTCGTAGGTGCCAGAATCGAGGTTTTGGACAATCACAAGCGATTTGCCCTCGGGGCCGTCTCCGACGGCGACGGCGCCCTTGGCGTCGTCGGCGCGCACGATATTGCAGATAAGCTCGATACCCTCGCGATGGGAAACGTTAGCGGCCTGTGCGTCGGAGACGTGCCGATACACGGTGACGCCGGCGATCAGCGCCAGCAGCAGTGCGATAAAGAACACGCAGAGCAGCAGCAGCGGGAAGAGTCTGCGATACTTGCGCTCGGTATTGCTCCTTGCGGAGGCTTCGGATAGCTTGGACAGTGCGGTGATGCAGTTGCTGCCTGCGATTTCGTCGACATGGCTCATCGCGGCATCACCACCACGCTAGGCACGATATTGTCCGCGAGGTGCTCGTAGCTCACAACGTAGTCGTCATGGTCGATGATGAGGCCGTAGTGCTCTTCGAGGTGCTCGACTGTCTTGGGGTAGCTACCCTCTATGGCGCAGCATTGCCGCGCGGAGTTAAGAATGGAATTGCGAAGCGCCACAGCTCCCTGTTCGCGCTGCGCGCGGCGGATAAAGAACGCCCCGCCGGCGATGGCGACAACAAGAAGCACGGCCACCGCGGCGGCGATAATGCCCCGCCGCTTGCGTGCCCGCAGCTCTTTGTCGGTTATCTCGTGAAACATGCGAAAACGTCTTTTCTGCAGCTAGGCGATGGAACCCATGATACCGATGAGCGGCAGCATGACGGCGATGAGCGTGGCTCCCACGGCGACGGTCAAAAACCCGGCAAGCACCGGCTCGACGTTATCGACCACGGCGTCGAGTTGCGAGATGGCATCGTCAAAGAAGATGCCGGCCAGCTGCCCGAGCACCTCGTCGGCGGAGCCGGAGTGGATGCCCACGGTGAGCATGCGTCCGTAGATGGGCTCAAACACGTTGTTTTCGTTGATTGCCTGGCCTAGGCTGCGCGGGTTGTCCAGGCTGACCATGCTCTGATGCGCCCGCTGTAGCTTGGCGCTCAGCTCGTCGTGATCGACCGCCGCCGCTGCGCGCTCAACGGCAATGCCGTCCTGTACGCCCGAGGCGACAAAGGCCGAAAGCGCGCTGGCAAAGCGCGAGACGGCCAGCTGATACATGGCGTCCCTGGTGAGCGGAAACTTTTCGAACATCTTGATAACGCGGATGCGGCCGGTTTCGGTGCGCGCGAGTACGGCCACAGCGAGCGCGCTGGCCGTGGCCACAAGCACCACGACCAGCGCGATCCAGCCAATCACGGCGGATGCGCCGATCATGGAGAACGAGCCAGACGTGAGAGAGCCGGAGATATTGGAATAGGCGTCGGTGAACGTCGGCAAAATGAAGGCTACGGTAAATATAAGGATGCAGCTCATAATGCACAGGAGCGCTGCCGGATAGACCACGGCGTTGCGCAATTTATTAAAGATACGACCCTCGCTGTCGTAGTGGCGTCCCAGGCTGCGCAGGGCGCGCTCAATGCGTCCGGATGCCTCGCCAATACGCACCATCTCAACGGCGTATTCTGGAAAAGCGCCCGTGCTTTCCATGGCGGTTGCGAGTCCGGCGCCATGGATAAGCTTGGCATACACGCCGTCGCATACTGTTTTAAAGTGCGACTGCTCGCGTTTTTCCGCAAGCATGTAGACGGCTTCTTCGGTCTGAATGCCTGCCGAAAGCATGGTGGCGATGCTGTCGCAAAAAGCGCTGACCGCGCTGCTCTCCAATAACTTTTTCGCCATTTATCTCCCTGCTTTCGTACAAGCTATTTGACACTGCTCAGTATACATAACGATCGGTGTATTCCTTTCCATCCCCCACGTTTTTGTTATCCCCGCCCGCGGCGAATGTCAGGTCCACGCGCGACCATGTGTTTTTGTCTACGCTAAACTGCGCGTTTTTCCAGGTGCCATCGATATAGACCATGATCCACGCATGATAGATCTGGTCGGGGGATACATAGCCGGTGACAATTTTTGTGGGGATGCCCACGCTACGAAGCATAGCGGCTCCCAGGCTGGCGTAATCAAAGCAGACGCCCTTTTTGCTTGTAAGGGTTTTGTCGGGATTGGGGATATAGCCCGTGGCCTGCTTAAGTTTGGATGCCTTGTCGTTGTCGTAGGAAACGTTATCTACCACCCACTGGCAGATGTCTTTTACGGCATCGCCCTGGTTTTGGGCGTCTTTGGTCAGTTCGCGCGCTTTTTTAACGCATGCGCTGGTATCGGTGTAGTTGCAATACACGTTGGGCACGGTAAAGGGCGCTCGCTCGCTGCTCAACGCTACCGAGACGGTTGCGCTGAGCAGCTCGACATAGTTATCGCCTGAGGTATTTTGCATCACGCGGAACTGATAAGCGCCGTCGCCAAACGTAAGGGGGCAAATGATGGCCGTGCCGTCCTGCGGCAGGTCATAGCTGTAAGTTGCCTGTCCGCTGGTGACGAGAAACTTAAGTCGTTGCTGGTTGGTGGCCGCCGCTCCAACGTAGCCATCGCTTACGCACGAGGTGTCGATAGAGGCGCCGTTGGATGATTGTGCCGCATCGGCATGAAAGGCCGATGCGGAGATATGCTTGGGTGCCGAGAAGTCCGCCCCAGAGGTTTCGCCTGACGAGCTCCCGCAAGCGGCGAGCGTTAGCGCGACAAGCGCCAGCAGCACCGTACAGACGATGCGTGCCCCGGGACGTGCCCTATGTGTAAAAGAAACGCTCATTCGGTTGAGTATAGACGCTCATGCGTCATGGGTGGCTGCCATATTGGTGCTTATGGCAAAAGGTGCGTTGTGCAACGTTATCTAAATGCTGGCCCAGCAATGATGTTTAACGTCCAAATCGGTCTATCTCTATAGTATATTGACTGTGACTAATTCTATTGATTTGCGCCGTTCTGCCAGACGGCGCGTTCAATTTGGTCGTTGGCAGGGCCCGCACGATGGCGCGGTGACCTGCTCGGGCGGCATGATCCGCGTGAGGGCGCGGTGACTTGCCGGGTGACGCTATCCCGTGTGGGGGCACGGGGGACCTGTTGGAGTGAGGAACTATGCGCAAGAACGATCGATTCGAGCAGGAATTGAACGTTGTCGGTGCCGCACGCCGGGCAAAGGCCTTTGGCATCAAGACTATGACGGTGGTCGTGACGGTAGCAATGCTGGTCTCGGGCGTGCCGACAAGGGTGATTGCCGAGGGTCTGCAAGAGGCAGGCGTTATTGCCGCGCAAGATTCGACGGACCAGAGTGCGTCGAGCAGCGGGCAGCAGGAAACTGCTCAGTCGAATACGCAGGAACAGCCTCAGGCGGCGTCTGAGCAAGCGGCTCAGCCCAGCTCGCAGGACAATGCTGCCACTGCGCAGAATAACTCTACGTCGGCCCAGCCTGCCCCGTCTGCTCAACCCTCCCAGCAGACGGCAACGGCCGATATCGCCCTCACGCTCAACAACGCCTCCATCACGTACAAGGGCCAGGTTGTTGCGCAGCCGGCCCAAAAGGTGACGGCGCCTACGAGCGACAGCTTTGAGTTCACCGTTCAGCCGGACAACGGCTACAAGCTGAGCAAGGTCACCCTCACGGTTAGCGGCACCGACCGCGAACTCAAGGCCGATGCCAATGGCTTGTACACCGTAGACGCTGCCGACGTGGCACAGTCTCCGCGCGTCACGCTCGAGACCGAGCAGGAAAAGGCCGCCGAGCCGGCAAAGGAGGCCACCCCGATCGAGGAGACCGAAGGTGTCGATGACGAAAGCGCGGCAGCCGATCAGTCCAAGGACAAAAAGTCGGACGAGAAGGACGTTAATGCCGTAGATGTCGCGGCGCCGGCTAACGCTAAGGCAGCGGACAAAACCGTTGAGGTTGGTGGAACGGTCCCCATTACCAGCAATTTTGGTGGTAATTCAGATGAATGGACCTCTTCTGACAGCAAGACTGCTACGGTTTCTGGCAGTGGTAGGAGCGCGATGGTGACTGGCAAGAAGACTGGCACGGTTACCATTACGCATAAGTACTACGGGTGGTTTGGGAGCGAAAAGACCGAGACCTTTACCGTCCAGGTCACACCTGCCCAGCCCAAGATCTCCGGTGCGGATACCGTCAAGATGGGTGAGTCTGCTACTTTTACCGTATCTGGCTTTGAACAGGGTCAAACCGTTCAGTGGAGGTCCGAAAACAGCAACGTCGCTACTGTCGACGCCAGTGGCAACGTGACTGGTGTTCATGTTGGCAAGACGAATATCATTGCTTACACCAATAACCAGAGCGTTTCTAAGCAGATTGAGGTCAAGCGCGACGATTCGAGCGGTGGCTATTACGTCTACCTTTACACCAAGGCCGAGGGTAACACGGACGGCCTTGCTCTGACCGTGAATAGTTCTGGTTGGTACACCATTGGCCGCGTCTGGGTTGCGGGTATCCAAAACCCTGCCCAGGCCCGCCAAAATGGAAAATCTCAGACAAACGACAGTTTTAATAAAACAATTGAGGCTCTCAACTATCCTGACAATATCGATCTTTACGGCGTGAACAGTATCAATCTATCTGATATTAATTGGCGCGCGTCCGGCGATTATGGAATTACTCTTGCCTCTGGTGCCAACGACTACCCCGAGGCAACGGGCACGCAGTGGCATTTAGACGGCTATGTTAAATTCGACTATTTCGGTTCCTTGATCTTCCACTACAAGGATGCGAAGACCAAGGATAAGATTGCAGAAGATTACACCACGACCGCTAAAGTGACGGACGAGAACTTCGACTTCTCCTCGCTCAAAATTTCGATTGCCGGTTACACGTACGATCATGCCGATCCTGAGTTGGTGAAGGTCGAGAAGAATCAGACCAAGGAAGTCACCCTTTATTACAATAAGGGCACGTTCCCCTATACCGTTAAGTATTTGGAAAAAGGTACCGGCAGGGAGCTCCGGACCGAAAAGAGCGGTGCCGGTGAATATGGCTCCACGGTGACGGAGAACGCTAAGGACATTGATGGCTACGAGCTTGCCGATGGCACTCAAAAACAGCAGAGCATCCAGCTCGGCACCGGGGACAATATTATAACCTTCTATTACAAGAAGGCACCGGCCTCCTATACCGTTAACTATTACTGGAACGGCACGACCGAAAAGGTTGCCGACTCCACGACCGTCGAGACCCGCTATGTGAATGACGAGGTTACCGAGAGCCCCATCGATGTCGCCGGCTGCACTCCGGTAAGTGTCGAATCCAAGAAATTCAAGTTGGTCAAGGATAAAAGCAAGAACGAGATCAACTTCTATTACTACAAGAACGTTGAGCTAACGGCCAATTCCAAGATCGTTCCTTATAACGGTGAGCAGCAGAGCGTCTCCGGCTTTACCGGTGCCCCCGAGGGTGCCAACTTCTCTGAGATTAAAGTTAGCGCATCTGGCACCAATGCCGGGACCTACCCCGCCAACTTTGCAGAAGGCACCGTTGGCAAAGTCGATAAAACCGAGAAGTACATTGTTGCTAACGCCACTAACGGCAAGCTTGTAATTAACCCCGTCACCAAACAGGTGGTTATTACCATCACTGGCCATAATGGTGGCAAAAAGTACAACGGCGAAGAGCAATCTGTGTCCGGTTACGATGTCTCCGGTCTGCCCAAAGGCATGACCAAGAATGACATTACATTAACCGGTAAGGCAGAGGCCAAGGGCACTGATGCCGGTACTTATGCCATGGGCCTTAAGGCGTCACAGTTCTCGCTTACTAGCGATGCTGCCAAGAACTTCACTAACGTGACGTTCGAAGTGACCGACGGCGAGCTCACCATTGCCAAGCGCCAGGTCACCCTTACGTCTGAGGACGGGCATAAGAATTATGATGGTAAGACGTTGCAACGTCGCACTAATCTTAAGGTGAGCGGCGACGGTTTCGTGGGTAAGGATGACGTGCTCGCCAAGGATAAGCTCACTTGGTACGATGCTGACAACATCCTACCCGGAACGTATGCAAACAAATTTGACCCTGCTTACACTAAGGGCACTAATCTAGATAACTATGAGATTACATGCGAGTTCGGTAAATTGGTGGTAAACCCTCGTACTGAGAAGGATAAATATCAGGTTACGGTTACCGCCAACTCTGATACCCAGACGTACAACGGCGATGAACACAGCGTTTCCGGTGTGAGTGGCACCACCTATACCAACAAAGAGGGTGCGGTATTCACCATCGAAGGCCTGAGTGCTAACGTTTCTGGCACCGATGCTGGTGAGTACACCAATAAGGTAACTGGCACCGCTGTGGTGAAGGATGCCCAAGGTAACGACGTCACTTCTCAGTTCAAGGTGACTACCGCTGACGGCAAGCTCACCATTAACAAGCGCGACGTGACCATTAAGCCCAAGGATGCCACTAAGGACTACGATGGCAAGAAGCTTGTCGCGACTGATTGGGAGGTTGTGAGCGGTTCACTTGGTTTTGTTGAGGGTCAGGGCATTGCCAAGCCCACGTACACTGGCTCTCAGACAAAGCCTGGTTCTAGCAAGAGTGGAATCTCGAAGTGGGGCTATAAGGACAATACCAAGGCAGATAACTATAACATCAAGACTGCAAACGGCATGCTGACTGTGACCTCGCGTGGTGCGACTCAGACCATTACGGTTGAGGCCAATTCCACCGACGCGACTTACGATGGGACTGAGCACTCTGCCAAGGGCCTCAAGTCCACTACTTTTACTGTCGATGGAGAAACGTATACCGTTTCCGGTCTTACTACCGATGATCCGGCCGAGACCAACGCGGGCACCTACACCAACAACATTACCGGTACCGCTAAGGTGACCGATGCCGATGGCAATGACGTGACGAGCGAGTTTAAGGTTGAGACCAAGAGCGGCACTCTTAAGATCGCTCAGGCCAAAGTTACCATCGCTCCGAAGGATGCATCTAAACCCTACGATGGCACGCCGCTTGTTGCGTCCGATTTCACCGCTACCGGATTTGTTGGCAAAGACGGCGTGACCAACGTCGTCTACGAAGGCTCCCAAACAGATGCCGGCAATAGCAAGAGTTCTATCGTTAGCTATGAGGCTGCAGAGGGAACCAACCTCAACAACTACAACATCACCAAGGGCACCGGCGCCCTTACAGTGACCGCTACTGATGCTGCCGTTGTTGTCAAGATCAAGGGCAACACTGACTCCAAGAAGTACAGCGGTAACGAGCAGAGCGTCTCTGGCTATGCCGTCACGGGTGTGACCGTTGATGGTAAGGATTCCAAACTGTATGGTGCGAAAGCTGGAACCGACTTTACATTCAACGGCAACGCAACTGCGGCTCGTACCGATTTCGGCACTACGAACATGGCCCTCGCAGCGGACCAGTTTAGGAACACCAACGGGAACTTCTCTAACGTTAAGTTTGAGGTTGTTGAAGACGGCTCGATGACCATCACCAAGCGCAATGTTGTGCTGACTTCTGCAACTGACAAGAAGTCCTACGACGGAACCGCTCTTACTAACGACAACGTTGCGGTCTCGGGTGATGGATTTGTCTCGGGTCAGGGATTCACGGCTAACGTGACTGGCTCCCAGACCGATGCTGGCTGGAGCGATAACACCTTTACGCATGAGCTTACCGGCGGCGCGACCGAGGGTGAGAACGGCAATTACAACATCACTACCGTTCCTGGTAAGCTGACTGTTGAAGCTATTGCCACTCCCGTGACGGTTACCATTGTTGGCGACCAAAAGTACGGGACCTATAACGGCAAGGCACTCAAGGCCGAGGGCTATACCTTCACTTCTGATAACAAGCTGTACACCCAGGATAAGGTTACCTTTAGCGGTACCGCCGAGGTGTTGCGCACCGATGCCGGCAAGACCGAGATGGGCTTGACAGATAAATTCACCAATGCCGACACCACCAATTTCAAGAACGTCACGTTTAAGGTGACTGACGGCTATGTAGACATTGCCAAGGCTCCCGTGACTTTGACGTCCGCCAACCTCTCCAAGCCGTACGACGGCACGCCGCTCACTAACGGCGAGACCGCGCTCAAGACCGAAACCGGCTTTGCCGACGGCGAGGGCGCAACCTACACTTTCACCGGTTCCCAGACCATTGTCGGCTCCAGCGCCAACGCCTTCAGCTACACGCTGAACGACAACACCGAGGCTGAGAACTACACCATCGACAAGACCGAGGGCACGCTGACCGTTACCAACCGTGATGCCAAGTATGAGATTACGGTTAAGGCTAAATCGAATAAGACTACCTACGACGGAGAAGAACACTCCGCCAAGGGCCTGGAAGAGACCGAGTTTACGGTCGACGACCACAAGTACTTTGTCTCTGGACTGGACACTGAGAATCCGACCGAGGTCAACGCGGGTGAGTACTCGAACAACATTATCGGTACCGCCAAGGTGACCGATGCCAAGGGCAACGATGTCACGGATCAGTTTGCGGTCACGACCGAGAACGGTTCCCTTGTCATTAATAAGGCGAAAGTCACCATGAAGTCCGCTTCTGACGAGTGGACCTATGACGGCAACGAGCACGCCAAGCACGAGATGGAGTCCGTGACGGGCTTCGCCGAGGGTGAGGGTGCGACCTTTGCCTATACCGGCGCCATCACCAACGTTGGCGAGACGGACAACACCTATACCTACGCCCTCAACGCCAACACCAACGCAGATAACTACACGTTTGCTACGCCTGAGTACGGCACCCTGACAGTGAACCCGGTTATCGATAAGGTCACCGTCACCATCACTGGCCACCAGGACATCAAGCCGTACAACGGCTCTGAGCAGTCCGTGACCGATTACGAGTTCGTCTCGGACAATAGCCTCTACACTCAGGACAGCGTTAAGTTCACGGGTGACGCAACCGCAAAGGGCACGGCTGTTGGTACCTACAACATGAACCTTGCCAAGGAGCAGTTCTCCAACACCAACAAGAACTTCTCCAATGTTGAGTTTGTGGTTGAGGACGGCTGGCTCAAGATTGAGGGCGGCCAGATCGACCAGAACAGCGTTGTATGGAACACGCACGACAACCAAAAGGTCTACGACGGCACCCCGCTCGCCGCTTTCACCGCGAGCGCGACCGATAAGCATGGCAACCAGCTGAAGGTCGAGTACAGCACTGATGGTGAGACCTGGACGAGCGACCCGTCCCAGATCGCGATTACCCACTTTGGCTTCCAGACCGTGCAGCTGCGCGCCACTGGTTCCAACTATGCCAAGGGCGAGTATGCCACCAGCTCCGAGAGTATCGCAATCACCAAGCGCCTCGTGACCCTGTCTTCTGCGGGCGCCACCAAGCCGTATGACGGCAAGCCGCTTACCAACAAGATTGTCACCGCAACGCCTAAGGGCGAGGGCGTCGGTTTCGTTGATGGCGAGGGTGTCTCCTTTGACGTCACCGGTTCCCAGACCGAGAAAGGCGAGAGCGACAACACCTTCACGTATAGCTTCAACAAGGACACCAGCGCGGCTGACTACTGGGTCACGCCCGAGTACGGCAAGTTGATCGTCACCGCCGATGACAACGAAGTTGTCGTCACCGTCACGGAGCACGGCGGCAGTGCCGAGTACGACGGCACCGAGAAGTCTGTCTCCGGCTATGACTTCAAGGCTTCCAACGAACTGTACAAGGACACCGACTTTACCTTTAGTGGCACCGACACCGTCAAGGGAACCAACGTCGGTACCTATGACATGGAGCTCAAATCGAGCGACTTCACTAACAACAACCAGAACTTCTCCAAGGTCACGTTCGTGATTGTCGACGGCCAGCTCACCATCACGCCCAAGGGCATCAAGGCCGGCGACAACATGGCGGTTGAGGCTCCGGCAGACGTTGTCTACAACGGCAAGTCCCAGCAGCAGAAGCCTGTTGTCAAGGATGGCGATAAGACGCTTGTCGAGGGCACCGACTATGCGCTCTCTTATAGCGAGGACACCACCAACGCCGGTACCGTTACCGTGACCGTGACCGGTATGGGCAACTACACCGGAACCACCGAGGTGATCTACCAGATCGCTAAGCGTAAGGTTGCGCTGGAGTCCGAGGGCGGCTCCAAGCCCTTCGACGGCACGCCGCTTACCAAGCCCGAGGTTGCCGGATGGCAGCAGGCTGGCGACACCGGCTTTGTAACCGGTGAGGTTTCCAATGTTCGTGCCACTGGCTCCGTGACCACGGTTGCCGAGGGCGAGGTTACCAACACCATTGGTTACGACACCAACGCCAACTTCAAGAAGGGTAACTACAGCATCACCAAGAAGGAGGGCAAGCTCTCCATCACTTCACTCTCTGCAGAGGATGGCCTTACCATCAAGCCCAAGAACGCCGAGTACACCTACGATGCCGACTCGCATACTGCCGGCAAGGCCTCGGCGAGTGCCTCTGTCAACGGCATCAAGGTGAATCTCGAGTACCGCGTCAAGGGCAGCGCCGACAGCGAATGGCGCGCCGATCCGTCACAGATCACGGCGATTAACGCCGGTACGTTGACGGTCGAGGTTCGTGCTTCTGCCGATAACTACAGTGGATACCAGTACGCTGAGCAGACGCTCACCATCAACAAGCGCGATGTCGAGCTGACCTCTGCCAGCGCTTCTAAGGTCTACGACGGCACGGCGCTCACCAAAGACTGGGTCGACATGGGCCCCAACCGCAAGGGTACCGGCTTTATCGGGACCGATCTTGCCGGCGACGGCCAGGTCCACGCGACCGGCTCCCAGACCGAGGTCGGCAGCTCCGACAACACCATTTCTTACCAGCTCAAGAAAGGTAAAGAGAACAACTACAACATCATGGACAACAAGCTCGGCACCCTTGAGGTGACGGCACAGTCCATCGTGCCCGATCCGGAGAACCCGGATAGCTACAAGGGCATCACCATCAGCGACCCGTCCAGCTCCGTCTACAACGGCGAGGTGCACAAGTGGGTGCCCGAGGTCAAGGACGCCAAGGGTGTTGCACTCACGGAGGGTACCGACTACACGGTTTCCTATGACACCGATAACTTTATCGATGCAAAGAAGATTACGGTGACCATTGCCGGCACGGGCAACTATTGCGGCTCTGTCACCAAGACCTACAGGATTACCAAGGCGCCCCTTACGGTTAACGCCAAGAGCGCCTCGAAGGTCTACGACGGCAACGAGCTGACCGCCGGCGGCACCATCGAGGGCCTCGTGGGCGACGAGACAGCGACTGCCAAGACCGAGGGCTCTCAGACCAAGGTCGGCAGCTCTGATAACAAGTTCGTCGGAATTGAGTGGGATGGTACCGCCAAGGAGAACAACTACTACATTCGGTCGCAGAATGACGGCGTTCTGACCGTTATCGCCAAGGGTGTTGCTGCTCTTGAGGTCGGTACCTTGGCAGATGTCGTGTACAGCGGCGTCGACCAGGCGCAGAAGCCCGAGGTCAAGGATGGCGAGAAGACGCTCAAGGAGGGCACCGACTACAAGGTCTCCTTCTCCAAGGACGTCAAGAACGTCGGCACCGTGACCGTCGCCGTTACCGGCAAAGGCAACTACAACGGCACTGTTGAGCGCACCTACCAGATCACTCCGGCCACGCTGACCGTCACCACGCCCACCAAATCCAAGGTCTACAACGGCAAGGCCCTGACCGCCGAGGGCACCGTCTCCGGTTTCGTCAACGGCGAGACGGCCGCCTTCGCCACCACGGGCTCCCAGACCGAGGTCGGCTCCAGCACAAACACCTACGCCATCGACTGGGGCGCCAAGGAGAGCACCGCCAAGAAGTCCAACTACAACGTCAAGGAGAATCTCGGCACCCTTACGGTGACTGAGTTCGCCGGCGAGGTTGTCGCGGCGGCTGGAAACTACAAGGGCGTCTATGACGGCCAGGCGCATGGCGTCGATGTTACGGTCACCGGCCTGTCCGAGGGTTACACCGTCAAGTCCGCCGTCTCCAACGCCACGGCGACCGACGCTACCGAGGACAAGGTGAAGGCCGAGGTCGACGATCTCGTCATCGTTAACGCCGGCGGCGAGGACGTGACTTCCGAGCTCAAGATCACCAAGAAAACGGGTGCTATCGAGATCACGCCGGCGCCCCTCAAGGTCACCACGTACGGCGCGAAGGCCGAGTACAACGGCCAGGCGCTCACCGCCGGTGGCAAGGTCACGGGCTTCGTGAATAACGAGGCGGCGTCCTTTGCCACCACCGGTTCCCAGACCGAGGTCGGCAAGAGCAGGAATACCTACAAGATCGACTGGAACGATACCGCCAAGGAGTCCAACTACACCATCGAGAAGGACCTCGGCGTCCTCGAGGTCACCAAGAACATGACTGCAGTCATGGTCATCCCGAACGGCGGCAGCAAGGTCTATAACGGCGAGGCCCTCGAGAGCGATGGCGTGACCACCTACGGCCTGCCTTCCGGCTACACGCTTACGGCTAAGACCAAGGGCTCCGTCACCAACGTCGGCAGCGCGACGGCCGAAGTCGAGTCCTATACCATCAAGAACGCCGCCGGCAAGGACGTCACCGACCAGTTCGGCAACGTTACGACCGGCAAGGCGACGCTCGAGGTCACCAAGCGCCCCGTGACGGTTACCTCCGCCACGGACTCCAAGGTCTACGACGGCAACCCGCTTACCAAGCACGAGGCCAGCGTGACCGCCGGTTCGCTCGCCAAGGGCGAGAGCTTCACATTATGAGTTCACGGGCGAGCAGACCGTCGTCGGCGACACCGCCAACTCCTTCACCGTCAAGGCTGGCGAGAACACGAGCCTCGACAACTACAAGATCAGCAAGGCGGAGGGAACCCTGACCGTTACGGCCAAGAGCATCGTTCCCGACTCGAGCGACGAGCACAACAAGATGTACGTCGACGCTCCGGCGAGCGTCAAGTACGACGGTAACGCCCACAAGTGGATTCCGACCGTGAAGGACGGCGACAAGACCCTCAAGGAGGCCGCCGACTACACCGTCTCCTACAGCAAGGACGACTTCACGAACGTCACCGGCGTCATCACCGTGACCATCGCCGGCAAGGGCAACTACACCGGCACGGTCACCAGGACCTATGAGATTACCAAGCGCTCCGTCAAGCTGACGGGCGTCAAGAACGTCTCCAAGGTCTATGACGGCACCGCGCTCGAAGCCAAGGACGTGACCGTGACGGGCGACGGCTTCGTCAAGGACGAGGTCACCGACATCAGGGCGACCGGCTCCGTGACCGAGGTCACCGCCGAGCCCGTCGAGAACCCGATTGTCTTTACCGCCGGCAAGGGCTTCAAGGAGGGCAACTACACGATCGAGAAGGACCCCGGCACGCTCCAGGTCACCGCTCGCTCCATCGATGACACCGCCTACGGCATGAGCGTCAGCAAGCCCGAGTCTGTCGAGTACGACGGTCAGGCCCATAAGTGGGCGCCGACCGTCAAGGACGGCGAGAAGACGCTCGCCGAGGGCACCGACTACACGGTCGCCTACGGCAAGGACGACTTCACGAACGTCACGGGCGAGATCAAGGTGACCGTCACCGGCAAGGGCAACTACGCCGGTTCCGTCGAGCGCGCCTACCAGATCACCCCCGCCCCGCTTACGGTCGAGACCGAGGGCGCCACGAAGGTCTACGACGGCGAGGCGCTGACCCACGACGTCGCCACCATCAAGGGCCTCAAGAACAAGGAGACCGCGACGATCCACGCCACGAGCTCCCAGACCGAGGTCGGCGAGAGCGACAACGGCTATGCCATCACCTGGGACGGATCCGCCCAGAAGGACAACTACACCATCAAGACCGAGACGATCGGCAAGCTCGTGGTGAGCGAGACGGCCGTCCAGATCACGGCCACGCCGGTGGATGTCGAGACGACCTATGACGGCAGCGCCCATGGCACCACCGTCCAGGTCACCGGCCTGCCCAAGGGCTACACCGTCAAGAAGGCCGAGTCCAAGGCCACGGCGACCAATGTTGCCGACGGCGAGGTTAAGGCCGCGGTCGACGAGCTCGTCATCGTGAACGCGCATGGCAAGGACGTCACGTCCAAGCTCAACATCAAGCGCGGCACCGCGACGATCAAGATCAACCCCGCCCCGCTGACGGTTACGACCGACGGCGGCGAGAAGGAGTACGACGGCACGGCGCTGACCGCCAACGGCATTAAGGTCGAGGGCCTCAAGGGCAAGGACTCCGTCTCTGCCAAGACCACCGGCAGCCGCACCAAGGTCGGCTCCTCTAACAACACCTACGAGATCAACTGGAAGGACACCAAGAAATCCAACTACAAGGTGACCGATGTCCTCGGTACGCTCAAGGTCACGCCGTCCACCAAGGCCGTGACGCTTACGAGCGGCTCTGCATCGCATGCCTACAGCGGTCACGCTCTGACGAGCGATGAGATCAAGGCCGAGGGCCTGCCCGAGGGCTTTACGGTCAAGGCCAAGATGGACGGTGCTCAGACCGACGCCGGTTCTTCCGAGAACACGGTCAAGAGCTACAAGATCCTCGACGCCAAGGGCGACGACGTGACCGACATGTTCGCGAACGTCACCGTCAAGACCGGCACGCTCACGGTTAGCCCGAAGAAGATCACGGTCGAGACCGAGGGCGCCACCAAGGTATACGACGGCGAGGAGCTCACGAACGAGAACGGTGCCATTCACGGCCTGGTCTCTGGCGAGCACGCCGATGTCGTGACCAACGGCACGCAGACCAACGTCGGCTCCAGCGACAACGGCTACACCATCGCCTGGGGTACCGCCAAGGAAGGCAACTATACGATCGCTTCCGATACGCTCGGCAAGCTTATCGTCACGCCCCAGTCCGTGAACCCGAACGACCCGTCGTACCACAAGCTCCAGGTGAGCAATCCTGCGGATCTGACTTATGACGGCCAGACCCATAAGTGGGCTCCCGAGGTGAAGGACTTCACCGGTACCGAGCTCAAGGAGGGCGTGGACTACGCGCTCGCCTACGGCACCGATGACTTTATCAACGCCGGTTCTATTACGGTGACGGTTGTCGGCAAGGGCAACTACACCGGCACGGTCTCGAGGACTTACCGCATTAAACCGGCACCGGTCTCCATCAAGACCGAGAGCGCCGCGCGCGTCTACAACGGCAAGGCCCTGACGGCTGGCGGTGCTATCACCGGCCTCGTCAACGGCGAGACGGTCGACTTCCGTGTCACCGGCAGCCAGACCAAGGTCGGCCATTCGGCGAACGCCTATAAGCTCGCCTGGACCGGCACGGCCCGCGAGACGAACTACACCGTTGTCTCCATCGAGCTCGGTACGCTGACGGTGACCGAGTCCGAGGACACCGTGGTGGTCACCACGACGGGTGGCACCTTTACCTACGATGGCAACGCGCACGGCGCGACGGTTGCCGTGTCTCAGCTGCCCGAGGGCTACACCGTTGACGGCACGCCCAGCTCGGACGCAACCGCTACGGATGCGAACGGCGATGGCGTCAAGGCTACGGTGGACCACCTGGTGATCCGCAACGCCGAGGGCGAGGACGTTACGTCCAAGCTCAACATCAAGAAGGTTGACGGAACCATCAAGGTTCTGCCTGTCGAGCTGACAGTTACGACCGACTCTGCCACCAAGGTGTACGACGGCACGGCGCTGACTGCCGGCGCCACCGTGACTGGCCTGGTGGGCGATGAGGAGGCAACGCTTGAGGCTACCGGCAAGCAGACCCAGGTGGGCTCCTCCAGCAACGGTTACAAGCTGACGTTTGACAAGACGGCCAAGGACAAGAACTACAAGGTTGTCTCCGAGAACCTCGGCACGCTTACCGTGACCAAGCAGTCCATCGTTCCGTCCGAACCCGGCACGCCGAACGATAACTACAAGGGCGTTACGGTCGATGATCCCAAGGATGCCGTCTACGATGGTGTCGAGCACAAGTGGACGCCCGTTGTGAAGGACGCCGAAGGCAAGGCGCTCGTTGAGGGTACTGACTACGTGGTCTCCTACGACACCGATGACTTTGTCGATGTCGCGACGATCAACGTGACCATCACCGGCAAGGGTAACTACGCCGGAACGATCGCCAAGAGCTATCGCATCACCAAGGCCCCGCTGCATGTTGTGACGCGCAGCGCCACCAAGGTCTACGACGGCCAGGCGCTTACAAGCGCAACGGTCACGATCGACGGTCTGGCTAAGCGCGACCGTATTGGCATCGCTGTCACTGGTAGCCAGACAAACGTCGGTAGTTCGCAGAACACCTACACCATCGACTGGATGCAGACGAGTGCAGATAACTACGAGCTGACCGATGAGCTCGGTACGCTGACGGTTGACGCCGCGCCTGCAAGGCCAACCACCCCGACGACGCCGGTCACCCCGACCACTCCGACGACGCCCACGGTTCCCAACCCGACGCCTAACGGCTCGGACGGTGGCTCCACCGCGACGACCACGGCGCCCAAGAGCGATGGCTCCTCGGACAGCAACGATCAGGAGCAAAAGGAAGAGAAGATCTTCGACGCCAAGAACCCGCTGGGTAAGTTCGACGGCAAGAAGGATACCTGCTGGGTCCACTGGTACATGATCATCTGCGCAGTCGCAACTGCGGCATACGGCCTGTTTGTTGGCCTGCGTCGCGACAAGCACAGCCGTCGCCTGCAAAACGACCTGGACGAGGTCCTTGGCAACGACGACGAGACTCAGGAATAAAGGGAGGTTAGAGCCATGAAGAAGAGCAGCTATCTGGTCCTTGCCGTTTCGGCTTTGGTTTCGATCTTCCTGCT
This sequence comes from uncultured Collinsella sp., assembly GCA_902493375.1. Classification (GTDB taxonomy): domain Bacteria; phylum Actinomycetota; class Coriobacteriia; order Coriobacteriales; family Coriobacteriaceae; genus Collinsella. Next base: position 60,567 of record CABUPH010000003.1, read on the forward strand.
GTACCTGTGGTACTCGCTGGGATTCAACAAGATCGACAGTCCGCTCGACTTGGTGATTTCCATCATTTGGTGGGTGCTGATCGCCGTGTTGGTTGTTTGGATTAACAAGCTCGAGAAGACGCGCCAGCAGCGTATCAGGACGATGTATCTGGCGCCTACGGTTCTGTACAACAGCGAGACGGGCGTTCGTAGGCTGCAAGCGGGTGCGAACGCCGTCGAGGCCATGCGGGAGGTTCTGGAGGGTCTGGAGTATGGCTTCGATACCCAGGATCTTCCCAGCCGCGACGAAGTCGATTTTGTCTACGTGGTAAAGACCGACGAGTACAAGCCCGCTCAGGACAAGGACTCCGATCCCACTTGGAAAGGCTCGGTTGTAAAGATTGATCGCGCGGGCGAGAACACCGAGACCGCGTTTGACGGAATCCAACAGCTTTCTGCGGCCCTGGCGTAGATGGGGTATGGGGGCGAACCTGTGAGAGCGGGTTCGCCCTTTTTGTTGCCGTTATGGTCAATAGGATGTTTGACCTGCGAGAATACGGCAGAAAAAAATTCTCAAATAATTGTTGACTCCCATCTTGCAACTAGGCTAATATATCCCTTGCGCGATGGACCTGTAGCTCAGTTGGTTAGAGCGTCCGGCTGATAACCGGGAGGTCACAAGTTCGAATCTTGTCAGGTCCACCACTTTCTTTCGCAATAAACACCCCAGCGAGAGCCGAGTCGCCGCTGGGGTGTTTATTACTGTCTCCGTGGGGGTTTAGCTCAGCTGGGAGAGCGCGGGCTTTGCAAGCCTGAGGTCAGGGGTTCGATCCCCCTAACCTCCACCATGATGGACCTGTAGCTCAGTTGGTTAGAGCGTCCGGCTGATAACCGGGAGGTCACAAGTTCGAATCTTGTCAGGTCCACCATCTAAACCGTGAAGAGCCCTGGGGCATTGCCTCGGGGCTTTTTCTTACTTACTGAAAGTAGTCAAAAAAGCCCCGTCCCAAATTAACTACTTTGATTTTGTGTGCTGTGCGAAAGTTTGGGTAGTATAGCTATTCAACGCGGCGGTACCGCCGCGTGTTAACCGCTACGTACCGGAGGTGTTCCATGGTTCGTGTCGACATAGAGACCATCGTCATGGCCGCCGGTCCCGTGCCATCGCTTATCGTGCTTCGTGAGCGCAGCAGCAAATCGGACTCGCCCGCGCCGCTGCGTTCCCTTTCCATTCAGACTGGTTCGTTTGAAGCTGCTGCCATCAGTCGCGGCATTGATAGTGGCCGCGCCGAGCGCCCGATTACCCATGACCTGTTGCTCGATACTGTTGGCGCCCTGGGCGCCAAGCTCGAGCGCATCGAGATCGTTCGCGCCGAGCCGCCGGTGTTCTATGCGACGATCGTCGTACTGGCCGATGGTGACGAGCGCAAGATCGACGCCCGCCCCAGTGATGCCATTGCCCTTGCCGTGCGCAGCAATGCCCCCATGTTTGTGGAGGACGACATCATGAATCGCCTGGGCACCGTATCGCCGCACGCCGAGGAAGTCGACGACGAGCAAGAGTTCGAAAAGTTCGATGAGTTCGTCCACACGCTTTCGCCCGATGATTTTTAAATGCTCGGCAAGCACGCGACGGAGTGCGCGCTCATGAGCGCCGGAGTTTCTGCCGAGGCGGCTGCGATCGCCCGCGAGGCCCAGATGCGCTCTGAGGCGTCCGAGGCGGCACGTATTGCCTACGTGACGCAGGCCCGCACGCTTCGCGAACGCCGCGGCTCGTTTATCAAGATGGTTGTCATCTCCGCCCTTGTCGCGGCAATCTGTTCGCGCCTTCGTGGTACAGTTGGTGCGCTTGGGTTTTCGATCTCTACGGGCCTTGTGATCTGGGGCGTGGTCGATGCGGTCATGCTGACCAGCCAGATCAAGGTGCTCGACAAGCGCGCGGCGGACATGATGCGCGCCCGCGATGCCGCTGCTAAGATCGCCGCCGAGGCACAAGAACTGTAACGACGCCAGACTCGATGGGAAGGTCTAAAGATGGCAGAGGATATGCAGGACGCCGGTAACGTCTCCTCCGAGCTCGACGCCATGGTGTGCGATCTGATCGGTGCGTTCTTGGACGACCTTGCCGCCGGTGAAAACCCTGGCGTGGTCGTGGCAATTGAGGACGCCGCTTCCAACCGTTATCTGGCGGCGCTCGATGAGGATGGCGAAGAGGCGTGCCTCGAGGCGGCCACCAACTTTATCTCCGAGCACAAGATGGGTCTTAAGGACGAGGGGCTGGGCCGTATCGCCCGCTATGCCATCGGCTATACCGGCTGCGTCGAGATTGACGGCGGCTATCACGATGCTCTGCTCGTGAGTTTCTTTGAGACGACGCTCGAGAGCGGTTTTTCGGCATATGTGCTGTATGAGGGCATGGGCGCCGGCGATGGTTTTATGTGGAGCGACCCTGAACCTGCAGGTGAGGAAACCCCTCTCATCTAAAATCGCTAAAATAAACGAGTTTTCGGTAAAAGGCTCAATATTCCCGCCGAGCGTTGTGTTGCTGGGCGGGTCGCATACGCGTGCCGTTTGTGTATAGATAGAAGATAGGGGAACTACATGCGCGTAGACAATCTGAGAAACATCGCCATCATCGCCCACGTCGACCACGGCAAGACGACGATGGTCGATAAGCTCCTGCGTGCCACGGACGCCTTCCGTGCCAACCAGCAGGTCGAGGACCGCGTCCTGGATTCCAACGACCAGGAGCGCGAGCGCGGCATTACGATTCTCGCCAAGAACATCTCTATCGAGTACAAGGACGTCAAGATCAACGTCATCGACACCCCGGGCCACGCCGACTTTGGCGGCGAGGTCGAGCGCGTGCTGCGTATGGCCGACGGCGCCCTGCTGCTGGTCGACGCCTTTGAGGGCCCCATGCCCCAGACCCGCTTCGTGCTGCGTCACGCTATCGACACCGGCCTTAAGATCATGATCGTCATCAACAAGATCGACCGTCCGGGTGCCAACCCCGAGAAGGCCTACAATGACTGCCTGGACCTTATGGCCGACCTGGGCGCCACCGACGACCAGCTTGAGTTTGCCATGGAGCACGTGGTCTACGCCAGCGCCATGAATGGCTTTGCCCGCCTTGATCCCGAGGACGGCAACATGGACATGTATCCGCTGCTCGATATGATCATCGACGACATGCCCGCGCCCGAGGTTGACGAGAACGCCCCGCTGGCCATGCAGTGCGTGACCATCGACCACTCCAACTTCGTTGGCCGTATCGGCATCGGTCGCGTGTACTCCGGCACCATCCACCAGGGCGACCAGATCCTGGTTGTCAAGAACGACGGCTCCAGCGCCACCTCTACCGTCAAGCAGCTCTTTACCTTCGACTACCTGGGCCGCACCGAGTGCCAGGAAGTCGGCGCCGGCGACATCGCCGCCGTCGTGGGCATCGACCGCACCGATATCGGCGATGTCTACACCGATCCCGAGAACCCCGTCGAGCTCGAGCCCATCGAGATCGACCCGCCGACCCTGTCCATCGTCTTCGAGGCTTCTACCTCCCCGCTCGTCGGTCGCGACGGCGACATCGTGGGCGCCCGTCAGCTCAAGGAGCGCCTGTTCAACGAGGCCGAGAACAACGTGACCATGAAGATCGAGGAGCTCGAGGACAAGAGCGGCGTCGAGGTCTCGGGTCGCGGCATTCTGCACCTGTCCGTCCTGATGGAGTCCATGCGCCGCGAGGGCTTTGAGTTCCAGGTCGGCCGTCCCCGCGTTCTGTTTAAGAAGGACGAGAACGGCAACAAGATGGAGCCTGTCGAGCAGGCCGTCGTCGAGTGCCCGGACGAGTACTCGGGCAAGGTTGTTGAGGTCTTCGGTACCTCTGGCGGCATCATGACGAGCATGGATACCTCGGGCATCGTGACGCACCTTGAGTTTAAGATCCCGACCCGCGGCATCATGGGCCTTAAGAACCGCATCATGAACGTCACCCACGGCGAGGGCGTGTTCTACCACACCTTCCTGGAGTACGGTCCTTACGCCGGCGAGATCGGCAACCGTCAGAACGGTGCCATGATCTCCATGACCACCGAGAAGGCCGTCGCCTACGCTCTGGGTACGCTGCAGGAGCGCGGCCAGCTGTTTGTTGAGCCGGGCACCGAGTGCTATGAGGGCATGATCGTGGGCGAGCGTAGCAAGGCTGGCGACATGGTCGTCAACATCGCCCGTACCAAGAACCTGGGCAACCAGCGTTCCTCGACCTCCGATATCTCCGTCCAGCTGGTGCCGCCCCGCACCTTCTCGCTGGAGGAAGCGCTGGAGTACATCGCCGACGATGAGCTGGTGGAGATCACTCCCAAGAACATCCGCCTGCGCAAGCGTCTGCTCAATGCCACCGACCGCAAGAAGGCCGCCGTCCGCGCCGGCCAGGTCAACAAATAAGCGCTGGGCTTTATAGCGTCTAACAAGAAAGGGCGTCGACCGCGATGGTCGGCGCCCTTTTTGTGCACGGGGATTGAGCTGGTCTGCACCACCACAAAGGTGCTTGGCACCTTTGTGGTGGTTGGCGGCTAAGCGGTGGGGAGTCCCGGCGTGTTGGCCGGCTGCTGCGGCTTGAGGCGGGCGTTGTGCCAGATGATTTGGATGATGTAGCCGAGTGTAAAGACGAAGGCTACGCCGCTGATGAAATCACCTATGAGGGGGATTGCCGTAAGCGCGCCCGCGGCGATGCCACCTACGGCCGCCATGGCGTAGCGGTTTTGGCTGTGTCCGACCATGCGGGCGATCGCGCACCCCGCAAAGGCACTCGACACCAATGCGATGCCGATAACGCCGCACAAGAGGGTTCCGGCAAGCGACAGACCAGCGATAGAGATAATCAACAGTAGGACGGCGGGGGCGATAGCAATCGTGCCCAGGAGACCGCTCACCCACAGGGGCGTGGGGCGCTGGTGGAGCATGCCAGCGGCGCCGTCGGTCGCGCGCGGAAAGACGAGCTCGAGCAGCAGGGCGACAAAGCAGGTCGAGAGTGCCGCGGCGACGATGCCGCCGATGACATCGTTAACGGTGGAAGTATCCTCGTTCTCGGTGCGGTCGATCTTGAGCGCGCCGACCTCGGCTCCCGCGGTGCGCTCGGGGTCCTCGGAGACGTGCGCGTTTACGGTGCCGGTGATGTGGGCGTTTTTGCCCAGGACGAGCTTGTCGGCCCAAACCTCAACATCGCCCTCGACGGTGCCATCGATAGTCACCGTATCGCCCGCAAGCGCTGCCGACTTGGTAGAGCCGCGCAGGGCAACCGTCTCGCCTATCGCATAGAAACAGTTGGCGGTGCTGTCGGAATTGAGTACGACATGCTGGCCGGCAACGGTCACGCTGCCATCAACCGTGGTCTTGGCGATATCGATGGTGCGTGCCGCCAGACGGACGGCGCCGCCCACCGTGCAGTCGCGGATCGAGAGGGTATCGCCCGCGGCGATGATATCGCGGTTGATGGACGCATCGTCTAGGTTAAGGCTTTGGCCGGCCCAGTACAGGTCACCCTCGGCGCCAGATGGATTGACGTCATTGTCGGTCGCAAGTACGTTTCCAGCGGTGTCCGTACCGGCGAACGACGCCGTGGGGAGCGCGGTGAGCGCCAGCGCGATGAGTGCGAACAGGATGGTGATGCGGCCCCACGCTTTACGGCGCTGGGTCGACGGGAATTGATTACAGGGCATAGTGAATCCTTCGTCAGATGCTCGATATGCACCTAACAGGGTACCCAACGCGTGGGCGCTCTAAAAGAGCGTCTCGGTTGCATTTCGAAGGATGAGGCCGCGCAATCTACTTTTTGCGGTGCAAAAAGCGGGCGATGTCTTCCTCGGTGGGGCTTTTGATGTCAAAGCGCAGTGACAGCCAACGTAGCCCCATAGTTATCGCAACGCATACGATCAACGCAGTGATGTTGCTGACGACGCCGCTCATGACAAGGCATACATAGCTTGCCGAGCCGGCAATGGCTGCGATGGCATAGAAGTTGGTGCGCTGGAAAATGCCCGGCACCACGCCCATAAAGCTGTCGCGCAACATGCCACCGCCCACCGCGGTAAAAAAGCCCATCATGATGCACACCGCCGGCGCAAAGCCGTAGACCAGCGCCTTGTCTGCTCCGGTGGCGGCATAGATGCCGACCGAGATAATGTCGAGCAGGGGGATGAGTTTTTCGGGTTTGTCGACGATTGCCGGGAAAATGTAGATGATGGCTGCCGTGGCAATGGAGAGCGGGAGCGCCATCGGCTGGTTGAGGATGTAGACGTTGCCCACCTGCAGCGTCATATCGCGCAAAAGACCGCCGCCCAGGCCGCAAACCACGGCGAGCGCGACGGCGCCCACCAGGTCGAGCTTGTGCTCGCGCGCGACCAGAACGCCCGAGATCGACGCCGCGACAACAGCGAACATCTCGAGCCAAAAGGGGATAGCGACCATGGCATCCGAGGCGTGTGCGGTAACGGTCATAGCGGCGACGACGGGCAAGATGGGGTCCTTCTGATTGTGGGTTTAGACAATGCCCGTACATAGTACATGGTTGGCGGGCGTGGCGACCCTATTGCTCGGTAAACGGTCGGGACTGGATGCGGGCGTAGACACCAAACGTGTACATCAGCCTCCAAAGATGTCAAAAAATGTCGGTTTTGGAGGGTGATGCACATGTTTTGGTGTGGCGCGCTGGGATGACGCTACTCGGAAGGCGTGTCTTCGCCCTGCGCGCGCTTCCAGTTGCGGATAAGTGCCTTGCGCAGTTCGTTCTGCTTTCGCTGGTACTCGGCGTCCGTGCAGCGGGGCATACCGAGTGCTTCGCGAATGCTGTTCATGGCGCGGTGAAAGGCAAGTTGACTTGCGAACTGTGCCGAGGTGAGCGTAACGATTCGATATCCCATTTGGGCGAGTACGGCCTCTCGTTCCGCGTCCGCTCCCTTGCGTTCGACCTCATCGTGAAAGCCGCCCTTATATTCGATGCCGAGTTCTCTGCGCTTATAGGTAATGAGGGCATCGATTTTGAGCGTTCGGGCCTTTGTGCAATGCCAGAGACGTTGAGGGATTTCGAGCGGTTTGTTGAGTTCGATACCTCGGATGCCAACGCCGCCTTCGCTTGTAGGGAGCGAGAGGGCGATGGACGATGCGGTCTCCATGGGCGAGGCTGAGTGGTCGTAGATGTGTCTGAGCGCGAGTCTGGCGCGTGTGGCGCCGGGTTTGCCGGGGTGCCGATCGAGCAGCTCGACAATTTCGTCCTTGGAGGTGGTGGCTGGTTGCTCGGTGTAAGGGTCAGAGGAATTGAGCCCCATGCGATAGTCGCCGCAAACTTCGTAACCATACTCGAGGTATTCGATTCTATCCATCCATTCGGCAGCGAGCACGAAGGTGAAGGCTTCGTCGGTGATAAAGATGCCGGGCGTCAACTCGTCAATATGCTCGTAGGGTAGGTTTTGGCCGAGAACGTGGCAAGTGACACCGTTGGTGCGAATTCGCTCGAAAGCAAATACTACGGAGATGTCGATAGTCTTGAGCATGGTGGACGGAATGCCGCAGTCGGTAAGTGCCTGCCGAATGCGCGCGATGCGTTGCTGGGTAGAGAGGCCCCGCACACCTATCTGGTAGTCGCGTTGTGCGACGGCTTGAACCAGGTTCCGCGATGCATGATGGACGAGCCACGCCGTTTTATGCGAAATGAGAACAGGAGTATCCATTGGGGACCTCTCGCTTCGAGCTGACACCAAGCTCTTATGTCCGTTGAGGTGGGGAAATATACCGGATAAGAGCAAATCGACTCATGCTCGCTGCGCGTCATATGCAAACGTGTACATCACACTCCAAAAACGACATTTTTTGACATCTTTGGAGGGTGGTGTACATGTTTGAGATATGGGCTGGGATCGAACGCGATGGGGGCGTGGTTGAATGGGAGGGATGTCCAAATTTTGAGCGAAGCTCAAAATTTATCCGGTCGGCTTACGCTGACCGCGCTGCGCTAAAAACGCGCCACTGGCGCGTTTTCTTTACGCTTTGCGCCCTGGCGGGTTCGAATCCCTCCTCCTCCGCCGTATTTGCTTGTAAGGGACTTAAAAGAAAAAAGCTCCCATTCTTGGGAGCTTTCTCAACCAAAATGGCGGAGGAGGAGGGATTCGAACCCTCGTGACCTTATACAGGCCAAACGGTTTTCGAGACCGCCGCATTCAACCACTCTGCCACCCCTCCGCGTGGGGTAAAAACAAAGCAGGCTCGAAGGCCTGCTTTGGAATTAACTGGCGGAGAGTCAGGGATTTGAACCCTGGAGACGCTTTTGACGCCTACACGATTTCCAATCGTGCTCCTTCGGCCACTCGGACAACTCTCCGTTAAATGCGAAAGTCAGTATACACGAGGAATCGCAAAGTGCAAACAGAAAAGTTGGCATTTTTTAAAACGCTTGGCCGCACTTGGCGTTGCAGTGGGGTTTGAGGTGCCAAAAAACGGCTTCCGACCAGCGTGGTTGATCAACTCAATTGTTCAAAAGGGGTATTCATAAGCGACTTGGCGATGAATTTAAAAATCTTTGGGTGGTGCTGTGGACCACTGGTATGCATTTTGCGACCACAGCCTTGTGTCCGTTGACCTGCGGCTTGGCTCAGCTTGTCCCCGCGGCATCGTATCTTGTCCACAAATCCGTCAAGCTCTTGGTCGGCATTTGGTTGGAATGCGCATGAAACGTGGTGCGAGCATGGGCATATGTGGAGGTCATGAGGTTGTAGCTGCATATTCTTGCGGCCTGGGAGGTTGAAAGATATTATTACCAAGTCTTTTCCTGCTTCAGGCGCACCTTCACGACCTGAAGCCACATTTGCCCAGAGGAGGTGACAATATGAAGGCTTATGAACTGCTGTTCTTTGTTGACCCGTCGCTCGACCCCGAGACCCGTCTCGCTGTTATGAAGCGTATCGATACCACGATCGCTGAGGGCGCTGGCAAGGTCGACTCCGTTGACGAGTGGGGCAAGCGCAAGCTCGCCTACGAGATCAACGACCTCACCGATGGTGACTACACCCTCATCAACTTCCACGCAGATCCTACCCAGATCGCCGAGCTTGATCGCGTCCTGCGCATCACCGACGCTGTGGTCCGCCACATGATCGTCCGTCGCGACGACCAGGAGTAAGACTGTCGTTTTGGACTGGGCTTGTGCCCCAAGAGGAAGTAGTGAGTTATGAGCATCAATCGAGTGAACATCACCGGTAACCTCACCCGCGATCCCGAGCTGCGCGCCACCGCCGGCGGAACCCAGGTTCTGTCCTTTGGCGTTGCCGTGAACGATCGTCGCCGCAACGCGCAGACTGGCGAGTGGGAGGACTATCCCAACTTTGTCGACTGCACCATGTTCGGCACCCGCGCCGAGGCCGTGAGCCGTTTCCTGGCAAAAGGAAACAAGGTCGCGATCGAGGGCAAGCTGCGCTACAGCTCTTGGGAGCGCGACGGCCAGCGCCGGAGCAAGCTTGAGGTCATCGTCGATGAGATCGAGTTTATGAGCTCCCGTGGTGGCCAGGGTGGCTACGATCAGGGCGGTTACGCCCCCGCAGCTCCCGCGCCCGCAGCACGTCCTGCCGCACCGGTGGCTACGCCGCCCGCGGTCGACGTCTACGATGAGGACATCCCGTTCTAAGGGTTGTTCACCTATTTTTGAGTGAGAGGCGGCTTCGGTTCGCCGAAGTTGCCAAATGAAAGGTATTTTGACATGGCTAATGATTTTTCTGCACGTCAGCCGCGTCGTAAGTACTGCCAGTTCTGCAAGGAGAACACTGAGTTCATCGACTATAAGGACACTCAGCTTCTCCGTAAGTACATGACCGACCGTGGCAAGATCAAGCCCCGTCGCGTCACTGGCGCTTGCACGCAGCATCAGCATGACATCGCCAACGCCATCAAGCGCGCCCGCGAGATGGCTCTCCTGCCGTACACCGTCCCCGTGGTTTCCTCTCGTGGCAACCGCGACCGCGGCTAAGAAGGGAGACGCATCATGAAGGTTATTCTTCTCGATGAGATCAAGGGCAAGGGCGGCGAGGGTGACGTCGTAGAGGTCGCTCAGGGTTACGCTGAGAACTTCCTGTTCCCCAAGAAGCTCGCTGTTGCCGCCACCAAGGGCAACCTCAAGCAGCTTGACGAGCGTCGCAACAACATCGCCAAGCGCGAGGCCGTCCGTCTGGCTACCGCCAATGAGACCAAGGCTGCCTTCGAGGGCAAGACGGTCACCGTTGACGTCAAGGTCGGCGACGAGGGCATCCTCTTTGGCTCCGTTACCGCCGCTATGATCGCTGACGCCATCAAGGCTCAGCTCGGTATGGACATCGACCGCAAGCGCGTCGAGCTCGGTAAGCCCATCAAGGTTGCCGGTGCCCACACCGTTGCCATCTCGCTGTACCGCGAGATCAAGGCCGAGGTTGTCGTTCTCGTCGGCGTTACCGCCGAGGAGCTCGCTGCCGAGGCTGAGGTCGAGGAGGCCGCTGAGGTCGCCGAGGCCGAGACCGCCGAGGTCGAGACTGAGGCTGCTGCCGAGTAGCATTTGCTGCAACGCAACAATCTTGTTCTAAGAAGGGCGCTCTGGAAAACCAGGGCGCCCTTTTGTTTTTTTGCGCTGAGTGAGTGTCATGGTGAACGTTGCGTCGAAGTCCTATATACAGGACCGTTCATCCGTTTGGTTCGGTGATGATTGGCGGCGCGCGGCGCGTTTTGGGACCGTGGCTGATACTATGGATGCTCGCAAGCGATATGAATGAGGGTGCTCATGGCATATGACGATAGGGAGACCGGGCTGACGGTTGAGGACCGCGGCTCAAAGTTGGGTCTTCCCCAAAACCAAGATGCAGAGGCCAATGTACTGGCCGCTATGCTGCTATCGCCCGAGGTGGTCGAAGAGGCCCAGGTCGAGCTGCAGCCCGATGACTTCTACCGCCCCATTCATAAGACCATCTATACCGCGATGGTCGATATGTACAACAGCCGCATTCCCATCGACTCTATCTCGCTGATCGATTACCTGCGAAGCATCAACAGGCTCGATGCCGTGGGTGGCGAAGCGTACATTTTGGAGTTGATGGGTCAGACCCTGTCGCTCGTGAACTGGCAGCACCATGCCGCCATCGTCCGTCGCGACTCGATGCTGCGCGAGCTGATCGGCGCCACCAACGAGATTAACGCGCTGGCCTATAACGCCCCCACCGACACCAAAGAGGTCGTGGAGCTGGCCGAGAGCAAACTGCTCAAGGTCACGGCACGCGAGGTCAAGTCGAGCTACAAGACGCTGACTGAGTTTATGGTCGAGGCCTATAACGAGGCCGAGGAAGTGTGCCAGGCCGGTGGCCAGGCTGCGGGCGTGCCCACGGGCTTCCCGTCGCTCGACCGCATGCTCATGGGCTTCCGCGAGGGTCAGCTCATCATCATCGGCGCCCGTCCTGCTGTAGGTAAGACGTCGTTCGCTCTGAACCTGGCGCTCAACGCTGCCGCTGCTGGCTATACCGTCGGCTTCTTCTCGCTGGAGATGTCGGGCAAGGAAATTGCCCAGCGTCTGATTTGCGCCTACGCCATGATCTCGATCAGTGACTTCCGCATGGGCCGCATTAGCCCCGAGCAGTGGGCCAATATCAACGAGGCCACGCAGACCTTGTCCAAGCTCGATATTCTGATTGACGATACGCCCGGCACCACAGTGACCGAGATTCGCGCCAAGAGCCGCCGAATGCTCCATAACAAGGAGAAGGCAATCATCATCCTGGACTACCTGCAGCTGGTGAGTCCTCCGCCGGGACGCCGCTCCGAGAGCCGTACCGTCGAGGTTTCGGAGATGTCGCGTGGTCTGAAGATCATGGCCAAGGAGCTCAAGATCCCGCTCATCGCGCTGTCGCAGCTTTCGCGTCAGGTTGAATCCCGTACCGGCAAGCGCCCGCAGCTTTCCGACCTTCGTGAATCGGGCTCCATCGAGCAGGACGCCGATATCGTTATGTTCTTGGACCGCTCCGCCGACGAGGCCGAGGCCTCGCGCGACGATCGACCCGACGAGGGCGTCACGCGTATCGTCGTGGCCAAGAACCGTTCGGGCCCGATCGGCGACGTCGACCTGATGTTCCTGCCGGCATCTACCAAGTTCTATGAGCTTGATGGGGCACATGCCGAGGAGTAGGACAGGCGCCCGTTGCACGGGTATACTGAGAATGTTTTGTGCTTCTGCGTGCCGGCGTGGCGCGTAGACAGTCCATGAATGTAAGGAGTAAACATGCCGTCAACCGTTTTGGTCGGTGCCCAGTGGGGCGATGAGGGCAAGGGTAAGATTTGCGACCTGGTCGCCGGCGACTTCGATGCCGTCGTGCGCTACTCGGGCGGCAACAACGCCGGTCACACCATCGTCGTCAACGGCAAGAAGTACGGCCTGCACCAGGTGCCTTCCGGCATCATGTATTCCGACCACGTGTCGGTGATCGGTAACGGCTGCGTCGTCAACCCCAAGGTTGTCCTTGAGGAGATCGACATGTTCGAGGCCGACGGCATCACCACCAAGAACCTCAAGATTAGCGGCAACGCGCATGTCATCATGCCGTACCACATTGATCTGGACGGCGCCTTTGAGCAGAAGCTCGGCAAGAAGAACATCGGTACCACTAAGCGCGGCATCGGTCCGTGCTATCAGGACAAGATGGCCCGCATTGGCCTGCGCATGCAGGACATGCTGGACGAGGCACTGTTCCGCGACAAGCTGGAGACCGCTCTCGCCCGCGTGAACTCCGAGCTCGAGCTCATCTACAACCTGCCCACCTACACCGTGGACCAGATTTGCGACGAGTACCTGCCGATGGCCGAGCGCCTGCGTCCCTACATCACTGAGACGAGTCTGCTGCTCAACAACATGATCGACGAGGGCAAGGACCTGCTGTTTGAGGGCGCCCAGGCGACGCTGCTCGACATCGACCACGGCACCTATCCGTACGTGACGTCTTCCAACTGCACCGCCGGTGGCGCCATTACCGGCTCCGGCGTCGGTATGAAGAATGTCGACCGCGTGCTGGGCGTCATGAAGGCCTATATCACCCGCGTCGGTTCGGGCCCCATGCCCACCGAGCTTTCCTATGAGTCCGAGGCTGGCCACACGCTGACCGAGGAGGGCTATGAGTACGGCGTGACCACCGGTCGCCGTCGTCGTTGCGGCTGGTTTGACGGCCCTATCGCCAACTATGCCTCGCGCGTCAACGGCCTCACCGACATCGCCGTGACCAAGCTCGACGTGCTTTCGGCCTTCGACACCATCAAGGTGTGCGTGGCCTACGACGTCGATGGCGAGCGCTACACCAGCGTGCCCGAGCATCAGGTGCGCTTTGAGCATGCCAAGCCCGTCTACGAGGAGCTCCCCGGCTGGAAGTGCGACATCACCGGTTGCCGCAGCTTTGACGAGCTGCCGCAGGAGGCTCAGGACTACGTGGCGTTTATCGAGGATCTGGCACACACCCGCGTGACGTTCATTGGCGTTGGCGCTGGTCGCGAGCAGATCATCAACCGATTCTGGAAGTAATCGGGACTATTTGGTTATTGCGATATACCCCTTTGCAGCCCGGACGGGCGGCCGAGGGGTATATTTGCTTGCAAAGGGCTCGCGCGGAGCGGGCCATTCATCCATAGAGGAGGCACCCTTGAAGGCGGACACTCAAACCATCGACATCCTGTTGTTGGGCAGCGGCGGCCGTGAGCATGCTTTGGCAGCCAAGCTCGCAGCATCACCGCGCGCCGGCAAGCTCTACATTGCGCCGGGTAACGGCGGCACCGCGAGCTGCGGCGAGAACGTTGTTCTCGACGACTGCGATTCTGCGGCCGTGGCGGCGTTTGCTCAGAGCCACGGATGCGGACTCGTGGTAATTGGCCCCGAGGCTCCGCTCGTGGTGGGCGTGGCCGACGCCGTGCGCGCGGCGGGTATTCCGTGCTTTGGCCCGGGTGCCGAGGGCGCCCAGATGGAGGGCTCCAAGCTGTTCTCTAAGCAGCTCATGGAGCGTGCGGGCATTCCGACGGCAGCCTACGGCTCGTTTACCGACGAGGCTTCGGCTCTCGCCTATGTGCGCGAGCAGGGCGCCCCGCTGGTCGTGAAGGCCGACGGCCTTGCCGCGGGCAAGGGCGTTATCGTGGCGACCGAACTTGAGCAGGCCGAGGAGGCCGTGCGCGAGTGCTTTGGCGGCACCTTTGGCGATGCCGGCAACACCGTGGTTATCGAGGAGATGCTGACCGGTCCCGAGTGCTCGCTGCTGGCCTTTACCGACGGCAAGACCGTGCGCCCCATGGCCACCTCGCAGGACCACAAGCGCGCGCTCGAGGGCGACAAGGGCCCCAACACCGGCGGCATGGGCGTCTACAGCCCGGTGCCCATCGTGACTGACGAGGAGCACGCCACCATGGTGAAGGTCATGGAGCAGACCGTGGCCGAGCTCGCTGCCGAGGGCATCGACTACCGCGGCTGCCTGTATGGCGGCTTTATGCTCACTCCCGCCGGCCCCAAGGTGCTGGAGTTTAACGCCCGCTTTGGTGATCCCGAGACTCAGGTCGTGCTCCCGCGCCTTAAGAACGACCTGGTCGAGGTCATGCTGGCTTGTGCCAACTGCGAGCTCGATCAGATTGAGCTCGACTGGCGCGACGAGTGGGCCGTGGCCGTTGTCCTGACGAGCGCGGGCTATCCCGGCAGCTACGAGAAGGGTAAGGTCATCACTGGCATTGAGGATGCCGAGGCCATGGAGAACGTGACCGTTTACCACGCGGGCACTGCCGTGGTGGACGGCCAGCTCGTGACCAATGGTGGCCGCGTGCTTGCCGTGACCGCTCTGGGCGACACGTTCGAGAACGCTCGCAACCTTGCCTACGAGGCTTGCGAGAAGATTGATTTTGAGGGCAAGACCCTGCGTCACGACATCGGCCTGCGCGCGCTGCGCGGCCGCGACGCTTGGGATGCCTAAAATCCGAGAGGAATGAGACGGATGGACGAGAAGAACGAAGAACTCGTGGACGCGCAGATCGTCGAAGAGGACAGCCGCATGTATGGGCACGCCGAGGGCGAGCCTGGTGGCGAGGTCGCTGACGAGCCGGCGCTGGTGCTGGGCGACGACGACCCGCACGATGCCGAGCTGCACGAGAAGATTCTTTCGGAGGAGTGCGCCTGGAAGGGCAAGATCCTCGACGTCCACCGTCTTGAGGTTGAGCTGCCCAACGGTCACCGCAGCGCCCGCGATATCGTTCGCCATCCGGGTGCGGCGGCCGTTGTGGCACTGACCGAGAGCGGCAAGATCGTACTGGTGCGTCAGTACCGCACCGCCATCGACCGCGTGACGGTCGAGATTCCCGCCGGCAAGCTCGATCCAGGCGAGGACCCGCTCGATTGCGCCAAGCGCGAACTGCACGAGGAGACGGGCTTTAGGGCTGGTCGTATTCGCTTTTTGACGTCGATTGTCACGTCCTGCGGTTTTTGCGATGAGATTATCCACATCTACTTGGCTACCAAGCTCGAGTTTGATGCGCCCAACCCCGATGATGACGAGTTTGTCAACGTGGACCTGGTGCCGCTGCACGAGCTGATCGACGCCGTGCTCGACGGCAAGATCGAAGACGCCAAGACCGTCGTAGGCGCCTTGGCCTGCGATAGCATCGCGCACAGGCTGGGCGGAACTGAGCTTTAAAAGCGAGGGCGACCCTGGGGCAAACACTACTGATTATTTTGCCCCAGGGTCTTACGTTATTGTTTTATCTCCGAGGACTGCATGTTTAAGAGGTTTCTTTCGTATTACAAGCCCCAGATGGGGCTTTTTGTTGCTGATACTGTTTGTGCTCTGGTGCTTGCCGCCATTGACCTGGCGTTCCCCATTATCCTGCGCAATTTGACCGGTGGGCTGTTTACTCAGGGTCAGGCTGCCATTATGCAGGCGCTCGGCATGATCGCGGTGGGCTTGGTGTTGATGTATGCCGTCCGCTGCGCCTGCCGCTACTTTGTGAGCTATTGGGGTCACGTGATGGGCGCGCGCATGGAGTCCAAGATGCGCGAGGACCTGTTCGACCAGTATGAGCGCTTTAGCTTTGCGTACTTCGACCGCAACAGCTCGGGCGACATGATGAGCCGCGTGGTCAACGACCTGTTCGATATCTGCGAGGCGGCGCACCACGTGCCCGAGTGGATCATCATCTGCGGCATCGAGATTATCGGCTCGTTTGTGATTCTCTTTACCATCGCCCCGGTGCTGGCGCTCGCCATGGCCGTGGTGACGGCGGCGTTTGCGGTCATCATGTTTTGGCAGAACATGCGCATGCGCGAGGTCTTTAGCGACAACCGCAAAAAAATCAGCGGCATCAATGCACAGCTGCAGGATTCGCTGGCGGGCATGCGCGTGGTCAAGAGCTTTGCCAATGAGGAGACCGAACGCTTCAAGTTCCGCGCCTCCAACAATCGCTACCTTTCGTCCAAGGAGAACATGTACCACGCCATGGGCGTCTATACCGCGACGTATGGCCTGCTCTCGGGTGTGCTCTATGTGATCGTGGTGTTGCTGGGCGGCTGGCTGGTCGCCCAGGGACAGCTGCAGGCGGTCGATATGGCGACCTTCGCGCTCTACATTTCGCTGTTCTGCACGCCGCTCGAGACACTCGTCAATTCGGCCGAAACGTATCAGAAGGCTATCGCCGGCTTTAAGCGTATGGACGAGGTGCTCTCGACCGCGCCGGATATCCAGGACAAGCCGGGCGCCACGGATCTGCAGGTGACTGCCGGCGCCGTGGAGTATCACGACGTGTGCTTTAACTACGAGGATGTTGAGCTGGGCGAGGGCGATGCCGACGAGCGTCCCGTTATCGACCATATGGACCTGTCCATCAAGCCCGGGCAGACCATCGCTTTGGTTGGCCCTTCGGGCGGCGGCAAGTCCACGACCTGTTCGCTGCTGCCGCGCTTTTATGACGTGGCTGCCGGATCCATTAGCATCGACGGCCAAGACGTGCGCGATGTGACGCAGCAGAGCCTGCGCCGTGCCATCGGCCTGGTGCAGCAGGATGTCTATCTGTTTGACGGTACGATTGGCGAGAACATCGCCTACGGCAAGCCGGGCGCTACAGCGGAAGAGATCGCCGAGGCCGCCCGTCGCGCCAACATCGATTCCTTTATCGAGTCGCTTCCACAGGGCTACGACACCGTGGTGGGCGAGCGTGGCAGCCGTCTTTCGGGCGGACAGAAGCAGCGTGTTGCCATCGCGCGCGTGTTTCTCAAGAACCCCAAGATCCTGATTTTGGACGAGGCGACGAGTGCTTTGGATAACGAGAGCGAGGAGGCGGTCCAGGAGTCGCTCGAAGAGCTGGCACGCGGCCGTACCACAATCATCATCGCCCACCGTCTTTCGACCATTAAGCATGCTGACGAGATTGCGACCGTTGAGCATGGTCGCGTTGTGGAACGTGGCACGCATGAACAGCTTCTCGCCCGTGGCGGCACCTATGCCCGTTACTATCGAATGCAGTTCGAAGGTGCGCGTGCGCACGAGCTCGACTGATTGATATGACAGGAAGTTTATGGCTGACAAGAACCCTTTGACTCCGGAAGAAGTGACGGAGTTATTCTCCGAAATCGATGCATCCGGCGTCTTGGATCCTACGCTTGCCAAAAAGCGTACCGAGCGCATGCGTGAGAAGGAGGCTGCGGCCAAGCGCGGTGACAAAGCGGCGCTAGCGCAGCTGCGCAGCGAGGACCGCGCGAGCCAGGCAAAACATATCGACCCGCTGTCCGAGGACGATCCTTCGGGCTCGCAGGTGAGCCATACCATTACGAAGACCGCGATGGCCGTGGTCATCGGTATTTTGGTGCTGATCGTGGGCATGCAGATTGGCTACGGCGTGATGCGTCGTCTGAACACCGCCAACCTGTCCGAGAGCGTTTCGGTCGATACCGTTTCGACGGCGCTGAAGGGTGGACTTGAATGGGGCAACGGCTTTACGCAGTTCCCGCTCGACTTCACCGTCGATGAAGCCGATGAACGCACGGGCACGGTCGAGGTGACGGTGTTGGACACATCGTCTGCCAACGAGCTCGAGCTGCTGTCCAACGGGCAGATTCAGGCCGCGGCGCTTGCGACCAACGCGTTGCTCAACGATAAGATCGACCGCGTGGTGTATAACGTCCACGCCTATATCGACGAGGATAGCAACATTCAGCACGATTCCTTCTTTGGCATGTTCCCCGCGCGCGGCCACCAGAGCGCCATTTTGACGTTCGTGTGGAACAAGAGCTCATCCAACGCCACGAGTATCGACTGGAAGATGCGCATCGTGAGTATGGATGACACCATCGCCGAGCGCATTCAGAAGCAGGTGAACTCGGTGTCGTCGTTGATTGAGGACCCGGTGGTGAGCCAGACCAAGATTGACGAGGAAAAGGCCGAACGTGACCTGGAGCATCGTCTGCATGGCCGCGAGATTTTCCGCGGCGGCAAGCCCGATCGCACACCGTCCGAACTGCTGGAGCAGGACAAGAAATAATAAGACGTCATCATCCCGCGTGAGCCACAAGCCTCGCGGGATGATTTTTTAATCCCGTCCCAGAAAAATCATTATGCATAGAAAGTCATAATTATCATTTCGTAAACATTTCGATGAAATTAACGCCATGAGGCATACTTGCGGTTACAATACCGCGAGGCCTAACTACACACCTTTAAGCCGGTCCTGTGAGACCGGGAAGGAGAATTATGGCGAACAACCATACCGCGGGCGCTGCCGCCCGCACCTTCGCGCCCGGCGAGCTTTGCCAGCGTATGCTGGCCAAAACCAGCAAGGGCACCTGCGGTCCCTGCATCCTGTATCTTGAGGATGGGACCATTTTTTATGGACGTGCATGCGGCGCCGAGGGCACCGCGACCGGCGAAGTCTGCTTCAACACCTCGCTCGAGGGCTACTTTGAGGTCATGACCGACCCGAGTTATGCCGGCCAAATCGTAACCATGACCTATCCGCAGATCGGCAACTACGGTATCGACGAGACCGACGTCCAGTCGGCCTTCCCCGGCGACGCCGTGCGCCCTGCGAGCGCTCCGGCCATGCGCGGCATGATCGTTCGCGACATGTGCGCCACGCCTTCTAACTGGCGCTCGGCCGTTAGCGTGCCGGAGTACCTGCGCGCTCACGGCATCGTCGCTATTGAGGGCGTCGACACCCGCGCTCTGGTGCGCCATCTGCGCGACAATGGTTCCAAAATGGGCATTATCTCGACCGAGATCTTCGATGTCGACGAGCTTGCCGAGCGTCTGGCCGCAGCGCCCGCGCTGGTAGGCGAGAACCTGGTCAAGACCGTAAGCTGCCCCGCGCCTCACGAGTTTGCGGCCGCCGACCTGCCTGCCACGCATGACTTTGCACTTGCGGTTGCCGCTCCTGCCCGTCACAAAGTGGTCGCCTACGACTGCGGTGTGAAGCGCGGCATTCTGGAGGGCCTCGTCCGCGCCGGCTGCGACCTTACCGTCGTGCCGTGGGATACGCCCGCGAGTGAGGTGCTCGACATGAATCCCGATGGCGTCTTTTTGTCCAACGGCCCCGGCGACCCCGATGCCGTGGTGGAGACCTACGAGCAGGTGCAGCAGCTGATCGGCAAGGTGCCGGTCTTTGGCATTTGCCTGGGTCATCAGATGATCAGCCTGGCCTGCGGCGCCCAGATGGAAAAGCTTAAGTTCGGTCACCGCGGTGGCAACCAGCCGGTCATGAACCTGGTAAGCCGTCGCGTGGAGATCACCGCACAAAACCATGGCTTTGGCCTGCTGTTCCCCAGCTTGGGCAAGCTTGTCCCCGAGCTTTCCGGCGGCGAGACCGAGCATGCGGCCGATGGAGATCTGCGCGTCTGGGTGCGCCGCGGAATCGCGCCGGTCGTGATGAACGAGCGCTTTGGCCGCATTCGCCTGACACACGTGAACCTCAACGACGGCACCGCCGAGGGCATCCAGCTGCTCGACGCCCCGTGCTTCTCGGTCCAGTACCACCCCGAGGCTTCGCCTGGCCCTACCGATGCCCACTATCTCTTTACCGCCTTTACGCGACTCATGGACGGCGAGGAGAACTACCTGGACATCGATACCGCGAAGGACCGCCTTGCCGGCTGGAACTTTGCCGAGACCGCCGCGACCGAGACCGAGGAGAACTAACATGCCTAAACGTACTGACATCAAGCGCATCCTCGTTATTGGTTCGGGCCCCATCGTCATTGGCCAGGCCTGCGAGTTCGACTACTCTGGCGCCCAGGCCTGCAAGGTACTCAAGGAGGATGGCTTTGAGGTCATCCTGGTCAACTCCAACCCGGCGACCATCATGACCGACCCGGGTCTTGCCGACCGCACCTATGTCGAGCCCATCACCGCCGAGTTTATCGAGCGCGTGATCAAGAAAGAGCGCCCGGACGCGCTGCTGCCCACGCTGGGCGGCCAGACCGGTCTGAACGCCGCCGTCGAGCTGGCAAAAGACGGTACGCTCGACAAGTACGGCGTCGAGATGATCGGCTGCGACCTGGCCGCCATCGAGCGCGGCGAGGACCGCAAGCTCTTCAACGAGGCCATGGCCGAGATTGGCCTGGAGGTCGCGCGCTCGGGCTATGCCTACAGCGTGGCCGACGCCGAGGCTATCGCCGAGCGCGTGGGCTATCCCTGCGTGCTGCGCCCGAGCTTTACCCTCGGTGGCGCCGGCGGCGGCATCGCACATACTCACGAGGAGCTCGTCTCCATCGTGAGCCAGGGCCTGGAGCTCTCGCCTGCCCACGAGGTGCTGGTCGAGGAGTCCATCGAGGGCTGGAAAGAGTACGAGATGGAGGTCATGCGTGACCACGCCGGCAACGGCATCATCGTGTGCTCCATCGAGAATCTCGACCCCATGGGCGTGCATACCGGCGACTCCATCACCGTGGCGCCGGCGCAGACCCTCTCCGACCTTGAGTATCAGCGCATGCGAGTGGCCTCGCTCGCCATTCTGGAGAAGATCGGCGTCGAGACCGGTGGCTCCAACGTGCAGTTTGCCGTGAACCCCAACACCGGTCGCCTGATCGTCATCGAGATGAACCCGCGCGTGAGCCGCTCGTCCGCACTGGCCTCCAAGGCCACGGGTTTCCCCATCGCTAAGGCCGCCGCGCGCCTGGCCGTGGGCTACACGCTTGACGAGATCGTTAACGACATTACTAAGGCAACGCCCGCCTGCTTTGAGCCCACGATCGACTACTGCGTGGTCAAGGTGCCGCGCTTTGCCTTCGAGAAGTTCAAGGGTACCGACCCCACGCTCACCACGCGCATGAAGGCCGTGGGCGAGATTATGGCGATCGGCCGCACCTTTGAGGAGGCCTTCGGCAAGGCTATGCGCTCGCTGGAGGACGGCCACCAGGGCATTTGCGCCGGTGGCAAAGAGGGTGCCGGCAAGCTGAGCGACGATGAGCTCGCTCAAGCCGTGGCAACGCCGACCGAGCACCGCATCTTCTTTGTGGTCGAGGCCCTGCGCCGTGGCTGGGACATCGCTCGCATCCATGCCATCTGCGGTATCGATCCGTGGTACCTCAACCGTATCAACGATATGGTGCGGGTCCAGGAGAGCATCCGCGACCTGCGTGTGGAGGATATCGACGCCGACGCGATGCGCCTGCTCAAGCAGTACGGCACGAGCGATGCCGAGATCGCCGCGCTGACCGGCTCGGACGAGCGCTTTGTGCGCGCCTACCGCAAGGGCCTGGGCGTGGTTCCCAGCATGAAGACGGTCGATACCTGCGCTGCGGAGTTCTCGAGCGCCACGGAGTACCACTACAAGACGTACGAGAACATCTACCGCACGAGCCCGGATGCCAAGAAGTGCGTGGCTCCCGACGAGACCACGCCGGCGGACAAGCCCAAGGCGATGATCCTGGGCGCCGGCCCCAACCGCATTGGCCAGGGTATCGAGTTCGATTACTGCTGCGTGCACGCGAGCTACGCGCTGGCGGCCCGCGGCTTTGAGACCATCATGGTCAACTGCAACCCCGAGACCGTTTCGACCGACTACGACACGTCCGACCGCCTGTACTTTGAGCCGCTCACCTACGAGGACGTCATGGACGTTATCGACGTTGAGCGCCCCGATGGCGTCGTGGTGACGCTTGGCGGCCAGACCCCGCTTAAGCTGGCGCGCATGCTCGAGGAGAGCGGCGTGAACATCATGGGCACCAAGCCCGATGCCATCGACTTTGCCGAGGACCGCGAGCGCTTCGCCGCTCTGCTCGACAAGCTGGGCATCATGTACCCGCCGGCGGGCCAGGCCACCTCGTTTGAGGAGGCCGAGGCCGTTGCCGCGCACATCGGCTACCCGCTGCTGGTGCGTCCGAGCTACGTGCTGGGCGGCCGCGGCATGATGATCGCCTACGATGCCGAGCATCTGCGCGATTACATGGCCGAGGCCGCGCGCATTAGCCCCGACTACCCGGTGTATCTGGACCGCTTCTTGGAGGGCGCGATCGAGTCCGATGTCGACGCCCTGTGCGATGGCGAAGAGGTCTACATCGGCGGCATTCTGGAGCATATCGAGGAGGCCGGTATTCACTCCGGCGACTCTGCGACCTGCATCCCGCCGTTCAGCTTTAGCGAGAGCCTGCAGGCAAAGCTTCGCGAGACCACGCGCCGCATCGCGATGGCGCTGGGCGTACGCGGCCTGGTCAACGTGCAGTACGCCATCAAGGGCGAGACCGTTTACGTGATCGAGGCCAACCCGCGTGCCAGCCGCACCGTGCCGTTTATCTCCAAGGCCACCGGCGTGCCGCTGGCCAAGTGCGCGGCGCGTATCATGGCGGGCGATTCCATCGCAAGCCTGGGCCTGCCGAGCGACGAGCGTCAGCTGGACTGGTTCTGCATGAAGGAAGCCGTTATGCCCTGGGGCCGTTTCCCGGGCGCCGACGTTATCCTGGGGCCCGAGATGAAGTCGACGGGCGAGGTCATGGGTATCGCCAAGAGCTATCCCGAGGCATACGCCAAGACGCAACTGGCGATTGACTACAAGCTGCCCGACCCGAGCGCCGGCAAGGTGTTCATCAGCGTGTGCGACCGCGACAAACGCCACATCCTTTCGGTCGCGCGTATCCTGCGCTACCTGGGCTTTGATATCTGCTCCACCGAGGGTACGGCGCGCGTGCTGCGCGGCGGCAACGTGACGTGTGAGGTCGTGGAGAAGATTAGCGGCCCGCACGACGGCGAGCGCCCCAACATCGGCGACCTGATCGCCGATGGCAAGATTGCGGTAATCATCAACACGCCGTACGGCCCGGGTTCGCGTGGCGACGGCTATCTGTTGCGCACCGAGGCGGTGCGCCGCGGTGTGACCTGCGTGACGGCGATGTCTGCCGCCAACACGTATGTGAGCGCCATCGAGGCCGTGCGCGAGGACCAGCAGGGTCACGGCAGCGCCAACGACATGGGCATGGACGTCATCGCCCTGCAGGACCTGCCGCAGTACACGGTATAGTTAACCTGGCCGGCCGGGGCGGCAGCCGGACACTTTCTCTCGGAAACTGGGCTTCGCGAAGTTTTCCGAGAGAAAGGTCCGCCTCCCGCCCCGGCCTGCGGTGACTCAGTAGCACCGTGTGCTGCCGAAGGGGCTTTGCGCGATGACTAGGGCTGAATAAAAAGTGAGTGTGGGCCCTGCCGTTCGTTCGAACGGCAGGGCCCACACTAATAATTCAGCCAACGTACGTCATAGCAATTCCCGGTAGGTCGAGGGTGCTCTGCGGCGGCCCGGTGTTTTCACCTGAACGACTTTGCGTAGCAACCGGAGTGAAGATGAAAACACCGGGCCGCCGCAGAGCACCCACAGACCGCAGGGACGGGAGCAGCTATACTACTCTCAGTAGTTAAGGGTCGCGGATTGGCCGCGTCACCGCTCTCAACAGGAGGTCTTTGTTTATGGCAGATCAAAAGCCGGTTGTCGGGATCATCATGGGTTCCAAGTCCGATCTGGGCGTTATGGAAGGCTGCACCGCCGAGCTCGAGGCGCTGGGCGTGCCCTATGAGCTTGTCATTGCGAGCGCACACCGCACACCGGCGAAGGTCCACGAGTGGGCTTCGACTGCCGCCGATCGCGGTATCAAAGTGATTATCGCCGCCGCCGGCAAGGCCGCTCACCTGGGTGGTGTCGTGGCTGCCTTTACGCCGCTGCCGGTTATCGGTGTGCCTATGAAGACGAGTGACTTGGGCGGTATGGATTCGCTGCTGTCGATGGTGCAGATGCCTTCGGGCGTGCCCGTGGCCTGCGTTGCCATCAACGGCGCCAAGAACGCCGCCATCTACGCCACGCAGATTCTGGGCGCTTGCGACCCCGAGTACCGCAAGGTTATCGAGAAGATGAAGCAGGAGATGGCCGACGCCTAGGCGTTCCGCCGTTTCACCGCAGTATAAGGAGAGCCATGTCCGACTATCAGGGAAAACGATTCAAGGCTTCTCAGATTCCCGATCCGTCGAAGCCGGGTGCTGCCCATGCGGCGCAGCAGGGTCGGACATCCTCTCCTCAGCAGCCGCGCGCGCCGCGTTCTGTAACGCCGACGTCCCATCGCCGTCAGGATACGCCGGCTGCGTATCGCCCTTCGTCTTATAGCACCGCTAAGAAGCCGCCCCGGTCTTCATCGCATGCCGCGCCGTCGGATTACACCGAGCCGCCGCGCAAAAAGCGCCGCTCCATTATTCCCATTCTGCTCATCATCATCGGTATCGGCCTGATTGTTGCCGCCGCTGCCATCTTTATCAACGCGCAGATTGGCTATAAGCAGGCGAGCGATTCGTATCAGAAAATCGAGAAGCAATATATAAGCGATAAGGACGCCAGCGGCGTGCCGATTATCGACTTTGATGCACTTGCTCAGACAAACCCCGAGATTGTGGGTTGGATTTACGCGCCGGGAACCAACATCAACTATCCCGTGGTGCAGACCAATAACAACTCCAAATACCTCAACACGCTGTTTGACGGTACGTCCAATGCATCGGGTGCGATTTTCTTGGACAGTGACGATACCGCGCCGGGAATGGTTGACCAGCAGACCACGATCTACGGCCACCACATGAACGACGGATCGATGTTCAATGTGATCTCGGATACGACCGATCAGGCGACGTTCGACAGCATAGAGTACGTGTATTACATCACGCGCGACGCCACCTATAAACTGCGACCACTGGCGACCAAAGTTGTCGAGGACACGTATGCCAAGGCGCGCACGCCCAATTTTGAGGGCGACGACGGGCTCAAGAACTACCTGTCCGAGATGCTCGACGGTGCCTCTGCCGTGGCGAGCGATGCCATCGATCGTGCCGCTTCGGCAACCAAGGTTGCAACGCTTGTGACCTGTCGTTCGTTATCGCTGAGCAACACGCGTGCCGTCATGGTGCTCACGCCGGTCGAGGAATAAGTTGTTCGAGAGTAGCTAAAAAAGCCCCGTTCCAAATTGGCTACTCGATGACGGTAAGGGAGAAATGATGCTCGAGAATGGCAAAACGATGCCTTCGGTTGATGCTTGGCTGCGCGAGGCCAAGGCCGATTCGTCGGCACCTGCGTGCGGTATGTATCTGACACATAACGGTGTGGTGCGCGCGACGCCCAAGGCCGAGGCGCGCGGTGTCGAGACCGATGGCGTGGCGCCGGGCCACAAGGTGGGCGGCATGGTGTTCGGCTTCGATGCTCAGAAGGTGCAGGCTGCTATCGAGGCCACGCGCGCGATGCCGGGTATCGGCTATGTGCGCGTGTGGCTGGCAAGCGGCGAGCTTGCCGTAGGTGACGACATCATGCTCGTGCTCATTGGCGGGGACATTCGCCCGCACGTGGTCGATGCGCTGCAGGCGCTCGTTGGCACCATCAAAAATGAGTGTGTGAGTGAGGTCGAGCGCGAGGCGTAGAGGTTTGCGTCGATAGAAGGCTCGTTTATAAAAATGCCCGCCGGTACGTGTGATACCGGCGGGCATTTTGCGTTTTGGGCGCGGTGAGCGCTACACGCGCGTTGCATCCTTGGGGCTCATGGTCATGCTCTGGAAGCGATTCTCCATAAAGTCATTATCGAAATACTTGCCGTAGAACTGCGCAACGGGAATATCCGGTTGCGTGCCGTTGACGCGCTGATACCAATAATCGAGCGACTGCAGCGTCATAACGCCATCGACCAGCATAATGATGGTGAAGATGACGGTAGCCGAGTAGCGGCTCTTCCACGGAATCATGTTGATGAGCTTGAGCAGCCTCGGCAGCAGCAGCTTGATCCAGATGAGGCCACCAAGGCCCCACAGGCAGGCGAAGCCCGTGCAGGTACGTCCGCCGGTAAGGACGGCGAGCGGATCGGGCATGCCAAAGAGCTTCATATGCGAGTAACTCCACGAGACCACGCCAAACGAGGTCTGCATAAACCAGCCCACGAACACCTCAAAGCTTGCACCGAGCAGCGCGCTCACCAAAAAGATAATGATGGGGTTCTTTTTATAGAAGCGGTTGAGCACCATGGTCATGAGCACGGCGCCAAATCCGTAGATGGGGCTGAAGGGGCCAAACAGCATGCCGGCGCGGTTCTGGTAGACGCCCGGGTCGTCGATCGTCATGTGCCAGATGTCCTCGGCGATCAAGCCGAGTATGCAGCAGACAAAGAATACCCAGAACAGGTTGAAGTAGTTGAGCTTGATGTAGCCCTCGCCGGTTTCATCGCGCCCGAGCATGCCCTCGGCGGCGGCGTCGCGATCGAGCATCTCCTGCAGGCGGCGCTGCAGCTCGCGCTCCTGGCGCAGCGTGGGGTCGACGGTGGCCGAAAGCGCGACGAGGATGCCGAGCTGGATGGCAGGGCGCAGCAAGAAGGGCCCGATGCCTTGGAGCATCACGTCAACCAAAAGCTCGACGACGGTAAACGCGATAAGGATATAGGACAGACGGGCGGCATTGCGGCGCTGGTTCTTGATGAGGTCCAGGCCAAAGATGATCAAGATGACGGCACTGGCAGCCGAGAGCATGATGCCGGCGACGATAAGGCCGACCGCGACGAGCGTGTTGTCGCCGAGCTTGGCGGCGGCGTTGCCGTTGATGAGCGCGGTGATGACCTGCCACATAAAGGCGCCGACCGAAGGGAGCGTGCCCACGCCGGACAGGATGCATAGGACGGCGTACACCTTAATGATGAGGGGGATCTTCTTGACCTCCGTGGCGCTGGGGACGCTGGGGTCGAGTTCGTTTCGATCCATACATAACCTTTCTCGTTTTGCTGTAGGTACAAGGATACGCCGCCGACCTGCCAAAAGACAGGACGAACGTCCCAATTGCAACAATGCAAGCCCAAACGGCGGGCGAGACGCGTCGCAACGGAAGTATGCGGGATCGTCGGCCCCGAGGCGGTTGCCCAATAAAATGTTTGGCTGCAAAACGGATTATAAGCTCGGTGGGCTTTTAAAAAGCGCTGTTCATGCGCGGGAGTGCTTGTCTTGCCGTGCGTATAATAGGGCAGGTAACGCCAAATAACGAGGCTCTGAGGGGATGCCATGTCTCAAGAAACCATCCGCGCGGCCGAGCGTGCCGCGGGACAGGTGAAGACCATGTCGACGTATGATCCGGACTCCGACCAGCTGCATGAGGAATGCGGCATTTTTGGTGTGTGGGCACCCGATCGCGATGTGGCTCGACTGACGTACTTTGGTCTGCGCGCGCTGCAGCATCGCGGCCAGGAATCGGCGGGAATCGCCGTGGGTGATGGCGGCACGGTTATGGTCCGCAAAGATCTGGGCCTGCTCGACCGCGTGTTCTCCAACGCCGACCTGTCGACGCTCTCCGGCCAGCTGGCCGTGGGCCACGTGCGCTATGGCACTGCCGGTGCCAAGAGCTGGGAAGCCTCGCAGCCGCATCTCTCCACCATCAACAGCGTCATTATCGCGCTTGCTCACAACGGCACTCTGGTCAACACCGACGAGCTGCGCCGCCAGCTGATCGAGCTGGGCGTGCCGTTCCTCTCCAATTCGGATTCCGAGGTCGCGACCAAGCTTATCGGCTACTTTACTCAGCGTACAGGCCATCTGCGCGAGGGCATTCGCAAGACCATGGAGCTCGTGCGCGGCGGCTACGCCATGACGCTCATCAACGAGCAAGCGCTCTACGCATTCCGCGATCCGCACGGCATTCGCCCGCTCGTGCTGGGCAAGCTGGTGGACGAGGGTCTGGACCAGGCCGATGCCGCATCCGTTTCGCAGCTGCCCTCGCAAGACGGCGCCACGACGGTCGACGCCACCACCCATGTCACGCGCGCCGGCGGCTGGGTCGTTGCTTCCGAGACCTGCGCACTCGACATCGTGGGCGCCGAGTACGTCCGTGACGTCCGTCCTGGTGAGATTTTGCGCATCAGCGCCGAGGGTCTGGTATCCGAGCAGGGCGTGCCTGCCGCCGAAGAGCCCGCAAACTGCATCTTTGAGCAGGTCTACTTTGCCCGCCCCGACTCCATTATGAACGGCAAGAGCGTTTACGCCTGCCGTTACGACATGGGTCGTCAGCTGGCACATGAGGAGCCCGTCGAGGCCGACCTGGTCATCGGCGTGCCCGACTCCGGCCTGCCGCCCGCGGAGGGGTATTCGCACGAGAGCGGTATTCCCTTTGGCGAGGGTCTTATCAAGAACCGCTACGTGGGCCGTACGTTTATCGAGCCTACGCAGGAGCTGCGCGCCATGGGCGTGCGCATGAAGCTCAACCCGCTGCGCGACAACATCGAGGGCAAGCGCCTGGTCGTCATCGACGACTCCATCGTGCGCGGCACCACCATGGTGCAGCTTGTCAAGATGCTGCGCAACGCCGGCGCCAAGGAGATTCATATCCGCATCAACTCGCCCGAGGTCATCTGGCCGTGCTTCTACGGTATCGATACCGACGTGCAGTCGCAGCTTATCAGCGCCAACAAGACGGTCGACGAGATTTGCGAGTATATCGGCGCCGATTCGCTGGCCTTCCTTTCGGTCGAGGGCCTGCTTAAGGTCATGCCCAAGGGCGGTTACTGCGATGCGTGCTTTACCGGCCGCTACCCCGTGGCGATTCCCGAGAGCTTTGGCCGCGATAAGTTTATGGAGGGCTTTAAGCCCCGCAACCTGGACAAGCCGCTGCACTTTGACGACGACGCCGTGGTCGAGAAATACGACGACCGCAGCTGGGAAGAGGAGCACGGCGAGGCCTAAAGCCTGCCATGTAGGGACAGGTTTATTCTGGTAGGTTTTACCTGCTGTTTTGTTGATATGACGGCGTGTGCTGTTATGGCACACGCCGAAATGAACGCAACTATGAGCACCGTTTGGCGCCCGCGCGGCGCCACGGTAGTGGGAGAGGAAGGCTCAGATGAGCGACAGCAAGCATGTGACGTATGAGGATGCCGGCGTCGATACCGCTGAGGGCGGCCGTGCCGTCGACGCGATTAAGCAGATGGTCAAGGACACCAACCGCCCCGAGGTCATTGGCGGTATCGGCGGCTTCGGTGGCCTGTTCTCGGCCGCCGCGCTTAAGGATATGGAAGACCCGATTCTGATTAGCGGTACCGACGGCGTGGGCACCAAGCTCGTGCTCGCCCAGATCATGGACCGTCACGAGACAGTGGGCCAGGACCTGGTCGCCATGTGCGTCAACGACATTCTGGCTTCGGGTGCCGAGCCGCTGTTCTTCCTGGACTACGTTGCCATCGGTCACATCGAGGCCGAGCACATGGCAAAGATCATCAAGGGCGTGGCCGACGGCTGCAAGCTCGCGGGCTGCGCGCTCGTGGGCGGCGAGATGGCCGAGCACCCGGGCGTTATGGCTCCTGCCGACTACGACCTTGCCGGCTTTACCGTGGGCGTCGTCGATCGTCCCAAGATGCTCGACCCCGCGAATGTCCGCCCGGGCGATGTAATCCTGGGCCTGCCTTCCACCGGCGTGCACTCCAACGGCTACTCGCTCGTGCGCAAAGTCATCGGCGTCGACGGCATCAAGCCGGGCACGCCCGAGGCCGCCGCTAAGGCCGAGGAGCTGAGCCGCCCGCTCGAGGAGCTCGGTGGCGCATCGCTGGCTGACGCTCTGCTGGCCCCCACGCGCATCTACGTCAAGCCTATTCTGGAGCTGCTGCGCGGTGGCGCTCCGGTGCACGCCATCGCCCACATCACTGGCGGCGGTATTACCGAGAACCTCAACCGCGCGCTCGCCGACGACGTCGACGCCGTGGTCACCCGCAACGGTGCCGAGATGGGTTGGGACGTTCCGCCCGTCATCACCTATGTGTCGCGCCAGGCCGAGCTCGCGCCCAATGAGGCATGCAAGACCTTCAACATGGGCGTTGGCCTGTGCCTGATCGTCGCCCCCGAGGACGAGGCCGCGGTGACCGAGGCTCTGGTCGCGCTGGGCGAGAAGCCGTTCCGCGTGGGCGAGTGCGTCGAGGGTTCCGGTAAGGTCGTGTACTCCGATGAGCGCTAACGAGCAGATGACTGCTGCCGAGGGCCTGGGCTTTGTGCCCTACACCCGTCCGACCGGCACCGATACGGCCGAGCCGCTCAAGATCGGTGTGCTCATCAGCGGTTCGGGTACCAACCTGCAGGCGCTGATCGATTTGATCGCCGCCGGCAAGCTCAACGCTTCGATTGAGCTTGTGGTGTCGAGCCGTCCTTCGGCTAAGGGTTTGCATCGCGCTGAGCGCGCGGGCATCCAGACGCTCACACTGTCCAAGGATGTCTATGCCGACCCTATTGCCGCCGACGAGATCATCGCGCACGAGCTTCTCGAGCGCGGCTGCGAGTATGTGGTCATGGCCGGCTACATGCGCATGGTGCACACGCCGCTGCTGGCGGCGTTTCCCAACCGCGTGGTCAACTTGCATCCGGCGCTGCTGCCGAGCTTTACCGGTGCGCATGCGATTGACGACGCCTTTGCGCGCGGCGTCAAGGTAACTGGCGTGACCGTGCATTTTGCCAACGAGATCTACGACAACGGTCCCATCATCGCCCAGCGCGCGCTGGCTGTCGAGGAAGGTTGGGATGTCGACACGCTCGAGGAGCACATCCACGCGATTGAGCACGTGCTGTATCCCGAGGTTGTTCAGATGCTCGCCGACGGCCGTGTCCACGTGCTGGAGAGCGGCAAGGTCGCAATTGATGCACCCCGCGGCTAGCGGTGCACAGTACAATTTAGCCGAGTAGTCAGGGTGGTCATTGGCGCCAAGGCGCGCGTGGCCACCTTTTGTTTTAGGTAGTCATCGGGGACGTTCTTTAACGACTGGTCATTCAAGAACGTCGCAGGTGACTAGGTGAGAGAGGTGAGCGCATGGCGGATAACGAAGCGCTGTTTACGCCTGAGCTGGTGTTTTTTGATTGGGAGTGTGCAACGCCGGATGAGGTGTTCGCGCGGCTCGAGGGCGAGCTTGCCCCGCGCGGCTACATTGCCGACGGTTGGCTCGACGCCGTTCGCACGCGCGAGGATGCCTATCCCACGGGCCTTGCCATGCCGGCGGCAAACATTGCCATTCCGCATACCGATCCGGGGTTTGTGGCCAAGCCCTATATCGCGGTGGTGAAGCCCGTCGCGCCCGTGACATTTAACGCTATGGCTGGCATGGGCGCTCCGGTGCCGGCGCAGATCGTCATCAATCTGGGCATCGCCGAGCCGGGCGGCCAGGTCGAGGCCCTGCAGGCGCTCATGAATATCTTTATGGACGCCGATGCCGCAGCCGACGTGCTCGGCCAGACCACGCCCCAGGGCATGGTCGACGCCATCCGTCGCCACTTCTAAGGTGGGGCTGAGTCGGCGCTTGGGGACGTTCCTTTTCTGCCGGCAGTAAGGGACAGTCCCCAAGTGCCGGCACATAAAGAACGTCCCCAAGTGTCACATCTGTCCCCTTTGCACCAAAATGGTGCAGATTAACCTGTCCCCAATGCATCAAGCGTGCCGCGGGGACTGCGTTGTGACACAATGGCGTTTGTTCGATTCGTTATGCGAAAGGCCAACTATGGCAAATAAGAAAAAGAACTCCGAGGCCGCGCCGACGCCCGAGCAGCAGGCCCGCGCTGCCTCCAGCTCTCGCAAGAAGCAGCGCAAGACGTACGTGTCTAAGACCGTCAAGATCGTCCTGGTGGTCATCGGCGTGCTGGCAATGCTGCTTTCCGTCTCGGCGATGGCGTGCTCCGGCCTTATGTCGCAGGCCGAGGACACCTCGGGCTACAAGCTGACCGGCGGTGTTGCTGCAACTATCAACGGCACCAACCTCACCGAGGACACCGTGACCAAGCAGATCATGAGCATGCGCACGTCCTACGGCTACACCAAGGATAAGGATTGGGCGCAGTATCTGGTTGACAACGACCTCACGCCCAAGAAGTACCGCAAGCAACTCATCGACTCCTACACGCAGCAGATTCTGCTTCAACAGGCACAGAAGGAGAACGGCGTGACGGTGTCGGATGAGGAGGTCGAGAAGGCTTGGAAGGACGCGTGCAAGAGCGCGGGCGGTGCCAAGGCCTTTAAGAAGACCCTCAAGACCTACGGCTATACCGAGGACACCTACAAGGACTCGCTCAAGGAGAGCCTGGCGCAGCAGAAACTCAAGGATGCCGTCGCGCCCACGAGCAAGCCCAAGGACAGCGAGATTGTCGACTACATCAACGAAAACCTGTCCAGCTACAACGACGCCCGCCGCTCGTCGAACATCCTGATCAAGGTTGATTCCGACGCATCTGATGAGGACAAGGCCGCCGCCAAGGCAAAGGCGCAGGAGTGCCTGGACAAGATCAACTCCGGTGAGCTGAGCTTTGAGGACGCCGTTGAGCAGTACTCCGAGGACACCGGTTCCAAGGAGAAGAAGGGCGATGTGGGCTGGGATAAGCTCACCACCTTCGTCGACAGCTACCAGACGGCGCTCGAGGGACTCAACAAGGGCGACGTGAGCGAAGTCGTCGAGTCGACCTATGGCTACCACATCATCAAGTGCACCGACTACTTCCATGTCGATAATCAGGTTGATGACATCAAGCAGGTACCCAAGGACATCAAGAAGTACGTCTCCAACGTGGTGAAGACGCAGGCGGCCAGCGCTGCATACAGCGAGTGGCTGGAGCAGTACAAGAAGGACGCCGACATTACCGTCAACCCCATGCCCAAGGACGTACCCTATAACGTGAGTCTGAAGGGCGTCACCAAGAGCTCGACCGACGATTCGTCGACGACTGAGTAATCATGGGGCGGTGCTCGCGCGAGTGCCGCCCACGCTATTAGAGAGGATTTGCAGATGACCAACGAAGAGCTGCAGAAGGAAATGATCGCGGCCATGAAGGCCAAGGACAAGGTTCGCCTGTCCATCATTCGCCAGGTTAAGGCCGAGGTGAAGAATATCGAGGTTAACGAGCGCCGCGATGTGACCGAGGAAGACGTCAACAGCATGATTAAGCGTCTGATCAAGCAGACGAGCGAGACGCTGGAGATGTCCATCAAGGCCGGCACCGACCAAGAGCGTACCGACAACCTGACCGAGCAGGTCAAGATTCTGGAGAGCCTGCTGCCCGCGCAGGTTTCGGGCGAGGAGCTCGAGGCCCTGATCGAGCAGGTCATCGCCGAGCTGGGCGCCACGTCCAAGAAGCAGATGGGCCAGGTCATGGGCGCACTCGGCAAGGCCACCGGCGGTAACTTCGATAAGCCGGCCGCAGCAAAGATTGTTGGCGCAAAGCTTGCCTAAGGGCGGTCGACACATAGCCGATGCTGAGGGGACGTGACCATTGCGGTCGCGCCCCTTTTTGCTGGGCTGGGCACTCATTGGGGACAGACTTAAATGAGTGCCCAATGAGCAGGTACTCATTTAAGTCTGTCCCCAATGAGTGGGTTAAAGGTTGCGGGTTCTTTACGGGAATGTAGTGTGGGCTGCGGAAACGTGGTTCTTTCCGTACAATAGTTCAACTCGTGTAAACGCAGGGAAGGGACATTCATGGCAGACATGATCGAGATCAAGCATCTCAACAAGTACTTTGGCGACCTGCATGTGCTCAAAGATATCAATCTCACCGTCAAGCGCGGCGAGAAGCTCGTAATGATCGGGCCTTCCGGTTCGGGTAAGTCGACGCTCATCCGTTGCGTCGATTATCTGGAGGAGCCCACGTCGGGCGAGGTCGTCATCGACGGTACGCCGCTCACCAAAAAGAATCACCTGGAGATGGCTCGCAAGTACAGCTCCATGGTGTTTCAGCAGTTCAACCTGTATCCCAACATGACGGTGCTCGGCAACCTGACGCTCGCGCCCATCAAGCTGCAAAAGAAGAGCAAGGAGGAGGCGACTGAGATCGCCATCGCCGCGCTCAAGCGCGTCGGTATGGCTCATAAGGCCGGCGAGTATCCGCAGAATCTCTCGGGTGGTCAGCAGCAGCGTATCGCCATCGCCCGTGCCCTGTGCACCAAGCAGCCCATCATCCTGTTTGACGAGCCGACCTCGGCGCTCGACCCCGAGATGGTTCAGGAGGTTTTGGACGTTATGATTGAGCTCGCGCAGGAGGACATCACCATGATCTGCGTGACGCACGAGATGGGCTTTGCGCGCCAGGTGGCCGACCGCGTCATCTTTATGGAGGACGGCCGCATCCTGGAGGAGGGCACGCCCGAGCACTTCTTCGATAACCCCGAGAACCCGCGTTGCCGCGAGTTCCTGTCCAAGATTCTGCACTAGGCGCGGTGATGGACATGACGGATATGACGAGGGCGGCCGTGTCGCGCCGTCACTTTTTGCAGCTGGCTGGCGCCGGCATGCTCGCGCTGACGGGCACCGCGCTTACCGGTTGCGGCAACTCCACCAGCGGCGAGGGCTCCGACAAGGGGTCCAAGCTTGCGGCCATTAAGTCGCGCGGCCATCTGAATGCCGGCGTTAAGAAGGATGTTCCCGGCTACGGCTATTACGACACCGCCAAGGGCCGCTTTGAGGGCATGGAAGTCGATTTGTGCTACCAGATCGCCGCTGCCGTCTTTGGCGTGAGCTACAAGGATGCCCGTGCCCAGGAGCTTGTCGAGTTTACCGACGTAACGCCCAAGACGCGCGGCCCGCTGATCGATAACGGCCAGCTCGATGTGGTCGCGGCGACCTACACCATCACCGACGAGCGCAAGAAGAGCTGGGATTTCTCGACGCCGTACCGTACCGACTACGTGGGACTCATGGTCAAGAAGCGTTCGGGCTTTACCTCGATTGAGGATCTGGACGGCAAGATCATTGGCGTGAGCCAGGGCGCTACCACGCAGAGCCTGATCGAGCAGATGATCAAGGACAACGGCTTTAGCTGTAAGCCCGAGTTTAGGGCCTTTAGCGGCTACCCCATCATCAAGAGTTCGCTCGACGCTGGCAATATCGACGTCTTTGCCATGGACCGCTCCACGCTGGCCGGTTACATGAACGAGACCGTTGAGCTGCTGCAGCCCGAGGTCAAGTTTGGTGAGCAGGGCTACGGCGTGGCGACCAAGAAGGGCTGCGACCTTTCGGCTGTGGTCGATCAGGTGATTTGCGATCGCCTGGCCGACGGCTGGCTCGACCAAGAGGTCAAGACCTGGGGTCTTGTATAGGCACATCGTCCAAGGAAGGAATCAAATGCTCGAAGGATTATTTGACGCCGACCGTTGGTCGACGACATTTCAAAACATGGGGCCCTTCTGGGAGGGCTTTGGCGTGACGCTGCAGGTGGTCGTTGCCGGTCTGCTGCTGTCGCTGGTGCTGGGTACGCTGCTGGGCGTGTTCTCTACCACCCGTTCGCGCGTGTTGCGCGCCATAAGCCGCGTGTACGTGGAGTTTTACCAGAACACCCCGTTGCCCGTGCAGGTGCTCTTTATGTACATGGCCGGTCCGCAGTTTTTGCAGGCCATAACCGGTGCCGACCAGCCGGTGCGCATCGCGCCGTTCGTGCTGGGCTTCTTGGGCGTGGGCCTGTATCACGCGGCCTACATTTCGGAGGTCATCCGCACTGGTATCGAGGCGGTTCCGCGCGGTCAGATGGAGGCGGCCCAGAGCCAGGGCTTCACCCGTGCGCAGGCGTACTGGTACATCGTGCTGCCCCAGACATTCAAGATCATTCTGCCGCCGCTGTGCAACCAGGCGCTTAACCTGGTAAAGAACACGTCGGTGCTGGCGCTTGTGGCCGGCGGCGACCTTATGTACCGTTCCGACAACTTTGTGAGTCTGTATGGTTACCTGCAGGGATACATCGTCTGCTGTCTTATGTACTTCATCATCTGCTTTCCGCTCGCCATGCTGGTGCAGTGGCTCGAGCGTCGCTCCAAGGAGCGTCCGCGCGGCGTGAGCCTGGCCGAGCTGGGACTCGACAACGTAGAGGAGGCCTAGCGCATGGAAATCTTCAACG
Source organism: uncultured Collinsella sp. (assembly GCA_902493375.1). Taxonomy (GTDB): domain Bacteria; phylum Actinomycetota; class Coriobacteriia; order Coriobacteriales; family Coriobacteriaceae; genus Collinsella. The sequence goes on from CABUPH010000003.1 coordinate 96,908, forward strand.
CGACCAACCTGCTCTACATTTGGGGCGGCTTTGTTAAGACGATCGAGATCTCGGCGCTGTCGATCTTTTTCTCGCTCATCTTTGGCACGGTGCTGGCGCTCGTTAAAAGCTATGCGCCCCGCCCGTTCCGTATTTTGGTGAGCGCCTATATCGAGCTGTTCCGTTGCACGCCGAACCTGCTGTGGATCCTGTTTATCTACTTTACGGTGCAAGGTTTGGACATTGTGATTTCGACCATCGCCTTTACGCTGTTTACCAGCGCTGTTATGGCCGAGATTGTGCGCGGCGGCCTCAACTCGATTCCGCGCGGCCAGTTTGAGGCAGCGCAGAGCCAGGGCTTTGGCTTCTTTGCCACCATGCGCTACATCATTCTGCCGCAGACGTTTAAGACGATCATTCCGGCGCTGTTTAGCCAGTGCACGACCGTCATCAAGGACAGTTCGTATCTTTCGGGCATTAACGTGGCCGAACTCATGTACACGGCAAACGTCGTGATGGCCCACGCGATCGACCTGTCGCAGGTGCTTATGCTCTACGGCCTGGTGTTTGCGATGTACTTTGTGCTCAACTTTGGTATCTCGCTGCTGGTGAGGGCATATCAACGTCGTATTGTGGCCGCATAGTCCTGCTTCCCCAAGCACGGCACCTTCCCCCTCAATCGTCGCTTGCGTACATTTAGTACGCGGCGCTCCTCTTTCGGGGCAATCTGCCGCACTTGGGAAACCAGGACGGTCGTAAGTGACAAAATGGGAATCAGGAATCGCCTATTTTTCATTTGTTAGAAAGGAATCGCGATGAGCGATCTGGAGAACAAGAAGAGTCCTGTGGTCATTACCATCGCGCGCGACTTTGGTGCCGAGGGCCACGAGATTGGACGCATCCTCGCCAACGAGTTGGGAATTCCGCTGTATGACAACGAGCTGCTGGTGCGCGCGTCGCTGCGCGCGGGCGAGTCGCTCGATAAGATGGCCGCCTACGACGAGCGCCTGGCCGTGGAGAACATGGCGTTTCTGCCCGACCGCTACGATGCGCGTTCGTACTCGGATAAGTTGTTCCAAAAGATGAGCCAGGTGATTTTGGATCTGGGCGAGACCGAGAGCTGCATTATCGAAGGCCGTCTGTCCGATTACCTGCTGCGTAACAACCCCAACCACATTGCCGTGTTGGTGACCGCACCCTTTGAGGACCGCGTCGAGATCGTGCGCAAGAAGCGCGGCCTTAACAAAAAGAAGGGCGCCAAGCTGGTCAAGCAGCAGCAGAAGGCGCGCGAGGCGTTCTATAAGCGCTACAGTGCCGGAAAGTGGAAGATGACGAGCGGCAAGGACATCGTCGTCAACCGCGCCAAGCTGGGCCGCGAGGGCTGCAAAGACGTTATCGCCGCTGCCTACCGCTACAAGGTAGCGCAGCTCGAAGACTAGCCGACCAAAACCACCACAAGGGGACAGGCACCTTTGTGGTGGTTTTTGTTTTAGGCAGAGAAAGTCAACTGGTTCTGCCGGGGGCCAATCGCTCAAAGAACTCAAGGGTGCTCAAAAAACTCAAAGATACTTAAAATACTTAAAGATTGTAGGGGCATAATTAAGTTGTATGAGTTCAAGGGAGGCTTTATGGCGGCACCGACGGCGTACAGGCAGGCAAATCCATTCACTCCGATGTTCGGACGTGTACCGGCGTATATGGCCGGCCGTGAGCAAATCATCGATGATATGGTGCTGGCGTTTGAAAATGACGATTCCGATCCCAATCTTTGCTCGGTTTTCTATGGTGCGCGTGGTACAGGTAAAACGGCGCTTTTGGCATATCTGTCGTATCGCGCCCAGCAAGAGGGTTGGATTACAGCGAATGTGACGGCCTCGGAGGGGATGCTCGAAGACATTTTGCAGCGCCTCAACGAATCAGCTGCCCATCTGATCGAAAAGCCCGCTTCTAGGCGTGTGAACAGTGTCGGCATTGCCCCCGTAGGAAGCATGAGCTGGGAAAACATCGATATTGAATTTGAGGGCGCTAACTGGCGTACTAAGATGAACGCTTTGTTTGCTCAGCTTGAAGCGACTGACACTGGGGTGCTTATCGCCGTTGACGAAGTGGATGCATCGTTTGCGCAAATGACAGAGCTTGTTACTACCTACCAGCACTTTGTAAGCGAGAATAAAAAGGTAGCTTTGCTTATGGCGGGACTGCCGTTTCGCGTGCTGGCACTGCTGACGGGGAAATCGACATCGTTTCTTCGTCGTGCGGCTCAACATTCACTGGGATCAATTTCACCGACTGAGGTAAAAGAAGCGTTTCGACTAACGATTGAGGATGGCGGCAAGACGATTTCTGATGAGGCGATCGACCTCGCTGCCAAGGCGATCGATGGCTTTCCGTTTATGTTCCAGTTGGTGGGGTATCGGGCGTGGAATGCTTCGCGCCGAGCCTCCGAGGTTTCTATTGAGGATGTCGAACGAGGCGCGAAACTTGCGCAAGAGGAGCTGGAATCGCGAGTTTTCGCTTCAACAGCGGCGGAACTTTCACGAGGGGACCTGGATTTTCTTCGTGCAATGAATCCGGTTGGGACGACGACCAGGCAAGAGCTGGCAGCGAGGCTTAAGAAGAGTTCCGGTTCGATTTCAACGTATAAAAAGCGTCTGGTAGAGGCTGGGGTAATTGAAGAGCCTCTGCAAGGACATTTTGAGTTTGCATTGCCAGGCTTCGGCCGATATGTGGCATCGCTTTACTAGAGGGTCGTTGCTGCGAAAGATCGCTTCGTGTCCCTTTACTGTCTCGATCTGTAACAATAAGCCTGCTTTTAGGGGCCTATCTGTTACAGACTGAGACAAGCTGGCAGAGTGACCTTCTGCTCCGCTCAAACCACCACAAAGGGGATAGGCACCTTTGTGGTGGTTTTTGTTTTAGGCCGAGGGGAAGGCTTTGGTGAGACCGGCGCGCGTCTGCGTGTCGGTCTTTTGGTAGATGGAGCTCAGGTGGCGCTGCACCATGCGCATCGAGATGCCGAGCTCCTCGGCGACCTGTTTAAGTGGACGTTCGTCCTGGGTAACGGCTATGAGCACGTCAACTTCGCGCGGGGTGAGAGCGTGGTTGGCGATGAAGGCCTGGCGTTGCTCCTCGATGGTGGGGGTGGCGAGCGCTTCTTCTGCCAGCTGCTCGCGCTCGCGCTCCTGCTCGGTTTGGGGTAGGCGGAACAGGCCGGCTGCCACGAATGCCGCGCAGGCGGCGACGAGCAAAACGAGCGCACCGATCATGATGAGGGCAACGTTGCCCGAGGTCACAAGGGCAAGCGAGATGCCCGACGTGGTGAACGCGCACACGTTATTGGCCGCACGGCCCATGCCGGCCCAGAGGGCGGGCACGTGCATGCACGGCGCCAGCTGAGTAAACGTGGCGGTAAAGAACGTGACGAAAAAGCCCGAGCTCAGGTAAAAGACGACAAGGCCCAGGTTGGGATCAGCCCCGGCCTCCACGGCTAGGATGGAAATGGTCGAGAGTACGGCGATGCCGAGCATGACAAGTCCCATGTAACGGCGTTCGGCAAGGTCAAAGATAAGACCGGCGGCAAGGCCGCTTGCCGCCAAAAAGAGGCGCGGCCAGGTTTGCACGGCAATGGTGCCGTGGGCGTTGGAGAGTGTGACCACGTTGTCGAGGGTCGAGAACAAGCAGGCAAGAATCATGACGAGCGCGATGCTCCAGCATGCCTGTTTGGCGAGGGTGTGCGGAGGCTCGACAAAGGGATTGACGCGGAAGTTCGGGTTCTCAGCAGCTTCTTGAGGAATAGCGCCGAGGGCAGAGATGATGATTGTTGCGGTGCCCAGGACGATGAACTCTACGATACCGCCGCAATTGAGCAGGTTGACGGCGAACTGCATCAGGATGCCCGCGGCATAGGCCGCTCCCGCACCGGTGGCGAGCTTGGGGTCATCCTGGAATGCCAACGAAAAGGCGTGGTGAGTGGCGGCGCCCAACAGGCCGAGTCCAAAGAATGCCACGCACCCCAGAATCTCGAGGGCAAGCGGACCCGTGGGGGACTGGATCTGGGTCAATCCCAGGATGGCGATGGGAACAGCGGCGTTGACGGCTGCCAGTGAGTGGCCTTTGCGCTCTGCGAGCCCGAGCAGCGGCGCGTACCCGATAAAGCCGAGCACGCTCGCACCCAGAATAAAGCCCTGTGCGATTACAACGCGTTCGGCACCGGCGAGCAGCCCGACGTTGACGTCGAAGCGAAACTCGGCGGCAAGGAAGGCGAAGGTGAAGAGCGCGAGTGCCAGAAGCGCGTTGATTTTAGACCTGCTCAGGTTCAAGGACGGTCCTTTGGGTGGACGAATAATCGTGTCCTCGATTGTAGCGTTCCCGGGACGAGTGTGGCGATGGCGAAATCATATTGAATTAAACCGCAGGTAGAGGCCTAGGTTCACATCTACGAACCTAGGCATACGGAGTCATTTGGCACATCTTGGTGGTACAGAACCACCACAAAGGGGACAGGCACCTTTGTGGCGGTGTAATCCTTCGACCAAGGAGGTCGTTATGAACGGAAGCCACTTTGATAAGCAAGCTCGGCATGAGCGCACCTGCTCGCTCATCCATGGAACTTGGCGCTGCGTGGGCGTGAGGATTGCCAGCGCCGGCGCGTGTGCGCTTATGGTCGGTCAGTTGCTGCTGCCGAGCGTGGCGCTGGCGACGGAATGCGCCGATCCCGCCGCTGGGACGGATGGGGTTGCCGCGGCTCCGGTGACGCCGACGGTTGCGGAGGATACGGCTGCAACGACCGCACCGGCTGCTTCGACCGCGCCTGCAACCGATGCTGCTCCGGCGGCGCAAGCCACCGTTGAGCCTCAGCAGACGGCCCCGACTGGCGCCACCGATGAATCCAACGATGCGGCACCCGCTGAACAAAATACTCCCAGCGACAACGCCGCCACGCCGGCGAATGACGCCATCATGCCCTGCGGTGTGACCGATGTTGTTGGCGGCAGCGGCGTTAGGGTCAATATTACGGTGCGGAACAATTACACCGACATCAAGAAAGAAGAAACGATTGAGTATGTGAAGGGGATTGCCCTTGTAGATGGAGACCAGTCTGCTCTCGATGGTAGCGCTTTGACTTTTATCGGCCTGGGGGACTTGATCGTCCATGCGGCGTATGACAGTGCGAGCAATAAAACAACGCTTACCCTGGATATCAGCAAGATTCAGAGACAGAAGGAGGAACAGAAGTACTTTACGGAGTACAAGGAGAATAAGTCCAAGATGACGACCACCTATGATGGATCCAAGCTTACGTATACGGGTACAGAGCCCGGGAATATCATCATCGGTGATCCGGACGACGCCTTTAAAGGAGACACCGAGGCGACCGGGAAACCCACTATTAACGAGATCCGGGATGACTACTACACCCGCACCCATGTCTACGAGAGGGCGTGCCTTGTTATCCCGGCAGCGGAATCAGAATCGGAATCCATCTCCTTTGCCAATGTTCAGAATACGAACTTCAATTGGCAGCTGGATACTGGTCCGCAGGCGACGGCAGGTGTCCCTAACTACGATGCAGATAAATACGAAATCGCTTATGAATGCTGGCAGGAATTTGAAAACAACGAACCCGTTGCTGCCTGGTATTCCGATAACGGCTCACATGGTTCCCTGCCGACTATTACAAAGTTTAAAAGCGGGAAAGAGTACGTGTATTCTCTTATGCTGAAGCCAAAAGACGGATATTCCTTCAGCGATGAAACCGTTGTTACCGTAAACGGGGAAACCGTAAAGTCGAGTCTAAGCGGAGAATTCCTGTATGTCCCTGCTATTAAAACAATTACGATGCCTGCTTCGTCGGAAAACGAAGCCCTCCATAACCTGAACGTCAACGACGTGAAGACCGACTACGCGCCCGGCGAGGCGCCGCGCGCGACCGCGACGATCCCCGCCGCCGATGCCGATAAGTATGAGATCGCCTATGAGTGCTGGGAAGAGATGGATGGCAGCGACCCTGCGGAGCTCAAGCCCGTTGCCTTCTGGTATTCCGACCCCGCAAAGTACACGCCGGGCATGAAGAAGATTGACCACTTCGAGAAGGGCAAGTTCTACATGTACTCCGTTGAGCTGAGGCTCAAGGGCGACAATACCGTGGGCAATGACTGCATGATGTACGTCAACGGCCATTGGACGCACCACATCAAGACCGTCAACGGTGTCTTCGCGCCAAACGCTGACAATATGCTGTGCGAGCAGCCGATCGACGAATGGCGGGCCATCGACGTTATCGAGATCAACGGCGCCACGACCACCTTCAAGGCAGGCGATAAGCCGGTCTTTACGGCGAATGTTCCGACGGGCTCCAACTCCCTTCCTCAGTGTGAGTACTGGACGGGTAGCGACGGCAGCGAAGTGAACTCTCAAGAGTTCTGGGATCAGAACATCACGAACCACATCGACGCCTTTAAGCCTGGCGTGACCTATCGCTACGGCATCTACCTCAAGTCCGCACGCGGCTTCTACTTCACGCCCGACACCAAGCTGGTGATCAACGGCCAGGAGTGCGGCTACCAGGTCGCGGACAGCGTATCCGATGAGGACAGCGGCTGGATCTACACCCTGTGGCTCAACACCGATCTGACCTTTACGCCCGAGGCCACGCCGGCTCCCGATCCGCAGCCTACGCCGGATCCCAATCCGACACCGCAGCCTGAGGTTAAGCCCGTGACCAAGCCCGAGGTGAAGCCCGAGGCTAAGCCCGCGGCCAAGCCGGCCACGACAACCGCCACGACCAAGACGGTTGAGAAAACCACGCAGGCCAAGAAGAGCGATGCTGTCCTGGCTACCACGGGGGATACCACCGCGATGACGGTCGCCGCCCTAGGCATCGCCGGCGCAACCGTAGCCGCCGCCGGCCTCGCCGCGACCAAGCGCCACAAGCGCTAGAGCTGGGTGACGGCTCTCGTTCTCGGCCTCAGCAAAATCTCAATCTGTAACACCAAACTGCCCAAAGCGGCTCTAGATGTTACAGATTGAGATGAACCGAATGGCCGTCAATCTAATGTCTCGATCTGTAACACCAGGCGGGGAATTTGACCTCTAACTGTTACAGGTCGAGACAAACTGGCCGGCCAAGTTCGGAACCACCACAAAGGTGCCTGTCCCCTTTGTGGCGGTTTGCGCAGGTAGAACGGTAGGTTCGTATATATGAACCTACCGTTCGCTTTGTTTTTGGACGACGATTACGCTGGATGACTTTTGGTTTCAGGAAAGGAACGACCATGAGGTGGACTACTGTTCGAGCGCTTTGCCGCCGCCTGACCATTGCCGCGGTGACCCTCACTATGGTGACGGGCTCGTTGCCTGTGGGCGCGTTTGCTGAGGTGCTCACCACCGATAGCACCTTTGTGCAGACGGATGTCGACCAAGCAGCCGACGCCGCTCCCGCCGATTCGGCTGACGCCCAAACGTCAGACTCTGCTTCCGCCGACCCCGCGCCCGATGCCGGCGCTGCCGACCCCACAGTGCTCGATGCCGATGACACCCCTACGCCCCCGGCCTCCGAGATTGCATCGGCGGCGGGCCTGACGGGCGCCGGGCAGACCGAGAGCACACCTGCGGGTACGCTCGCCATCGATCTTGTCGAGGGCAAGGAGCTCGCCGAGCAGCAGAAGCAAGAGGAGACCGCCGAAGCAACCTGGAATGAGGATCTTGGGCTCTGGATGACCTCGAAGGGCGCCACGGGCGTAAAAGACGAATACGATGATGGCTACGTGGCCGACGAGCAGACCCCCGCGCAGTACTACTTCTCGATCGATAGCCTCACCAACGAAATTTCTATCGAGTATGGCGACGCAGGCATCACCACGTTGGAGGTGCCCTCGACCATCGACGGCAAAAATGTCGTGAGCCTTAAGGGCATGGGAAACGCTGCGCTCACATCAATTACGTTTGCCCCCGATTCGCATATCCGCTCTGTGGGCGGTTTGGGCGGCAGCAGCATCAAGGAAATCGCACTGCCCGATTCGGTTGAGGAATTGGGCTGGAATGCGTTTACCGGAAGCAAGACGCTCCAGACGGTGACCTGGCCCAACAACGCGGCCTTTACCACGATTCCCGAGCAGGCCTTTGAGGGCTGTGAACAACTTGACGACAATGTGGTGGCAACGCTGCCGCCTTCGGTTAAGACTATCGACTATCGTGCCTTCGCCAATTGCGGCGTGCCGCAGTTCTATGTCTCGGACACAACGGTACTCACCTTTACGCAGATCAACGTGCCGGGCACGGTGGAGCGGATCGGGCACTATGCCTTTGACGGGTGCTCGCATGTGTCGTCGGTGACGATTGGCGATGGTGTCAAATCTATCGGGGCGCTCGCGTTTGCCTCTCTTGATCCTGCGATTGCCGGCAAAGAGATTGTGCTACCCAAAAGCGTGGAAATGATAGAGTGGGGAGCTTTTGAGAACACGAGATACGGAAACGAGACGAACCATAATGCCGTTGCCCTGCGCGTGATGAACCCCGATCTTCAGTTTGGTGAGGCGGGCTATCCGGGCGACTATAATGAGCGCGTGACAATCGATGGCGTAACGTATGCGATTCCCTTTAGTGAAGGCCAGACCATCTATGCCTATGCGACCGATTCGGCTGGCAACTCCTCGATGGTCAAAAAGCTTGCCGATGCCGTGGCCGATCGCAAGGACTCCGTCGATTCCTCGAAGCCTGCCTACACGTTTGAGTGGATGGGCGAGGCGGCCCAGGTGACGGGCAAACTTCCCCAGAGCGCGACGGCTACACTCGTGCAGACGGGGCAGTCCACGCCGCTGGCGGTTGGCGATGACGGCAGCTTTACAGCGGACGCTCTCTCCAAGACAGCAGCCACCCTGCGCATTTCGCTCAGCGGTTACTATGACATGGTGCTGGCGCGCCCGGGCGACCAGATGACGGGCACATGGAATATCGGAGAGATTAAGGCGGAGGACTTTACCAAGATTCCGACTTCGCGCGCGATTGAACTCAATGTGGCCTATCTCGAACCGGTCGCAGGCCAGGATAAGACCGAACGCATTGAGCTCGATAGTCTCGATAACATCGATCTGACGGTGAAGAGCGGCGGCAAGACGCTCAAACCTGCCAAGGGCGACAAGGAAAACGACTACCGTATCCAGGGTACAGCGCTCGTGGTGTCGCAGGCCATTGCCGACGCCGACCAAGATCTGGAGATATCGCTCGAGCCCAAAGACAGCCTCAAGCTGGGTGGGGCGACGGCGACGGTGAAGCCTTCGGCCGGCAAGGTCGATATCGACTTGAAGCCTTGGGGCACGGCGACGGTCACGACTAAGGGCGACTACCAGGGCGCCAACCGCGTGCTGGTGTTCCGTACGTCCGACGGCAAGCTAGTTGCCGACGGTGTCACCTATCTGATGGGTTACGAAGACGATGGCACCACGCCTATCATGAAGGCCGAGACGCCGCGCCTTAAGGCCGGTTCGTACACCATCGTCGCCTTTAACAAGACGAGCTACGACATCCAAGCGACGAGCTATTCCACGTTTAGCCGCCTAGGACTGACCGTGGGTAAGCATATCGCGCAAAAGCAGGTGAAGATTGAGGACGGCAAACAGCTCGACGTGACGCTCGACGTTCCCACGTTTGACGTGGAGACGTATCGTGACGAGCGCGGGCTGACGGCGGGCTCGGTTATCGCTGATTCGTCCGCGGTCGTTGGCGTGGAGACCGAGCTGCGCATTCATTACGAGCTCAAGGACAGCCAGGCTGCCAAGATTGAGATTCCGCTGGTCAAGGATGCCGTCGAGGATGCGTCCGCAGGCTCTCGCGACCCCGGTGATAGCTCCCGTACATGGTGGACTGACGCGACGTGGGAGGGCGACAACCTCGTTCTCGATATGAAGAAGGGCATGGGCGCCGATGTGTTTGTGCGCTTTAAGCCTAAGGCCGCGGGCATCTTTGCCATCTCGCCGCTTATTACGCTGGGCGAGGTGACATTGCCGCTGGGGAGCACGACGCTCGAGGTTAGCGGATCGCGCATCGAGGTCGACAGCACCGACGTTCACAGCCTGCTGGGCAATGTGGCCTACGTATACGCAGCGCCCGGCAAAAGCGTGCAGCTTACCGTGGGCTCGGGCGCTTCGGCCGCAAAGTACACTGGCAAGACCAATAAACTCGGCCGTGCCAAGATTGAATACGACTTGCCGCAGGATACGCTTGCCGCCGAGCGCGTGACGCTCGAGGCACGCGTGGGCTCGACCGATGTCGCCGCCGCTGCCGCAGAGGTGACGGCTCGCAATTATGTGCGCTATGTTCCGGGCGCTTCGGTCTGGAGCTTTGATGTGACGTATCGTGGCGGTACGCAAAACTTGGTCAAGGACGGCAAGGACACCGGCAAGAGCCTGTGGACCTTCCATCATCTGCCACAAAAGAAGAACGCCTACTGGACCTTTGACATCACGCTCGAGGTGGGAAACGAAGAGGCCGCCGACACGCTCGACCTGTACGTGGACTGCGTGGATGGCAAGACGGTGACGATTCCTCTGACTCAAAAGTCGCGCGAGGGCACCCGTGTGCGCTATGTGGCGGAGTATGTGGACGAGGGTTACCTTAAGCTGCTCGACGAGTTTAACAAGGCGAATGACTCGACCTATGTGAACTGCGGTAACTTTGAGCAAATCTTTATGCCGCAGACCTACCGCATCTCCAATGCTCAGCTTATGACCATGTTGAGTTTTGACGCCAACGCTTCGGCCAAAAAGCATTCCGCCGCGGCCGAGGAGCGCCAGCAGGAGTTCTCGAATGCCGTGCAGCAGTGGCACGAGTATATGATGGACAACTCGTTTAATGATGTCGACGAGGCCTTTAACGACGCGATTGACCAGATGGTCGCCGATGTGTTTGCCGAGGAGGACGAGGACGGTAAAGAGGACGAAGCCCAAGGTGGAGCTGCCCGTAAGGCTCGTCGCGCCCCTGCCGCCAGCGACGGCGAGGGTGATGATGCTGGCAACGACGAGGCCGCGCAGTTTGCGGCTGAGCTCAAGGTCGCGGTCGGCGGGTCGGCGGCGCTGCTGACCCAGCAGGGCGACAGCTATGGCGTCAATGTGGACAAGATGATCTTTGAGGATGCTTACGGCACCAGCGAGGATTGGTATCAGGAACTCGCGGCGGCCCAGGGCGCGAACGCTGCGGATGCGGCCGCCATCAAGGAGCTCGTCGACCATGCATCGCGAGCGGAGTTTATTGCCCAGCAGGCCGAGGATCTGGTGGGCCAGTCGATGGGTATCGGCCAGCTCAACCAATACGGAAGCTGGAATGACGCAACCGCTGCGGCGCTCAACAAGTGTGCGGGCATTAAGGCCAGCGAGTACAACGGCCAGTCGACGAGCGGGTTTAACGATTTGGGCCAGGCGCTCGGCAGCTCGCTGAGCTACAAGGCGGCTGACGACGATACCGTCAAGGGCTTTAAGGTCGCCGCGCCCGATGGCGAGCAGACGGCCTATATCGAGTCGGAATTTATCGAGAACTCCAATAACAACAAGAACCAGGCGCTTCTGTTTAACTCGATCGCCATGCAGTGCGACATTCTGGACGACCTGTACGACAACTGGAATGTGGTCCATAGCCTCAATAACTCTACGATTCGCGGCTGGCTTATGGCTTGGAAGCGCAACGGCGACGTGAGCGCCCATATGAAGCTCATTCGCACGATCCGTTCGCTCAAGAGCTATAAGATTGAGTGCGAGATGTTCGGACAGGTCTTTAAGACCGATGCGTGGAAGGCGGCCGGCCAGGCGTTTCCCGCGGCGACCCAGGGCATCGGCATCTTTACCGGCATTTACGGCGTGAACGATGCCAGCAAGAATTGGGAGAACGTGAATGTCCGTATGCAGAAGGTGAAGGGCGAGCGCGAGGGCTATGAGCTTCAGCATACGCGCTTGCTTGCCAAGCCCGAGAAGACCGAGGACGACTGGAAGTGCATTTACGCGCTGCGTGACGCCATGGAGAAGGCGCGTGCGTTTGAGGATCTGCTGTATCGCCAGCTCTGCCACGACAGCACCGATGTGGCGGTGGGCTCCATTATGACAATCGCCGGCGTGCTGACGGCCGGTTCGGCGGGTACCGTGGTGGGCGCTGCCTATGATGCGGCTTCGACCAGCGTAGGTTCGGAGCGCGCGATTAAGCTGACCAATGCCGAATGCGCCTACGATGTTGCATGCGAGCAGGTGGAGCGCGCGTGCCAGAATCGTATTACGGTCAACTGGGGCGAGCTGACCGATACCGAGGTCTACAAGGCCAACAAGGACGGCTTGATCTCGGACGAGAAGATGCAGTCGATCTTCGAGGCGCGTTATCGCAATGTGGCTGCCAAGGCTGCACCCGATCCTGCGGGCGTGGTGTACGAGGGCCTGCTGTCCAATGCGGTTGAAGGCGCGACGGTTGAGCTGTGGAGCGCCGACGATGCGGCCGGTACCAATGCAGTGCGTTGGGATGCCGAGGAGTATGAGCAGGACAATCCGCTTGCAACGGGTGCGGACGGTGCTTACAACTGGAATACGCCGACCGGCTGGTATCAGGTGCGCGTGACCAAGAACGGGTATGAGGAGGCGCGTTCGGCTTGGTTGCGCGTGCCGCCGATTCAGACTGAGGTGAACATTGGTTTGGTGTCGACGGCGGCGCCCGAGGTGGCTTCGGCCCATGCCTATACCGATTGCGTCGAGGTTGAGTTTGCGCAGTATATGGATGCGAGCGACGATGCCCTGGTCGCATTGTGCGCGCAGGGCTTGGGCGACGTGACGTATACGTGGCTCGACAAGCAGGATGATCCCAATGGCAAGCCGCTGTCGCGCGTGCTGCGTATTCGCTATGCCGATGCGCGTGAGGCGGGCTCGACAGTGGCGTTTGAGCTCGACGGTGCTCGCAACTACGCCGGCACGGCCATGGCGCGCTGGGCAAGTGGCGAGCTTGTCGTGGGCGTTCGTGCCGACAAGCTCAAACTCAACGTGGAACAAGCTGTGACCATGCTTGAGGGCGGTGACTTTGAGCTGGTGGCACATGTGACCGATAAGGCGGGCAAGCCGTTTGCGGGCGCCAAGGTTAGTGTTGGGCTGGAGTCCTCGGCTATCTGCTCTGTTGATGCCACCCAGGCCGTGACGGGCGAGGACGGTGCGGCGACGTTTGCGCTGCATGGTGCTCTGCCTGGCTTGACGACGTTGACGGCGACTGTGGACGGCACGGCGCTGTCCAAGCAGGTCGACGTTCGCGTGTCTGCCGAGGCAGTGCGACCGGCGCGACCGGTGGCGACGATTGGTGCGACGACGTTTGGTGCATGGTCGCCCAAGGAGAACTACATTACGGTGCCCAAGGGTACGAAGCTGGAGCTTTCGGCCGAGGATGGCACGACGATTTGGTATACCACCAACGACACCTGCCCCTGCCGTGACGAAGGCCGCGTAAAGTACACCGAGCCTATTGCGCTCGATAGCAATATGTATGTGCGCATTGCGGCGCAGCGTCCCGGCATGTCGTATAGCGAGTATTCGGAGCGCTTGAACATTACGATTACGGTGACCGATGAGGCGACGCCCGATCCCGAGCCGGAGCCCGGGCCGGAGCCCGAGCCCAAGCCGGAACCCAAGCTGACGCCTGGCGGCGGCGAGCAGGGTGGCGGTGCGGATGGCTCTGGCGGTACCGGGGTTCCTGCGGGTGGTTCGACTTCGACGACGACAACGGTGGCGACGGACAAGTCCAAGGATAAGGGCAAGAACGGTAAGAAGTTCGATAACGCGGTGCTCGTCAACACGGGAGACGCCACTGCGATGACGGTCGCCGTCCTAGGTATCGCCGGCGCAACCGTAGCCGCCGCCGGCATCGCCGCGACCAAGCGCCGCAAGCGCTAGGTTTTGGTGGCAGCACCTATCCTCGGCTTCGTCAAAATCTAAATCTGTAACACCAGGCCAGTAAAAATGGCTCTAGGTGTTACAGATTTAGATGAACGGTCCGGCCGTCAGCCTAATGTCTCGATTTGTAACACCAAGCGGGATATTTGGCCTCTAACTGTTACAGATCGAGATGCAGCGGGGACGGCCGGCACAATGTCTCGATTTGTAACAACTACAAGGCTCAACAGGGCCTAACTGTTACAGATCGAGACAAAACAACCGACCAGACCTCAGATCACCATAAAGGTGCCTGTCCCCATCGTGGTGGTTGGGCGGTCGGCATAGAAAAAGTCCCCGCCGGGCGCGTGCTCGACGGGGACTTTGCCGTTTGATGGCTAGCGCTGCAGGTGATTACTCACCCAGCAGGCTCTTGGTGATGGAAGCGGCGGCCTTCTTGCCGGCGCCCATCGCCAGAATGACCGTAGCGGCACCGGTGACGATGTCGCCGCCGGCCCAGATGCGGGGATCGGTGGTCTGGCCGGTCTCCTCGTCGGCAACGATGTAGCCCCACTTGTTGAGCTCCATCTTGCCGCCGATCTTGGCAGCGAAGGGGTTGGCGTTGGTGCCGATAGCCGAGATCGCGACGTCGCAGGGGATCTCCTCGATGGCGCCCTCGATGGGCACCGGGCGACGGCGGCCGGACTCGTCAGGCTCGCCGAGCTCCATCTTCTGGACCTTGACGGCGCACACGGAGCCGTCCTCGCCAGCGACAAACTCGAGCGGGGAGACGAGCGGCAGAACCTCGACGCCCTCGGCCTTGGCATGGTGCAGCTCGGCGCGACGGCAGGGCATCTCGTCCTCGGTACGACGGTAGGCGATGATGGCGTGCTCGGCGCCCAGACGCTTGGCGGTACGGACGGCGTCCATAGCCACGTTGCCGCCACCAAAGACGACGACGTTCTTGCCGTGCTTGGTGGGGGTGTCGTACTCGGGGAACTTGTTGGCCTTCATCAGGTTCACGCGGGTGAGGTACTCGTTCGCGAAGAAGACGTTGGGCAGGTTCTCGCCGGGGACGTTGAGGAACTTGGGCAGGCCAGCGCCGGTCGCCACGTAGATGGCGTCGAAGCCCTGCTCGAACAGCTCCTCGGCCGTGGCCATGTTGCCCACGACGGAGTTGTACTCAAACTTGACGCCCATGTCCTCCAGGCCGTCAATCTCGCGCTTGACGACTGCCTTGGGCAGACGGAACTCGGGGATGCCGTAGACCAGCACGCCGCCGCCGGTGAAGAAGGCCTCGAAGACGGTGACGTCAAAGCCGTTACGGGCGAGCTCGCCGGCGCAGGTGATGCCGGACGGGCCGGAGCCGACGACGGCGACCTTCTTGCCGTTCTTGGGAGCCATCTTGGGCGTGGAGGCGAGCTCGGGGCGGTCACCCAGGAAGCGCTCGAGCTGGCCGATGGCCACGGGCTCGGACTTCTTACCACGGATGCACTTGCCCTCGCACTGGTTCTCCTGCGGGCAGACGCGGCCGCAGATGGCGGGAAGCATGGAGTCCTCGCGGATGGTATCGAGAGCGCCGCCGAAGTCCTTCGCGCGGATCTGCTCGATAAAGCGGGGAATGTTGATGTTGACGGGGCAGCCCTCAACACAGAACGGCTTCTTGCAGTTGAGGCAGCGCTCGGCCTCGGCCAGCGCCATCTCCTCGGTGAAGCCCTTGTCGACGGGGCGGAAGTCGCAGGCGCGCTCGGCAGCCGGCTCCTCGTTATCGGGGGTGCGGGGCGACTTCATATCGGCAACGAAACGACCGTTAACTAGTGGCATGCGCAGCTCTTTTCCTCATAGGCCTTGAGGGACTCGCCCTCTTCGGAACGGTAAGCGGCCTGGCGGGCACGAAGGTCATCCCAGTCGACCAGGGTGGCATCGAAGTCGGGGCCGTCGACGCAAGCGAACTTGGTCACACCGCCCACCTCGACGCGGCAGCAGCCGCACATGCCGGTGCCGTCAACCATGATGGGGTTGAGCGACGCGGTGATGGGGGTGTCGTACTTCTGGGCGGTGAGGGTCGAGAACTTCATCATCGGAACGGGGCCGACGCAGAAGACCTGGCTCACGGCCTTGTCCTGCAGCAGACGCTCCAGCGGAGCGGTGACAACGCCCTGCTCGCCGTAGGAGCCGTCGTCGGTGGTGATGTGGATGTGGTCCTCGTCGAGGAGCTCGCGGAACTGGTCCTCCATGAGCAGGAGGTCCTTGGTGCGGGCGCCCATGATGGCGTGGACCTCATGACCGGTCTCGACCAGGTGCTTGGCGACCGGGAAGGCAATTGCCAGGCCGACGCCGCCGCCAATGACGGCGCAGGGGCCCTCAGCCATCTCGGTGGGAACGCCCAGCGGGCCCACGACGTCGCGTAGCGACTCGCCGGCCTCGTAGGTGGAAAGCATCTCGGTGGTCTTGCCGATCACCATGAAGATGAACTCGACCCAGCCCTCGTCACCGTTCCAGCCGGCCAGGGTAAACGGGACGCGCTCGCCCGTCTCGTTGGCGCGGACCATGAGGAACTGTCCAGCGTGCGCATGCTTGGCGATTGCGGGCGCCTCGATGCGGAACTTGAACACCTTCTCCGAGAACTGCGTCTTCTCCAGGATCTTATACATAGAACCCCTCTCTTGTTAGGGCCGCCGAACCGTGCCTCCACGGAAATGGACGGTAGCCCGAGTAAAACCGTACGCGCACAGGCGTTGTGCAGACATACGGTGCAAATTATACCCTCATGGCAATGTCGCTTACGTGTTTCTTTGGCAGGTGGGAAAAGGGTTTATCCACTTTGGCCTACCAAATAGGGGCAGGTTTATTTCGGTCGGTTTTACCGGGTAAAACGGCAAAGGGGGCCGGCCTCGGGTTGTGATGAGGCCGGCCCCCTTTGGGGCGCTATGTGCGTATGGCGGCGCGCGGTTTATTGCAATGCCGCAACTGGGGCGTTTCAGCAGGTAAAACCTGCCAAAATAAACATCCCTATTTGGTAGGTTTTAGTGCTTGCCGTTGGCGGAAGCGGCGCCGTTTACGTGATCGCGGGCGTAGATTACGCCGTGGACGATGGCCAGACCGGCGGCATCTGCGGCGCGGGTGCAGGTGTCCTGGAAGTCCTCGGCCTCGCGGGCGCGCAGCTGCTTGAGCACATAGTCGGCGACGGCCATCTTGCCGGGAGGGTTGCCGATGCCGGTGCGGATGCGGCTGAAGTCGCGGCTACCCATCTTGTCGATGATGGAGCGCAGGCCGTTGTGGCCGGCATGGCCTCCGCCCACCTTAACACGTACGTCGCCGGCGGGAATGTCGAGCTCGTCGTGAATCACGAGCAGCTCCTCGGCCTTGATCTTGTACTCGCGGCAGAGCTTGGAGATGGGGCCACCTGAGGTATTCATATACGACTGCGGCTTGACCAGCACGATCTGGCGCTTGCCGCCCTCTTCCTCGGGGTCGTTGATGTTGATGAGCGCGACCTCGGCGCCGGCCTGGTTTTTCCAGTACGTGACGCCGGCCTGACGGGCCAACTCGTCGATTGCCTTAAAGCCGGCGTTGTGACGGGTCTCGGCATACTCATCGCCAGGATTGCCAAGTCCGGCAACCATGCGAATCTTAAGCGGCTGTGCAGCTGCCATGTTCGTCCTTTCGTTACACAAATAGTTCAATCAACGACAAAGGCTACCACGCCCGCCGAAGGCGAGACTTCGTTTCAGCGAAATCCCACCAGACAAAAGCACGGCCGCGGCAGAGCGAGCCGTCGGAACAGAAGAAACCCCCGCGCGACCTTTGCGAAGCAAGGGGGAGCGCGGGGGTTTCTTCTGTTCCGACGGCGATGCGCCGGGTTGCAAGGACGATGCGACTACAGCGCGAAGTCGCCGCCGACGAGCGTGGAGACGGGCTCCTCGTGGTAAACGGCGGAGATGGCCTGAGCGAACTCTTCGGCGACCGAGATGGTCTTGATCTTGCCGCCGACCTCGACGGGAATGGCGTCGGTGACGACGCACTCGACGATCGGGGCGTCGTTCAGGCGCTCGATGGCCGGACCGGAGAAGATGCCGTGGGTGGCGCAGACGTAGATGTCGCCAGCGCCCATAGCCTTGAGCTCCTTGACGTTGGCGCACAGGGTGCCAGCGGTGTCGATCATGTCGTCGTTGATGACGCAGGTCTTGCCCTTGATGTCACCGATGATGCCCATGACCTCGGCGGCGTTGTGGCGCGGACGGCCCTTGTGGGCGATGGCCAGGTCGCAGCCGAGCATGTCGGACAGCTTCTTGGCGGCCTTGGCACGACCCACGTCGGGGGAGACGACAACCAGGTTGTCGGTGTCGAAGTTCATGGCGTTGTAGTACTGGCCAAACAGCGGCAGTGCGGACAGGTGGTTGACCGGGATATCGAAGAAGCCCTGGATCTGACCCTGGTGCAGGTCGAGGGTGATGATGCGGTCGACGCCGGCGCGCTCGAGCAGGTTGGCGACGAGGCGGGCGGTGATGGGCTCGCGCGGGCCGGCCTTGCGGTCCTGGCGGGCATAGCCGTAGTGGGTGATGACGGCGGTGATGGAGCGGGCGGATGCGCGCTTGGCAGCGTCGGTGGCGATGAGCAGCTCCATGAGCATGTCGTTGACGTTGCCGCCGGCCACGGATTGAATCAGGAAGACGTCGGCGCCGCGGACGGTCTCGTCGTAGCGGGCGTAAATCTCACCGTTGGCGAACTGCTTTAGCGTAAGGCCCGAAAGCTCGACCCCAAGGTACTCAGCGATCTTCTGAGCGAGGGGACGGTTGGAGGAACCGGAATACACGCGGATGGACTTGCGCATATTCTCCGACTTCTCGGGATCATTAATCGGCATTACCCTTCTCCTTTATATCGAATGCCATATAGATGCCTTGTTGCATTGTAACCGCGCGACGGGGTTAATCGGGTCTTGATAACGTCTTTACCGTCAACGGACACGAACCGACCACTCATCCGGTTGCGCAGGTCACGATAGAAAAAGGAGCCGCCCCCATGGGAACAGCTCCTTAGATGCTTGGTAAAACGTTATACCTCGTCGTCCTCGTGCAGACGGCGGCGGTAATCGGCGGCCCAGCCCTCAATGTTTACCTGACGGGCACGACCCAGGCCGAGTGCGTCGGCCGGGACCGGCTCGGTGATGACGGAGCCGGCGGCCACGAGCGCACCGTCGCCAATCTGGGCGGGCGCGACCATCATGGTGTCGGAGCCGATGAAGGCATCCTTGCCGATGACAGTCTTGTGCTTGTGCACGCCGTCGTAGTTGCAGGTGATGGAGCCGGCGCCCACGTTGACGCCGGGGCCCATGGTGGTGTCGCCGATGTAGGACAGGTGCGGCACCTTGGAGCCCTCGCCGATCGTGGACTTCTTGATTTCCACATGCGTGCCGGCCTTGGAGCCGTCGAGCATGTGGGTGCCCGGGCGCAGGTAGGCGCGCGGGCCGCAGTCGACGCTGTTCTCGATGACGGCCTCGATGGCGATGGTCTCATCGATGATGCAGCCGCTGCCGACGGTGGTGTCGGTGAGGCGGCTGTTGGGGCCGAGCTGGCACTCCTCGCCCACGGTGACGTGGCCGATCAGGTGCGTCTGCGGCCACACGACGGTGTCGCGGCCGATGGTAGCGTCGGGACCGATCCAGGCCTGCGTGGGGTCGATGAAGGTAACGCCCTCGGCCATCCAGTGCTCGTTGATGCGGTCGCGCGCGATGGCGGTGAGCTGCGCGAGCTGGATGCGGCTGTTGACGCCCAGGCCGTCGCGGTAGTCGTCACAGTGGAAGATGGAGACCGCCTGGCCGTGACCCTTGAGGATCTCGAGCATGTCGGGCAGATAGTACTCGGACTGCGCGTTGTCGTTGCCGATCTCGTTAATGTGGGCGGCGAGCTGCGTGCCGTCGAAGGCGTAGCAGCCGGCATTGCACTCCAGCAGCGTGGCGGCCTGCTCGGGCGTGCAGTCCTTCTGCTCGATGATGCGCTCGATCTGACCATCGGCACCCAGCTTGATGCGGCCGTAGCCGAAGGGGTCGGGCGGGGTCATGGTCATGACGGTGCAGGCGAGCTCGCCGGTGGCGACGGTTTGCGCGAACTTGGCGACGGTGTCGGCGGTGATGAGCGGTAAGTCGCCGTTGAGCACGACGACCGGGCCTTGCGTGATGCCGCAGGCCTCGAGTGCGACCTTCACGGCGTGGCCGGTGCCCAGGCGCTCGGTCTGCTCGACGCACTCGACCTTGGTGGCGCTGTTGGCGTAGGCGCCGTCGATCAGGGCGCGCATCTCGTCGGCGTGGCTGCCGATGACGACCACGACGCGGCTGCAGCCGGCCTTGATGGTAGCGTCGACGATCCACTGGACCATGGGCTTACCCAGGATCTTGTGCGAAACCTTGCAGTGGTTCGACTTCATGCGGGTGCCCTCGCCGGCAGCGAGGATAATTGCGGTTGCGTCCATGTGATCTCCTGTTACGTTATAGAGACGTGTGTTTGGAAACGATACACGGCGCAATATGATACCGCAGGCATATGTTGAGCGCGTAACGATTGACGCGTGACGGCCGATGTCGCTGCCGCCGGCGTGGTGTTTGCGCTGGTTGTGCATGGCGGCGGCGCTGCGGCGTTGGCGTTTTGCGCGAGGGGATGGGAGGTGCCCGTGGATATCATGCGAGAGGAATCGGGCAACGAACCCGTCGCGGCATTTTCGATGTCGCATCCGGCGGTGCCGGCGCTCTACATGGTGTTGACGCTGGGACTCACCATGTTCTCGATGCAGCCGGTGCTGATTGCGCTGTCGCTTGCGGGCGGGCTGGCGTACGGGCTTGCGACGCACGGCGCCGCGCGCACGTTGGGGGCGCTTCGCTGGCAGCTGCCGGTGATTTTGATCATCGCGGTGCTCAATCCGCTGTTTAGCGCCTCGGGCTCGACGGAGCTGTTCCGTATTGGTATGCGCGCGGTGTATCTGGAGAGCATGGTATACGGCCTGTGCATGGGCGGGCTGTTTGTGGCGAGCGTGCTGTGGTTTGAGGCCGCGGCGTCGATGCTCAAATACGACAAGGTGCTCGCGCTGCTGGGTAATGCCGCACCGGTGATCGCGCTCATGATCTCGATGTGCATGCGGCTTATCCCACAGTTTTTGCGCCGCGGCCGCACGGTGCTGGCGGTGCAAGATGCGATTGACGTGCCGGGGCGCGCGCCGGCCGACCCCGTGCGCTCGCGCCTGCGGGCGTCGAGCGTGTTGATGGGCTGGGGCATGGAAGATTCGCTGGAGCGCGCGGACGCGATGCGCTCGCGC
This sequence comes from uncultured Collinsella sp., assembly GCA_902493375.1. Taxonomy (GTDB): domain Bacteria; phylum Actinomycetota; class Coriobacteriia; order Coriobacteriales; family Coriobacteriaceae; genus Collinsella. The sequence continues at coordinate 118,075 of CABUPH010000003.1, forward strand.
GGGTGGGGTGCCGCGACGCGTCGTACGACGTATGCGCGGTATCGGCTGGGGCGCGGCGACGTTGCCGCGCTGGTGGGGCTTGCGCTGTTTGGCGCCGCTGCGGTTGCGGCGGCGTGGGCCGCGACAACGCAGTATTCGTTTTACCCTCAGCTTTCGGTGCCGGCGCCGTGGCCTGGCTATATTGTGTACGCGGCTTGGATGGTGTTGCCCTGTGTGTTGCATGCGATTGACGAGAAGAGGTTTGGCTGATGGCTCGGTTGGATAGCTGCTCGGTAACGGGCGGGGCGTGCGGCTCTGATGTGCCTGCGATTGAGGTACGGGGTCTGAGCTTTACCTACCCCGGGGCTGAGGCTGCGGTGCTCGAGGGGCTCGACTGGTCTGTTCCCCAAGGTGCATTTGCGCTGCTTGTTGGCGGTACCGGATCGGGTAAGTCGACGCTGCTGTCGCTGCTCAAGCCCGAGATCGCTCCGGCGGGCGAGCGCACTGGCGAACTGCTCGTGCTGGGCGAGAACGTTGCCGACATGGACGTGCGCGCGTCTGCGGAGCGCGTGGGCTACGTGTTCCAGGATCCCGAGAACCAGATCGTGTGCGAAACCGTGTGGCACGAGATGGCGTTTGGCCTAGAGAATCTGGGTGTGTCGCGCGACGAGATGCGCCGTCGCGTAGCTGAGACCAGCTATTTCTTTGGGCTGGAAGATTGGCTTCACCGCGATACTGACACGCTTTCGGGCGGACGCAAGCAGCTGCTGTCGCTGGCAGCTGTGCTGGCGTTGCGCCCGCGCGTGCTGCTGCTCGACGAGCCCACGTCTCAGCTTGATCCGGTTGCGGAGAAGAATTTTCTGCACGCGCTGTTTCGCGTGAACCGTGAGCTGGGCTGCACGGTTGTTGTGGCTACGCATCAGCCGCGGCCGATGCTCGAGTATGCGACGTGTACGTACCGGATTGAGGGCGGTCGCGTGCGCGAGGTGGCGGATATGGCTTCTTTGGGACGCCGAGAATCGCTGTTTTCCGATGACATGTTGGGGTGGGGTGCCATCCGATGTGCAAATAAAGGAGTATTCAGCAGGCGTGAGGACAATTTGGGCTCTCTGGAGCCGCCCGGGGACGTATCGAGCGCGAAAAAAAGTTCGGAATTGGACAAATCGTCCGAATTTGTGGTGCAAACGTCGCTCGAGAACGGCTCGGAAGCCTTCCCGCGCACGGATGGAAGCAGAATACTCCAAAAAATGCACGCTGGGTCGGCTACCACCCTGGCAGGGAGCTGGTTTCGCTACGATCGCGCGGGCGGTTGGGTGCTGCGCGGGCTCGATGCGTCGTTTTCGGCTGGCGCGGTGCATGCGGTTGTGGGCGGTAACGGCTGCGGCAAGTCGACAATGCTTTCGGTGCTGGCGAAGACCGCCAAGCTGCAGCGCGGCCGCATGGTGCGCGGGGCGGCCTCGGCTGCGCTGCTGCCGCAGAACCCCAAGGCCCTGCTGGTTGCCGAGACGGTTCGCGATGAGCTGATGGAATGGGCCTCGACCTGCGGATATGACGAGAACTTGGCGCGGGAGCGTGCGGTGCAACTGGGACTGGACGGCTTAGAGACGCGCCACCCCTACGACCTCTCGGGCGGACAGCGCCAGCTGCTTGCACTGGCAAAGCTGCTGCTGATCGGCCCCGAGCTGCTGCTGCTTGACGAGCCCACGAAGGGCTTGGACTTGGAGAGCCGTCGCATCATCGCCCGCGCCCTGCGTGACCATGTGAAGGCTGGCGGCACCGTCATCATGGCTACGCACGATTTGGACTTTGCCGAGCAGGTTGCCGATGACATTGCCATGATGTTTGACGGTGAGATTGCCTGCATGGAGCCGCCGGCAGATTTCTTTGCCGACAACGTGTTCTATAGGGCGTGATGGGATGACGGACTGTCGTTTCTCGCGCTTGCTTGCAAAACTGGAGATCCCGCTGTTGTTGGCGGTGCCGGCGGTGATGGCTGCGGCGTTGCTGTCGGGTGTTGGGCAGGCAGCGTTGGCCATGCTGATTGTGGTGGCGCTGGTGCTCGCGCTGTTCTTTGCGGGTTACGAGGCATCTCGTCCGGGTTTGCGCCAGATTATGCCCACACTGGTGCTGGCGACGCTGGCCGCGGCGGGGCGCATCCTGTTCGGACCCATTCCCGACTTTAAACCGGTGAGCGCGATCGCCATCATTGCGGGGGCGACGCTTGGGTGGCGTAACGGCTTTATGGTCGGTGCGCTGGCTGCTCTGACCAGCAACTTCTTTTTTGGCCAGGGTATGTGGACGCCGTGGCAGATGTATGCCTGGGGTCTGGTGGGCTATATCGGTGGTGCGCTGGCGCACACGGGTGCGTTCGAGCGCGTCGACGGCACTGTGCGCATGCCGGCGCTACTGACCTACGGCTTTGCTTCGGGTTTGCTGTACGGCGTGGTGATCAACGCGTATGACATCATTGGATTTGTACAGCCGCTTACTTGGGCGGGTGCCCTGGCGCGTCTTGCCACGGCAGTGCCGTTCGATATCACACACGGTCTCGCGACCTGCGTGTTTTTGGCTGCCTTGTACAAGCCTTGGTGCCGTCGCATCAACCGCGTCGTCGTGAAATACGGACTGTAGGGCTAGTTGCGCCGAGGCGGGAATCAATACTGCTAAAGTGCCATTTTAAAGCTATGCCGGTTTACGGGGCTAGATTAGCACAGGCAGACCATACCAGTTTTTCCGAAATAGAGCAAGCCGTTCACCTGCGGTTTTATTGTCTCGGAATTGTGTATGGTTGGGGGTTCGCGATTCAGCCCCGTAAACCGGCATAGTTTTGGAATGGCCGGCTGATACGACGGGCATCGTGGCCCCCAGAGAGCCAAATTGATCCATTTTCTTCCGTCTCCAGATGTCCCCAGGAAATCAGTTGACGGCGCTTGCCACGAAACTGGCCCATCTACTACGTTTAGCTTGATACCCCCGACCATGACCGCGTTTTATGAAAAACCGCAGGCTTTCTACCTGCGGTTTTCTTTTTGCGTTGTTCGCTGTGGTTGAGGGTAGTGGCTTAAACGTAGTAGATGGGCTGGTTTCGTGGCGGACGGGGTCACGCGGGCGCCCTTGCGCGGGCAAAAGTGATCCGTATTCCTTCGTCCCCGGGGGATCATTTGGGGGCTAGAGTTCTAGCGTGAGGGTGGCGGGGCAGTGGTCGCTGCCGAAGATATCGCCACGGATACCGGTGTCGCGAACGTTGGCGGCGATCGAATCGCTTACCAGAAAGTAATCGATGCGCCAGCCTGCGTTGTTCTTACGGGCATTAAAGCGGTAGCTCCACCAGCTGTAGACGCCCTCGACGTCCGGATTTGCCGCGCGCCAGGTATCGGTAAAGCCGGCGTTGAGCAGCTCGGTAAACTTGCCGCGCTCCTCGTCCGAAAAGCCTGCGTTGCCACGGTTGGACTTGGGGTTCTTAAGGTCGATTTCCTCGTGCGCTACGTTAAAGTCGCCGCAGGTCACGACGGGTTTGCCGGTCTCGCGCTCGAGCGCGCTTAAAAAGCCGCGGTAGGCATCGTCCCAGGCCATGCGCACGTCGATGCGCGCGAGTTCGTTTTGCGCGTTGGGCGTGTAGACATCCACAAACCAGAACTTGTCGAACTCGAGCGCACAGACGCGGCCCTCGGTTGCGGCTTGGGCGACGAGTACGGCCGCCTCGCCCTCGCCGGCGTAGGGTAGCAGCGCGTCGGCGTGCAGCACGCGCAGCGGTTCCTGGCGGCTAAAGACCGCAGTGCCCGAATAGCCTTTACGCTCGGCGTAGCTCCAGGTTTGGTGATAGCCGGGCAGGTCAATATCAACCTGGCCTTCTTGCAGCTTGGTCTCTTGCAGCGCCAGGATATCGACGTCGAGTTCTTGCGCGATCTGGATAAAGCTCGGGTCCTTTTTGAGCACGGCGCGCAGGCCGTTGACGTTCCACGAGGCGAAAGTGTAAGTCTGAGGCATGGTGTCCTTTCGACGGGGTTGGCAGGCTTAAGATTAACGCAACAAGAGCGGGGCGGAGTCCGCGAGTGATAGTGCGAACGCCGCCGTCCCGGAGACACGGACGGAGGACTCATATGACGCAGGCAATATCGGACCCCAGGCAGGCCTCCGCCGCGCTGGCGGATCTGTTTGACACCCACAAGCGCGTGGTCTTCTTTGGCGGCGCGGGTGTTTCCACGGCAAGTGGCATTCCCGATTTCCGCAGCGTGGATGGCCTGTATCACCAGCAGTTTGCCTACCCGCCCGAGACCATGCTCTCGCATAGCTTTTACGAGGCGCATCCTGCGGAGTTCTTCGACTTTTACCGCACCAAGATGATCGCGCTTAACGCTAAGCCCAACCGCTGCCACACCAAGCTGGCCGAGCTGGAGCGCGCCGGCAAGCTTGATGCCGTGGTGACGCAAAATATCGACGGTCTGCACCAGGCGGCCGGCTCGCAGCGCGTGTTCGAGCTGCACGGATCGGTCCATCGCAACATTTGCCAGTCGTGCGGCGCGGTCTATAGCGCCGAGTGGATCTGCTCGCGCGAGCACGAGGATGCCGCGGGCGTGCCCGCGTGCCCCGCGTGCGGCGGCCGCATCAAGCCCGATGTAGTGCTCTACGAGGAGCCACTCGACGAGCATGTGCTGACCGGTGCCGTTGCCGCCATCGCCGCGGCCGATGCCCTCATCGTGGGCGGGACCTCGCTCGTGGTGTATCCGGCGGCAGGCCTTACGCGTTACTTTACCGGCGATACGCTGGCCATATGCAACCTTGCTCCCACCGATCAGGATGCAAATGCCGACCTGCTGATTTCTTGCGACATCGCGGCCGCGTTTGCGTTCTAGCCCGCGCGCGCGGATACAATAGAAAGACTGAGTGCAAAGCGACCCCGCCGCCAGCTCCCCAAGCTCGGCGGCGTGGGCATTTTAGGAGGATGTTCATGGCGAACGACAGCAAGACATGGCGGTGCGGAAAGTACGAGCTCAGCTTTGACCGTCCGCGCATCATGGGCGTCCTCAACGTGACGCCCGATTCGTTTAGCGATGGCGGGGAACACTTCGACCCCGATGCCGCCATCGAGTACGGCCTGGCGATGCTCGACGCCGGCGCCGACATCATCGACGTGGGCGGCGAGTCCACGCGCCCCGGCTTTACCCCGGTCAACCCCGACGAGGAGGCTCGCCGCGTGCTGCCCGTGGTGCGCGCGCTGGCCAAGGAGGGCGCCATCGTCTCGATCGACACGCGTCATGTGGCGGTTGCCAAGGCGGCCGTGCGCTGCGGCGCCTCGATCGTCAACGACGTGACCGGCTTCACCGATCCCAAGATGGTCGAGTTTGTTAAGACGAGCACCTGCGGCGTCATCGTGATGCATGCCGGCGAGGTCGCCGCGCCCGCACGCACGCACGCAACGGTGCAGCTCGATACCTCGGCAGCGGCGTTTGTTGCCGAGAAGGCGCGCGAGGCGGCTGCCGAGGCCGCGCGTGAGGCCGAGAAGCCGGCTCGCCGCCGTCGCGGCAAGTTGCTGGGCGAGCCTAAGCCGGAGGCCAAGCTTCCGGGCGGCGTGGTGCAGCCCTCGTTGCCGTTTGGCGAACCGGAGCCCACGTCCGAGCCTTCAAGCGAGCAGGAGACGCCGGCCGCCGAGCAGGCTACTGCCGCCGAGACCGTCGCGCCCGCGCCCGAGGCCGCGCCCGTGGCCACCGAGGCCGCATCGGAGTCCAATGACCGCCTGGCCGCCATGATGCGCCGCAGCGCCCGCCGCGAGGAAGCCTACGTGCCCACCTCGCAGCTCCGCCGCTTCACCCTGCCCGATTCGGCGCCCATCATGCGCCGCGTCATGGGCTTTCTGTCCGACCAGGCCCGCACGCTCATCCATGCCGGCGTGTCGCGCGACCGCATCTGCATCGATCCTGGCCCGGGCTTTGGTAAGTCGGCTAACGAGGACATCGTCATCCAGCGCGAGACTGCCAAGATGGCGTCACTGGGCTATCCGCTCATGTGCGCCGTGTCGCGCAAGCGCTTTGTGGGCGCCGTCTCGGGCGTGACCGAGGCCGCCGAGCGCGATGCCGCTACGTTTGGCGTGTGCCTGGGCGCCATCCAGGCCGGTGCCAACATCGTGCGCGTGCACGACGCCGCGGGTTTTGCGCAGTTCCTGAACGGCTACTGGGCGGTTGCCAAGCCGCAGCCGCGCCGCGCGTTTGTGGCCGTGGGCTCCAACCTGGGGCATCGCTGCGACAACATCCGCGCCGCACGCGAGATGATCGCCGAGATTCCACTCACCTGCGTGTCCAACTCCTCCAAGATTTACGAGAGCGAGCCGGCCTACGAGACGCGCCAGGACGCGTTTGCCAACGCCGTCATCGAGATCAAGACCGAGCTGGCGCCGCTGGTACTGCTCGATGAGCTCATGAAGATCGAGGCCGAGCTTGGGCGCGACCGTTCCAAAAAGGCCAAGGCCAACGGCCCGCGCACCATCGACCTGGACCTGCTGTGGATGGACGGCGAGACCCACGGCGGCAAAAAGCTGCGCCTGCCGCATCCGCTGATCGGCGAACGCGACTTTGTGCTGGTGCCGCTCGAGGACCTGATGCACGACCCGGCGCGGTTCTTCCGCTACAACGGTGTCGAGGTCAAGGAGCCCGAGGACCGCGTGGGCCATATCGTGGGCGAATTGGGGCGTATGTAGATGATCGAGATGAATGCTGTTGCCGTCGGCACCGAGCTCGACGCGGCGCGTGACGCGGGCCGCGAGGGCGTGTCCGCGGGCTGGTGTGCGTGGAGCGCGGGCGATGCTTCGCTGACGTTTTCGCTGGTTGTGCGCCCCGATGTGAACATGCATACCTTCCACGGCCTGCCGTTTGTGGCGGCGATGGGCATGATGGACGCGCTTGTGGGCACGGCGTCGACGCCGGGATTGGGCCTTGCCGGTAAGGTGGGTATCCAGTGGCCGAGCGATATCGTGTGCGGTGCGCCTGCGTTTGAGACGTCGCTTGCGCGCGTCGCCGTGAACGGTGGTGCCGGTGCCGCGGGCATGTTTGCCGCGGTGACGGTTGATATTGAACGTGCGGCGCTGGGTGAGCTTGGCGTGGACGTGGCTGACGAAGCGCTGGCCGAGGGGTTGGCCGCCGCCGTGCTGACCCGTGTGGACACCTGGGCGGTTGTTGCCAACACGCCGCAGGGCGCCGCAGGGCCGCTGGCCCCCGTGCTGGGCGAGTACTTCGACATGGTGCCGCTGCTGGGCCGCCAAGTTGCGGCGGTGTCGCCCAACGGTTTGCCGCTTGCGGTCGGTGTGTTTGCGGGCCTGGATATCTGGGGTCGCGCGACCATCAAGACCGATGCCGGCGAGCAGGAGTTTCCGCCCGAGGCCGTACGGATTCGCGGTCTGTAGCGTCTCGACTTCGCCAGAGCCTACGCTAGCTCCTGCATGCGGCGGTAGATTTCGCAGATACCCTTGATGGTGAGCTGTCCGTCGACCACGTCGAAGGCGTCGGTCGAATCGGCGACGATGCTGGCGAGACCGCCCGTGGCGATAACGGTGGCATCCTCGCGGCCCAGCTCGCGCTTCATGCGCGCGACCAGGCCCTCAGCCATGGCGGCGGCGCCCGTTACGGCGCCGACCTTGATGCACTCCTCGGTATCGCGGCCGATGGCGTGCTCGGGCGCCTCGAGCGGCACGCTGGCGAGCTTGGCGGCACGGGCGGCAAGCGCGTCCATGGAGATGCGAATGCCCGGCGCAATCGCTCCGCCAATGTAATAGCCGTCCTCGTCGATGACGTCGATGTTGGTTGCGGTGCCAAAGTCCACCACGATTGCCGGCGCGCCGTAGAAGGTCTCGGCCGCAACGGCGTTAGCGACGCGATCGGCGCCTACGGCCTGGGGACGCGCCGCGCGCAGCTTGGTCACCGCGGCCGACTGCGGCCCGATAACGATGGCGTCCGCGGCAATGCGGTCGGCCACAGTGTGCCACTCGCGCGAGAGCTGCGGTACCACGCCGGCGAAGGCGATCGCGTCGACCGCGTCGAGCGAGAGGCCGTACATCTTAAAGAAGCCCATCAGGCGCACATGGATCTCGTCGGCGGTATAGGAGCGGTCGGTGGGCATGCGCCACGACTGCACCAGCTCGTCTCCGTCAAACAGGCCCATGGCCGTCTGCGTGTTTCCCATATCGATAGCGAGCAGCATGTCTACTCCCGGTGTTGGCATAAAAGGACGCGCACCATTGTATACGCGCCGTCGACGGCGCTCGGCTGCGATTCGTTTACGGTGATAGGGACTGAGGGGTTCTAAATATGAAGGAATTATGCTCTACGAGATTTTCCTTGCCGTTTACCGAACTCCCGCGTAATATTCTTTCTTGCGCACATGAGGCGCCCAGACATTGCGGGGTGGAGCAGTCTGGTAGCTCGCCGGGCTCATAACCCGGAGGTCGTAGGTTCAAATCCTGCCCCCGCGACCAAGAACTTGCAGCTCGTCGGCCTAGCCGGCGAGCTTTTTTGTTATTACGGGACCGTGTTTTCGGTCCAATTCTCGGCCTCTCAAACAAAATCTCGATCTGTAACATCTAGACCCGATTTGGGCGGCTAGGTGTTACAGATCGAGAAAAACCTGTTGTTGGGCTCATCCCATCCGCCTGCCGCTACCTGCTGTCCGCCGATTTCCGTTGCGCTGTTGTATCCCCATGCCATATCCTCTAGACAACTACGCGGCAACATCGCCGCCGCGCCTACAAGAGAGGAATGTCCATGACCACACCTGCATCCAAGCTGCTCCAGCCCATTACGGTTGGCCCCCTTGAGCTCAAGAACCGCATTATGTTCCCGCCGCTGACCACCGGCTACGAGGAGCGCGACGGTTCCATTGGCGAGCGCAGCCTGGCTTTTTACGAGCGCCTGGCTCGTGGCGGCGTGAGCTACATCGTCATCGGCGACGTCGCTCCCGTCATGACCGCAAGCCCCACGCCCAAGCTGGCGACCGACGCTCAGATCCCCACATTTAAGGCCCTGGCCGACGCCGTCCACAAACACGGCGCCAAGGTCGCGCTGCAGCTGTTTCACCCCGAGTACGACGTGCCCGGTGTCGGCCGCATGGTCATGGGATCCATGGCCGCCGCCAAGGCCGCGCAGGAGGCCAAGGCCGCCGGCGACGAGGAGACCTTTGCCGCCAAGATGGCCGAGTCCAACGAGATCCGCAACCAGGCCTACGCCAAGCTGCACCACGACATGCAGCACTTTGTGAACGAGGCGAGCGTAGAGCAGCTCACCCAGATTAAGGAGGCCATCGCTGCCTCGGCCGCTCGCGCGCAGCAGGCCGGCATCGACGCCATCGAGGTCCACGGCGACCGCTTGGTGGGTTCGCTGTGCTCGGCCATCCTCAACCAGCGCACCGACGAGTACGGTGGTTCGTTCGAGAACCGCGTTCGCTACGCGCTGGAGGTCGTCGCTGCCATTAAGGAAGCCGCGCCGCAGCTGATGGTGGAGTACAAACTCCCCGTGATTATGGAGAACCCCGACGGCACGCCGCGCGGCAAGGGCGGCCTGCAGCCCGACGAGGCCTGCGAGTTTGCCAAGCTGCTTGAGGGCGCGGGCATCGACATGATCCAGGTCGCACAGGCCAATCACACCGGCAACATGGGCGACACCATTCCGCCCATGGGTGCCATGCCCTACAACTGGACGCTGCCCGTGGCCGAGCGCGTCAAGGCCCTGGTCTCCGTGCCGGTGGCAACCGTGGGCCGTGTTGTCTCGGTCGAGGCCGGCGAGAAGATTCTGGAAGACGGCGCGGCCGACATCATCGCCTACGGCCGCTCGCTCATGTGCGACCCCGACATTGCGCTGAAGGCCGCCACGGGTGAGCCCATCCGCGAGTGCCTCAACTGCAACAAGGGTTGCGTCGACGCGATTCAAAACCGCAAGTACATTTCGTGCGTGCTCAACGCCGAGAACGGCGACGAGGCGACCATCGCCATTAAGCCGGGCGAGGGCGACAAGAAGATTGCCGTGGTGGGCGGCGGCATCGCCGGCCTGGAGGCCGCGCGCGTGGCGGCCAAGCGCGGCTACGACGTGACCGTTTACGAGGCGAGCGACCATCTGGGCGGCCAGATTGTGCTGGCGGCCGCGCCCCCGCGCAAGGACGAGATCATGCGCTCGGTCGAGTATTACGAGAAGATTCTGCCCGGTCTGGGTGTGAAGGTTGAGCTCAACCATGCCGCTACCGCTGAGGACCTCAACGCCGCCGACGCCGCGATTGTGGCTGTGGGCGCACACGACGTGGTCATTCCCGTTCCGGGCGCCGATTCGGACAAGGTCGTCTCGAGCTGGGACGTGCTGGCCGGCAAGGTGGAGCTTACGGGCCGCGTCGCCGTCATTGGCGGTGGCCTGGTGGGCACCGAGACTGCCGAGTACTTGCTGCAGCACGGCTGCGAGGTGGCGATCGTGGAGATGCTCGACAAGATTGCCGCGGGCGAGTCCGAGACCATTCTGCCGCTGATTATGAGCGACTTTGCCGAGCACAACGTGGAACAGCACGTGAAGACCCGCCTGACCGCCATTACCGACGAGGGCGTGGAGGCTGTTCGCACCACCGAGGACGGCGCCGAGGAGCCGGTGAAGATCGCCTGCGATTACGTGGTGATGGCCGTGGGCTCCAAGGCCAACGCGTTTGACCTGGATGGCGTGACGGTGCCCGTGACCTGCGTGGGCGACTGCTCGGGTGAGCGCACCGCCGACATTGCGAGCGCCATTCGCACGGCGTATCACGCGGCCAACGAGCTGTAGTTGAACATCGCGGCCAGGCGGGACGGTGGCACGGATCCGTCTCGCCCGGCTGTGTCCCGTCGGGTGTCAATCGGTGCGGGGCCTGCGAGCGCAGCAGGTCCCGCCCTTTTTGTTTTGCTCCGGTGGATGGCAATGCGCGGTAATCATGAGGAGTGAGGACGTCTACTGTCTCGCAGATCACTCAAAATTATTGGGGGAGGGGTTAATAACTATATCCTCTATACCAAAGGACATAAAGAGATGCCAATTTTGTTGACAAGCGAATGACGATTAGCTGCGAGTTAGCTACCAGCGTAAATAATCGATAAAGAAATGTCGTAATTTGGTGCCAAATGCCCAGATAACGCCGCGTCTATTTTAATTAACTGCTTTGAGCAAACAGTAAAATGCTACTATCTAACTTGCACGTAAGAAAGCAGATTAACGGTTAAGGCTAAGAAGTGGCAGGTATGTCGGAAGCAACTAGGACTCGCACGCATGCGCCTGAGGTTAGGCAGCGCGCCGTCGAGATCCTCCAAGAGGGGGTCGGTCATCGCGCCCTCGCTGCGGAGCTTGGCATTCCCCAGGCCACGGCTCGTCAGTGGGCCCGCGCGTATGCCGTGGGCGGTGCCGACGCCGTTCTCAACGCCGGTTCGCATCATCACACCTATTCGTACGACGTAAAGCTCGCTGTGGTTAAGGACCGTCTGGAAAACGGCTTGACGGTTCGCGAGGCCATGATCAAGCACAAGATTCCCAGCGAGTCTTCGGTCAAGGCTTGGTGCCGTCAGTACCGCGAGAGCGGTGAGTCCGCACTGGTCGATAAGCCGCGCGGTCGCAAGCCGCGCGTTAAAAAGGCGGAATAGCAAACGGGATGGTGCGTCCACAGGGGCGCATTTTTCTTGCCGCGCCAACTTTTTGGACCGGCGCGAGCCTGTCGGGACATCCTCCAAAGTGGTCAATAAACTGCGCGCAGTGGCCCGCGCGCCTGTCGCTGCGATAGGGGGAGCGTCGCCTCTCTGCTCCAAAGCGGACGTGCCCTTGCCCCGTACGCCTAAAACTCCCCAGTTGACCGAAAACCCGACGCCGCTACTCCTCAATTGAGCTATAACGTTAAACAATTGCAGCGTTTTTGCATGGGGGAGTGATGGTATGACGCTACTGTATTTCCTTACCCTGTTTCCGCTGGTACCGGCGCTGGGCATGCTGCTCGCGCGCGGTGACCGCGCCCGCGATGCGGTGGGGCTTGTAGGCTCCGGCATTATTATGGCGGTGACAGTTGTAGTCGCCGTCTTGTTTTTTGGCACGGGTCCGCAGAGCTTTGAGGTTGCCCCCGGCACCTCGCATGTGCTCTCGATCATCAGCTCCGCCATCGATGTCATCCTGTGCGCCGTCATCCTGTACAACGCGTATAAATATAGGAACGCGCTCACCACGGTGCTCGGCATAGTCCAGCTGGTGGGCTCGCTCGCCTTTGCAGCCATGACGCTGACCGCGGCCGAAGCCGTCACGGCGACGCCGCTCTACCTGGACTACATGAGCGTGATCATGGTCCTCGCCGTTGGCATTGTCGGCAGCCTAATCTGCGTGTATGCCCTGGGCTACATGAAGGACTTCCAGGCTCATGACGAGCACGAGGCCGCGCTGCGCGGGCAGACCGCGCCCGACCGTCGCCCGCAGTTCCTGGCGCTTATGTTCCTGTTCCTCTCGGCCATGTTCGTCATCGTGACGAGCGATAACCTTGAGTGGCTGTTCTGTGGCTGGGAAATCACCACCGTGTGCTCGTTCCTCATGATTAGCTACACGCGCACGCCCGAGGCCATCAAGAATGCCTTCACCCAGATCATCCTTAACATGCTGGGCGGCATCGCGTTTTTGGCCGGACTCATGTTCCTGCACGTTAACGGTATGCCGTTGACCATCTCAGGCATGATCGAGCTTTCCGGCGCCGGAACCGTGCAATCCGCGCTACTGGTGATGCCGGTCATCCTGCTGTCGCTCGCCGCACTCACCAAGGCCGCACAGATGCCGTTCCACACTTGGCTGTTGGGCGCCATGGTTGCCCCCACGCCCACGAGCGCCCTGCTGCACTCGTCAACCATGGTCAAAGCTGGCGTGTTCTTAATGGTCAAGCTGAGCCCGCTCTATGCCATCTATCCCGTGACCGGCTTTATGGTTACGAGTGTGGGTGCCATCACGTTTTTGCTCGCTGCCCTCATGGCCATCTCGCAGAGCAATGCCAAGCGCGTGCTCGCGTTCTCCACCATTTCCAACCTGGGCCTCATCAGTGCCTGCTTGGGTGTCGGCGCGCCCGAGGCCGTCTGGGCGGCCATCTTCCTGATCCTGTTCCACACGGTGGCAAAGTCGTTGCTGTTCCTGTGCGTGGGCACGGCCGAGCATCATATCGGCAGCCGCAATATCGAGGACATGGACGGTATGTTCAGCCGCATGCCGCACCTGACGCGCCTGATGATGCTGGGCATCATGGGCATGTTCGTGGCGCCGTTTGGCATGCTCGTGTCCAAGTGGGGCGCCCTGGTGGCGTTTGCGCAGACCGGCAACGTGCTCATGATCATGGTGCTTGCCTTTGGCTCTGCCGCGACGTTCTTCTTCTGGGGCAAGTGGCTTGCCAAGCTTTCGGGCGTCGACCCCACGGCTCAAAACGTTGAGGTCAATGTCCATAAGACCGAATGGATGGCGCTCAACACCATCGCCGCGCTGCTGATTCTGTGCTGCGTGGCGTTCCCGCTCATCTCGAGCGGTTTGGTGTCGCCTTACTTGGCCATGGTGTTTGGCCGCGTGCCATACGTTATTGGCAAAGACGCCATGTATCTGATGGTGGTTATCGTGGCGTTTATCGCCGTGGTGCTGCTGACTTCATTCCGCGTGAGCAACAAGCCGCACGCCAACGTGTACCTTTCGGGTGTGGGAACCGACAAATATCGCCATTTCCGCGGCTCGATGGGGCACGAGGTGAAGGCCGAAAAGCGCAATTGGTACTCGGAGGACGCCCTTGGCGAGAAGCGTATTGGCCCCGCGGGCAGCGTCGTGTGCTGCAGCATTATCTTGTTTGCGCTGCTGTGCTGCGCATGGATTGGGCCCGAGAGGCTTGCCATGAGCGCGCCCTCGGTGTTGCGCGGCAAGTATTTTGAAGGTTCGGGCGTCGTGGGCATCTTTATAGGCACCGTGGCGTTTGCCTTGATTGCGCCGCTTGTGGGCGGTTTGATCGACGGCGTTGACCGCAAACTTTCGGCCCGTATGCAGGGCCGCGTGGGCCCGCGCCTGCTCCAGCCTTTCTACGACGTTGCCAAGCTGCTGCGCAAAGCCCCTGCCAGCGTAAACACCATGGACGATACCTATATGGCGTGCGCGCTCATCTTTACCGTCGTGGGCGGCGGCATCTTTGTGTCGGGCTCTAACACGCTACTGTGCGCTTTTATGGTGACGCTCGCCGCGATCTTTGTGGTGTTGGCGTCCGCCTCGACGCAAAGCCCGTTTGCCCAGGTTGGCGCCGACCGCGAGCTGCTGCAGGTCATGAGTTACGAGCCCGCCGTTCTGCTGATGAGCGTGGGCCTGTACCTTGCCACCGACAGCTTCGATTCCATCGCCGTGACGGGGCAGTCGGCCCCCATCATCGTGTACAGCGCGCCCATTTTCCTGGCGCTGCTCGCGGTGCTTACCATCAAGCTGCGCAAGTCGCCGTTTGACCTTTCGTACTCGCATCACGCGCATCAGGAGATCGTCCAGGGCGTCGCCACCGAGATGAGCGGCGGCACGCTGGCCAAGATGACCCTTATGCACTGGTGCGAGACCGTGCTGTTTTTGATGTGGGTGGGCATGTTCTTTGTTTGGGACAACCCCGTGAGCTGGGTTGTAGCCCTGGTCGTGATGGCCGCGACGTATTTTGTCGAGGTCCTGATCGACAACACCTTTGCACGCAGCACTTGGCGCAGCTGCTTTAGGCTCGGATGGGGCGTGGCGCTGGTGTTTGGCCTGCTCAACCTTATGCCCATCCTCGTCGACGTGTTTATTTAGGAGGCGGCATCCATGGATCATAAAATGTCGCGCTCGCCGTGGGTTATTCATTACGACGGTTCGAGCTGCAACGGATGCGATATCGAGGTGCTGGCCTCGCTCACGCCGCTGTTCGATGCGGAGCGCTTTGGCGTGGTCAACACTGGCAACCCCAAGCATGCGGATATCTTTTTGGTGACGGGGTCGGTCAATGCCCAGAACCTGCCCGTCGTGCGCCAGATCTACAACCAGATGCTCGAGCCCAAGTGCGTGGTGGCTTGCGGTATCTGCGCGTGTTCGGGCGGCGTGTTCCGCGATGCCTATAACGTGATCGGCGGCGTGGACCGCGCGATTCCCGTGGATGTGTACGCGCCCGGGTGCGCCATTCGTCCCGAGACCGTGATCGATGCCATCGTGGAGGCGTGCGGCATCCTGGACCAGAAGGAGGCCGTGATGCGCGCCGGCGGCGACCCGCTCACCGTGGGCGGTGCCGCTACCTGGGACGGTGGCGTTGAGCTGGGCGAGGACGGGTTTGTGGCTGCGGGGGCCGGGACTGACGCTGCCGGTGACGCGCCTGCCGAGAAGCCCGCCGGGAAGTCCGCCGCACCCGCCGCTGCAAAGGAGGCCGAGTAATGCAAAAGGCTATCTATACCACCGTCGGGATTGACGAGCTCCTGTCGCATGTCCAGGTGTTCAAGGGCGTCGGCGCGCGCTTTGTGCAGATGCACGCCGAGCGCAACGTCGACGATGGCTCGTATCGCCTGGTCTATACGTTTATCAACGTTCGTGCTGCCCAGGAGCATATTGCGCAGGACGGCAGCTATGCGATCGAGAACCTGGTGGTTGAGGGAATTGATCAGTACCAGGAGATTCCGTCCATCAGCTCGTATTACCCGGCGGTGTTCCCGTTTGAGAACGAAGCGCACGACCTGTTTGGCCTTGCCATCACCGACATGCAGGTCGACTTTAACGGCTTTTTCTACCAGGTCTCGACTGCAGAACCCATGAGCGTTATCACGCCCGAGGTGAAGGCCGCGCGCGAGAAAGCCATGAAGGTCCGTGCCGCCGCCGAGGCCAAGGCGCGCAAGGCCGCGGCTGAGAGGGCTGCTGCTGCCACGGCCGCTGCGGGGGAGGGCGCTGCTGCCGCTGGCGATGCTGCGGGCACTGCCGTCGCTCAGCCCGCTGTGGCTGCCGGCTCCGATGCTCAGCACGATGAAACTGCTGCGAAGGCCGCGCTCAAGGCTGCTGAGATGGAGGCAAAGCTCGCCGCCATGGATCCCGAGAAAGCGGCCAAGGTCCGCGCGGCGCTTGCCGCCAAGGCCGCCCGCGACAAGCAGAAAAAGGAGGCGTAAGGTCCATGGCACATCGCTCCGTTATTCCGTTTGGCCCGCAGCACCCGGTACTGCCCGAGCCGCTTCATCTGGACCTGGTGATCGATGACGACCGCGTCATCGAGGCAATTCCGCAGATCGGCTTTGTGCACCGCGGACTCGAGAAGCTCACCGAAAAGCGCGACATGCACCAGTTTGGCTACATCGCCGAGCGCATCTGCGGCATCTGCGCCGTGGGCCACAGCTGCGGCTATGCCAGCGCCTGCGAGCGTATGCTCGACATCGAGGTGCCCGGCCGCGTGCAGTATATCCGCACCATTTTGCATGAGCTTTCGCGCATCCACTCGCACCTGCTGTGGCTGGGCCTGCTCGCCGATGCCTTTGGCTTCGAGGCGCTGTTCTATCGTTCATGGACCCTGCGCGAGCAGATTCTCAAGATCTTTGAGAGCACTTGCGGCGGGCGCGTGATTCTGTCGATTAACGAGATCGGCGGCCTTAAGCACGATATCGAGGACTCCGAGCTGGCAGGCATTGTCCAGACGCTCGATGCCATGCGTCCTGACTACGAGGCTCTGGTGCATACGTTTTTGGACGACGACAGCTGCGGCGAGCGCCTGCATGGCGTGGGCGTGATCAGCAAGAAGGACGCGCTGGAGCTTTCGATGGTCGGTCCGTTTGGGCGCGCCTCGGGCGTGGGCTACGACGTGCGCATGTTTGGCGACGGTGCCTATGCGGATCTGGCTGCATTTGAGCCCATCGTTGCTACCGATGGCGATTGCTATGCCCGCTGCCAGGTGCGTTGTGCCGAGGTCACGCAGGCCATGGACATCATCAAGGAGCTTGTCGGCAAGATTCCGCACGACGGGATCGGCGGGCGCACCAAGCTTACGCCGGCCGACGGCGCACGCGGCGAGGTTGTGATTGAGCAGCCGCGCGGCGAGGCGTATTACTATGTGCGCGGTAACGGCACCAAGAACCTGGATCGTTTTCGCGTGCGCACGCCGACGTCGCAGAACCTGGCGGGTCTGACACATGCGCTGCAGGGCGTGCTCCTTGCCAACGTGCCCATGATTATCCTGACCATCGACCCCTGCATTAGCTGCACGGAAAGGTAGGCGCGGCATGAGTTTGCTGACATTTGCCAAGACGGCCTTGGGCTCTATGGTCAAGCAACCGGTCACGGTGTGCTATCCGCAGGAGAAGCTCGCGGCGCCCGAGCGCCTGCGCGGGCATATCGTCAACGACATGGACGTGTGCATTTGCTGCGGCATGTGCGCGCGTCGCTGCCCGGCGGGCGCGCTCGCGGTCGATCGCAAGGGCGGAACGTGGTCGATCGACCCGTATGCTTGTGTGGTGTGCGGCGAGTGCATCGAAAGCTGTCCTAAACACTGTCTGACTATGGACACCGCCCGCACCCCAGTCGCAGCGGATAAGACTCCCACGGTAGAAACCAAGCCGGAATAGCGCTGGAACAGGGGCCGGTGGGGCAAAAATGCCCCACCGGCCCCGCGCTTAAACGCGCGGTTGTGCCGTCGCGAACAAAACTATGCCGGATTACGGGGCTGGATAGCGAATCTCCGACCATGCATAAAATCGCAAAAACAAAACCGCAGGTAGATAGCCTGCCGTTTTTCAAAAAATGAGGGCATGGATGAGGGTCCCGGCTTTAGCCCCGTAATCCGGCATAGTTTTGAAATGGCACCATATCCGTAACAGCTCCTGATCCCCCAAGGACGGAGGAAAGTGGGTCATTTTTGCCTGATGGCTCCGAGTCGCACCCGTTTTCCTGCGAAAACGCCGTGTCTCAACTTTGGTGAGACATTTGTCTCACGCTCAAAACCGAATCTGGAACATGTGTCACCTGCCCTAATTGTGTCTCATTCCGTAACTTTAGGCTGATGCAAGGTCTGAGACCGCGAGAAGGGAGACACGATGGGTAAGTACACGAGGGGTCTCTTGGCGGTGATACTGGCCGTAGTGCTGGTGTTGCCAGCCGCAGCATTCGCCATGCTGCCCGAGGCCAACGCCAGGTCCAGCACAGGAATGGACGGACCGGAAGCGACAAAGATAGTCGACCACGACACCAGCAACCATTGGAAGTTCTGGGCGGGCGGCTATGACGGCAGCAAGGTCACGACGCAAAACGTCGGCCGAATTTGGACGGATAAGACGGTCCAAGCAATCGATGACGGGAAATCGGACTTTTTGACTACGCTTTCGGCGATGTCTTCGACATCCGATACGACGTCGCTGGTTTCCAAGCCGCTCGACATCGTGATGGTGCTCGATGCCTCTGGCTCAATGGATGATCCTATGGGTGGTAAAGGGTCCCCTAAGCGTATCGTTGCGCTCAAGAATGCTGCCAACCACTTTATCGACACCATTGCCGAGCAAAACAAGAACGTTAAGGACGCGAGCAAGCAGCACCAGGTTGCCATCGTAAAGTTTGCGGGCAAGAAGAGCGATAAGGTTGGTAATGATACCTATCGCGACGACGGCAACACCTACAACTACTCCCAGACCATGTTGGGCCTCACGGTCTGCAAGGATGGGGGCGCAAAGAGCCTCAAGAACACGGTTAATTTAATCGAGCCTGCTGGCTCTACTCGTGCCGACTATGGCATGGACCTGGCCAAGGGCATCGCTGGTCGTGAAGACGCCCAGAAGATCGTTGTGTTCTTCACCGATGGCTCTCCTACGAGTTCTAATGGTTTTGAGGCCGAGGTTGCTAAGGATGCCATCAATATCGCCAAGACCATAAAGAGTGGCGGGGCGACCATTTATACCATCGGTATCTTCAACGGTGCGAAGCCGGGCGACGATCCAACAAGCAGCCGCACGAGCAACGAGAATAAATTCATGCATGCCGTGTCGAGTAACTATCCGGATGCCACATCGTCCGTAAGCCATGGCTTTTTTGGAACTGAGGAGTGGAATGTCAATTTCGGCAACCCCGTTGCCGGTGCTAGCTACTACAAGTCGGCGACCAACGCCGCCGAGCTTGATCAGGTCTTTAAGGACATCTCGAGTGCCATTACGTCGGGCAAGGGTTTCCCGACCAAGGTCGAGGGCAACAATTCCAACGGTTCCGGCTACATCACATTCGAGGACGAGCTGGGGCGCCTTTATGCAGGTCGATAGCTTTACCGGTGCCGAGTACAACGGCAAGACCTATGGGGCCGCCACCAAGTCGACCGATGGCAATATCGATACCTATACGTTTGATGGCGAGCTCGCCCATCTTGTAATTACGGTTGATCGCGCGGACGAGAACAATCCGCAGTGCGGCGACATCGTGACGGTCAAGGTCCCCGCATCGCTCATTCCGCTGCGCCGTTTTACCGTTGACGAGTCTGCGGGCACGTTTGTGGTTGACTCCACGGATGCCATCTCGCCTATCCGCGTTGCGTATGCATCGAGCGTAAAGGCTATTGCACGCAAAAACCTGTTTACTCCCAATAACGTACCGGGACTGCAGGATTACATCAATGAGCACAAGGACGCCGATTCCAATACCGTTAGCTTCTACGCCAACAAGTGGACCGGCGACGATGCGGGCGATACGGTCGCAAGCTTTGAGCCTGCTGCTATGAACAGCTACTACTACTTCCAAAAGCTAACACCCGTCTACACAGACGCGGCTTGCACCAAGCTCGCAACGGAAAAGCCTTCGGGCTCTAAGACCTATTGGTACAAAGATGAGTTTATGGCGCAGAACTCGTCGGGCGCGCCGTACGATGATTCCGTTTCGATCCCGGTTAAGGGAAGCGAGCTCGAAAACTTTGAAGGTGCTTTGGTAAAGGATGGCGATCACTGGTCGATTAAGGCTGGCACCGCGCGCCTCGCCTTTATCAACCAGCTTCACACCACCAAGGAGCGTGTGGGCGGAAACCCGACGGGCACCGCACGCGACGTGATCAATCCCCAGTGGAACAACACGAAGGTTGTTTCTGGTGCGACGAAGGTCAATGTCTACCTGGGCAATAACGGCAAGATTAGCTTTACGCTCAATACCACGCCGACAACGTTGACAACTGCCGACTTTGGCCTGACCAAGGTGCTCGAGGGCCGCGACTGGACGGATGAGGACAAGTTTGAGTTTGGCCTGACGTCCGAGGACAACGCCCCGATGCCCAGGTCCACGACTGCGTTTGCAACCAAGGGCCATGCGGACATTAGCTTTGGCGAGATTGCCTATGACAAGCTGGGCACGTATGTCTACAAGGTTAGCGAGAAGCATGCCGGGACCACGGTCGACGGCATCGCCTACAGCAAGAACGTTGCAGAGTTCACCGTAACGGTGACACCCAACGCAAAGGGAAAGCTCGAGGCTTCTGTGAAGAAGACCTCGGGCGAGGTCGAGTTCAAGAACACCTATACCGCCAATCCCGCTGAGTCGAGCGTCACCGATCAGATTACAGTTACCAAGGTCCTGACCGGCCATAAGCTCCAGGACAATGAGTTCTCCTTTGAGCTCGTTGAGGGTGAGGACGAGGACGCGTCGGTTGTCGAAACCGTTAAGAATGATGCCAACGGCAACGTTGCGTTCAGCGCCATCAAGTACACCGAGATCGGTCAGCACATCTATACGCTGCGCGAGGTCAAGGGCAATGCCGGCGGCATCGCCTACGACAAAACCGTCTATACCGTCGTGACGACCATCGCCGACAATGGCAAGGGCCAGCTTGTGGCCACGCATAAGCTGAAGGGCGCCGAGGACGTCAAGAAGATTGAGTTCAAGAACTCCTACACCGTGACGCCCAAGAGCTCCAGCGTCACCGACCAGATCACCGCGACCAAGTCCCTGACCGGGCGCAAGCTTGCCGCCGGCGAGTTCTCCTTCGAGCTCGTCGAGGGCGACAAGGTCGTCGCCACCGGCACCAACGACGCCAGCGGTAACATCACGATGGGCACCGTCAAGTATGACAAGGCCGGAACGCATACCTACACACTGCGCGAAGTCAACGGCGGAACCACCAGCAAGGGCATCGCCTACGACGGCAAGACTTACACCATCGTGACCACCATCACCGATAAGGGCGACGGCACGCTCAAGGCCGAGCATGTCCTGAAGGATGCCAAGGCTGCCGAGTTCAAGAATTCCTACAATCTGACCCCCACTGAGTCCAGCGTCACCGACCAGGTCAAGGCGACCAAGTTCCTGACCGGGCGCGCGCTTGCCGCCGGCGAGTTCTCCTTCGAGCTCGTCGAGGGCGACAAGGTCGTCGCCACCGGCACCAACGACGCCAGCGGCAACATCACGATGGGCGCCGTGAAGTACACCGAGGCCGGCAAGCACACCTACACGCTGCGCGAGGCCAAGGGCGGAACCACCAGCAAGGGCGTCTCCTATGACGCCAAGACTTACACCGTCGTGACCACCGTTACCGACAGGGGCGACGGCACGCTCGCGGTCAAGCATGAGCTGAAGGACGCTGGGACCGCCGAGTTCAAGAATTCCTACACCGTGACGCCCGAGGACTCCAGCGTCACCGACCAAGTCACCGCGACCAAGTTCTTGGACGGCCGTGACCTCAAGGCCGGAGAGTTCCGTTTTGAGCTCGTCGAGGGCAGTAACGTAGTTGCCACCGGCACTAACAACGCCGACGGCAAGATTGTGATGGATCCCGTCACCTACACCGCTGCCGGCGAGCACATCTACACGCTGCGCGAGACCAAGGCCGGCGCCACCGAGAACGGCATCACCTACAGCGCCGCCGAGTACACCATCGTGACCACGGTCACGGACAACGGCGACGGTACCCTCAGCGTGGAGCATAAGCTGCAGAACGACGAGAAGGCGACCTTCGAGAACGCCTATACGGTGACCCCCAAGAGCTCCAGCGTCACCGACCAGATCACCGCGACCAAGGTCTTGACCGGCCGCGACCTCAAGGAAGGCGAGTTCTCCTTCGAGCTCGTCGAGGGCGACAAGGTCGTCGCCACCGGCAAGAACGCCGCCGACGGCAAGATCACGATGGGCGAGATCGCCTACAACGAGCCCGGCAAGCACACCTACACGCTGCGCGAGGTCCCGGGCGACGCCGGCAACGGCATCACCTACGACGGCAAGACCTACACTATCGAGACGACCGTCACCGACAACGGCAAGGGCGAGCTCGTGGTAAAGCATGAGCTGAATGGAGCCGACGAGGCGAAGTTCAACAACGGCTACAAGCCGAATCCTGACGAGTTCAGCGTCACCGACCAGATCACCGCGAATAAGGTCCTGACCGGACGCGAGCTTGCTGCCGGCGAGTTCAGCTTCGAGCTCGTCGAGGGCGAGGGCAAGGACGCCAAGGTCGTCGCCACCGGCAAGAACGCCGCCGATGGCAAGATCACGATGAGCGCTGTGAAGTACGCCAAGGCCAGAACGCACACCTACACGCTGCGCGAGGTCAAGGGCGGAACCACCAGCAAGGGCATCACTTACAGTGACGCCAAGTACACCATTGAGACCACCATCACCGACAACGGCGACGGCACCCTCAAGGCCGAGCATGTCCTGAAGGACGCCACGGCTGCGACTTTCAAGAACACCTACAGCGTGGCCCCGCTCGATGCGGAGCTCGACTTTGACCTGAGCAAGGTCATCAGCGGCCGCGACTGGACGGATGGGGACGAGTTCAGCTTTACCATCACCGCCCCCGAAGACGCCCCACTGCCCAATCCCGCAACCGTAACCGTGAGCAAGAAGGACGCGAAGGACGGCATTGCCGCCATCAAGTTCGGCAAGATTCACTACGCTGCCGCCGGAACCTATAAGTACGAGATTCGCGAGAACGCGGGCAGCACGGTTGGCATGACGTATGACGCGCATGTCGCAACCGCCGAAGTGACCGTGACCGAGAACGGCGATGGCAGCCTGACCGCCAACGTCACCAAGAAGGAAAACGGACGCTTTACCAACACGTACCGCACTGAGCTTAACTACACCGCTGCCGGCGGTCTGTGGCTCAGCAAGTATCTGGATGGCCGCCCCATGACCGAGGGTCAGTTCACCTTTACCGTGACACCTGCTGACGACGCTTCGGCTCGCGCGCTCGGTCTGCTGCCCGGGGCTAATAGCTTCAAGTCCCCCGCAGCGGCAGAGGCAACGGTCGGACTGATCGACATTCTGGCTGGTCATGAGGTTATATTTACGCAGGCTGACGCCGGCAAGACCTTTACGTACACCGTGGCCGAGAAGAACGACGGCCAGCCCGGTTACACCTACGACGACGCCGTGCGCACGGTGACGATCGCCATCGCCGACGACACCGCCGGCACGCTCACTGCTACGACGACCGTTTCCGGCGGTCCCGAGGGCACGCATGAGACGGTCCACAAGAGTGGCGAGAACAAGGTCGAGAAGGCCCTGGTGCCGTTCCACAACAGTTACAGCGCTACGACCAACACGCCTGGCGGCACCGCCGCTCAGGTCGTTGCCACCAAGACTCTGACCGGCCGCCCGATGGCCGACGGCGAGTTCTGGTTCGGCATCGCCTATCAGGGTGAGCTTGTGGCATACGAAAACCTCAAGCCCAATATCGGCGGGCACGTGAGCTTTGATACGCTGCACTACGACACTAAGATGCTTGCTAATCTTGAGGCTGCTGGGCTTGCTTATCGTACCGATAAGGACGGTAAGCTCGCCTGGACCATTAACTACACGGCCTACGAAGATTTATTCGGGCTGCCGAATGGCGTTTCCGCTACAACGTGGAGCTTTGGCTTTAAGGTTATCGTCGTCGACAACGGTGACGGTACCCTGACGGCGACGGTCGACTACGGCGGCGTCGAGCCCTTGTTCGAGAACGTCTACGGCGCTGACGCCGTGGATGCCGCGCTCACCGGCACTAAGAAGCTCCAAGCTGCCGAGGGCCTGACCCCGGCTGACATCACGGGCAAGTTTACCTTTACCGTGACCGCCGACGAGGCTGGTGCCCCGATGCCCGAGCACACGACCGCAACCAACGACGCGGCTGGCAACGTGGACTTTGGCAAGATCCACTTTACGCTCGAGGACCTCAACCGCGCTCTGGGCGTGACGGACGATGCGACCGATAAGGCCGAGGCAGACGAAGCTGACGAAGCCGAGGCCGACGAGGCAGAGGCTGAAGAGGCCGACACCGATGCCAACGCCGACGAGCCCAGCGACGAGCCCGAGCCCGCAGCCCCCACCGCTCCGCGCTCGCACACCTTTACTTACACGGTGACCGAGTCCGGTAGTGCCCCTGGCGTGACCAATGACACCAACGCCACGCGCAAGGTTTCCTACACCGTGTCTGACGACGGTGCCGGGCATCTGAGCGTCAAGCGCGAAGGCGACGACGGTGCTGCCTTCACGTTTACCAACACCTACGGCGTGGCACCTACCGATTCGTCCGTGACCGATCAGGTCAAGACAGTCAAGCGCCTGACTGGACGCGACCTTGCAGCAGGCGAGTTCACGTTTGAGCTGCTCGAGGACGACGTGGTTGTCGCTAACGGCACCAACGACGCTAACGGCACCGTGACGCTGAGCCCGATTCGCTACGAGGCACCCGGCACGCACACGTACACGCTGCGCGAGGCTTGCCCCAACGCGCTTGGCCTGTACAAGGGCGTCGCCTATGACAGCACGACCTACACCGTCGTGACCACCGTCTCCGACAACGGCGACGGCACGCTGACCGCGACGCACAAGCTCGAGGGAACCACCGAGTCGGCTGGCTTTACCAACAAGTATCACGCCATGCCTACGCAGGTTTCCATCGGCGCTATCAAGGTGCTCGAGGGACGCGAACTCAAGAAGGACGAGTTTAGCTTTAAGCTCGTTGGCGAGGACGTCGAGTCCACCGTCACCAACGACGCTGACGGCAAGATCAACTTCGACAAGCTCGAGTACGACGAGCCCGGTACGTACGTCTACACCATCAGCGAGGTCAAGGGCGACGAGGTCGGTATGACCTACGACAAGTCCGTCTTTACCGCGACCGTCAACGTGGTCGACGACGGCGAGGGCAACCTCAAGGCGAACGTTGCCTTTACCAAGGGCGACAAGAGCGTCGAGGGTATCGTGTTCAACAACACGTACAAGAAGCCCGAGACGCCCGTGCCGACGCCCGACCCCGGCACGCCCAAGACCGTGACGAACATCGTCAAGACGGTCAAGGGTTTCCTGCCCACCACGGGTGACCAGCAGGCCGCCGCACTGCTCATGGCATTTGTCATCGCCATGGCCGGCGTCGGAGCCCTGGTCTGGGGTATCCGTAAGCGCTAGGCACGCTGGCAGCGCCCGGGGCCAAAAGGCCCCGGGCGGCCGGCGGGGAGCCAGAACATAGCCCCCACCCCCAGCCGCCACGGAGGTATCTCCCTCCTCCGTGGCGGCGCTTTTGTGCGTAGGCAAGAAGGGTTCGCCGCGAAACCGGCCCATCTACTACGTTTAGTCCCTTACCCCCAACCATGCCAAAAAGCGCGAAAACAAAACCGCAGGTAGAATGCCTGCGGTTTTGTTCAAAACGAAGGTATGGTCAGGGGTATCGAGTCAAACGTAGTAGATGGGCCGATTTCGTGGCGCGCGGTTCCGGCTGATCCCTTGGGGACGGAGGAAGACGGATCATTTTGCTCCCGCGAGGCTTGCAGGGGCACTCGTGCAGGGCCGCCCGAACAAAACTATGTCGGTTTACTACGATGAATTCGACATTCCCGACCATGACTGCATTTTTCTAAATATTGCAAGCGTTCTACCTGCGGTTTTGCAAGCGCGCAATTTACCGTGGTCGAAGGCGGGCGATTCATCGTAGTAAACCGGTATAGTTTTGAAATGGCATTAAATCGGTAGCAGCCATTTTGCTATGCCGGGGCGGTCGGCCGTTGGGTAATTACCCTCGCAGATAGGCGATGGCGATTTGGGTGCGGTTGCGCAGGCCCATTTTGGCAAGGATCGAGCTGATGTGGTTGCGTACCGTGCCTTCGCCCATATAGGCGGTGGCAGCAATCTCCTTGTTGTCGAGGCCGCGGGCGATGAGCTCTGCGACTTCGAACTCGCGGTCGGTCAGGCTGGCAAAGGCGGCGGGCCGGCGAGGCGTGTCGGCCTCGGACCCCGCCCCATCAAAGTCGATATCCTCGATCGCCTTGCCCTCGAGTACGCGTTTGCCGTCCATGACCTGCGCCAACGCTGGCGGAATGGCGGCGACATCGGTTTTGATCAGGTAGCCGCGGGCGCCCAGTTTGAGCGCCGACACAATGTACTCGTCATCGGAGAATGTCGTTAGAAACACCACCCGCGCCGCAGGGTCGCGCTCAAGGATCTCGCGCGCTGCCGAAAGTCCGTCGCGTCCCGGCATCTGAATGTCGAGCAGTGCGATATCGGGTGCGTGTTCGGCATAGAGCGCCACCGCATCGTCGCCATTGGCGCCGGTGCCCACCACCTCGATCTGCGGCTGGGCGCCCAGGATAATCTTGAGCGAATCGACCACCAGGCGGTCGTCGTCGACAACGATGAGCCTCATCGGTCCTCATCTCCTTGTTGTTTGGGAACGGTGGCAAACACGCGCCAGCCGCCGGCGCCGACACGCGGGCCGGCGGTGAAGGTGCCGCCAAGCGCCTCGATGCGCTCGCGCATGGAGGCGAGCCCCATGCCCTCCGCGGCACCGCGGCTGTTTGCTTGGACCCCGCCCGCGCCATCGTCGGTAACGATGAGCTGGTAAAATGACGGATGCTCCATGCATCGTACAGTGACGGTCTGGGCGCAAGCGTGGCGCAAGCTGTTGGAGAGCGCCTCGCGCAGGACCGCCGCAAAGCAGTTGGCGACGTTTGCGGGTGCATGCTCGGTCATAACTTCAAGCTCAATCTGCGGACTGCCGTCCGAGCACGCGCCTTCGACAATGCGTTCGAGCTGCACGGAAAGGTCGACAGCGTTGTCGTTGAGCGCGTGGACGCTGGTGCGCACAAGCTGGAGCGCCTCGTCAACCGTGCATTTAACGTCGGCGAAATCGGCGGCGACGCCAGGCTCGTCGGCGTGGACCACGCGTAGGGCTTCGGCCTGCAGTGAAGCGCGCGTGAGCTGGTGCCCGACGTTATCGTGGATCTCGCGCGCGATACGGGCGCGTTCGGCGAGCGTCGCGAGCTCGACTTCGTAGTCCTGGCGGTCGGCGAGGTCGCGGTTGCGTGCTTCGAGTGCCAGGGCGCGTTCTTGCAGCTTGTCGCGGGTGCGACGCATGCGTTCCTGTTCGCGCTCCAGCTGCGCGGTGCGCAGCGACAGTAACGTGGCGGCGACCGAAAGGATGGCGGTTAGCAGCAGCGTTCGGGTGGTGAGCGCGCCGCCGCGAAGGTCCGCGACAAGCGCGCAGACAAACACGGCGCCAATCGCCAGCGCGGGCCAGATGCGTTCACGGCGCACGCGTCGCACGATGTCATAGAAGGCAAGGGGTGCGAACGGCATAAATGACGGCACGAAGACGGCCGCGATGATGTAAGCGTAGCTCGCGGCCTCGCTCGCGCGATGGGCGCGGTTTCCCTGTGCGACCTCGGCCAGTGAGGTGGCAATAACGCCAAGGCAAAACGCCGCAACCAGACGAGCGTCCACAGCAAGGCCCGTGGCGGCTACGATACAGCACGCCAGCACGATCGATTTGTCGAATAGCCTGTTCATACGGGTATTGTACGCGATGCCGCGCACGGGGGAGGCGCCACCCGGAGCAACCGTGACATTCCTCCCGCGCGGCAAATCGGGGGCGTCGGCAGGTCGCACGACCAAGCCCCGCACTCGTGACAAAGCTCACTGGTGCGCGCCGGCGGCTCCTGCGATGATGCAATCGTACCGGGCCGCAACCAACAGAAGGGCCGCCTCATGACAGATATCGTCCACGTCGAAAACCTCGTCAAGCGCTACGACGATCTTATCGCGCTCGACCACTTTAACCTGAGCATCGCCCCCGGCGAGATCTTTGGCCTGCTGGGCCCCAACGGCTCGGGTAAGACCACGTCCATCAACTGCATCCTGCAGCTGCTTGCCTACGACAAAGGCACCATCGAGCTGTTTGGCGAGCCCATGACGCCCGCCCGCTACGACCTCAAGCGCCGCATCGGCGTGGTGCCGCAGCAGGTGGCGGTGTTCGACGAGCTCACCGTGCGCGAAAACATCGACTATTTCTGCAGCCTTTACGTTAGCGACCGCAAGCGCCGCCGCGCGCTGGTGGACGAGGCGATCGACTTTGTCGGCCTGGGCGACTTTACCAAGTTCCGCCCCGGCAAGCTCTCGGGCGGCCTGGCGCGTCGCCTCAACATCGCCTGCGGCATCGCGCACAAGCCCGAGCTGATCTTTTTTGACGAGCCCACGGTGGCGGTCGACCCGCAGAGCCGAAACGCCATCCTGGAGGGCATTTGCCGCCTGCGCGACGAAGGTGCCACGGTGGTGTATACCAGCCATTACATGGAGGAAGTCGAGCAAATCTGCAGCCGCATCATGATCATGGACGGCGGGCGCGTGCTGGCGCAGGGCACCAACGACGAGCTCAAGCGCATGATCCAGATGGGCGAGCGCGTGACCGTCGAGGTCGGCGCCGTCGAGACCGCCACGGTCGAGCGCCTGCGCGCCCTCGAGCACGTGCTCAGCGTCGAGCTGTCCGGCGGCGAGCTCGTCTGCACCTGCGAGGCGAGCCCGCACAACCTGGTGGACATCCTCGACACGCTGCGCGCTGCCGACGTGGCACTCGGCCGCGTGTGGAGCGAACCGCCGACCCTCAACGACGTGTTCCTCGAGATCACCGGCCGCGAGCTGCGCGACTAGGGGGCAGTCATGTTCAACACCATCATCACCACGGTCAAGACGCTGCTGCGCCGGCCGAGCACGTGGGTCTGGGGCGCTCTCTTTCCCATCGCACTTTCCACGATGTTCATGTTTATGTTTGCGAACCTCAGCTCCGACGGCAAGATCGACCCGGTGCCGGTTGCCGTCGTGGCGGACGAGGCTTGGGACGCTTCGACCTTTAAGGGCGTGGCGACGTCGCTTGCCAAGGAAGACAACGATCAGCTGCTCGAGATCCACGAGCTCGACGACGCAGCCGATGCGAACCGTGCGCTTAAGGCCGGCGAGGTTGCGGGCATCTATACGGTCGACGACGCAGGCGTACCCAAGCTCACACTGCTATCGAGCTACGACAGCTCGCGCGCATCATCGGTGCTCACCGATCGCAGCATCCTGGAGACGGTGGCAAGCTCGTATACACAAAATGCCGAGCTCATGTCCCAGATTGCCCAGGACAACCCGGCGGCACTTGCCGACCCCGAGGCGGTTGCGCGCGCCCTGTCGCTCGAGGGCGGCACCCGTCGCGTGAGCCTTACGCGCACCACGCCCGACGGCACGGTCATCTACTATTACGCGCTTTTTGGCCTGGTCGCGATGATGTCTGCCGAGTTTGCCGCCTTGAGCGTCGTCGATTTGCAGCCCAATCTGTCGGGCCTTGGCGCGCGTCGCTGCGTGGGCGGTCTTTCCAAGACGGCGTCGCTGGCCGGCATCTTTGTCGGCTCGTGGCTGGTTTCCTTCGCCTCGATGGCGATCGCAATCGGCTACGTGCGCCTGGTCGTGGGCGTCGACTTTGGCGGGCGCGAGGGGCTGTGTCTGGTGGGCGGCGCCGCTTCCGCGCTTGCCGCCACGGGCCTGGGGCTCTTTGTGGGTACGCTTCCCGTTAAGGGCGGCAAGGCGTCCAAGT
The DNA here is from genome assembly GCA_902493375.1 of uncultured Collinsella sp. GTDB lineage: Bacteria > Actinomycetota > Coriobacteriia > Coriobacteriales > Coriobacteriaceae > Collinsella. The sequence continues at coordinate 147,832 of CABUPH010000003.1, forward strand.
CCGGCATCCTTACGGGCTTTGCTACCACGTGCGCCCTGTTCGCCGGCCTCTACGGCGAGCCGGCGATGGCGCTTGCCGACGACGTCGCCCGCGCCTGCCCGGCCGAGTGCTGGCTCAACCCCGTCAAGCTTATCTGCGACATGTTCAACCGCCTGTATTTCTTTGAGGACCTGGGCCCCTTTGCCGTTCGCGCCGGCGCACTGGTCCTTATGGCGCTGCTGTTCGTTGCCGCCGCCACGCTGATCTTTGGAAGGAGCCGCTATGAGCACCTTTAAGACCGCGCTTCGCATGGCGCTCGCGCACCCGTTCTACCTGCTTATCTACACGGTGTTCATTTCGCTGATGGGCGTATTCATCGCGGCATCGGTGAGCTGGAACTCGTCGCAGCTCACCGAGTACAAGCCCTACGATGCCAACGTGATTGTGGTCGACCGCGACGACAGCGACCTTTCGCGTGCGCTTACCAAGCATCTGGGTTCGCGCTTTGAGCTGGTCACGGGCGTCGGCGACGACACCTACGACCTTGCGGACGCGCTCTCCAAGAGCAACAGCGCCAAAGGTAGCGCCGACTGCGTGTTCTTTATCCCGGAGGGGTTTGAGGGCGATCTTGTTGCAGCCGCCCGCGCGGGGGAGTCCCTGCCCAAGCTCGATGTGACCTACGGTGCTGGCACCATGGCGGCGGCGCTTTCGTCTGCCGAGGCCTCGCGCTGGATCTCGCTCGCGGGCGCTGCGGCGGCGCTTGAGCCCGCTGCTTCTAACGGCGACGTTGCCAAGGCCGCTGAACATGCGGCCGCGAAGCGCGCCAAGGTCGAGATCGAGCAGGTCAAGGTCGACTCGACTGCCGCCGCCACGCTCGAGTCGTACTTTAACTTTGGCGCGTACGCGATCATCTCGTCGGTCATCGTGTCGGTGGGACTGGTGTTCTCGGGCATGAACGAGCCCGAGCGTGTGCGCCGCATGGAGGCCGGCCCGGTCTCCGAGCGCCAGCGCTCGCTTGCCGTGTTTGCGGCCGCCGCCGTGCTCACCGTCTGCATCTGGTTCGTGTCGAGCATGATGGGCGTCGTGGGCTTTGCCGGCGCGGTTGCCGAGGTCGGCGTGGGTCGTGTGTGCCTGGCGCTGGCGGCGACGTTTGCCCTGGCGTGCACGCCTCTGGCCGTTGGCTTTGCGCTGTCGAGCCTGGGTGCGCGCGAGGAGCTGCTTAACGGTGTGGGCAACCTGCTTGGCATGCTCATGACGTTTTTGGGCGGCGCTTGGATGCCGCTGTCGCTGATGGGCTCGGCCGTGCAGACGGTGGCGCACTTTGTGCCGACGTATTGGGTGAACGACGCGATTGGCAAGGCGCTCGCTTCGGATCTGACGTCCACCGTGTTGGGTGACATCGCTTGCGACCTGGGCGTCACCGTGCTCTTCGCCGCCGCCATTGCCGCCGTAGGCCTGGCCCTCTCACGCGCCAAATCCCGCGCCTAGTCTGAAATAAATCCTAGGCCTCGCCCCAAAATAGTTCGCCAAGGTTTACTATTACGTTCATAAAGTAGTACGAGGCTAACAACGGGGGATACCATGGCAACGCAGGAAGCCTATGTCCAGGTCAAGGATCTCAAAAAGCACTACGGCGACGGTGATGCGCGCCTGACGGTACTCGATGGCATCGACACGTCCATCAATCGCGGCGAGATCTGCGTCATGCTGGGACCCTCGGGCTCGGGCAAGTCGACCTTTCTCAACCTGATCGGCGGCCTGGAGGATGCCGACGGCGGCTCCATCATGGTGGACGGCTGCGACCTCACGGTGCTCAAGCCTGCCGACCTGGGCGAGTATCGCCGCCGTGAGCTGGGCTTTGTCTTCCAGTTCTACAACCTGGTGCCCGACCTCACCATCAAGGAGAACATCGAGGTCACGGCGCACCTGTCCAAAAACCCGCTCAATGTCGACAACCTGCTGCGTTCGCTGGGCCTTTACGAGCACCGCAACAAGTTCCCGCGCCAGGTCTCGGGCGGCCAACAGCAGCGCTGCGCCATCGGCCGTGCGCTCGTCAAAAACCCGGGCCTGCTGCTGTGCGACGAGCCCACGGGCGCGCTTGACTATAAGACGTCCAAGGAAATCTTGCAGCTCATGGAGGATGTCAACCGCACCTACGGCTGTACCATCATCATTGTCACCCACAATGCCGCCATCGCGCGCATGGCCAATCGCGTGCTGCGCCTGCGCGACGGGCACATCGTCGAGGATGAGCTCAACGAGTCGCCCGTCGCGGCCGCCGAACTCGATTGGTAGGCGGCGCCATGACACCTCTCGCAAAACGTCTCCCGCGCGAGCTGCGCCGCAATATCGGCAAGTACCTGGGCATCTTTTTGCTTATGTGCGGAAGCATCGCTCTCACCTCGGGCTTTTTGCTCGCAGCGCATTCCATCGGCTGCCTTATCGACGACATGCGCGATGCGTACACGATTGAGGACGGCCGCGTGACCACCTCCTTCGAGGTCACCAAAGACCAGCTCAAGGCCGCCGAGGACGCGGCCGACGACGTCGGCGGCGTCACGCTCTACAAGAATTTTTCCATCGACGCCATCATCAAAAAGACCGCCGGCGACGACGGCACCAAGCGCACGCTGCGCACCTATGCGCACCGCACCAAGGTCGATATCGCGTCCTACTGTGAGGGCAGGGAACCCAAGGCGGACGACGAGGTGGCCATCGACCGTGTCTTTGCCACCAATAACAACCTGTCCGTGGGCGATAAGGTCGAGCTTGAGGGCCGCACCTATACCATCTGCGGCATCATGACCCAGCCCGATAGCCAGGCGCTGTTCCTCAACAATTCGGACTTTACGGTGAACACCATCACCTATGGCGTGGCCGAGGTCACCGACGCCGGCTTTGCCGCGCTCGAGGATGCCGGCGGCGCGCCTGCCTACACCTACTCCTTTACCTTTACCGATCGCGACCTCCCCACCGCGGATCGCATCGATGCGGAGCAGGATATGGTCGAGGCGCTGACCGATGCCGATGCGCGCGTGGACGATCTGGTCGATGCCGATTCCAATCAGGGCATTGGCTATGCGCGCGATGACGTGGACGGCGACTCTATGATGTGGATGACGCTGCTCGACATCATCATCGTGATCATGGCGTTCGTCTTTGTGGTCCTCACCGACGCCACCATTGAGGAGGAGAGCGCCATCATCGGCACGCTGCTCGCCAGCGGCTATCGTCGACGCGAGATCGTGCTGCACTACCTTGCGCTTCCCGCCATCGTGGGCGTGGTCGCGGCGCTATTGGGCACTGCGCTCGGCGTTGTGTTCTTTACCGAGCCCATGCGCAGCCTCTATTACGGTTCGTACAGCCTGCCGCCCTTCCAGGTGTACTGGAGCTGGGAGATCTTTGTGAAGTGCGCCGTGGTTCCCGCCGCCGCGCTCATCCTCATCACGCTGGTGGGTCTGCTTCGCAAGATGGGCAAGACGCCGTTGCAGTTCCTTCGTCACGAGACGAGTGGCAAATCGGGCACCAAGCGCGGCCTGCAGCTGCCGGAGCGCATGGGTTTTGTTTCCCGCTTCCGCCTGCGTATCTTCCTGCGCAATCTGGGCAACTTCGCCACGCTCTTCGTGGGCATTGCGTTTGCGTCGCTGCTGCTGCTCTTTGGCCTGGCGATTCTGCCCACGATGACGCACTATGCGGACAACCTCGAGACAGGCCTGATTGCCGAGCACCAGTACACGCTCAAGGCGCCGCTGGAGCTCGAGGGTACTGCCGAGGAGCGCGAGCAGTGGTCGGCACTCGGGCGCTTACAGTCGGTTGACGGCGCGCTGCTTTCCGCCGCTCAGGATGCCGATGACGAGCTTGACGACGCGGCCGATGCGGCGCAGACAGCAGCCGATGCCGCGACTAGCGCTCCGTCTGCCGAGAGCCTGGCCGCGGCGCAGGACGCGCTTGCCAAGGTCCAGGATAAGAAGGATGCGCTCTACGCGTGCCTTGACGATCTTGCCGATGCCCTCGGCTGCGACCGCGACGAGGCTATCGACCTGATCGACAAGGCCTCTAAGATCGACACCGACAACGACGACATCCACCCGGTCAACACGATCGACAACGGCGCGGGCGCAATCGCACAGGCCGAGAAATACGCTGTTTACCAGCTGCAATACGATCGCGGCGACGGAAATGGCGAGGAGACGATTTCCGTCTACGGCATCTCGCCCAACTCGCGCTATTGGAAAGACCTCAACGTCGGCGATGGGCGCGTCGTCTTTGGCGGCGGCCTGCTCGACAAGTTTGGCTGGAGCGAGGGCCAGAAGGTCACGCTCATCGACAAGTACGAGGGGGAGCATTATTCCCTTGAGTACGCGGGCAAGGACTGTGCTTGGGGCTCCAAGTCGGACATGAATATCTATATGAGTATCGACGACTTTAACGAGCTGTTCGGCAACGACGCCGCCTACTTTAACGGCTATGTGAGCGACGAGAAGCTCGACCTCGATGCTCGTTACTTTGCCGGCGACACCACGCCCGACGACATGCGGGCCGTGGGCGACCAGTTCATCGGCATGATGAGCAAAATGATCGGAATGATGATCGGGCTCGCGGTGTTTATCTTCCTGCTGTTTATGTACCTGCTGACCAAGGCGGTGATCGACCACAGCGCCCGTTCGATCAGCTACATGAAAGTCTTTGGCTATCGCGATAGCGAGATCTCGCATCTGTACATCCGCTCGATCACGCTGTGCGTGGCGGCGTCGCTCGTGCTGAGCCTGCCGGTCATTATTGGCTCGCTCACGGCCATCTTCCGCTCGATGCTGCTCGCCTACAACGGCAATATCGAGATCTACGTGCCCGCTTGGTCCATGGCGGCGTGCGTGGGCATTGGCTTTGTGACCTACCTGGTCGTGGCGCTGCTGCACACGCGCTCCATCAAGCGCGTGAGCCTCTCCGAGGCGCTGAAGGTCCAGGAATAGAGAACCGCCCGCACGCGGGGCACGAACCGAAGGAAGGGTGCCCCCGCGTTATTTGCCCGCCAGGCCTGACGTGGGCAAACGCGCGCAACGTCAGACTTCCCCGAACAGAAGGAGACCCATGGCAAGATCGGCAGAGGAGCTCAAGCAACTCTCCATCAAGGAGTTCACCGAGGCGGCAAAGGTCTACGAATCCGGCCATGCCGGCATTTACGAGATGTGCAAGGACGACTATCCGCAAATGCTCGAGGAGCTCGCGCTCGAGCCGTTCGAGGACGTGCTCGACGTGGGCTGCGGAACCGGAGCAGTCCTGGAGCTGCTGCATGGGGAATACCCGGGCAAGCACCTGACGGGGCTCGACCTCACGCCAAAAATGATCGAGGCGGTATGCGCCAAGCAGCTCGGGAACGTCCGCTTCGTCGTCGGGGACGCCGAAGCCCTGCCCTTCGAGCCGCAAAGCTTCGACGCCGTGCTCTGCTCCAACAGTTTCCATCACTATCCGCACCCCGAGAGGTTCTTCGCCGAGGCGGCCCGAGTCCTGCGCCCCGGCGGGCGCCTGATTCTCCGCGACTACACGTCGAGCGACTTCGTCGTATGGCTCATGAATACCTTTGAGCTGCCGTTGGCGCGCCTCGCAGGTCACGGCGATGTCCGGATCTGCAAGGTGTCCGAGCTTCGCGCGCTCGCCGAGAGGGCCGGATTCCTCCTGCTCAAGCTCGAGGCGCAGAAAGGCTTCCGCGCCCACCTGGTTGCGCGCAAGCCCTCCTAGGCCGACCGCACATCACATACGTTTGGGACGGGGGATTTTGTCCCACGCGACGCCTTTCCTACCAGATGCCGATGACGTGCTGCATGCCTAGGCTCACGCAGGCGATGCGGCCCAGCAGCAGGCGCCCAGCAAGAGTGGTCATTGGGGACAGACTTAAATGACTAGTCATCGGGGACAGTCTTTGCCGATTCGCCGGTTCGCCGGCCGGGCTGGCAAGGACTGTCCCCAAGTGCCGGCAGAGAAGGAACGTCCCTAACTGCCGGGTGGCGAAAGAGTGTCCCTGGCGACTGGTCATTTAAGACTGTCCCCAACGACTAGGTACTCCCGTTTCTGTGCTTGACTTCGACCCTACTTCAATGGGTACCATCCTCTATGTCTGTAACGCCATATAGACCGAGGGGATAGATCTATGACCGCAACTGCACCCGCTAAGGTGTACTTCACCAACCTGCGCACGCATGCTCGCGAGAGCCAGCTCGACAAGCTCAAGCGCCTCATCCGTCACGCCGGTATCGAGCAGATCGACTTTGAGAACAAGTTCGTCGCCATCAAGATTCACTTTGGCGAGCTGGGCAACCTGAGCTTTTTGCGCCCCAACTACGCCCGCGCCGTCGCGGATGTCGTCAAGGAGCTGGGCGGCAAGCCCTTCCTCACCGACTGCAACACGCTCTATGTCGGTAGCCGCAAAAACGCGCTCGAGCACATCGATACCGCCTACCAGAACGGCTTTACCCCGTATGCCACGGGCTGCCAGATCATCATCGCCGACGGCCTTAAGGGCACCGACGAGGCGCTCGTCCCGGTCGAGGGCGGCGAGTACGTGCACGAGGCCAAGATCGGTCAGGCGCTCATGGATGCCGATATCGTGATCAGCCTCACCCACTTTAAGGGCCATGAGCAGGCCGGTTTTGGCGGCGCCATGAAGAACCTGGGCATGGGAGGCGGCAGCCGTGCCGGCAAGATGGAGCAGCATGCCGCCGGCAAGCCGAACGTCGCGACCGAGCACTGCGTTGGCTGCCATGCCTGCGAAAAGATCTGCGCGCACAACGCTATCTCGTTCGACGGCACCCGCGAGCGCGAGCTTGCCAGCGGCGCTACTCGCACGGTGCACGTGGCTGCCATCGACCACGATCGCTGCGTGGGCTGCGGACGCTGCATTGCGGCATGCAACCAGGACTGCATCAAGCCCGGTTATGAGGCCGCGGCCGACGTGCTCAACTGCAAGATCGCCGAGTATACGAAGGCCGTCGTCGACGGCCGCCCGAGCTTCCACATCTCGCTTGCCATGGACATCAGTCCCAACTGCGACTGCCATCCCGAAAACGATACGCCTATCGTCAACGACATCGGCATGTTCGCGAGCTTCGACCCGGTCGCCATCGACCAGGCCTGCGCCGACGCCGTCATGGCGTCTGAGCCGCTGCCCAACACCGAGCTCACCGATAGCGCGGCCAAGATGGAGCACAACCACGAGCATCTGGAGGGCGAGCAGGCCAAGGATCCCTTCTGCATCACGCATCCCGACACCGACTGGCGCGTGTGCATCGCGCACGCCGAGAAGATCGGCCTGGGCACGAGCAAGTACGAGCTCATCGAGGTCAAGTAGCACCTAGCTATTAGACAAAACAAGCGCCTTTGTAGCACAACTGTTAGCAAAAGCCGCCCGTGAGCACAGTGCCCACGGGCGGCTTTTCGGAAGTGCTAGGGGGTCAGATAGGCCAGTAAACCGTACTATTTGCCTAAAAATACTCGTCGAGGAAGTCGTCGACCGTGTTCCAGTAGAGTTCGGGGTCGACCTGCGCGCTCTTGGCGTGGGTGGCGCCATGGACGGTGAGCTTTTGCTTGACCTTGCTGGCGCACGCGTCGTAGTTTTGGTCGAGCATGCTGTACGGCACAAAGGTGTCTTGGTCACCGTGGATAAACAGCATGGGAACCGTCGCGCGCTTGAGCTGTTCCACGCTGCTCGCCTTATGAAAGTCGTAGCCCGCGCGCACGTTGCACACCAAGTTTGCTACATCGAGCAAGGGAAAGCTGGGCAGGCCGAACACGTCCTTGAGCTGCAGAGAAAACTCGTCCCAAACACTCGTATAACCGCAGTCCTCGATAATGCATTTCACGTTTGCGGGCAGAGGTTCCCCCGCGACGTTCATGGCGGTCGCCGCGCCCATGGATTCGCCAAAGACCAGGATGCGCGCCTTGGGGTCAGCCTGAACGATTCGCTCGATCCATGCGACGATGTCGAGGCGCTCGGGCCAGCCCATGCCGATATAGTCGCCGCCGGAGCGCTCGTGGGCGCGGGCGGCGGGTGCGAGTACGTTCATGCCACGGTCGTGGAAGCGTTTGGCGTATCGGGCCATACCGATGGGCTCGTTGGTATATCCATGCAGGCAGACGGCGTAGTCGTGCGTGCTCTCCGACGCAGCAAAATACCAGGCGGCAAGCTCGGTCCCGTCGTCCGCGGTGAGGTTGCTGCTCTTGCGGTTCTCTTTAAACCATGCCCGCGCCTCGGTATCCTCGGCATCCGGCTGCTCACCTTCTTTGTCGTTCTTGCTATCCTGCATCATCTTCATGGTGTATGGCGCGCGGGGATTCAGCGCGAAGTCAAACAGAAAGTTGCCGGCAAATCCGAGCAGCGCAACGACAACCACCAGTGCAACGATGCCGGCTATCTTGAGCTTTCGATGGGAACGTGCGTTTTGAGCCATGCGGTATTCTCCTATAAGATGTTAATACATCAACATTTAATGCAAGCGCATTATGGACGTTCGCCGTTGATGCGTCAACAGACAAAGAATGGGTAAACAAAGGGCCACGTATGGTGCAAATTTCGCACGTACCTAGACGCTTTGATATAGTGTTGAGAACTCTTTACGTTGGAGGATGTAACCGGCATGTCCGATTCGAGCGACAGTTCTAAGCCGCGACCCAAGACCGCGGCCGTTCCACACTACACGGTGGGTGAGGAGATCATGAACTCCGTCACCCATGGTGTCGGCTGCCTGCTGGGTATCGCGGGTCTGGTGCTCCTGATCGTATTCGCCGCCCTGCGCGGCGGAGGCCCGGCCCACATGGCCGCGGCGATTGTCTATGGCGTTAGCATTATCCTCGAATACCTAGCCTCCACGCTCTACCATGCGATTCAGCCCGCGGGCGCCAAACGCGTGTTCCGCATTATCGACCACAGCTGCATCTACCTGCTCATAGCCGGCAGCTATACGCCGTTTTGCCTCATCACGCTCGCAAACGACGGCGGCGCTGTGCTGTTCTTTGCCGTATGGGCCATCGCCATCATCGGCATCGCCCTCGAGTGCTTCCTACGCGAGCGCCAGCCGCATTGGGTAAGCGGCTTGGTCTATCTGCTGATGGGCTGGCTCGTCGTCTTTAAGCTGCCCGAGCTCGTGTCGCTGCTCAACCCCGTGGCACTTGCCCTGCTCGCTGTCGGCGGCGTGTGCTACACCGTGGGCGTGCCGTTCTACATCGCTAAAAACGTGCGCTACCTGCATAGTGTGTTTCACCTGTGGGTGCTCGCCGGCAGTATCTTCCAGTTCATGGCGGTGATCCTCTTCGTAATCTAGTGACCACGCCTGCGCGCCCGCGTCCTCGTTTGGGCGCCGGTGCAATTGCCGTATCCGCCGTCAACGTTTTAATCCGACGTCCCGAATCTTGGAGGTTCGAGAAACTCCCGATGGACATAACCATCTCCCTTATCACCACCCTCGTTTTGACTCTCATCAACGGCTACTTCTCTATGTCCGAGATGGCGCTCACCACGGCCAAGCGCGCCGTGCTGGAGCACGAGGCCGAGGAAGGCGACAAGCGCGCCGAGCGTGCCATTAAGCTGGCTGCCGACTCTGACCAGCTGCTCGCCACCATCCAGGTCGCCATCACGCTCGTGGGCTTCGCCTCGTCCGCCGTCGCCTCGACGAGTCTGTCCGACCCGCTCGCCACGTGGCTCATGAGCTTTGGCATCGCGCCGCTCTCCGCCATCGCGCGCGGCCTGGCGCCGGTCATCATCACCGTCGCGGTCGCCTTCGTGTCCATCGTGATCGGCGAGCTCGTCCCCAAGCGCATCGGCCTGGCCAATGCCGAGGGCGTGTCCAAGCAGGTCGTGGGACCGTTGTCATTTTTCCAAAAGATCGCCCGTCCGCTCGTGTGGCTGACCGGCGCTTGCTCCGATGGCCTGGCCCGCATCCTGCGCATCAAGAGTGCCGATGACCGCCAGAACGTCTCGGAGGAAGAGATCAAGTACATGGTCTCGGAGCAGGACGACCTGCTCGACGAGGAAAAGCGCATGATCCACGAGATCTTCGACCTGGGCGATACCGTTGCCCGCGAGGTCATGGTGCCGCGCGTGGACACCACCATGTGTGAGGACGACGAGACAGTCGCCGACGTGTTGTCCACCATGCGCCAGACCGGCTTCAGCCGCATCCCCGTCTATCACGAGGATCCCGACAACGTCGCCGGCATCGCGCACATTAAGGACCTGATTCAGCCCGCGCTCGACGGCAAGGGCGACCAGCCCATCGCCGGCTTTTTGCGCGACGCCACCTTTGTGCCCGACACCAAGGACATCCTGCCGCTGCTGTCCGAGATGCAGACCTCGCACGACCAGATCGTGGTGGTCGTGGACGAGTACGGCGGCACGGCCGGCATTATCACCATCGAGGACATCGTCGAGGAGATCGTCGGCGAGATCGAGGACGAGTTCGACCCCGACAACAAGTATCTCACGCGCCTTTCGCGCCGCGAGTGGCTCGTTGATGGGCGTTTTTCGTGCGATGACGCGATTGAGCTTGGTTGGCCGCTTGAGGAAAGCGATGATTATGAGACCATCGCCGGCTGGATTTTGGAGCTTTGCGACTCGGTGCCCGACATCGGAGAGGTGTTTGAGGTCGCGGGGTACAAGTTTAAAGTGCAGTCGATGCGTGGCCAGCGCATCTCGCTCATTCGCGTGATCGCTCCGGCCGAAACCGATAAGAAGGATTCCGAGTCTTCGGCAGAGAAGCCGGCGACGTCGGGTGCGGGCTCTGTGGATCCGCACGATGGCGACGAGTAGGACAAGGAAGAGTAGGGGAGAGTTATGGCAGGCCTGTTCAACATCCTTAAGGTCACCGTCAGCGAGGACAAGATCTGCGCGCATGTGCTGGTGAACCCCGGCATGCCGCTCATGACCTCGGAGGATATCGAGGCCACGGCGCGCGTGTACTATCTGGTGCCGGCGATTGCCAAGCACCTGTGCCTGGGCGATTCCGGCCGCGAGTTCCAGGACTGCATGGGTCAGACCGAGCTCTGCCACCTGCTGGAGCACGTGACGGTCGAGCTCATGAACGAGACCGGGCTTGCCGGCAGCATCTCGTGCGGCCGCACGCGCGTAAGCGAGCACGACGAGCGCGTCTTTGAGGTTGAGCTTTCGTGCCCCGACGACGCGCTGGCCATCGGTGCGCTGTCTTCGGCCACCTTTATGATGGACTGGGCGTACCTGCACGCCGACCAGCCTGCCCCCGACGTGGAGGGCACGGTCGCGGGCCTGCGCAACCTGGTGCTGGGCATGCGTGCCGAGGCCGAGGGCAAGGATCCTCACGAGGCCGTTGCCGCTGCGAACGGCGAAGATGCTGCCGAGGACGAGGGCGCTGACGAGGGCGATGCGCCGGCCGACGCCGAGCCCGTTGCCGATGCGACCGCCGAGCCCGTTCCCACCGAGCCCCAGGGCGTCCCCAACTTTGACGACGAGCCCCAGGTGGCGATTGATACCGAGGGCGCGGTTGCCGAGAACCACGAGGCCTCCGCTGCCGTCTTTGGCGGTGCTGCGACGGTTCCGGCAGGGCCTGCGCATGAGGGCGGCCTGCCGCTCGTGGACGGCGCCGGCGAGGACCCGGGTGCCACGGTGGCCATGCCGGCTATGCCTCAGGAGTAGGCCTACGCGTTTATCACCATCACGTACCTGCGCCTTTGCCGTACGCAGATGAGCGAAGCGGCAAGTGATGCGCTGCGGGTATAATGGACAGCATTCAAACGGTGGGCACCGACGTGCCCGCAGGAGAGGAATGATCATGGGTAAGACTTTCAGCTTTGTCTCCGGCGCACTTTTTGGTGCCGCTGCCGGCGCTATTGTCGGCGTTGCTCTGGCCCCGCGCTCGGGCGCCGAGACCCGCGCCATGGCTGCCGATATCGCCAACGACGCCTGGGACAATATGCGCGACACCTACGAGCACAGCGCCGAGGAGGCCCGTGCTGCGGTGAATGACTTTGGCCCGATGGTCGACGCCAAGACCGACGACCTGCGCGCCAAGGTCGACCTTGCCCGCGAGCGCATGGACCAGCTGCGCGAGCAGCTCAACGACGCCATTTCGGGCGGCAACGTGACGCCTGCCGCCGACGTTGTGGTCGAGAACGCCGTCGAGGCTGATACCGAGGCTGCGGAGCCCTCGACCGAGGCATAATGCGCGCCGGGGATTTTGTCGGCGCCAAGATCTATCGCAAGCCTACCGAGGACAAGCGCACCAAAAAAGACGGCACGCCGCGCGGCCCTAAAAAGCTTGGAAAGATTCACTTTCCGGTCTTTACCCCGGGCGGTACGCGCGTGGTCGGCTTTATGGTCCGCCAGTCCGATATCGCGGGTATGATCGAGCGTCCCGACCGATTCGTAGCGCTCGACGCCATTGGTGTCTACGAGGGCGCCATCGCGGTTGACGACGTCAAAGGCACCTACGATACCGCTGCGGCCAAGCGCCTCGACATCAACCTGGACGATTGCATCATCTGGGTCGGTATGGACGTGCGCACGGAATCGGGCGACGTCGTGGGCTATTGCTCGGACGTTGAGTTCAAGCCGCGCTCGGGCATCGTGCAGGCATTCTATGTGACCGCCGGTGCTGCTTCGAGTGTTTTGGTTGGTGACACGCAGGTGCCGCCGACGATGCTGCGCGGCTACGAGAACGGCGCGATGGTCGTCTCGGACGAGGTCAAGTCGCTCGGGTATTCGGGCGGTGCGGCTGCCAAGGCCGCCGAGGCCAGCGTCGTGGTGGGCGACAAGGTCAAAAAGGGCGCCAAGGTGCTCGACGACAAGGGATCGGTTGCCGTGGACAAGGGCAGTCGCGCACTGGGCAAGCAGCTCGGCAAGACGCGCGGCATGTTCAAGGCCTTTAAGGACGAATACCAAAAGGCGAGCGGAGGCTCGTCAAAAGCTACAAAATAGCGACGTACCAAATGATGGGAGGCAAGCCGGAGACCTGTTGCTCCGGCTTGCTGTGTTTATGGGGGAGGGCACATGCGCCAAAACGGATCCAACTTAAACGGGCGTTCGGGTGCGCGTCCGACGGCGCGCCGCGACCTGGGGCAGCTGCCCAGCGGTCAGCGCAAGCGTCACCGTAAGCCCGGCGCGATGTATCTCAACCATAGCCGCGGCTTTAGCGACCGCAGTGCGCGCATCGGCAACAGCCGTACGCCCCGTCGTTCGTCTCGCCTGCCCTACGCGCTCATCGCCGTGGGTTGCGCGCTCGTGCTGTTTATCGCTGCCGTCGTGGGCTACGTCAACCGCAGTGTGGACGTGGAGCTCAACGGCCAGAAGACCGCGGTGCGTGTGGGCTCTACGCTGCAGAATCTCATCGACGACCAGGAGTTGACTGACACCTACGACGCAGGCGACCTGCTGGCCGTCGATGACAGCGTGCTCAAGCGCCATGGGGGCGAAAAGCTGTCGGTGAAGGTCGACGGCAAGCGCGTGAAGCAGGGCAAATGGGATAGCCGCGAACTCGAGGGCGGCGAGAAGGTGACGGTCAAGGATGGCCGTAACACTTACGAGAAGCACGAGGTTCAGGCTACGGTTATCGAGCCCAAGCTCAAGGTCGAGGGCACGGGCGCTATCGAGTATGTGCAGACATGGGGTGTCCAGGGCCGATCCGAGGTGTGGGTTGGTGAGCAGTCAGGCAAGACGCAAGACCGCGGCGAGGTTGTGCCCGCCACCGATTGCGTTGTTGCGTGCGCCAGCGTGGCGCCCAAGGGCAACAAAAAGTACGTGGCACTGACGTTTGACGAGGGTCCGAGCGGCGCCACCAAACAGATCTTGCAGGTGCTCAAGGAAAAGGGCGTCACCGCGACGTTCTTCCTTTCGGGCGATGCGGCCGAGGCCTCGCCTGCCACGGCCAAGGCGATTGTCGATGCCGGGTGCGAGATCGGATCCAACAGCTACAGCGACGATTCGCTCAAGGGTCAGGACCGTGAGGCGGTACGCGAACAGATCACGAAAGGCACCGATGCGATTAAGTCGGCGACCGGCGTGAAGACGATGCTGCTGCGTGCTCCCTACGCTGCCTTTGACGAACAAAACTGGATTGATGCGATGGACCTGGTCTCCGCCGTGGTCTCGTGGAATATTGACTCGGGCGACTGGCTGCTCAACGGTGCCGACGAGCAGGTCTCGACGGTGCTCGATTCGGTGACGCCGGGCAATATCGTGCTGCTCACCGATAGAGACGAATGCGCTGAGCAGACACTCGAGGCGCTGCCGCAGATTATCGACGGCCTCATTGCCGACGGCTACAAGATCGTGACGCTCAGCGACCTGGTCAAGACGGACACGTCGCTGAGCAAAAAGCTCACCTCGCTGACGAAGGTCACCATGCCCAAGGACGCCGTGTTCCCCCAACTTGCCGAGGACGACGACGCCACAGAGTAGTTATTGGGTAGTCGTTTAAGAACGTCCCAAATGGCTATGTCACGGATGCGTCAGCGTTTGGTATGCCTGCAATGTGCAGCGCATAAATTCGATGCCGCAGGGCGACGCTGATGCTATAGTTACTGCGGTTAATGAGGGTCAAGAGAAAGGTTACAGGTGAAATCCAAACCTCGACCATACAGTCGATGACCCCATGCAGGTGCTTTTTGCGCATGCACGGGGTGTAAGCGTCGAGCGGCGTGCCGCCCGCGCATGCGTATACATATCCAGAAGCCCCCGGGCGCCGCACGCGCGGCCGCGTCCGGAGGAATAATGATGGGGAGCACCATTGAATTATCTGAGTGAGATGCTCAAATTGCCGGTCTTGGACGTCGACGGCGAAAAGCTCGGCGTGGTGAACGATTTTGGCATTGCTACCGGCGAAGTTTTTCCACACGTGACATCGCTCGCGTTCCGCGGCCCCGGCAAGACGCCGTTTATGATCAGCTGGCGCAAATGGGTCGACCGTATCGACGAGACGGGCGTACACCTTAAGACGTCGGCCACCGAAATCCGTTTTTCGTACCTGCAGCCGACCGAGCTCCTGCTGGCGCGCGACGTGCTCAACAAGCAGATCGTCGACACGCAGGGCATGAAGGTCGTGCGCGTCAACGACATCAAGTTTTCCATGTCGGGCGAAAACCAGCTGCGCCTGCTGGGCGCCGAGGTCGGTGCCCGCGGTCTGCTACGCGCCATCAGCCCCGCGCTCGAGCATATCGTCGAAGGCTTTATGAAGCACCTGGGCAAGCCGCTCAGTGAGGACATCATCGCTTGGTCCTACATGGACCTGCTCGACCGCTCGACCAAGAACATTCAGCTCTCGGTGTCGCACAAGACGCTCGGCGAGCTGCACCCTGCCGACATCGCCGACATTATCGAGCAGCTCGACCCGCGCCTGCGTGCGCAGGTGTTTGCACAGCTCGATACTGCCCAGGCCGCCGAGGCCATCTCGGAGTTCGATGACGACGAGCTTATGACCGAGATGCTCGAGGGCCTGTCCGACACCGACGCATCGTCGATGCTGGCCATGATGGACCCGGACGATGCAGCCGACCTGATCGACGAGCTCGATTACGAGAAGGCCGAGAAGCTCCTGCGCCTGATGGGCGTCAAGGAGGAGAAGGCGATTCGTAACCTGCTGGGGTATGAGGACAACACCGCCGGCCGCATCATGACCTCGGAGTTTGTCTCCCTGCCCGCCACGGCAACGGTCGGTGACGCCATCGAGGCGATTCGCGAGCTCGACGAGGACTTCGAGAGCGTCTACTACGTCTATACCGAGGATCCGAGCGGCATGCTCACCGGCGTGCTTTCGCTGCGCACGCTGATCGTGGCCGACCGCGACGCCACGCTGGGCCAGCTCGCCTATCGCGATCTGGTCTACGTGTCGCCCGACGAGGACCAGGAAGACGTGACGGACGAGATGACCAAGTACGACCTGGTTGCCATCCCCGTCTGCGACGAGAACCGTCATATCCTGGGTATCGTAACTTTCGACGACGCCATGGACGTTATCGCCGAGGAGCACCAGGAGGACCTGCAGATCGCCGGTGTCGGCTCGGGCGATAGCGCGTCGGACGACTCGACGAACGTGCTCAGCTGGTTCGTGCATCGCCAGTACTGGGTTGTTGTATGGGGCATCGCGTCGTGCATCATGGCGACCGTGCTGGGGACGGCGCTCGGCTCCGCGCATCTGGTGGTGTTCCCCATGTGCGCCATGCCGCTTGTGCTGCTGGCGGCCTCGCGCATGGTGTCGTTCGTCAAGAACTACTTCCTGGAGTATGACGGTCACGACGACGAGCCCAAGCCGTATCTGGGGTTCTTCTTCCAGAGCACGGGCATGGGCCTGATTCTGTCACTCGTGACCTACCTGTGCGCCCAGCTGGTGCGCACCGCTGCGTTCCCCGATGCGCCCATGTTTGAGGAGCAACTCTTTACCGGGTGCTTTAATATCGCCGCCATCATTTGCCTGGTTGGCAACATGAGCGCCGTGATTTACCTGATGGTGCTGTTCTGGCGTGACGAGCATGACCTCAACACGTCGGGCACTGCCATGAACGTTATTGCCGTCATGATCTCGTGCGTAGCGTACTGCGCCGCTGCGGTGCTGCTCACCATGTCGGTCATGGGTTAGGTGGTCGCGTGCAAAATACCAAGCAAAAGTCGGGCACCAAGCAAAAGTTGACCATCGCGGCCATCTTTGGCGCTATGGGTCCCGGTCTGCTGGCGGCGCTTTCGGGCAATGACGCCGGCGGCATTGCAACGTATTCCAGCGCGGGCGCCAGCTATGGCTACAAGATGCTCTGGATGCTTCCCGTCATGACTGTGCTGCTCATCGTGACGCAGGAGACCGCGGCGCGCTGCGGCTGCGTCACGGGCAAGGGCCTGGCATCGCTCATTCGCGAGCGCTTTGGCGTGCGCAAGAGTGTACTTGCTATGGCGGCGCTGTTGATCGCCAACACGGCTGTGACCATTTCGGAGTTTGCGGGCATCGCCAGCGGCCTTGCTCTCTTTGGCGTGCCGGCGAGCATCTCGGTGCCGTTGGTGGCGCTGCTGGTGTGGATGCTTACCATGTCGGGTAGTTTCCAGCGCATCGAGAAGATTTTGCTGCTGGTGAGCTGCGTGTTCGTGACCTATATCGTCGCTGCATTTATGGCTGGCCCCAACTGGGGTGAGGTCGCGGTCGACCTGGTCGTGCCTAACATTCAAAATGACCCCAGCTACGTGTCGCTCGTGGTCGCAACGATCGGTACCACCATCGCGCCGTGGATGATTTTCTTGGCGCAGAACAACGTGGTCGATAAGAACGCGGGCGAGGACGATATCGTGCTGCAGCGCATCGATACCGTGAGCGGTTCGCTCGCCGCCGATGTCATTGCCGGCTTTATTATCATCACGACCGGTACGGTGTTGTTCCCCGCGGGTATTCAGATTAGCGATGCCGCCGATGCCGCCCGCGCGCTGGAGCCTATTGCGGGTCAGTGGTCCACGGTGCTGTTTGCCTCGGGCCTGGTCGCGGCGAGCTTCTTGGCTGCCTGCGTGCTGCCGGGCGTCACGTCGAGCGCTATCTGCGAGGCATTTGGCTGGGAGCGCGGCGCCGACCGCAGCTGGGACGAGGCCCCGGTCTATCGCGGCATCATTACGGCCATCATCGGTATCTCTGCCGTACTGGTGCTTATGCCCGGCGTCGATCTGTTCCAGATTATGATGACCTCGCAGGTCATCAATGGCGTGCTACTGCCCGTGGTTCTGGTGTTCCAGGTGGTTATCGCCGCCGACCGTCACATTATGGGCGCCAACCGCAACGGCCGCGTGTGGAACGTGCTCACTTGGACGACTATCGGTGTGATTACAGTGCTCACGGTCGTCATGTTTGTTCTGCAGGCGATGGGCTACAGCGCTTAGCGCCTCCTTTGGACTCCAAACAGGCCGCCGCCATGGGCTGCGGCCTGTTATTTTGCCCGCGACCTCTTGGGGCCGGCTCGAAAAGAGTGATTTTGGGTTGTTTGCTGCGGACTACTTGTCGGTGCCCAGCTTGTGCGGCTTGAGAGCGAGCGCATTGACGAGCGCGTCGGTGGCAGACTTGACGGCTGCCGGCTGTGGATCGTTGACGTGATCCTCGGGATGCACGGGCAGGTCCTTCTTGACTGCATCGTGGATCAAGTTGAGGTACTCAGTCACGCCAGTGGTCGATAGGTGCGTGCCATCGCCATCGAACAGGTCGTTGCGGTTGGCACTGTATCCGTACCAGTCGATAACGCGTACGTTCTTGTAGCGCGTAGCGGCGTTGGCGATGGCCTGGTTGGTAGAGCCAACCCACGGCTGCGGACTGCGCGTGTTCACAAACACCACAATACGCTTATCTCCTGCATCGGCCATGATGGCGTCGATCTGGTCGTCGGTTACCAAGCCGTTGGTGCCCAGGGCAAAGACCACGATCTTGCCGGCAAGGTTCTGCTGGATATAGCCCTCAAATGTCGCACGGCCCGCATCAAACTGGCGGCCCTTTTCGGCATCGATATGGCTGTGCGGGAACACGCCGTCAAAGGTGTCCACGGCACGCAGCGACACGGAGTCGCCGATCATCAACAGGTCGTAGGAGCCATCGGGGAAGCCGTCGTTGTCCTTGTCGGTGTCGTCGGCCGCCTGCTGGTCGGTGGGCGCGGTGTTTTTGGCTTCCTTGTTCAGAACTTCGGCGCCCTCACCGCTCAGCGCAGACGTCTCGGGCACAAAGATCAGGCCGCCCAGTGCAACGACCAACACGACAGCGCAGGTTGCGCAGACAGGGACGTGCGCGCGTGCCCAGTTGGCGGGCTTTGTGGTGCCATCGCGGAACTCGGCGACGGTGCGGCCGAAGGCGCCCTTCCTAAACGGCGTTTCGATAAAGCGATAGGAGCACTCGGCTACGGCGACCACCAGCAGCACCTGCAAAATGTACTGCCACCAGGGCGTATCGTTGATGTTGGCGACCGGGTTCATGAGCAACAGCAGCGGATAGTGCCACAGGTAGATGCTGTACGAGCGCTTGCCAATCCACACGAGCGGCTCGGCGGACAGCGCGCGGGCAACCATTCCCTGGGGCTGCACGCAGGCGGCAATAACCATGAGCGTGAGGATTGAGCACAGCAGCGTGCCTCCGCGATACTGGAACGGAGTGTAGCCGTTGGTGAGCGCGACCATGGCAGCAAGGCCAACCAGACCCACGACGCCCAGCACATCGATGGATGCGGGCGAGGACCAAAAGCGCACGAGGGCGCTCGGCTGTGCCGGGGCGGTCTCGGCTGATTCGTCGGCCTTCTCGCCAGGCTTGCCCTCGGCGTTCTTGCCGTGCTTGGCGGCGCCAGCCAGGCGATTGAGCCCCAAACGACGAGCGAGACGCACCGGCGCCAGGTCGCGATCGGGGATAAAGGCCATCCAGGCGCCCAGCAGCAGCGAGAACACGCGGGTGTCGGTGCCGTAGTACACGCGGCTGGGGTCGGCGGCAGGGTTGTAAAGCACCATCATGGCTAGGGCAGATACCGCGGCAAGGCCCAGAACCACGCGGCGCGTGTTGGGCTTGCTCACATGCATAGATACCATGGCAAACAGCAGTGGCGGCCAAATCAGGTAGAACTGTTCCTCGATGGCAAGCGACCAAAAGTGCGTGAGCGGTGAGGGGTCGCCCAGAGCATTGAAGTACGAGACGTTTTGGGCAATCTGCCACCAGTTGTTGAAGAACAGCAGCGACGGCAGGATGTCGGGGCGCATCTTGGTGAGCATCACGTGGTTGAAGATGGTGCACAGCGCGCAGGTCACGAACACTACCGTTACCACGGCAGGGACCAGGCGACGGATGCGGCGAATCCAGAAGCTCTTAAGGTCGATGCGGCCGGTCTTAGCGACTTCGTTGAGCAGCAAACGCGTGATCAGATAGCCCGAAAGCACAAAGAAGATCGTGACGCCGAGCAGGCCGCCCTGAGCCCACGTGAGGTTGAGGTGATAGAGCACCACCGCGACGACGGCGAGCGTACGCAGACCGTCGAGGGCGGGGATATAGCGGGACTTGGGGCGAGCAGGTGTTTGCTCCGCGGCGGGAGTGTTGGCGCGGCCCGCGTTGTTGGCAGAAGCGCGATGAGGACTCGCGGTGCGTCGCGGCTCGTTGGCACGGCGTTCGCCCTTCACGCGTTCGTGCGGTGCCGGCTCGTTGCCCGTGCGGCGTCGACCGCGCGAGCCCGATTGCGAGAGTTGTTCCATAAAACATCATCCAATGACGAGAATAATCAGCACGCCTTCATTGTAGCTGCCTGCTCCTGTGAATGCTTGCTGCTGGCGCAAGCTCAAGCGCGCGTCCACATCAAAGTGGACTAAAGTTATAGGGGGTGCGAGAGTGCACAATCGTTGGTCGACGGTGGGCGCAAAGCCTGAAGACGAGGAGGTTTCCATGGCAGATCGCGGCATCGTTGCGGTGTTCGGCAGCTTGAACATGGACCTTTCGGTGGCGTGCGAGCGCATGCCGCGCGCGGGCGAGACCGTCGGCGGCGGCGGGTTTATCACCAACGCCGGTGGCAAGGGCGCCAACCAGGCCGTTGCCGCTGCGCGCATGGGTGCGCGCACGTGCATGATCGGCGCTGTTGGGCGCGATACCTTTGGCGATGCGCTTGTGGCAGGGCTCCAGGATGCCGGCGTGGGCGTTGAGTTCGTGACACGTCTCGATGACGTGGAGACCGGTACCGCGATTATCATTCGCTGCGAGAGCGACAACCGCATCGTGCTGTCGCCGGGCGCCAACCATGCGCTTGCGGGCGAGGACATTGCCTGCGCGTTGAGGCGTCTGGTGGCCCATGAGCTCGACGGCGACGCCAGCGAGATTGCCCCGGCTGCCGGAAGCGTCTTTATCGCCCAGGGCGAATGTGACCTTGCGGCGACGGCCGAGGCGCTTGTTTGCGCTCACGAGCTGGGGCTCTATACGGTCTTTAATCCAGCGCCCGCCTGCGAGCTGCCTGCGGAGGTCTGGCCTGCGGTCGACCTGGTCTGTCCCAACGAGACCGAGTGCCAGGTGCTGACGGGAATCTTGCCCGCGGACGATGCAAGCTGCGTCGCGGCGCTCAACGCCCTGCTCGCTAGGGGTGCCGGAGCTGCGGTCATCACGTTGGGCGGTGCCGGCTCGGTTTCGCTCGGCGATGACGGTGAGCTGCTGCGCATGCCGGCACTTTCGAGCACGGTAGCCGATACCACGGCCGCCGGCGATACGTTTATCGGCGCGTTGGCGGCGGCCCGCCTAGAGGGCTTGCCGCTCTTTGAGTGCATGGCCGCGGGTGCTCGCGCCTCGGCAGTGACGGTGTCGCGCCTGGGCGCTCAGCAATCGATTCCCACGCGCGCCGAAGTTGAACATTGGTTTGGTTAAACGATAAAGACGGAGAAGCGGAGTAGAACAATGGCAATCAAGAAGCTGATCCTTGATCTGGATATGGGTGTGGACGATGCGATGGCGCTGGCCTATGCCATCGCGAGCCCCGAGGTGGAGCTCGTGGGCATCACCACGTGCTTTGGCAACGTGCGCGTCGAGCAATCGGCGCACAACTGCCTGGCGGTGCTCGATCTGCTGGGTCGCCCCGAGGTTCCGGTGTACCTGGGTGCCGACCGTCCTCTGCAGGCGACTGAGCCCTATACGCCGCCGGCGTCCACCGCGCTCATTCACGGCAAGAACGGCATCGGCGGCGCGAGCGTGCCCGCGTCGCCCTACGAGCCGGTGGGGGCGACCTCGGCCGACGGCAACGCTGCGGTCGATTATCTGATCGATGCCGCGCGCACCTATGGTCCCGATCTGGTCTACGTAGCGACCGGTCCGCTCTCCAACCTGGCACTTGCTCTGGAGCGCGATGCGGCGGCGATGATGTCCATCGGCCGCGTGGTCGTGATGGGCGGCGCCCTTACCGTGCCCGGTAACGTGAGCGCGGGCGCCGAGGCCAACATGGCAAGTGATCCTGAGGCGGCCGATGCTGTGCTTCGTTCGGGCCGTAAGCTCACCATGGTGGGTCTGGACGTGACGCATCGCGTGGTGCTCACGCGCCGCGATATTGCCGGCTGGACGGGCTCGGGCACCATGGCGGGCTGCGCATTTGCGAGCATGGTCGAGCACTACATTGGCTCGTACGAGATGAACGCACCCTACCTGGGCGGTTGTGCGCTGCACGATCCGCTGGCTGTTGCCGTGGCGATCGACCCCACGCTCGTAGGTGCGCTCGGCTGCAACCTGCGTGTTGATCTGCTGGGCGAGTACCGCGGTCGCACCATCTGCGATGAGCGCCGCCTGTCCGATCCGGACAAGAGCGCGCTTGTGGCACTGACCGTGGATGCTCCGCGCTTCCTGTCCGAGTTCAAGACGCGTATGGCCCGTGTCCTTGGCTAAGTTGTCTTTTTGGGACGGGGCTTTTTTGACTGGTATGATTGGTGCGACCATTCGAACCAGCTAAAAGAGCCCCGTCCCAATTTGACTATCGAGAGGATCTGCCATGGAGCGCATCGCCAGCTTTTCCGTTGATCATCTGCTGCTTGAGCCCGGCGTGTATGTGAGCCGCATCGACCGCGATCCGGCGACCGGTGCCGCCGTCACCACGTTTGACCTGCGCCTGACCACGCCCAACAAGGAGCCGGTCATGAACACGGCCGAGTGCCACACCATCGAGCACCTGGGCGCGACGTTCCTTCGCAACCATGCCGAGTGGTCGAGCCGCATTGTCTACTTTGGCCCCATGGGCTGCCGCACGGGCTTTTACCTGGTTGTCTTTGGCGAGCTGACGAGCGAGAAGATCTTGCCGCTCGTCCGCGAGCTGTTTGAGTTTGTCGCCGGCTTCGAGGGCGATGTCCCCGGTGCCGCTCCCGAGGAGTGCGGTAACTACCTGGACCAGAACCTTCCTATGGCTAACTGGCTCGCACGCCGTTACCTCGACCGCGACCTGGCCGATATCGACGAGAAGCACCTGCACTATCAGCAGGCGTAAGAGTTTTATCGCCCAAAACGCGCGCATTGGGCGCCTTCGCTTATGCGGGGGCGCCTTTTTGTTGATTGGTCGGGACGAGCGTTCAAAATCGCTCATGTTTGTTCTAGAATGTTCGTATAGTCACATTTACGAACAGGAGTGAACATGCATATCTACTCTGTCAACGATCCCGAGTTCAAATCCTATGGCAACGTTTGGGATGACGTTCCGTTCGAGCTCACGTCGCCCGTGCTCGAGGCGCTCTCTGCCACGCCCATTCCCGAGGGCAGCAAGTACGTTGCAAGTGCGCCGGAGCTCGAGGACGTCAAAGATGCCGATAAACTGGGCTTTCTCATGTTTGGCGGCCGCCCCTTCCAACTGGGCTGGTGCAACGGCCACAACACGCAGCTCAACTGCCTGGAGTATCACCGCGCCAGCGAATTCAACCTGGGCGCCCGCGACTTTATCCTGCTTGTGGCGCATCGCTGGGAGATCGAGGACGGCAAGCTCGACACCGCGTGCGTCAAGGCGTTCCGCGTGCCGGCCGGCACGCTTGTTGAGGTTTTCAACACCACGCTCCACTACACGCCGTGCATGGTCGACGACGGCGGCTTCCAGGTGATGGTGGCGCTGCCCGCCGGCACCAACGGCCCGCGCCCCGAGGCTGCAGCCGACATGCCTGCCGCCGGTGACAGCTACTGCTACTGGAAGGCCGACAAGTGGGTTCTCTGCCATGCTGACAGCCCCAAGGCTGCCGAAGGCGGCTACGTAGGTCTCATCGGCAAGAACCTCGACATCGCCTGCGACTAGAATCTTCCGTCTCAATCTGTAACATCTAGCGGGCTAAATCGTCTCTACCTGTTACAGATTTAGACAAACTGCAGGGAGCTGCCCGAGAATCTCGATCTGTAACACCAAGCCCGGTTTTGGCGGTCTACCTGTTACAGATCAAGACAAACCGCCCCCAACCATCACAAAGGTGCCTGTCCCCTTTGTGGTGGTTGGGGGCGGCGGTATCAAAAAGTGTCAGACGGGGCGGCTGCCGGGCACCTGCGCGCGAAAAGAAGTATCGGTCTGCGTCGTTGCCGTTGAGCGACGCGTTGTTTGTAGGGATACTGAGCCTATGACAACAGCGTGCGAAAGGATTGATGCATGGCTTTCCGTAATGACTTCCTGTGGGGCGGCGCGACGGCTGCCAACCAGTGCGAGGGCGCCTACGACGTGGACGGCCGCGGCCTTGCCAACGTGGACGTGGCTCCGCACGGCCCCGAGCGCTATGCGGTGGTTTCCGGCCAGCGCAAGATGCTCGACTTTGAGGACGGCTATTACTATCCCGCGCAGACCGGCATCGATTTCTATCACCACTACAAAGAGGACATCGCCCTCTTTGCCGAGATGGGCTTTAAAACCTTCCGTATGAGCTTGGCTTGGACCCGCATTTTCCCCAACGGCGACGAGACCGAGCCCAACGAGGCTGGCCTGGCCTTCTACGAGGACGTATTCCGCGAGTGTCAGGCGCACGGCATCGAGCCGCTCGTGACCATCACGCACTTCGACTGCCCGATTCACCTCATCAAGAAGTACGGCGGCTGGCGCAACCGTAAGCTCATCGACTTCTACAAGAACCTCGCGACCACGATTTTCACCCGCTACAAGGGTCTGGTGAAGTACTGGCTCACCTTCAACGAGATCAATATGATCTTGCACCTGCCGTTTATGGGTGCCGGTCTGGTCTTTGAGGAGGGCGAGAACAAGGAGGCCGTCGAGTACCTGGCCGCCCACAACGAGCTCGTCGCCAGCGCTTGGGCAACCAAGATCGCTCACGAGATCGATCCTGAGGTCAAGATTGGCTGCATGCTCGCCGCAGGTAGCTACTACCCCTACAGCTGCCGTCCGGGCGATGTGCGCCAGGCGCAGCTCGACAACCAGGACAATTACTTCTTCGTCGACGTCCAGAGCCGCGGCTACTACCCGGCATATGCTGTCAAGAAGCTCGAGCGTTTGGGCATCGATGTGGGCATGACGGACGAGGACCGCGAGATCCTGGCCGCCAACACCGTCGACTTCATCAGCTTTAGCTATTACAGCACCCGTTGCTCCGCCGGTGCCGATAACCCCGATGTCGAGCGCACCCAGGGCAACGCCTTCGCCGGCGCCAAAAACCCCTACCTGCAGGAGAGCCAGTGGGGCTGGGCCATCGATCCGCTGGGCTTCCGCATCACCCTTAACGACCTGTACGACCGTTATCAGAAGCCGCTGTTTGTGGTCGAGAACGGTCTGGGCGCCAAGGATGTTGTCGAGGAGGATGGTTCCATCAACGACGACTATCGTATCGACTTCCTGCGTCAGCACATCCAGACCATGCGCGACGCGGTGACCGAGGACGGCGTTGACCTGCTGGGCTACACCACCTGGGGCCCGATCGACCTGGTGTCTGCCGGCACGGGTGAGATGTCCAAGCGCTACGGCTTTATCTATGTGGACCGCGATGATGCGGGCAACGGCACCCTCAAGCGCTCCAAGAAGAAGAGCTTCGACTGGTACAAGAAGGTTATTGCTTCTAATGGTGAGGACCTTTCCTAAGGAAGCTGAGACACTCGACTTCATAGCCTCCTAACCAAGGCGCCCGGCGAGCAGTTAATGCTCGCCGGGCGCCTTGCCGTCTGCGGATTTTGGGACATGCGGCCCGCTTTTTCGACCCATCTGTCGGTACACTAAAAGCACTATGGGTACCCGCGAGCGACATATCGGCAACGCGGCCGCCCGATCCGCACCCGTGGCGGATCCCAGGGGCGGCAGGCTCTTCGCCATGCCGCGATTCCTTGTTGGCATAACACATCAGGTGTACCGCCACCGCGTCTTTGCTATCGCCGGTGTCATCACCGCGCTGTTCCTCATGCTTTTGGCAGTCTTGCCGGCGCTGTTCGCCTTCGACCCCAAACTTTCTAACGCCGTGCCCGCCTATAGCGAGGTGTCCGAAGAGGTCGTGGGTGCGCTCGTCCATTCGAGCTCTCTTCCGCTGCTTGTCGCTGCAATTGTATTTTCAATTTGGGGCGTATCGGTCTATCTGCGCTGTTTGGACTATGTGTTGCGCCGCCGCCTTGTTGCCATCGCCACCATCTGCGCCCTGTGGATGATCGAAGTCATTCTCAAGTACAAGTCGTTCACGCCGTTCTATGCCACCGTGCTGTGGTACCTGTACTACGTGCCCATGACACTCATTCCGCTGCTCTACCAGTTGTGTGGTTTGCGCCTTGCGGGCCTGGAGCAACACCGCCTGGGTCGCCGCTACTGCGCTGCGCTGTGGATTGTGGCCATCCTGCTTATCGGATTTGTGCTCACCAACGATTTTCACCAGCAGGTCTTTCGCTTTGACCGCACAAGCGACACCTGGAGCAACGATTACACGTACGGCTGGGGTTATTTCGCCGTGCTCGTGTGGACGGCTTTTGACTTCGTGGCCTTTTTTGTCCTGGTTGGTCGGTCCTCGTCCTTTCGCGTCCAGCGTTTCTCGGGCACGGCGGCGCTCGTACTGCTGGGTGGCGCATTCTTTGCCATCTCGTATGCTCTGCGCGTGCCCTGGGCATGGAGGCTCAACTTTTCGCTCGTCTATTGCGTCCTGTGCGTGGTGGCGATGGAAATCTGTCTCGATTGCGGTGTCATTCCGTCGTATCACGACATCGCCGGCATCTTCGACACCTTGCCGCTTGACCTCAAAGTTCTAACGCGCGACCTGCAGGAGGTCTATGCCACGCCGGTGTCAAAGCCAACGCCGGTAGGCGTGCGCGAGGAGTTGCAAACCCAGGAGCACGGCCGCGCCCATGCCTTTGCCGTGGCGTCCGATCCCGATGTGATGTACCGTGCCTTTCCACTGCTGGGCGGATCGGCCCTGCTTGCCCAAGACGTGTCGGAGCTCAACGAGCTTAACCGTGAACTGGCACATCGTCGCATGGAGCTGCAGCGTCAAAATGAGCTGCTCGCCGCCGACTACGACCTTAAGACGCACCTGGCAGATCAAGAGGCCGAGACCTTGCTGGTCCAAGACGTGGACCAGGCGCTTGCCCGCGCGCTCGAAGGGATGTACGACCTGCTGAGCTCGCTGCCGCCGTTGACCGACGAAGCGTCTTCGCACGAGCGTTACCGCATGCTGCAGCGCGCCAAGATGCTCGTCGCCTATTGCAAGCGCAAGGGGTCGCTCACGTTGGCGCAGCACGGGGAGAGCGGTTTTGATCGCGACCGCATTCAGCTCATTGCCAACGAGCTCGCAAGCGACCTGCGCACCATCGATATCGATTGCGCCTCGATTATCGCCATACGGCGCCCGATGCACGCCAGTACGGTAAGCGCCCTGTACGACTGCGTGTATGACTTCGCGTTTTTTGCCTACACCACCGACCATCCGGCGCTTATGTATCACTTGGGCGACCATGATCGGTGCAGCGTCGAGTTGCGTGCCACGCTTTTCTCCAACGACGAGGAGGATCTTTCGCAGACACCCGCTGCGCAAGAGCTCGAAAGCGCTTTGCAAGGGCGCAACGTGGCATATCGCCTTGAGGGCGAGTCCGGCCAGCTGCGCATGATCGTCTTGATGCCGAGGGCGGGTGAGTGACGATGCAGATTTCGCTCATCCTTCCCCAAATCGTTGCGCTCGATGTTGTCTTTGCCCTGGCTGCGTGTCTGCAGACGATCCACGTCCCGCTCATCTCATCGCGCCGCTCGTCCTATAACCGTAAGGTGATTTGCGCCTACGAGGCGAGCCTTGTGCTTCACCTGATGATTTCGGCGCTCATCTTATTCGCGTCGTCTGGCTCGTATCTGGTGGCGCCGCTTGACGTTTGCGCCAGGGCAATGGGCGGAGTGCTGTGGCTCAATGCCGCAATCTTTGCCTATGGCGTGGTGCTTATGGTGCGCTATCGTCGCCCCGTCATGCTGGCCGAGCTGTCGCTTGTTGTCGCCGTTACACCATCGGTGGTTTTTGCCATGGGCTCGGCGTGGACCGTTGTCCTTATCGCAGAGGGAGCGTTCTTCCTGTTCCGTTCCATCGCGGCGCTCTTGATGGACGTCCGTAACCGCCAGGAGGATATCACCATGTTCTCGACGATCGAGACCATCAACGTGATTCCCGTGGGCATCCTGTATCTAGACCCGAGGGGCCGTCCGCTGCTCATGAACCGCTGCATGCGCAAAAACCTGGTGGAACTTCATATGCCCACCGATCTAGGTGACATGAGCGGCACATGGAACGACCTGCGCAAACTTAGCATGCAAATGCCCGAAAGCAGTAGGAACCGCGTGCGGATTAACTTGGACCGTTTTGGTGAGGCGCGGGCGGTGGTCGAGGTTTCTCCCGCCGAGATTCGCTTGTTTGTGCACGATGACGTTATGGTTTCGGGCCGCCTCTTTGAGCGCATTATCGGCCTGGATGTAACAGAGTATGCGTATGCTCATGATCGCCTGGCGCAAGCCAACCACCTGCTTGAGCTTGCGGGCCAAGAGCTCCAAGCCCAGATCGAAGAAGTCAAAAAAGTTGCTGACAATGCGGCCTATCTGCGTATGCGCGCTCGCGTGCACGACGTGATCGGGCAGCGTCTGTCCATCCTCCATCGTTATCTGGAGGAGGGGCGCCTGGATGACGAGTCACTCGAGCAGATCGACCCGCTGCTGCGCTCAATCGCTGCCGATCTGCGCAGCGGGGGCGACACCGAACCGGCAGAGCAACTGGGCGATATCGTCCATGCCTTTGGCCTGGTGAGCGTGCAGATCGATGTGGAGGGCGAGCTGCCAAGCGACGCACGTGTCGCCGCAGCCTTTCTGCAGATTATCCGCGAAGCCTCGACCAATGCTACCAAGCATGCGCAGGCCCATCAGGTCCATGTGCGCCTGCGGCAGGAGACGTCGGAAGACGGCACTGTTGCGCGGATGACCGTTTCTAACGACGGCGCGCCTGCACCCGTATCGTATCGGGAGGGAACGGGCATTCCTGGTATGAGGCATGTCGCACAGAATCTGGGCGGCAGCCTGGAAGTCCACGCCGCCCCGCCCTTTACGCTTGCGGTGTCCATCCCGCTCACCTCCAACGCCACGGTCCAAAGGAGAAGCTCATGATTCGCGTCCTTATAGTCGAAGACCAGGCCATCCTGCGCGAGAGCCTGGCGCGCTCCGTTGGCGACCAGCCCGATATGACCGTTGTCGCCGCGATTGCCGATGCCTCCGAGGCCTTGGGTGTCGCGCTCAAGGAGCGCCCGGACATGATACTGATGGACGTGTGCACCGAACACGATTCAAACGGCATCGTGGCGGCGGCGCGCATCAAGGAGCGGCTGCCCGAGTGTCGCATCATTATCATGACCGGCATGCCCGAGATCACCTTTGTCGATCAGGCCCGCGAGGCGGGCGTCGATAGCTTTGTTTACAAGAACGTCGGTATCGACGAGCTGTTCGCCGTGATGCGCTCCACGTTGGCGGGCTACTGCACGTTTCCCAAGCCGCCCGAGAGCATTTTTTCGGGCACGGCGGCACTCGACGATGTCGAGCTGTCGATTTTGCGCCTTGCCTGCGAGGGCAAGAGCCGCCGCGAGATCGCGGCCGAGCTGTTTATGAGCGAGGGCACCATCAAGCGCCGCATTTCGGAGATCCTGAGCAAGACCGGCTACGACAACATCATGCGTCTTGCCGTGCATGCGGTGACCGAAGGCAGCATCGTCCCCAACATGGAGCGCCCGTAGTCGGTGTGCCGCCCGTGCTCCAACGCCGAAGATAGGTCGCCCGCCGTTTTGCATCTAAAAACGGCGGGCGACCTGCTTGTACGGGCAGTGCTGTCGGCATAAAGCGGCGGGGCCGCAGGATCATTTCCTGCGGCCCCGCCTGGCATGTGCGCGGATATGTCCGCCAATCCGCGGCTATCGGTGTCTGTCGCTACGCGATGGTTGCGCTGTAGGAGGCGACGTCCTCGTAGGAATCGGTCAGGTAGGCGTCGATGCCGATGGTCGTGTTGACCAGGTCGTCAAGGCTGTCAAGCTCGCCGCTCGAGAACGTGAATTCCTCGGTGGCGCTGGTGCCGGGCATCAGGTTAGCCGAGAACCAGGGTTCCTTCATAGTGCCGTTGACGTTGGTCTTGCCGGAGGGAGCGTAGAAGGTCAGGTCCTTGTCGCTCTTGTTGGTGATGTTGACGACAAAGCCGATGTCGCCCCAGTCGTCCTTGAATTTCTCGGTGATGGTGATGGTGCACAGATCGTCATCGGCGACGGTGACGGCGGGGGAGATTTCGACACTCTGGACGTCGTCGTCTTCGACGGCCTCATCGACCTCTTCTTCCTTCTCGGCCGCCTCGCGATCCTTCTTCACCGTGCCGGACAGATCCTTGTCGGACTTGGTGAAGATAAGCTTGTCGCCTTCCACCTCAAGGACGAGCTTGTCGTCCTTGAGCTTCAGGTCGTGCGACTCATCTTCGGCGGTGATCGTTACGGTGGTGGCGTCCTTGGCTTCCCATTTCAGGTCGGCGACCTCAAGGAACATATCGAGGACGCCTGTGCCGTCCTCGTCGAGGATCAGGACGCAGTTGAGGCCCCACTCCTTGAGCATATCCATGTACTCATCGGTGAGCTCTTCGCCATCCAAGGTTCCACCCGAGTACTGCCAGCTGCCGACGAAGTTGGCCTTGGGGTCCTTGCCGCCGCCGCTGCAGCCCGTCAGGGCAAAGGCGAGCGCCAGGACGCATGTCAGGAATGCGAGTACGGACTTTTTGAACGTTGTCTTCATGGTGTCCTCCTTTATCGAATGAAACCCATAGAAACAAATGCGGGGGTGGCGGATCCCCCGCCAATTACCAGATAGAGGGGCTAGGGCCGGGGCGTTCCGCAGTTGCTGCAGAACTTGCCGCCGTTTTCGCTGCCGCAGTTGGGGCAGAACCACTTGGCCGGTGCCGGGGCGGGTGCGGGACTACCGCACTCGGAGCAGAACTTGCCGGTGTTGGTGGCGCCGCAGCTGCAGGTCCATGCGCCGGCCGCAGGTGCGGCGGTGGGAGCCGGTGCGGGGGCGGGAGCCGGAGCCGGCTGCGGAGCGGCCTGTTGCTGTGCCTGGCCGGCGGCGAACAGCTGGCTGGCGTTCATGCCGCCCATGCCACCTGCCATACCCATGCCCATAAAGCCTGCCATCGCGCCGTTGGGGTTGGCGGCTGCCGCGCGCATTGCGTCGCTCTGGGCGCTGGCAATGTTGGCTGCCGCCATGGTGGGATCGCGTATGACCGCGGCCTTCTGCAGGTCCTTGATCATCTGCTCGTCTTCTTGCGAGGCGGCGATGGAGTTGACGCCAAAGCTCACGATCTCGACGCCGCGCAGGTCACGCCAGTCGGCAGAGAGGACCTCGTTGAGCGCGCGGGCGAGCTCGGTGGTGTGGCCGGGGATGGCGCTGTAGCGGATGCCCATCTCCGAGATCTTGGCAAAGGCGGGCTGCAGGGCGGTGAGCAGCTCGGACTTAAGCTGGCTGTCGATCTTGTCGCGCGTATAGCTATCGGTCACGTTGCCGCACACGTTGGTGTAGAACAGCAGCGGGTTGGTGATGCGGTACGAATACTCGCCGTTGCAGCGAACGGAGATGTCGACGTCCAGGCCAATGTTGTTATCGACCACGCGGAAGGGCACGGGCGAGGCGGTGCCGTACTTGTTGCCGATGATCTCCTTGGTGTTGATGAAGTAGACGCGCTGGTCCTTGCCCGCGTCGCCGCCAAAGGTAAAGCGGCTGCCGATATTGGCGAAGGTCTCCTTGATGGAATCGCCCAGGTTGCCGCTAAAGACGCTCGGCTCGCTGCCGGTGTCGAAGACAAACTCGCCAGGCTCCAGCGCAACCTCGATGATCTTGCCGTTTTGCACCACGAGCATGCCCTGTCCGTCGTTGACGGCGATGACGGAGCCGTTGGAGATGACGTTGTCCTCGCCGCGCGTGTTGGAGCTACGGCCACCGGTGCGTTTGCTGCCCTTGCAGGCCAAGACGTCAGCAGGCATCGATTCGCAGTAGATAAATTCCTTTCACTGGTCGGCCATGACGCCGCCGGCAGCTCCCAATCCAGCTTTCAAGAGTCCCATGGTGATCTTCCTTTCTCGTCAAAGGCCGGGTGGTATTGGTTGGATTGCTTAGTCGTCCTTGTCGTCTTTCATGACAACGGTGGTCTCGGTGTGGCTGAAGGTGTCGTGTTTCTCGGTCAGGTCGAGCTCGCCACAATACTCATCGGCACAGGTTGCTTCGTTGGCCGTCTTGAGCTGGCCTACCAGTAGCACGTCTCCGATAATCACGATGATTAGCGGCGCGATGATATTGATGAGGATGCCCTCGATATCAAAGGTGAGGTAATCCGGATCGAAGGCGTATTCCCCCATAAAGAGAATCTGGGAGAGGATAAATCCGATCACGAAGAACAGCACCGAGGCGATGGCGAGCTTGGACTTGGAGCAGGGGAGCTCGCCGACCAAGCGGCCGGTCTGGCCGTTCATGGCAAACAGGTAGCTCTTGCCGTTCCACGAGGTGGAGAGCATCCAGACGGGGAACAGGGCGTAGTCGCTGTCTTCCCAGGTGTAGTCGAGCTGCTTGCTTTCGACCGTGGCATCGTCGTATTCGTCGACGACGGTCTCGCGCAGGGCCGAGATCGTGCTTTCTTCCATACGGCGCTCGGCGCGCGCCTTGCAGGTCTCGCAGTCCTCGTCGTAACGGTTGGCGATGTAGCCGGGCATATAGGCGACCGAGAACGGACACAGCGCGTCATAGTCAAACGGCTCGATGGCATCCATGTGGCCGTCGGGCATCTTGGACGATCCGTCGACGGGCACGCGCTTAAACGAGATATTGCCCTTGCGATAGGCATCGTAGTGGTCGGTGGTCGTGACGGTGCGGTCGGATTCCTCGGTCACGGTCTCGTTGGTCGCGTCAAAGTACACTTCGCCGTCAACGCGGGCGCCGTAGAGCCAAAACGGCACGTAGACACCTTGGACCTCGTCGATGTGGTTGCCGGTGACAAAGCTCTTGGGCAGCAAGATCTTGCCCTTGTAGTGTTCCTTGAGTGCGGCCGTGACGTCGTCGCGCCCGAGCTTAAACGGAATCACCAGGTCGGGCGAGAAGTCGCCAGAGAGCTGGCCGGGCGCCACGGCGGAGTTACCGCAGTACGGGCAGGTGGTGACGGCGACGGTGCTGTCGGACACGAGCTCGGCGCCGCACGACGAGCAGATGTAGCCGGCGTTTTGGGCGAGCTCCTGCACGGCATCGTCGACAGCAGGCTTGGGGGCCGCGGCTGCGGCATCGGCTTTGGCATCTGCCTTGTCCTGGCGCTCGCGATAGAGGGCCTCGACTTCTTCGACTTCAAAACGCGAATCGCAGTAGTCGCAGACGAGCTTTTGCTCGGCACTGGCAAAATGCAGGGGGCCACCGCAGGCAGGGCACTGATAGTTAACGCTCTCGAAGGCCATGATCGGTCCTTTCCGTGCCGGGGGCTATGCGCCGATGGCGCCGCCGCAGTATTCGCAGCGCCCACTGGCATCGGGAATGGTGGTGGCTCCGCAGAAGGGGCAGGTGACCGCGGTCTTGGGGGCCTTGGCGGCCACGACGCTGTCGCGTGTCTCTTGGCGCAGCTGCACCAGCGCATCGCGGACTTCGGTTGCCTGGCGCTTGGCCTCGCGATATTCGATGGAGCCGCGCTGATCGATGGTGGAGTCGTTCACGCGCAGGTTGATCTCGGTGAAGTACGGCGTATTGACGTGGATGGTCAGATTAAAGTCGTAATCCAGGTCGTAGCGCGGCGGGTTGTAGCTCTCGCGCTCGCCGTCCTTGGTCTCGCGATAGATCTCGGTGCGATGCTCGTCGATATCCATATCGCAGCCGAGTACCTGCGAGAACTCGATGATGTCGGGATTGGCGTCGCGCCAGCGGCTCTGCGAGGTGATGATCAGCAGGCCCGCGTCCTCATCGAGCATAATATTGGTGCGCCCGGCAGAAAGCGTGCGCGTGGGGTTGAACGAAGACAGGCGCTCGGCGTTGGCCTCGCGGTAGGCGAGTTGCTCACGGATATCGTCCGCGGTGCTGGAGCGATAGCCGTGAAAGTAGGGGGAGAGCTTGCCGGCGCACTCTTTGCACAGGTAGCCTTCATTGATTTTTGTCTTACCTAGAAGTCCCAGCTCGGTACCGCAAATCGCGCACTCTTTCTTCTCGAACATCTTGTCAAAGAAGCCCATGGCTGCCTCCCATCAACAGGTAGCGTGTGTCACTTTTGATGATGGGGGAGTGTGCGATCCTTCGCGATACCCAGACGGCTCAAGGAGTCTCCACAACTGGGACACATGGCCCATTTTTGACTAGTCATCGGGGACGTTCTTAAACGACTAGTCGCGGGGGACACTCTTCGGCCACTCATTGGGGACGTACTTAAATGAGTGGTGGTTGGAGACACTCCTGGCCGAGCTAGAGATCGCGCGCGTCCCTTCTGGTCCATGCGGCTCAAAATCGCGGCGTGATGTGGACGGCTGGGGTCGAATTGGCAACATTTCGAGCCTGGCTTCGATATTGAGACTGGTTCTTTATTAAAATAGATTTCCAGACAATTGAGCGGCCGGGGGTTAACCATGAGGGGCATGGGAGACACAACCGCATATTTGCGTCGGGGCATTCGGGAGATTATATGCCTGGCGCTGTTCTTCTTCACGTTTTTGGCGTGCGAGTATCTTTTTGATGTGCGCATGGCCGAGTTCGTGTCTCCGAACGAGGTCGTTATTTATGAGAGCCTTGTCATCGGCGCGAGCGTGATTGGCTTTTTTGTGCGTCCCATTCTGTACTATCGCCGTCCCCATGCTATCGACGCAACGAGTGACGTCACGGGCGTTTTGCTGGTGGCGGCATTGCTGCTGTTGATTATGGCGGTTCAGGTTGAGGTGGTAATTGCCGGCGGTTTGGTGGCGTGCTGCGCGCTGGGCTACTGCGGATCGACTGCCCATGCAAATTTTGCGAGGCGCTTTGCGCGAACGCCCTGCTTGGCGCGCGCCGCCGCACTTTCTTACGCCATGGGCGTTCTGGTGCAGGTTCTCAACCACATGGTGATGCCTGTCGGCATTCCTCAGCAGGCTGTTCTGGTCGTCTGTGCGATCGCGCAGGTGGCGTTGCTCCACGGTGCCCGACGCGCCAAGCTGCGCGACGAGTCCGATCCCAACTTTGAACCCAGTGCTGCCGGGCTTTCGGTAGATGCTCTGGAATATGGCGCCAAGTGGCATGACGATCCCGAGGCAAAGGCGGCATTCCGTCGCGCCGTAGTTCGCCTGACCGTGGCGACGGCGTATCTTTCCAGCGTATTCGCCGCTCTCAACGTGGGCTTCACGACCCTGCATGCTGTCGGAGCCGTCGATTTGGGCGATTGGCCGCGCCTGCTGCTTGTCGTGAGCTCGTTGATCGCTGGCGCACTATTCGACCTGCACGGCCGCTCGTATATGAATATCGGCATGACATGTGCCGCCATACTGTCCACGCTTTCGTTCTTTGTGCTCATCGTCGATGGTAATGGCGGCAACGAGCTTGCTGCCACGATCATCTTTTATCTGGGCTCGGGCTTTTTCGTGGTGTTCTTTACCACAAAATATGCCGCCGTCTCGCTCTATGCGCGCTGGTCATATTTTTGGCCGTGCATGGGTCGCGTCGTCAACAACGTGTGCTCGATGCTCGTGACGGCGCCGGCGGTGGCGATCATCTCGAGTCAAAACGTGCTGGCTGCGGTCGGTGCGGCGCTCGTGATGTTTGTGGGCATTGCGATTACGCTGCTGGGGCAGTTGGGGCAACGAGCCGATGATGCCGTGATGCAGGATGGCCTGCCGCTTGCCACCGACGATCTTGGTGGGGATCTTGCGCCCACATGCTCCGACCCCGAGCCCGTGGAGGCAGCGGAGCTCACGTCCGATGAACGCCTCGATGCTTTCGTCGCCACCTTTGGGCTTACAGAGCGCGAGCGCGATATTCTTGAGGTATTGGTCGTTTCGGACCAGAGCGTTCAGGACATCGCCACAACGCTCTTCCTTTCGCGCTCCACGCTCTATCGCCACATTTCCTCAATCAACAAGAAGACCGATACCGCCTCGCGTGTGGCCCTTATCAACTTCTTCTGGTCCTGGACGCCCAAGGACTAGCTAATTTCCCAATAAGTTGCGGTGGAATAGTCCCTAAATTAAAGTCACGCGGCTTTAAAGGGGGTGCGGACAGAAAGTTGGACCGCGGGGCGGTCCGGACTGGAGGTTCGCATG